>NZ_JBFAGK010000006.1:308305-323607 GCF_040660135.1 Streptomyces sp. NPDC050997
TGAGCACCGAAACCACGGCGCGTGGGCGCAGTGCAAGCGTCGGCGTGGATGTGCCGCCCGCGACACCGAGCCGCAGGTCCACCCCGCGCACCGCGGCGGCCCCGCCCGGGTAGGTCACTTCCAGGCCGCGTACCTCCAGGAGCGTCAACGGTCCACCCCCAGCCGGGGGTTGAGTACCGACTCCACCGCACGCCCGCACAGCGTGAACGACAGCGCGACCGCGGCGATCGCGATGCCGGGCGGCACCAGGTACCACCAGTCTCCGGAACTCACCGCACCCGCCTCCCGGGCTTCCTGGAGCAGCCCGCCCCACGACACCACCGTCGGATCGCCGAGCCCGAGGAAGGCCAGCGTCGCCTCGGCGAGGATCGCGGCGGAGACCATCAGCGTCGCCTGCGCCAGCACCAGCGGCATCACGTTGGGCAGCACATGCCGGGACATGACGTGCCAGTGCCCGCCGCCCAGCGCCTTCGCGCGTTCGATGTACGGCCGTGACTCCACGGCCAGTGTCTGCGCCCGCACCAGCCGCGCGGTGGTCGGCCACGAGGTCACGCCGATCGCGAGGACCACCGTGCCCAGCGAGCGGGACATCACGGTGGCGAGCGCGATGGCGAGCACCAGTGTCGGCATCACCAGGAACCAGTCCGTGACCCGCATCAGCACGGTCGCGTACGCGCCCTTGAAGTGCCCGGCCGTCACACCCACCAGTGTGCCGATGGCCACCGACAGCACGGCCGCAAGCAGCCCCACCAGGAGCGAGACGCGCGAGCCCCACACCAGCAGGCCCAGCAGATCGCGCCCGAACCGGTCGGTGCCCAGCGGGAATTGGCCGCTCGGGCTCTCCATGGGCTGCCCCGGAGCGTCGCTCACCCCGGCCACGTCGGAGCCGACGGTGAGCGGCGCGGTGAGGGCGGCCAGCGCGAACACGGCGAGCGCGACCAGGCCCACCACACCGGCGCGGTGGGTGCGGTAGCGCGTCCAGAACCGTACGAGGGAGCGTCGGCGGCGCTGCCAGGCGAGCCGGCCCGGACCGGACCCGGTCACCGGGGCGGGGCCGCCCGTCGGGCTGTCCGCCGGGATGTCGGTCGGGGTGTCGGTCGTCATCGGCCCACCCGTGGGTCGAGCAGCGGGTAGAGCAGGTCGGCCAGCGTGTTCATGATGATCACCGCCGCGGCGAAGAAGAGGAACAGCCCCTGGACCAGGGGCAGGTCCGGCACGCTCAGTGCCTGGTAGAACAGTCCGCCCAACCCCGGCCAGGAGAACACGGTCTCGACGAGGATCACCCCCGCGACGGTCCGGCCGAGGTTGACGAAGACCAGCGTCACCGTCGGCAGCAGCGCGTTCGGCACGGCGTGCCGGCGCCGGACCAGGTCGTCCCGCAGCCCCTTGGCGCGGGCGGTGGTCAGATAGTCGCTGCCCATCTCGTCGAGCAGCGCCGAGCGGGTGACCAGCAGCGTCTGCCCGTACTCGACGGCGACCAGGGTGACCACGGGGAGGACCAGATGGTGGGCCACGTCGAGGACGTACGCGAATCCCTCCTCGCCGCCCGACTCCATGCCGCCGGTGGGGAACAGCCCGGGGACCGGGCCGATGCCCACCGAGAACACGATGATCAGCAGCAGGCCCAGCCAGAACGACGGGACGGAGTAGAGGGTCAGCGCCAGACCGGTGTTCAGCCGGTCCCCGAGCCGGCCGTGGCGCCAGGCCGCGCGGGTGCCGAGGACGATACCGAGGGCGGTGTACAGGACGAACGCGGTGCCGGTCAGCAGCAGCGTGTTCGGCAGCGCCTCCCCGATCTTGTCGACGACCGGGGCGCGGAACTGGTACGACGTGCCGAGGTCGCCGCTGAGCGCCTTGCCGCAGTAGTCGGTGAACTGCTGCCACAGCGGCAGGTCCAGGCCGAACTCCCGGCGATACGCGGCCAGTTGCGCCGCGGACACCGGGCGGCCACCGGTCATGGTCTTGACCGGGTCGCCCGGGATCAGCCGGAACAGGAAGAACCCGGTGACCAGCACCGCGAGCAGGGAGACGGCGGCGCCGCCCACCTTGCCGGCGCCGTAGCGGACGTACGCCGTGCTGGTGCGCGCCCGGGGGGTGCGTGCCGCCGGTCCGGCGGAGGCCGGCCCGGCGGTCTCCCCGGTCGGCGCGGGCGCTGCGTCAGCGGTCATCGACGTCCTGCCTGCCGGGCTCGTACGGTGGGGCGGCGCATCGGCTACTCACGGTCGTCCGCGGTGGAGCGACGGCGCAGTACGAAGAAGACGCCGGCGCCCACCAGGACCACGGCGGCCACGACACCGCCGATGACCGCGCCGGTCGAACCGGAGTCGTCGGAGGAGCCGTCCGAGGCCGCGGGGACGGCCGACCACCAGCTCCAGTAGCCGTCCTGGCCGTAGATGTTGCCCGCCGCGCTCGGCATCGTTCGGATCGACTTGATCTGGTCGGTCCGATAGGCCTCGACGGCGTTCGGGTACGCCATGACGTTCATGTACCCCAGGTCGTACAGTCGCGACTCCATCTGCTTGACGACAGTGGCCCGTTTGGCGGGGTCGTACTCGGTGAGCTGACGCGCGTACAGGTCGTCGTACCGCTTGTCGCAGACGAAGTTGTCGGTGGCGCCGGTGTCCTTCGGGGTGGCGGGCAGGGCCGCGCAGGTGTGGATCGACAGGACGAAGTCCGGGTCGGGGTTGACGGACCAGCCGTCGAAGGCGAGGTCGTAGGTGCCCGCGAGCCAGGGGTCGGTGACGTTGTCCAGGCAGTCGAGGGTGACCCCGATGCCGAGCTTGCCCCACCACTCCTCCAGGTACTGCCCGACCGCCTTGTCGTTGGGGTCGGTGGCGTGGCAGAGGACGCGGTACGTGATCGGCTTGCCGTCCTTGCCGAGGCGTTTGCCGGAGCTGTTCTTCTTGTAGCCCGCCTGGTCGAGGAGCTGGGCCGCCTTGGCCGGGTCGTAGGCGAGTTCCTGGCTCGCCGTGGGCTTCCAGAAGTACTGCGAGAAGCGGGGCGGGATGTATCCCTCGCCCTCGACGGCGTGCCCCTGGAACACCTTGTCGATGATGGTCTCGCGGTCGACCGCCATGAACAGGGCGTGCCTGACCCGCTCGTCCAGCAGGGAGGGGTCGCCGTCGCCGAACTTCCGGCCGTTCTTCGCCTTGGCGCCCGGGTTGGTGGCGAGGGCGTAGAAGCGGCGGCCGGGGGCGTCGTTGACGCGGATGTTCTTCTCGTTCTTCAGGGAGGCCGCCTGAGCGGGGGTCAGTGACGGGGACCCGGCGACGAAGGAGACCTCGCCCTTGCGCAGGGCGGCCACGGCGGCGTCCTGGTCCTTGTAGTAGCGGAAGACCAGCTCGTCGAACTTCGGAGCGCCCCGCCAGAAGCTCTTGTTCGGCTTGAGGCGGACGTAGCTGTCGGGCTTGTAGTCGGTGAGGACGAACGGCCCGTTCCCGACGACGGGGAAGCTCTTGTCGTTGTTGAACTTCGAGAAGTCGTCCACCTTCTCCCAGACGTGCTTCGGCACGATCGGCACGTCCAGGGCGGTCATCGTGGCCTGCGGTTTCTTCAGCTCGATGACCAGCTGGGTGGGGCTGGGCGCGGTGACCTTCCTGAAGTTGGAGACGAAGCTGCCGTTGGTGGTGGCGGCGCCGTCGTCGGTCATCATCGTGTTGAATGTCCAGGCCGCGTCCTCGGCGGTGGCCTGCTGACCGTCCGACCACGTGGAGTCGGGGCGGATCGTGTAGGTCCAGGTCAGCTTGTCGGCGGACGACTCCCACTTGGTGGCCAGGCCCGGGACGACGTGGTTGTCCTTGGGGTCGTAGTTGGTCAGGTACTCGTACATCAGCCGGTGGATGCTGGTGCTGACCAGCCGTTGTGCCAGGAACGGGCTCAGTGAGTCGACGCTCTGGGCGACCGCGACGGTCAGGACGCTCTTGCTCTCGGCGGCCGAGGCCTGCTGGGGCGCCGGGTTGAGCGGGGTCGCGAGCCCGGCCGATAACGCCAGGGCGGCGGCACCGACGACGGCGACGAGCCGGGCGACGCGGGGCCGTGATCTCCTCGGGCCCGAGAGCCCCCTGCCATGGACTTGTGTGCTCATGGGTCGTGACCTCGCGTCATCGCTCGCACAGGGACGGCTTGTCGGAGTGCTGTCGGGGTGCTGTCGGAGTGCTGGATCGGACCGAACCGGGTGTCGCCGACGGGATTGATGAGTGTGTCTATCAGCGCCGCTCCACGTGCGTCAACGGCGCGTGAAGGCCGTGTGGCCTGCGGAAATAATCCGTTGATGGGAACGAGACAGTCATTGGTCCACACCTGTGAAGCTCCCCAGGTGGAGGCCTGACGATGTTTCTCGGCCCTTCCGTCCCTCGTGTGGGCGAGGGGGTCGGGCGACTGTGCGACCGCTGACCCATACGGCCCGTGCGCACATGCGGTATGGGTGTTATGTGCTGGTATTGATCGGTAACGGGTCAGCATCCCGGCGCCGGCTGCGCACGGCACCGCGCGGGGCATTCAGGAGGAGGCAATCCATGCGTGGAGCCACGCACGCCAGATGGGCCGCCTGCGCGGCGGCGGTTGCCCTCGCGGCGTCCGGCTGCGGCGGCGACAGCAGCGCCAGCAGCGACGGCGCCGCCGTGCTCAGTTCCTCCTGGGGCGATCCGCAGAACCCGCTGGAGCCGGCCAACACCAACGAGGTCCAGGGCGGCAAGGTCCTCGACATGATCTTCCGGAACCTCAAGAGGTACGACCCCGTGACCGGCGCGGCCGAGGACATGCTGGCCCAGAAGATCGACACCTCGGACTCGCAGAACTACACCATCATCATCAAGGGCGGCTGGACGTTCAGCAACGGCGAGGCCGTCACCGCCAAGTCCTTCGTGGACGCCTGGAACTACGGCGCCAGCCTGAAGAACAACCAGAAGAACGCGTACTTCTTCGGCTACATCGACGGCTACGACACCGTCCACCCGGAGGACGGAAGCAAACAGACCGCCGACACTCTCTCCGGTCTCAGGGTCGTCGACGACAAGACCTTCACCGTCAAGCTGAACCAGAAGTTCTCGTCGTTCCCGGACACCCTCGGATACGCCGCCTTCGCCCCGCTCCCGCAGGCCTTCTTCGACGACCACGCCGCCTGGGTGGAGAAGCCGGTCGGCAACGGCCCGTACACCGTCGACTCGTACACCAAGGGCACCCAGATGTCCCTGCGGAAGTGGGACGCCTACCCCGGCCCGGACAGGGCGCAGAACGGCGGCGTCGACCTGAAGGTCTACACCGACAACAACACCGCCTACACCGATCTGATGGCCGGCAACCTCGACCTGGTCGACGACGTCCCCGCCGCCCAGCTCAAGAACGCCAAGAGCGACCTCGGCGGCCGGTACCTCAACACCCCGGCAGGCATCATCCAGACGCTCGCCTTCCCGTTCTACGACAGCGACTGGAACCAGAGCGGGTCTCAGAAGGTCCGTACGGGCCTGTCCATGGCGATCGACCGGAAGCAGATCACGGAAACGATCTTCCAGAAGACCCGCACCCCCGCCACCGACTGGACCTCCCCGGTCCTCGGCACGGACGGCGGCTTCCAGGACGGCCTATGCGGGAACGCCTGCGTGTACAACCCCGACGAGGCCAAGAAGATGGTCCAGGAGGGCGGCGGGCTCCCGGGCGGCCAGGTCAAGATCACGTACAACGCGGACACCGGCTCACACAAGGAGTGGGTCGACGCCGTCTGCAACTCCATCAACAACGCGCTGGACAACGACAAGGCCTGCGTCGGCAACCCGGTCGGCACCTTCGCCGACTTCCGCACCCAGATCACCGACAAGAAGATGAGCGGGCCGTTCCGGGCCGGGTGGCAGATGGACTACCCCCTCATCCAGAACTTCCTCCAGCCGCTGTACTACACCGACGCCTCCTCCAACGACGGCAAGTGGTCCAACCAGGACTTCGACAACCTCGTCGACCAGGCCAACGCCGAGACCGACACCGCCAAGGCCGTCCAGACCTTCCAGAAGGCCGAGAAGGTCGTCCGGGACAACATGGCCGCCATCCCGCTCTGGTACCAGAACGGCAGCGCCGGCTACTCGGAGCGGCTGTCCGAGGTGAAGCTCAACCCCTTCAGCGTCCCCGTCTACAACGAGATCAAGGTCAGCTGAGCCCGTCATGGGACGGTACGTCGTCCGGCGGCTGCTCCAGATGGTCCCGGTGTTCATCGGCGCCACCCTGTTGATCTTCCTGATGGTGAACGTGATGGGCGACCCCATCGCGGGCCTGTGCGGTGAGAGGCAGTGCGACCCGGCGACGGCGGCCCAGCTGAAGAAGGAGTTCGGCCTCGATAAGCCGGTCTGGCAGCAGTACCTGACCTACATGGGCAATGTCTTCACCGGCGACTTCGGCACCGCGTTCAACGGCCAGGAGGTCACCGAGCTGATGGCGACGGCCTTCCCGGTCACCATCCGGCTGACGATCGTGGCGATCCTCTTCGAGATCGTCATCGGCATCACCCTGGGTGTCGTCACGGGTCTGCGGCGCGGGCGGCCCGTCGACACCTCGGTCCTGCTGCTCACCCTCGTGGTGATCTCCGTCCCCACCTTCGTCACCGGTCTGCTGCTCCAGCTTCTGCTCGGCGTCGAGTGGGGCTGGATCAAACCGTCGGTGTCGACGGACGCCACGTTCGGCGAGCTGATCGTGCCGGGGCTGGTCCTGGCCTCCGTGTCGCTCGCCTACGTGACCCGCCTGACCCGTACGTCCATCGCGGAGAACAAGCGGTCCGACTACGTCCGTACGGCCGTCGCCAAGGGGCTGCCGAGGCGGCGCGTCATCACCCGGCACCTGCTGCGCAACTCCCTGATCCCCGTGGTCACCTTCATCGGCACCGACATCGGCGCGCTGATGGGCGGGGCGATCGTCACCGAGCGGATCTTCAACATCCACGGCGTGGGCTACCAGCTCTACCAGGGGATCCTGCGCCAGAACACCCAGACCGTCGTCGGCTTCGTGACCGTGCTCGTGCTGGTGTTCCTGGTCGCCAACCTGATCGTCGACCTCCTGTACGCCGTCCTCGACCCCCGGATCCGCTATGCCTGAGCCGATGCCGCGGGAGCCGTACATGTCGGGCGGGGGCCGCGCCGCCGAGGACGGCGCGATCGCCGCGACCGGAATGGGCGGCGCCATGGACCTCGCCACGAGCGAGGGCGAGGTGCTGGAACAGCAGTCGTCAGGCGGCTCCGAGGGACAGCACCCGGACGGACCGGAAGGCACGAAGGGCCCCTCCGGCAAGCCCCGCAGCCTCTGGTCCGACGCCTGGCGCGACCTGCGCCGCAACCCGGTCTTCATCATCTCCGGCCTGGTGATCCTCTTCCTCGTCGTCATCTCGATCTGGCCGTCGCTGATCGCCTCCGGCAGCCCGCTCAAGTGCGACCTCGCCAAGGCCCAGGAGGGCTCCCAGCCAGGCGCGCCGTTCGGCTACGACGGCCAGGGCTGCAACGTCTACACCCGCACCGTCTACGGCGCCCGGACCTCCGTCACGGTCGGCGTCTGCGCGTCGCTCGGTGTGGCGATCATCGGGTCGGTCCTCGGCGGGCTCGCCGGGTTCTTCGGCGGGCTCCCGGACTCGTTCCTGTCCCGGATCACCGACGTCTTCTTCGCGATCCCCGTCGTCCTCGGCGGTCTGGTCCTGCTCTCCGTGGTGACCAGCAACACCGTCTGGCCGGTCATCGGGTTCATGGTGCTGCTGGGCTGGCCGCAGATCTCCCGTATCGCCCGGGGTTCCGTCATCACCGCCAAACAGCACGACTACGTCCAGGCCGCACGGGCGCTGGGCGCCTCCAACTCCCGGCTGCTGCTGCGGCACATCATGCCCAACGCCATCGCGCCGGTGATCGTCGTGGCGACCATCGCGCTCGGCACCTACATCGCGCTGGAGGCGACCCTGTCGTACCTCGGCGTGGGGCTGAAGCCGCCGACGGTCAGCTGGGGGATCGACATCTCCGCGGCGTCCGCCTACATCCGCCAGGCCCCGCACATGCTGCTCTGGCCGGCCGGGGCGCTCGCGCTCACCGTGCTCGCGTTCATCATGCTCGGCGACGCGGTGCGCGACGCCCTCGACCCGAGGCTGAGGTGACCCGCCGCGATGCTGCTCGAAGTGCGTGATCTGCACGTGGAGTTCCGGACCAGGGACGGCGTCGCCAAGGCCGTCAACGGCGTCGACTACGGCGTGGACGCCGGCGAGACGCTCGCCGTGCTCGGTGAGTCCGGCTCCGGCAAGTCGGTGACCGCGCAGACCGTCATGGGCATCCTCGACATCCCGCCGGGGCGGATCACCGGCGGCGAGATCCTCTTCCAGGGCCAGGACCTGCTGAAGCTGAAGGAGGAGGAACGGCGGAGGATCCGCGGCGCCGAGATGGCGATGATCTTCCAGGACGCGCTGTCGTCGCTGAATCCGGTGCTCTCCGTCGGCGACCAGCTCGGCGAGATGTTCGTGGTCCACCGGGGCATGTCGCGCAAGGACGCGCGGGCCAAGGCGGTCGAGCTGATGGACCACGTCCGCATCCCCGGCGCCAGGGAGCGGGTGAGGCAGTACCCGCACCAGTTCTCCGGCGGTATGCGCCAGCGCATCATGATCGCCATGGCGCTCGCGCTGGAGCCCGCGCTGATCATCGCCGACGAGCCCACCACGGCTCTCGACGTGACGGTCCAGGCCCAGGTCATGGATCTGCTCGCGGAGTTGCAGCGCGAGTACCACATGGGCCTCATCCTGATCACCCACGACCTCGGTGTGGTCGCCGACGTCGCGGACAGGATCGCGGTGATGTACGCGGGCCGGATCGTCGAGTCGGCCCCGGTCCACGACATCTACAAGGCGCCCGCCCACCCGTACACCCGGGGCCTGCTGGACTCCATCCCGCGCCTGGACCAGAAGGGCCAGGACCTCTACGCCATCAAGGGCCTGCCGCCCAACCTGATGAACATCCCGCCCGGTTGCGCCTTCCACCCGCGCTGCCCGATGGCCCAGGACGTGTGCCGCACCGACGTGCCCCCGCTGTACGAGGTCTCCGGGGATCGGGGCAGCGCCTGCCACTTCTGGAGGGAGTGCCTGCATGGCCTCGACGCCTGAGCCGATCCTGGAGGTCAGCGGACTGGTCAAGCACTACCCTCTCACCCGGGGCATCCTGTTCAAGAAGCAGGTCGGCGCGGTCAAGGCCGTGGACGGCGTCGACTTCACCCTGGACCGGGGCGAGACCCTGGGCATCGTGGGCGAGTCCGGCTGCGGCAAGTCGACGGTCGCCAAGATGCTGGTCAACCTGGAACGGCCGACGGCGGGCGAGATCCGCTACCGGGGCGAGGACATCACCAAGCTGTCCGGGCGGGCTCTGAAGGCGGTCCGGCGCAACATCCAGATGGTGTTCCAGGACCCGTACACCTCGCTCAACCCGAGGATGACGGTCGGCGACATCATCGGGGAGCCGTACGACATCCACCCCGAGGTGGCCCCGAAGGGCGACCGGCGCCGCAAGGTGCAGGACCTCCTCGACGTCGTCGGCCTCAATCCCGAGTACATCAACCGGTACCCGCACCAGTTCTCCGGCGGCCAGCGCCAACGCATCGGCATCGCACGGGGGTTGGCGCTGCGCCCCGAGGTCATCGTCGCCGACGAGCCGGTGTCGGCGCTCGACGTGTCGGTGCAGGCGCAGGTCATCAATCTGATGGCCAGTCTCCAGGACGAGTTCGCGCTCTCCTACGTCTTCATCGCGCACGACCTGTCGATCGTCCGGCACATCTCCGACCGGGTCGGGGTCATGTACCTCGGCCGGATCGTGGAGACCGGCAGGGACGCCGAGATCTACGACCATCCCACCCACCCCTACACCCAGGCGCTGCTGTCCGCCGTACCCGTCCCGGACCCGGATGCCCGCGAACACCGCGAGCGGATCATCCTGGCGGGCGACGTGCCGTCCCCGACGAACATCCCCTCCGGCTGCCGCTTCCGCACCCGCTGCTGGAAGGCGCGGGAGCGTTGCGCCCTGGAGGTGCCCGCACTCGCGGTGCCCGCCGAGTTCCGGTTCCTGCCCGGCCCCACCGCCCACGACTCGGCCTGCCACTTCGCGGAGGAGAAACAGGTGGTGCCACCGGAGGAGGGGAGGGGCGAGGCCCGGAACGGTCGTGACGAAGGGCGGGAATAACCGCACAAACGCCCACCAACCGCGTTAACACGCAAGCAACTTCACCGACCCGATCCCGATATACGGACACGTCAGGCTGAACAGCGTACGGCCGTGCGGGTGCCGTAAACGGGCCGGGAGCGCCATGTCTCCCGGCCCGTTTTTTCGCGCCCGACCCGGAGCGGTACGCACAACCTCGAAGGCGGCGTCTACACCTGACCGGCGCCCAGCCGAAGCGCCCGCCTGAGGAAGTCCACCTGAAGCAGCAACAGGTTCTCCGCGACCTGTTCCTGGGGGGGCATGTGGGTCACCCCGGACAGCGGCAGCACCTCGTGGGGGCGGCCGGCGGCGAGGAGGGCGGAGGACAGGCGCAGGGCGTGGGCGAAGACCACGTTGTCGTCGGCCGTGCCGTGCACGATCATCAGCGGGCGGTGCGGCTCGGCGGGCGAGGACAGGCCCTCGTCGGTGACCAGCGAACTCCTGGCGTACGACTCCGGGTGCGCGGCCGGATCGCCCAGGTACCGCTCCGTGTAGTGGGTGTCGTACAGCCGCCAGTCCGTGACCGGGGCGCCCGCGATGCCCGCGTGGAAGACATCGGGGCGGCGCAGCACCGCGAGGCCCGCCAGCCAACCGCCGTACGACCAGCCGCGGATCGCCACCCGGGACAGGTCGAGGGGGTACGACTTCGCCAGGTCCTGGAGCGCCTCGACCTGGTCGTCCAGGGAGACCGTGAAGTCGTGATGGATCGCCTTCTCCCAGGCGGGGGAGTGGCCGGGAGTGCCCCGGCCGTCGGCGACGACCACCGCGAAACCCTGGTCGGCGAACCACTGCGAGGTGAGATGCGCGTTGTGTGCGGCGACCACCCGCGGTCCGTGCGGACCGCCGTAGGGATCGAGGAGCACCGGGAGGGGAGTGTCATCGGGGTAGTCCGTAGGCATAAGCACGGCGCACGGGATTCGGCGTGCGCCCCCCTCGGTGAGTGTCACGCGCGGGGACAAACCGGGATCTTCGGCGTACGAGGCGACCGTCGCCGTCTCCTTCCCGTCCCGAAGTACCCGTGCCCGGGCCCCCGGCCGGTCGAGAGTGGCGGACACCAGCACGGTCACGCCCCCAGCGCGCACCGCCGAGTGCACACCGGGCTCCTGTGACACACGCTCCGTCCCGAGCTCGTTCACCCGGTACACGTGTACCTGCCCGGTCTCCGGGGACGCGGTCTCCTCGCCCGCCGACGCCGAGACCAGGACGTCGTCCGCGGACACGTCCAGTACCGCGCGAACCTGCAACTGGGCGCCGGTCAGCGGGCGTTCGCCGACCGCGAGGACCCGTGCGCCGCCCTCGTCGGCGATGCGGACCAGCTGCCCGGACGGGCTCCAGCACGGCACCCTGGGGAAAAGATCAAGCCAAGTTGGATCTTCGTCCGCGTGCACCATCCGGGTCCGCCCGGTCGCCGGATCCACCGCCAGGAACAGCTGACTGCGCTGGTCGCGCGCTTGTACGAGCAGGAGTGGGGCACCCGCCGCTGACCAGTGCACATGCGCCAGGTACGGGTAGCGCGCCCAGTCCCAGACGACCTCGGTGCGCACTCCGTCCAGGCCGATCACGAACAGCCGTACGTCCGCGTTGTCGGTGCCCGCCGCCGGGTACGCCACGTGTTGTGGATCACGCTCCGGATGGGCCGGGTCGGAGATCCACCACCGCCGCACCGGCGTGTCGTCCACCCGCGCGACCAGCAGCCGGTCCGACTCCGGCGACCACCAGTAGCCCCGTGAACGGCCCATCTCCTCGGCCGCGATGAACTCCGCCAGACCGTAGGTGACCTGCGTCGCGCCCGCCGAGGACTCCGGTTCGGCCAGCGGCCGGTCGCCCTCGCCGTCGGCGCCCATCACCCGTAGGGCGCCCTGCGAGACGTACGCGACATGCCGTCCGTCGGGGGAGGGGCGCGGGTCGATCACCGGGCCGGGGGCAGGGAGTTCACGTGCCGTACCGACTTGCAACTCCGCCGCGAAAAGCCGTCCTGACAAGGCGAAACACGCCAACTCCGCGGCTTCGTCGGTGGCGTAGCCGACGATGCCGCCACCGCCCTCGCGACTGCGCTCGCGCCGCGCCCGCTCCTCGGGCGGGAGGTGCTCCGTCGCACCTCCGAGGAGGGCGCGCGGGTCGGCCGCCACGCGCTCCCCGCCGTCCGCCAGGTCCAGCACCCACAGCGAGTTGGCCCGGTCGGTACCCGAGTTCGAGCGCAGGAACACGACACGCGAACCGTCGGGCGACACGGTGAACGCGCGCGGAGCGCCGAGCGTGAAGCGCTGGGTACGGGCGTGCCGACGGGGGAAGGAGTCAGGCTCGGTCGTCATCCCCTGACCATATTGGCCATGCGCCCCCTTGTGCGGCCGTGCGCCGATCAATGCGCGCGTACGGATAGTTATGATCACTAGCGCATAGTGGGTATCAACCTGCTGGCTGCTGTACGGATTTATCTGCCCCCATAGCTCCGTCCCGTCCGCCCCCATGTCCCTGGGTTCTTTGGAGGTGAGCCGCCGTGGCACTCTCGATTTCGGCGGTAGTGCTGCTGGCGATCATCGTCTTCCTTCTGATCAAGAAGTCCGGGCTCAAGGGAGGGCACGCGGTCGTGTGCGTCCTGCTCGGCTTCTACCTGGCCTCGTCGACGGTGGCCCCGACGATCAGTGAGCTGACGACGAACATCGCGGGCATGATCGGCAGCATCAAGTTCTGACCCGCCCCGACGCGTGAGCTCCGGCCGGCAGCGACCGGGGCCCGCGCCTAGCCGAACGACCTGTTCCGCACCTCCGCGCCACCTGGCTCCGTAAGCTTGATGGATCTAGGACAAGCGAAGGCTGAGGCAGCGGCGCGTGGAGTTGACCATCGGCTCCGGGAGCTGGCGAAGGCGTCGCCCAACTTCGGGCGCCTGTACGCGTACCAGCCTCTCGCGGTACGCGGCGGGTGTACTCAAGGAACAGGCGATGGCCGTGTGGCGCTGAGAGGAACCCTTTGCGTTCCGCTACGCCACGGGCACGGAGACGTACTTCCTCAACCGTGTCGGTCCGGACGCCCGCTCTCGGGAAGTCATCGCCTTCCACCGCCCCGAGGCCTTCGCCGCGTGGATGAAGCGGGCCGACGAGGACCCGGACATGCCCACCTTCCGGGCGGCTCTGCGCACGAGCATGCCGCTCCTGGAGACGCACGGCTTGCGCATGGCTCAGGTCGAGGCCATCACGGGCCTGGGTGGGTCCCTAGCCTCCGACCGCCCGCGTGCCCTGATCCATATGGCGACGGGTGCCGGGGTCGACGTACCGGAGGCCGAGGTCGAGTAGCCGGGCCGGTCAGCCTTCGGACGCGTACGGCACGAAGTCCGCCCAGGTGGCCGGGGAGAAGGCGAGGCGGGGGCCGTCCACGTTCTTGGAGTCGCGGACGTGGACGGTGCCGGGGGCGGTGGCGAGTTCGACGCAGGAGTCGCCCTCGCTACTGCTGCTGTAGCTGCTTTTGAACCACGCCAGGTCGAAGGCGTCCCCGGCCGAGGTTTCGCGGATCATGTTTCCCCCAGCAGTCGCTCGACAAAGGCCATCGACTCACGTGGCGTGAGAGCCTGAGCCCGGATGATCCCATACCGCAGCTCAAGGATACGGAGCTGCTTGGGATCGGAGACCGGTCGGCCATTGGCCACCGCTTGTGAACGCCCCACGGCCGAGCCGTCCTCGAACTTCAGCACCTCGATGCCGCCGGCCAGTCCGGCGTGCTCGTCGCGATCCATCGGCATCACCTGTAGCTCGACGCTCCGCAACTGCCCCATTTCCAGCAGATGTTCGAGCTGACGACGCAACGCCGGTTTCCCTCCGAGTGGACGTCGCAGCGTCCACTCCTCCAGGACGAAGCTGAGTTCGGGCACAGGGTCTCGCTCGAAGACGGCTTTGCGGGCAACGCGCGCGGCGATGAACCGCTCCACCTCGTCCTCGGCGTACGCAGGTCGCCGCATCAGGAGAAGCCCGCGTCCGTACTCCGGCGTCTGCAGCAACCCGTGGATGTTCAGGGGGTCGTAGAGCTGAAGCTCGACCGCCTTCGCCTCCAGCTGCGCCAGGTCCCGAACCTTCTTCGGATACCGAACCCTCTTCACGTCCTCCTTCATCGCCGAGAGCAACCCACCCGCCCTCAACACTTCGTCGGCCTTGTCCAGGTACTCGGGCTGAGGAATCCGCTTCCCGCTCTCGATCTTGTAGACCAGGTCCTCCCCGTACCCGACCGCCTTCCCGAACTCGGCGGCCCGCATCCCCACCGCCTCCCGCCGCAGCTTCAGCTGCCGCCCCACGGTGGCGACGACCGCCACGCCCCAGTCGTCGTCCGGGTCCACCTCCCAACCCGGCTCGTCCGCCTCGCTCTTGAGCCGAGCCGCGCTGCCGTCCACCTGCTGCATCCCGCACCCCTCCGTCGTACGACCGTGCCGCGACGCCCCCTACCCGCACGCCCCGTCTCGACAGCCTGGACACGACCGGACAACGTCCGGACAGTCACCGTACGCAACGGAGTCGTCACTGTTCACGGTAAGCATGGGCGGCCACTCTGAGTGACGTGATCCAAGAAACCGTCACCCCCGAGGCCCGACTCGGCCACCCCATCCGCAACTTCAGCGTGCAGCTGTCACCCACGCCACGCAAGCCCGCCTCGCCCGCCTGCTCGCCACCGAGCAACTCCGCTCCTGGGAACTCCCGTTGGACCCGGCACGTCAGGTCGTCGCCGAACTCGCGGCCAACGCGGCCACCCACAGCCGCGTTCCCGGCCGGGACTTCAAGCTCACCCTGTACGTCGTCGGCGACACCCTGCGCATCGAGGTGACCGACACCTGCGGCGACCGCCCGCCCTGCCTCCAAGACCCCACCCCCGACGCCGAGTCCGGCCGGGCCTCGTCCTCGTCGAGGCACTCGCCGACCGCTGGGGCGTATCCCTGGGACCACGCCCTCGCAAGACGATCTGGGCGGAACTGAACCTCGTACCAAAACCGGAACCGGAAGGCGAAAGCCCCACCGCTCCCGCGCCCGCCCACGGCGGCAAGGGGACGGGACGGGGGTGTCCGTCCTCGGTCTGGCGCGGAATCGGTTTCTCACCTAGTGGGCGGTGTTGACGCGCCAGACGCTGCGGGCGGACACC
>NZ_JBFAGK010000006.1:323616-423516 GCF_040660135.1 Streptomyces sp. NPDC050997
GTGTCCGCCCGCAGCGTCTGGCGCGTCAACACCGCCCACTAGGTGAGAAACCGATTCCGCGCCAGACCGAGGACGGACACCCCCGTCCCGTCCCCGACCCCCCACCGGGACCGCAATCCCAGTGCGAGGGCCTGACCACCACGCAGAACCCTGGCGTGCCCCCGCACCCCCAGTCAGGGCATGCTGCCGACAAACACCCGAACCGGCGGCACCCCCGCACCGGCGACTCCGAAGGCACCGGCCACGCCGGTCTCGACCACGAGCACACCCGCCACACCACCCGCTTCACGGTGATCGGCAACCACCTCGCCCAGCACCCCGAGCTCTCGCTCCTCGCGATCGGACTGGGCGCACACATCCAGTCCCTGCCCAAGGGTGCCCGCGTCGACATCAAGACCCTCACCGCCCGCTTCCCCGAGGGCGCGACCCGGATCGCCGCTGCCCTGCGTGAACTGGAGACCCACGGCTACCTGCGCCGCGAGAGCCGACGGATCCCCGGCGGACGCATCATCGCCCGCACGATCCCCTGCAACCAGCCCGGCCACCAGCCGGCAGCTGCCGACCACGGCCCGCGAACCGTCTGCTGTCGAACTCGCAGCCCAGCCCTATTGGCGCCCTGGCCCGATACTCTGGCCGGGGCGCCCCCAGGAGGACACGATGAGCATTCAGCCTGACAGTGGACGCGAGCTGATCCCCCGCCCCGAGCAGACCCCGGACGCCTTGCGCGCGGCCCTCGCCGTCGTCGATCCCGGTCGTCTGGACGAGATGCAGACGAGGAAGGACGAGGCCTTCACGAAGGCGGTCGAGTGGCAGTCGCTCAGTCCCGTGCAGAGCTGGGTCCTGACCTGGGCCCGGGACATCGAAATCGCCCGTCGCCCCGACCTGTCCGCCCGCTGTGCCCGTGCGAAGAGCAACCTGGAGAACGAGGACCCTGCCATCGCCCAGGAAGCCTTGCGGGAGCTGAGCGCAGTCCTGGACGAAGCGATGAGAGCGGTCCGCGGGTGAGCTGGAAGTGGGAATACGCCTTCGGCGCTGAGGTAGCCGCGCGTACGGCACCCGCCAGCTTTCTCACCGAGGTGGCGAGGAAGGCGGACGAGCTGGTCAAGGCCGCCGAAGCCGTCCACATTCACGGCAGGGCCCACGAAGGGATCGATCCGAAGGGCGGCGACATCATCGTGCCGGGTGGCATACGTCGATCAGGTCGGCATCGTGCGCGATCTTGTTGCGTCGCTGAGTGATCTCCAAGTAGCAACTGCGAAGCGTCTTCTCGTCAGCGAGGTGCGACCTTGGAAGAACGACGTGTTCATCCACCCAGCGAAGCCATCCGCAATGGCACACCATCGGCCCAGCTCAGACGAAGGTGGCTGGTTCCGGCCCCCTGTTCAGAAACCTAGATGGGTGACCTGAACGATGTAGACACGCTCGCTGCGAACAACGACCTGGTACGTGAACTCAAGCAACGCCGCCCCATCGACGAGGCCGGTGTGAACGACGCCATCGACTGGATCGAACGCATCGTGCTCGCCATCGCCCACGTGCTCGACGACGAGTGGTGAAGGACTGCCGGGCAGGTGGCCGGGGGCAGGTGGGCGCCTCGTAGGGTGGGCGTATGACGGAACTGCCCGCCCGGCGTCTGCTGCTGGTGCACGCGCACCCGGACGACGAGTCGATCAACAACGGCGCGACCATGGCCCGCTACGCGGCCGAGGGTGCCCGGGTGACCCTGGTCACCTGCACGCTCGGTGAGCGTGGCGAGGTCATCCCGCCCGAGCTCGCGCACCTGACCGGCGCCGCCCTGGGCGAGCATCGGTCGCGTGAGCTCACGGCGGCGATGCGCGAACTCGGCGTCGACGACTTCCGCCGGCTCGGCGGTGACGGACGCTACCAGGACTCCGGGATGATGGGCCTCGCCGACAACGACGATCCCGAATGCTTCTGGCAGGCGGACGTCGACGAGGCCGCCGGGTACCTCGTCGACGTGATCCGCGAGGTCCGTCCGCAGGTCCTCGTCACGTACGACGAGAACGGCGGCTACGGCCACCCCGACCACATCCAGGCGCACCGGGTGGCCATGCGGGCCGTCGAGCTGGCCGCGGAGTCGGGATACGAGATCGCCAAGGTCTACTGGAACCGGGTGCCCCGCTCCGTCGCCGAGGACGCCTTCGCACGGCTGAGACGGGAGCTGCCAGGCCTCCCCTTCGCCGAGTCGGCCGTCATCGACGACGTACCAGGTGTGGTCGACGACGAGCGGATCACCACCGAGATCGACGCCGCCGGGCACGCCGCCGCGAAGACCGCCGCGATGCGCGCGCACGCCACGCAGGTCACCGTGGCCGAGCCGTACTTCGTCCTCTCCAACGAGCTCGCCCAGCCCGTCTTCACCACCGAGTACTACGAGTTGGTGCGCGGGAATCCGGCATCCGGGCGGGAGACCGACCTGTTCGCCGGGCTCGAGATCGCCGGTGTCGAGACCGCCGGATTCGAGACCACTGGTGTCGAGGAGGCGTCATGAGGTCGGCAGGTCGTCCTTCGACGCTCGCCCAGCCGCTGGGACGCCCCTCCGTCGGACGGGTCGCCGCCTACCTGGGGCTCTTCGTGCTCGGCGCGGTCGTCGGAGTGGCCGGGTCGCTGGTGCAGTCCGGCTGGTTCCCGGGTGGCCTGCTGCTCGCGCTCGCCGGTGAGGCGGGGCTCTGTCTGGGCGGGGCGCGCGCCGCCGGCAGCCGGGGCGGGGCCGTCGCGCCGGCTGTCGGCTGGATGCTCGCGGTGATCCTGCTCACCGCCAGCCGCCCGGAAGGGGACTTCGTCTTCGCCGCGGGAGGCGGCTCCTACCTCTTCCTGCTCGGCGGTATGGCTGTGGCTGTGATCTGCGCCACCCTTGCTCCGGGGCGGCAACCGGACGGCGATGCCGTCCGACTTGGCAAGTGACGTACCACTTCGCCATACGCGGTCCATGGGACTCCGTGGGAGTCCCGTGATGGTTTCCCCAGCGGTCGTGGGATACACGCCGGAAGTGGCCAGTATGGTGGTGCGCGCCGCCGAGCCGCCCGAGAGAGGTCGTAACGCGGGCGGCGGAGCCAACCGGGAGAACCTGCCTTGAGTCGTGAAACTGACAGTCCGTCCTCCGGGCCCAACGGGCGCGGCGGAGCCGCTTACCCTTCGGGAACCCCGCCGTACGGGACGCCCATGGCTTCCGACGGCGGTCCGGACGCGGGTCGTTCGGCCACGCGGCCGGAGGAACGCAAGACCGAGACCACGCTGACGACCCGGATCCGGATCAACATCCCCGGATCGCGGCCCATTCCGCCGGTCGTCGTACGTAAAACCGTCGCTGAGGCCAAGGTCTCCGACGACAGCGTGGACACCGAGACGCCGGCCCCCGGCACCTCCATGTCCACGGGCACCGCCGAACCGTCCGCCGAGCCCTCGCCGGCCGGCGATGAGAAGCCCAGCGACTGGTTCGCGCCCCGCAAGTCCGGGCCGGCCAAGGGCGGTCAGGGCAGCGGCTCCACCAACGGGGCCGGTCTGCCGGTCGGTTCGGGCGGCCCGGGTGCGTCCGGCGGCGCGGGTGCGGGTTCGTCCGCCGGCGCGCGTCCCGGTGGGGTGGTCGGTTCCATGAGCGCGCCGGGCGGCCCCCGTCCTGGCGGTACGAACGGTGCCGGGCTCACCGGTGCGACCGGCGGCCCGGTGGCTCCCGGCCACGGCGGCGGCACCGGTTCCTTCGATGTCACCGAGGCGCTCGCCGTGGGCCCGCTGGGCAACGGCTCCCGCCCCGGCGAACCACGCCGCGGCGAACTGCCGTACTTCTCGGAGAACGGCGGCCAGGACGGCGGTCAGAGCGTCGCTCAGGACGGCCACGGCGCCCCTGCGGGTCAGAACGGTCAGAGCGCCTTGAGCGCCTACGACCAGGATCTGAGCAGCTACGGCGGCCAGAACGGACAGAACGGCCAGGGTGCGTACGGCGGGCCCGGCGGGCCCGGTCCGCGTGGCCAGGGTCCCGCGGGTCCGACCGGCGGCCCGGTCACCGGTGACGGACCGAGGGTGTCGCCCGCCGGCCCGGGAGCCGACAGCTTCGGCGCATCCCGTGACTTCAACGCCCCGGACGGCTTCGGTGGGCCCGGCGGCCCGGGAGGCCCCTCCGGTCCCGATGGACTCCGCGGTCCCGGCGGTCCCGGCGGTCCCGGTGGACCTGGTGCACCGCTCGGTCCCGGCGGACCCGGCGGACCCGGCGGCCCCCGTGGTCCAGGGCGCCCCGGTGCCCCTTCCGGCCCCGGCGGACCCGGCGCCCCCTCAGGTCTCGGCGGCCCGGGCACCTCCCCTGGCCCCGGCCCCCACGCCGGTCGCGGCCCCGGCGCAGGCCCTGCCGGCGGCCCCGGCGGCCTGAGTGACGACACCGCGATCCTCACCCCGCAGAAGCCGGCCCCCGAACCGGGTGGCCCCCACTTCGGCGGCGCCTCGGACAACGTCTCCGGGCACACCGTCACCAGCGGTATCCCTGTGGTGCCGGCCGACCGCAAGGCGACGTTCCCGCCCGGTGCGCACACCGACGGACCGGCCTCGCACCCGGCCCCGAAGCCGTCCGAGACGGGCACGCAGAAGAAGCCCGCCGCGGCCGCGGCCAAGAAGAAGAAGGGCCGCAGCAAGCTGGGCCTGCTCGTCGGCGGTGTGATCGTGATCGGCGGTGTCGCCTACGGCGCCGGACTGCTCATGAACCACTCCGACGTGCCCAAGGGCACCACCGTGCTCGGCATCGACATCGGCGGGGGCACCCGCGACGACGCCGTCGAGAAACTGAACGGCGCCTTCGACTCCCGGGTGAAAAAGGATCTGAAGCTCTCGGTGGGCGGCGAGACCGTCACGCTGAAGCCGGACCAGGCCGGGCTCCAGTTCGACATGCAGGCCACGGTGGCCACGGCCGCGAACAGCGACTACAACCCCGTCTCCGTGATCGGCTCGCTGTTCGGCAACCACCGGGTCGTCGATCCGGTCATGCCGGTCGACGAGGAGAAGCTGCACGCCGAACTCCAGGACGCCGCAGGCGGTTCCGGCTCGGCGAGCGACGGCACCATCGAGTTCAAGTCCGGCAAGGCCGTCGCCGTGTACGGCAAGACGGGCAAGGGCATCGACGTGGACCGGTCGACCGAGGCGGTCGAGGAGGCGTACCGCACCCAGGTGGAGACCGGCACGGCCCCCGCGGTGGCGCTCCCGACGACCACCAGGCAGCCGACGGTCTCGAACGCCGAGGTCGACCGGGTGATGAAGGAGTTCGCCGAGCCGGCGATGTCCGCTCTCGCCACCGTTCAGACCGACGCGGCGCACAGCCTCAAGTTCGGCCCCGTGTCACTGCCGAAGATCCTCGGCTTCAAGGCCGTCGACGGCAAGCTCGTGGAGACGTACGACCTCAAGGCGCTCAAGGAGGCGTACGGCACCACCTTCGCCGGCGTGCAGATCGACGGCGCGAGCGGAAAGCGCGACATCCTGCCGCAGGACGTCGCCTCCGCGCTGGGCAAGGCACTGCGCGGCAAGACGACGGCGGAGCGCACCGGAGTCATCGACACCAACCCGAACTGACCTCTGGTCGTCCGGCTGAACGGAGCCCCTGCCCGCACCGGGCAGGGGCTCCGTCGTCAGTGCGGCCCACCCGGGGTGCCGTACGGCATGACATCTGTCATGCGGCACTCCGGACGCCCGACACTGCCCGCGCCCGCACCCCCGAAGCCACCATGGCCGTATGACCAAGACAGCCTCGGTGGTCGCGTTCGACCAGGTGAGCAAGACATACGGCGCCGTCCGTGCGGTGGACGGCCTGACCCTGACCCTGCGCCCAGGAGAGACCGTGGCGCTGCTGGGTCCCAACGGCGCCGGCAAGTCGACCACCCTCGACCTGCTGCTCGGCCTCAAGCACGCCGACAGCGGCACCGTCCGCCTCTTCGGCGCCACCCCGCGTGAGGCGATCGTCGCCGGACGCGTGGGCGCCATGCTGCAGAGCGGCGGGCTGATGGACGAGGTCACTGTCGCGGAGCTGGTGGGGCTGGCCTGCGCCCTGCACCCGAGGCCGTACCGGGTCGGTGACGTGCTCGCCCGCGCGGGCGTCGCGCGGATCGCCGACCGCAAGGTCGACAAGCTCTCCGGCGGTCAGGCCCAGCGTGTCCGCTTCGCCCTGGCCACCGCGGGCTACAGCGACCTGATCGTCCTGGACGAGCCGACCACCGGCATGGACGTCACCACCCGCCAGGCCTTCTGGGCCACCATGCGCGAACAGGCCGACCAGGGGCGTACGGTCCTGTTCGCCACCCACTACCTCGAAGAGGCCGACGCGATCGCCGACCGGGTGCTCGTCCTGCACCGGGGCCGCCTGCTGGCCGACGGCACGGCCGCCGAGATCAAGGCGAAGGCGGGCGCGCGCCGGATCTCCTTCGACCTGGACGCCGAGACCGACGACGCCTCGCTACGGGCGCTGCCCTTCCTCACCGCCCTCGACACGAGCGGCCACACCGTCCGCATCCAGTCCTCCGACGCCGACGCGACCGTCCACGCCCTCTACGGCCTCGGCCTCTGCCCCCGCAACCTCGAAGTCGCCGGCCTCGGCCTGGAGCAGGCATTCGTCGCCATCACCGCCGCCGAGGAGGCGAAGTCGAAGTGAACGGCCTCATCAAGCTGGAGCTCACCCGCGCCCTGCGCAGCCGCAAGTTCCTGTTCTTCTCCGTGATCTACCCGTCGGTCCTGTTCCTGATCATCGCGGGCAACGCCGACAGCACCACGAAGGTCGACGGCACCGGCCTGACCGTCCCGACGTACATGATGGTCTCGATGGCCTCCTTCGGCGCCCTGACCGCCGTCCTGATGGGCAACAGCGAGCGCATCGCCAAGGAACGGGAGGCCGGCTGGGTACGGCAGCTGCGGCTGACCGCGCTGCCGGGCCGGGGCTATGTCCTCGCGAAGACCGCGAGCGCCGCGGTCGTCAGCCTCCCGTCCGTCGTGATCGTGTTCGTCGTCGCCGCGGCCGCGAAGGACGTACGGCTGGACGCCTGGCAGTGGTTCGCGCTGACCGGCGTGGTCTGGGCCGGCAGCCTGGTCTTCGCCGCGCTCGGCGTCGCCATCGGCTACCTCGCCGGCGGGGACGCGGTCCGCCCGATCACGATGCTGACCTACTTCGGCCTGTCGATGCTGGGCGGGCTGTGGATGCCGACGACGACGTTCCCGAGCTGGCTCCAGGACATCGCCGAGTGGCTGCCCACCCACGCGTACGCTGCCCTCGGGCAGGCCATCGAAGAGAGTCGCGCCCCGCACATGCAGGACCTCGCCATCCTCGTCGTCTCCTTCGTCCTGTTCGCGGGCGGCGCGGCCTGGCTGTACCGGAAGGACGCGTTGAAGGCGTGAGCGTCATGGGGGACGACCCGCGAATTGACGAGAGCCGGGCCGCGCGGCTGATGAGCGTAGGTCGGCCGCCGCGCAACAGCCGCGAACTGCAGCGCAAGATGCTGTGGATCGGCGTCTGGCTGGTCTTCCTGAGCTCACCGGTTCAGGACCTGGTGTCCGGCGACCACACCACCGGCGCCACCGTCGCCGGCTGGCTGGGCCTCGTGGCCTTCGTCGGGCTCTATCTGTCATTGGTCTTCCGGAACATGGGCCGGCAGTTCGCCCTCAAGACCGTCGTGGTCCTCCTCGTCGCCCAGGGCGTGCTCGCCTCCGTGCTGTGCTTCTCGCTCGGCGAGCACTGGCTCGGCTTGTTCGTGTACGTCTCCGTGGGTTGCGGAACCTCCCTGCCGCTACGGGCCGCGTACTGGGCGATCCCGGCGACGGGCGTGGTGGTGATGCTGATCGGGCTGCACGTGGGCCTGGAGACGGCGGCCAACCTGTTGCTGCTGGTCCTCCTCATCGGATTCGCGATGATCGGGATCGGCCAACTCGTCCGTACGACTATCGAGTTGCGCGAGGCCCGCGCCACCGTCGCCCAACTCGCGGCGAACGAGGAGCGGTTGCGCCTGGCCCGGGACCTGCACGACCTGCTCGGCCACTCCTTGTCCCTGATCACCCTCAAGAGCGAGCTCGCGGGCCGGATGCTCCCCGGCCACCCCGACAAGGCCGCCCAGCAGGTCGCCGACATCGAACAGGTCAGCCGCCAGGCCCTGGTCGATGTCCGCGAGGCCGTCTCCGGCTACCGGCGCCCGCGCCTGGCCGACGAACTCGCAGGCACCCGGGTCGCGTTGACGGCGGCCGGCATCACCGTGGAGACCCCCGCCGAACCGGACCTGGAGGGCATCGGCGAGGACAGTGAGTCCGTCCTCGCCTGGGCGCTGCGCGAGGCCGTCACCAACGTCGTACGGCACAGCGGCGCCCGCCGCTGCACGGTGGACCTGGTGCGCCGCCAGACCCTCGACGGCCCGGTCCTCGAACTCTCCGTCGAGGACAACGGCTCCGGCGGCCCGAACACCCCCGCAGGCAACGGCCTGACCGGCCTCACCGAACGCCTGGAGAAGGCGGGCGGCTCCCTGGACGCGGGCCGGACCCGGCACGGCTTCCGCCTGGTCGCCCAGGTGCCGGCCGGCTCACCGGCCGACGTAGGATCCGGCGCATGACCCGCACGATCAAGGTCCTGCTCGCCGAGGACCAGTCGATGGTCCGCGAGGCGCTGGCCGCCCTGCTCGGCCTGGAGGACGACATCGAGGTCGTCGCCCAGGTGGCCCGCGGCGACGAGGTCCTGGCCGCCGCCCGCGAGCACGCCGTGGACGTGGCCCTGCTGGACATCGAGATGCCAGGCGCCACGGGCATCGAGGCCGCCGCCCAACTCCACCGGGAACTCCCGTCGTTGAAGCTGGTCGTCCTCACCACCTTCGGCCGCCCCGGCTATCTCCGCAGCGCCATGGAGGCCGGCGCCGACGCCTTCCTCGTCAAGGACGCCCCGGCCGCCCAACTCGCCGAAGCGGTCCGCAAGGTGCTGGCGGGGGAGCGGGTCATCGATCCCACGCTGGCGGCGGCGGCCCTGGCGGAGGGCGCCAACCCGCTGACGGACAGGGAGCGGGAGGTGCTGCGCGCGGCGGCGGACGGCTCCACCAACGCCGAACTGGCGGCGACCCTGCACCTGTCCCAGGGAACGGTCCGCAACTACCTGTCCACGGCGATCCAGAAACTGGCGGTACGCAACCGGGCGGAGGCAGTACGGATCGCCAGGGAAAAGGGCTGGCTGTAGCCCAGAGCCACCACGACCGGCACCCGCACGGCGACAGTCAGTTGAGCATCGCCCGCGCGGCGTGGGCCTGTTTCCGCACCCGGGCGGCGCCCGGCTCATCCACCGCGCCCACCACCTCCGCGTACGTCTCCAACTCCGCCGCCCCTGCGAGGAAATCCCCCCGCTGGACCAGCAACTGCGCGCGCTCGTACCGCAATCGCGCCGGATGCGAAGGCAGCAGCAGCGACAGCTCGACGGCCCACAACGAGACATCCGACCGCTCCGGCCGGGTGGCGGCCCACGCCCGCACGTTGTTCAGGATCCGCAGGACCACATCCAACGGCTCCGCGGGACTC
Source organism: Streptomyces sp. NPDC050997 (assembly GCF_040660135.1). Lineage (NCBI taxonomy): Bacteria > Bacillati > Actinomycetota > Actinomycetes > Kitasatosporales > Streptomycetaceae > Streptomyces > Streptomyces sp. NPDC050997. The sequence continues at coordinate 333,139 of NZ_JBFAGK010000006.1, forward strand.
AGCATCGACGGCTCAAGGGAGGCCCCCGTCGCCCCCACGACCAGCACCTCGGCGTCGGGCCCGGTCAGCACCCGCCCGCCGTCGAAGGGGTCGGCCAGCACCTGCTCCTGGAGAAAATCACTGAGCGAAGCTCCTTGAGGGGCGGTGGTCGGGTGACGGGTGGGCGGACCGAACCCGACCACGAAGTGCCCCGGCAGCGCCACCCCGTACACCGGCGCCCCCGCCCTCCGGGCCACCTCCATCCACACCACCGACAGCAGGATCGGCAGCCCGTGCCGCCGCGCCAGCACCCGGTGCAGCAACGACGACTCCAGCCGCTGATAGTCCGCGGCGGACCCGCGAAACCCGTGCCGGTCGCCGAGCAGCTCGCACAGCGCGACCGCCCAGGACCGCGGCCCGCCGGGCCGGAACGGCAGCTCCCCCGCCAGCCGGTCCAGCTCGATCTGCGCGGCGTCCATACCGGCATCGTCCAGCGTCCCGTCCGCCTCCGCGCCGACCAGCAGACACAGCAGGGACAGATCGGGCCGCTCGGAGCGGGCCTCTCGGGCGAACCGCAGCCGCAGCTCCGCGGAGCGTTCGGGCGGTGGCGGGTAGGGGGGACGCATAGCAGGCTCGTGCCCTCTCACGGCGATCAGTACCGCCCGTTGTCGACACTTCCGGGGACCCGGTAGTGGTGGTACGCGTGATGCGCCGAGAACCCCGTCCCGGCGTACAGCGCCCGCGCCCCCTCGTTGTCGGCCTCGACGTGGAGCCACGCGGCCGAGGCGCCCTCGTCGAGCGCCCGCCGGGCGAGCGCGGCCATCACCGTGGTCGCCAGCCCCCGCCGTCGCTGCTCCGGGTCCACCTCCACGGCGGCGAAGCCGGCCCACCGCCCGTCGACCACACACCGCCCGACAGCCGCGGGAGCGGCGCCCGGCGACGAGCCGGGAACCGTGGCGAACCACACCGACGGCCCTCCCCCACTCTCGGCTTCGCTCGAGCGGGGGGACCCCGATCCCAGCACCTTCAGGGCCACCTCGCTCACCCCCTTGCGCTGATAGCGCGCGAGCCACGCCTCGTCAGCCTCCCGGGACAGCTCCACCTCACAGGCCTGCGCCCGGTCGGCGACCGGCGCCAGCGCCCCGATCCACAGCTCGGCGGTCACCTCCCGCGTCCAGCCCCGCCGCTCCAGTTCCGCGCACAGCAGCTCCTGCGTGCCCTCGGCCCCGGTCGCGGTCTGCACATAGGCGGGCAGCCCACGGTCCTCGTACCAGCGTCGTACGGCGGTCAGGGCCGCGTCGAGCGGGAGTCCGGGGTCGCCGAGCGGCAGCACCGAGTTGGCCCGCCTGGTGAACCCGGCGGCAGCCCGCAGCTCCCAGTCGCCCAGCCGCTCGCTCTCCACCGGACGCCAGGACCGCGCGGCGACGCGGGCCAGCTCCTCGTAGGACGCGGCGGGGCCGCGCCGCCGGGCCGGGGCGGGCGGTACGACCTTGCCCGCCACCAGCGCGGATTCCGGGATCCGGACACTCCGGCCGTCCCGGCGCGTGATCAGCAGCACACCCTCGTCCCATGATGTGAGAACACCCACCGTGTCGGTGAACTTCTCGTGCGTGACTCCGGGCTCGTCGAGGCGCCGGACGGACACACGTTTACCCACGTCAGCTGCGGAGATACGGACGACGAGGCGTCCTGTCGCAGAGATTTCCACAGGTCAGTTCACCCCTCCTGTTCGGATCATGCCCAAGAACGGAGATACTAGAGGCGGGCATCGACGACGCCGCGCTCCCGCGCGCCAGGTGGCGGAGCCTGAAGACGGCTCGCCAGCGCCCTATCGAGGAGGAACGACAGCGTGACCTACGTCATCGCGCAGCCTTGTGTCGACGTCAAGGACAAGGCGTGCATCGAGGAGTGCCCGGTCGACTGCATCTACGAGGGCTCACGGTCCTTGTACATCCACCCGGACGAATGCGTCGACTGTGGTGCCTGTGAGCCGGTCTGCCCGGTCGAGGCGATCTTCTACGAAGACGACACTCCCGAGGAGTGGAAGGACTACTACAAGGCGAACGTCGAGTTCTTCGACGAGCTCGGCTCGCCCGGCGGCGCCAGCAAGCTGGGTCTGATCGAGCGCGATCACCCCTTCGTCGCCGCGCTGCCGCCGCAGAACCAGTAAGAGCGGCCCGCATCCGTGCCGCCTCGGTCCCGTACGGCCCGATCACCCTTGATCGCCGTACGGGGCCGAGGCGTTTGCCGTACGAGAAAGTGAGCCAGACCCGTGTCCGCAGTCTCCGACCGTCTCCCCGCCTTCCCCTGGGACAAGCTGGAGCCGTACAAGAAGACGGCCGCCGCGCATCCGGACGGCATCGTCGACCTGTCCGTCGGCACCCCGGTCGACCCGGTCCCCGAGCTGATCCAGAAGGCGCTCATCGACGCGGCGGACTCTCCGGGCTATCCGACGGTCTGGGGCACCCCCGCGCTGCGTGACGCGATCACCGGCTGGCTGGAGCGCCGCCTGGGCGCCCGCGAGGTCACCCACCGGCACGTCCTGCCGATCGTCGGTTCCAAGGAGCTCGTGGCCTGGCTCCCCACCCAGCTGGGCCTCGGCCCCGGCGACAAGGTGGCCTACCCGCGGCTGGCCTACCCGACCTACGAGGTCGGTGCCCGCCTCGCCCGCGCGGACCACGAGGTCTACGACGACCCGACCGAGCTGGACCCGACGAACCTCAAGCTCCTGTGGCTCAACACACCGTCCAACCCGACGGGCAAGGTGCTGTCGAAGGACGAACTGACCCGGATCGTCGCCTGGGCCCGCGAGCACGGCGTCCTGCTGTTCTCCGACGAGTGCTACCTGGAGCTGGGCTGGGAGGCCGACCCGGTCTCGGTACTGCACCCGGACGTGAACGGCGGCTCGTACGAGGGCATCGTCGCGGTCCACTCGCTCTCCAAGCGCTCGAACCTGGCGGGCTACCGCGCGGCCTTCCTGGCCGGCGACCCGGCGGTCCTCGCGCCCCTGCTGCAGATCCGCAAGCACGGCGGCATGATGACGGCGGCCCCGACCCAGGCGGCCGTAGTGGCGGCCCTCGGCGACGACACCCACGTCCGCGAGCAGCGCGAACGCTACGCCGCCCGCCGCGGCGCCCTGCGCGAGGCCCTGCTCGCCCACGGCTTCCGCATCGAGCACAGCGAGGCCAGCCTCTACCTGTGGGCGACCAGGGACGAGTCCTGCTGGGCCACCGTCGGCCACCTGGCCGAGCTGGGCATCCTGGTGGCCCCCGGCGACTTCTACGGCGAGGCGGGCGAGCGGTTCGTCCGCGTGGCCCTGACGGCGACGGACGAGCGGGTGCGGGCGGCCGTGGAGCGGCTGACGTAGGCACACGCGAGCCGGCGCAGGCACACGCGAGCCGGCGCAGGCACACGCGAAGCGGCGGGGCCCGGGGAGAAACCCCGGGCCCCGCCGCCGTACCACCAGGCGTCCGGCCGATGCCGGCTGATGTCAGCCGAGGCGAAGACTCTTGACCGGCAGCCTGTCGGGCGCCTGGAGCCCGCCCTTGGCCAGCGGGTCCGTCGGCAGGCCGCCCTTGGCCGCGGACTTCGTCGTGTCACCGACGACGCCCTGGGCGGAGCCCACCGGGTCGCTCGACACCTTCTTCACGGCCTTGTCGCTGGTCTTGCCGGCCGCCGGCACCGCCTTCGCCGCACTGTCGACGGTGTTGTCGACGTTCGCCCCGTCCAGGGCGGTCAGCCCACCGAGGTTCGGGGCGGCGGGCAGCTCGGGGGCCGCGCTGGCGGAGCCGGCCGCGCCGACCCCGGCCGCCGCTCCCGCAGCGACGAGCAGCGCGGCACGGGCGATCCGTCGGGTCAGGGGGAGGGACATGTTGCTCCTTTGACGGGAGGAAACGATCTCGGACGCAGTGACTACCGCTCGAAGCCCGGGAAGGTTGCGGCGAGCCAACGTAAAGAGTTGGCAATGCGTCGCATTATCGGCTGCGGATAAATCGGGCAAACAGTGCCCGGTCCGGAAGTTCGCTGAATCCTTACGGCCCTTTGCTCCCAAGGGCTTTGGCCGACAGGGGAGTGACGGGCCGAAAACCTGCGCACACCGAGCCCCGAACGAGGCGGGCGTAACCCTTCCGAGTGAGCCCCCGTACTACTGCGCAGTCAGGACCCGCACCGAGCCCGTGTCCTTCGTCGCGCCGGCACCGCTCGCCGCGCCGGCCGCACGCCACTGGCTGTCCGTGTTCCCGGCGATCCACTGCCGCCCGGCGTACGACACGCGCTCGATGTGCAGGGCGGAGGCGTTGGCGACCGCCCAGTGCGCCAGCTGCCAGCCCCGCTCCCGCAGGCTCCGGTCGTCGCCCGGGTCCGTCTCCTCGGACACCGACAGCTTCACGGTCCGCCCGTCGACGCTCCCGGCGCTCGCGGAGGGCACCGGCGTGGCTGTCGCCGCGCCGCCCACCACGGCGCCGGCCGGCTCTAACGCGTCCCGCCCGAAGTCCCTCGCGAGGGCGGAGCGCACCGAGTCCGGACCGGCGGTGCGGGTGGCGGCCTGGCGCCCCTCGCAGGTGAGCGTGGCCGCCGACTGCCCGGTGAGGGCGGCGGCGAGGATCTTGGCGTCCTGCTCGTGCTTCGCGTACGCCGACGGAAAACCGCTGCGCTGCACCCGCTGCGCGGCGACGGTCAACGGGAGGTCCAAATAGTCCGGCACCTTGGACAGGTGTTCGTAGAAGATGTCCGCCGCGTACGTCGGGTCCAGGATCTCCTTCGGCGTCCCCCAGCCCTGCGAGGGCCGCTGCTGGAACAGGCCGAGCGAATCCCGGTCGCCGTGTTCGATGTTGCGCAGCCCGGACTCCTGGAGCGCGGTCGCCAACGCGATCGTCACGGCTTGCTCGGGCATTCCGCGCCCGGTGCCGACGGCCGTGATCGTCGCCGCGTTCACCGCCTGCTCGGGAGTGAACTCGTACGTTGCCCCGTCGCCCTTGCCCGAGACGACCTTGCATCCCGGTGCGCCCGCGCCTCCGGTGACGTACTGCACCACGAGATAACCGGCGACGGCGCACAGGACGACGAAGGACGCCCCGAGACGGAAGAGGCGGCCGCGACGCTTGGGAGTAGGGGACAGCTCTGGCATCCGGACAAGATACTGGAGAGTACTGTGACCGCGGTGCCGGATGTGGACAGTTGATCGAGGGCCTCGGACGTTAGGGTCGACAACATGGCCGACACCCCACTTGACCTCACGCTGGACGCCGCGCAGCTCACCGCGCAGCTCGTCGACTTCCCCTCCGAGAGCGGCACCGAGAAGCCACTCGCGGACGCGATCGAGACCGCGCTGCGCGCTCTGCCGCACCTGGCGGTCGACCGGTACGGCAACAACGTCGTCGCCCGCACGAACCTGGGCCGATCAGAACGCGTCATCCTCGCCGGCCACATCGACACCGTCCCCATCGCGGACAACGTCCCCTCCCGGCTGGACGACGAGGGGTACCTGTGGGGCTGCGGCACCTGCGACATGAAGTCGGGGGTGGCGGTGCAACTGCGCATCGCGGCGACGCTCCCGGAGCCCAACCGGGACCTCACCTTCGTCTTCTACGACAACGAGGAGGTCGCCGCCCATCTGAACGGCCTCGGGCATGTGGCCGAGGCCCACCCGCAGTGGCTGGAGGGCGACTTCGCGGTCCTGCTGGAGCCGACGGACGGCCAGGTGGAGGGCGGCTGCCAGGGCACGCTCAGGATGTTCCTGAAGTTCACCGGGGAGCGGGCACACTCCGCGCGCGCGTGGATGGGCTCCAACGCGATCCACGCGGCCGCCCCGGCACTCGCCAAGCTCGCCGCGTATGAGCCGCGCAAGCCGGTCGTGGACGGCCTCCAGTTCCACGAGGGCCTCAACGCCGTAGGGATCGAAGGGGGCGTCGCCACCAACGTCATCCCCGACGCCTGCACGCTCGTCGTCAACTTCCGCTACGCGCCCGACCGTAGCGAGCAGGAGGCGGAGGACTTCGTCCGCGAGTACTTCGCGGACTGCGGGGTGGACGAGTTCGTCGTCGACGACCACACCGGCGGCGCCCGCCCCGGCCTGACCCACCCGGCCGCGCAGGCCTTCATGGCGGCGGTCGGCGGCGTGGCCCGCCCCAAGTTCGGCTGGACGGACGTGGCCCGCTTCAGCTCGCTGGGGGTGCCCGCGGTGAACTACAGCCCGGGCGACCCGCTCCTCGCCCACAAGGTGGACGAGCGGGTGAAGGTGTCGCTGATCCCGCGCACCGAGGAGCGCCTGAGGTCCTGGCTGACGTCCTGACGGCACAGTGTGCCCGGTGGCGCTTCATGGCGGACACGCTCACGTCCCCCCTCCGTAACCCACGTGGATCTACGCTGAGGTGGAAAAACCTGCAAGCGGAGGGAGCGCACATGGCTACTGGCAACCCCGAGGGCAAGAAGCGGCCACCGGAGGAGCAGCGCCTGGGACCGGTCCTCCGCAGGCGCGAACAGGTCCAGGCGAGCACGACCGACCAGCGGCTGCTGGACGCGGGCGGCCCCTCGGACTGGGTCCACACCGACCCCTGGCGGGTGCTGCGCATCCAGTCGGAGTTCATCGAGGGCTTCGGCACGCTCGCCGAACTCCCGCCCGCGATCAGCGTGTTCGGCTCGGCCCGGACCGCCGCGGACTCGCCGGAGTACGAGGCGGGCGTGCGGCTCGGCCGTGGCCTGGTGGAGGCCGGTTTCGCGGTCATCACGGGCGGCGGACCCGGCGCCATGGAGGCCGCCAACAAGGGCGCCCTGGAAGCGAAGGGCATCTCCGTCGGGCTGGGCATCGAGCTGCCCTTCGAACAGGGGCTGAACCCCTACGTCGACATCGGCCTCAACTTCCGCTACTTCTTCGTCCGCAAGATGATGTTCGTGAAGTACGCGCAGGGCTTCGTCGTCCTGCCGGGCGGCCTCGGCACACTGGACGAACTCTTCGAGGCCCTGACCCTCGTCCAGACCCAGAAGGTCACCCGCTTCCCGATCGTCCTCTTCGGCACGGCGTACTGGAGCGGCCTGGTGGACTGGCTGAAGAACACCCTGATCGCCCAGGGCAAGGCGTCCGAGAAGGACCTGATGCTGTTCCACCTGACGGACGACGTGGACGAGGCGGTGGCGCTGGTGTCCAAGGAGGCGGGCCGCTAGGGCGAGGCTCCCTTGGGATCGGTGGGTCGGGAGGGGGTACCTCCCGCCCCACCGGGGCGGGTGGGGCGGGCCCTGTCCTACGCCAGTCCCCGCCGGGCCACCGCGGGATCCCGGTGACCCGCGATCGACGCCACCATGTCCAGTACCTGCCGTGTCTCCGCCACTTCGTGCACCCGGTACACCTGCGCTCCGAGCCACGCCGACACCGCCGTCGTGGCCAGCGTCCCGACCACCCGCTCCTTCACCGGCCTGTCCAAGGTCTCGCCCACGAAGTCCTTGTTGGACAGCGACACCAGCACCGGCCACCGTGTGGCGACCATCTCGCCGAGCCGCCTGGTCGCCTCCAGACTGTGCCGCGTGTTCTTCCCGAAGTCGTGCCCGGGGTCGATCAGCACGGACTCCCGGGGCACCCCCAGGGACACGGCCCGTTCGGCGAGCCCCAAGGTCACCCTCAGGATGTCGGCCATGACGTCGTCGTACGCCACCCGGTGCGGTCGCGTCCGAGGCTCCGCACCGCCCGCGTGGGTGCACACCAGCCCCACGCCGTACCGTGCCGCGACCTCCGCCAGCCCGGGGTCCACGCCGCCCCACGCGTCGTTCAGCAGATCCGCCCCGGCCTCGCAGACCGCCTCGCCGACCTCAGCCCGCCAGGTGTCCACGCTGATCACGACGTCCGGGAAGCGCCTGCGCACCTCGGCCACGAAACCGACGGTCCGCCGCGTCTCCTCCTCGGCGGTCACCTCCTCGCCCGGGCCGGCCTTCACCCCGCCGATGTCGACGATGGCCGCGCCCTGAGCCACCGCCTGCTCCACGCGCGCGAGGGCGGGTTCGTCGCGGAAGGTGGCCCCCTGGTCGTAGAAGGAGTCCGGGGTCCGGTTCACGATCGCCATGATCACCGGTTCGTGCGGCTCGAATTCCCGCCTGCCCAGCCTGAGCATCCCCTGTGACCTCTCCTAGTTCGTCCTGGCAACCGACCGCCTGCGACCCTAACTGTCAGACTCGCATGGCACGATCGGACCCTGACACATTCGACACTGAGCTCAGACCGTGGGGACGCCACCGATGGTTATGTTCTTGTTCCTGGTCATCGCGCTGGCCGTGGTGGTCGCCGCGGTGACGCTCGCCGTCGTGGGCGGCGGTGAGGGCGACGGTCCGCTGCCGGAGGCCGCCCCCGAGCGGCTTCAGGACCCGCTGCCCCCGGACCGCCCGGTCAACCGCGCGGACGTCGAGAGCCTGCGCTTCCCGCTCGCCGCCCGCGGCTACCGCATGGCGGACGTGGACGACGCGCTCGGCCGCCTCGGCGCCGAACTCGCCGAGCGGGACGCGCGTATCGCCGACCTGGAGTCCGCCCTGGCCGGTGCCCAGGCCGCCGCGAGCCACCTGTCCATGCACAAGCCCGCCCGGCGGGAGGACCAGCAGTGAGCGACGGAGCGGCCCTCGCCGGACCGGACGGCGCGCCGCGCTGCCCCTGGGCCCTGTCCACCGCGGACTACGTGACGTATCACGACGAGGAGTGGGGCCGCCCGGTCCACGGCGACGCCGCCCTGTACGAACGCCTCAGCCTGGAGGCGTTCCAGTCCGGGCTGTCCTGGATCACGATCCTGCGCCGCCGCGAGGGCTTCCGCGCGGCCTTCGCGGGCTTCGAGATCGCCAAGGTGGCCGGCTTCACCGACGAGGACCGCGAGCGGCTCCTCGCCGACGAGGGCATCATCCGCAACCGCGCCAAGATCGACGCGACACTCGCCAACGCGCGCGTACTGGCCGAGTGGGCGCCGGGCGAGCTCGACGACCTCATCTGGTCCCACGCCCCGGACCCGACCGGCCGGCCGGCCCCCAGGACGGTGGGAGACGTACCGGCGGTCACTCCGGAATCGACGGCTCTGTCGAAGGCTCTGAAGAAGCGGGGCCTGCGCTTCATCGGCCCGACCACGGCGTACGCGCTGATGCAGGCGTGCGGACTGGTCAACGACCACTTGGAAGCCTGCGCGGTGAGAAGCGCCCTCTAGCCGTCCAGCCGTCCAGACGTCCAGGGGCGAGGGGCCGTATCGATGTGCGGCCCCACCCGCCCCCGGCTCACCGGCCCGAGTACTTCGGCTGCTCCTTGTTGACGAAGGCCTGCACAGCGATCGCGTGATCCTCCGACGAACCCGCCCGCGTCTGCAGCTCGTCCTCCTTGTCCAGCGTCTCGGCCAGCGAGTGGGACAGCCCGTACGCGACGGCCTCCTTGATCGCGCCGTACGCCACCGTGGGCCCCTGCGCCAACGCCCGCGCCACCTGCTCCGCCTCGTCGCGCAGTGACCCCGTCGGCACGACCCGGCCCGCGATACCCAGCTCGTACGCCTCCTGCGCCTTGATGCTCCGTGGGAAGAGCAGCAGGTCGGCGGCGCGCCCGGGGCCGACGACCCGCGGCAGCGTCCAGGAGACACCCGAGTCGGCGGTCAGCGCCACGCCCGCGAAGGACGTGTTGAAGGCCGCCGTGTCCGCCACCACCCGGTAGTCCGCGGCGAGCGCGAAACCGAACCCGGCGCCGGCCGCGACCCCGTTCACCCCCGCCACCACGGGCTTGGGCATCTCCGTCAGGGCCCGCACGATCGGGTTGTAGTGCTCCCGGACCGTGCTCATGGTCTGTCCGGTGCCCGCCTCGCGGTCGGCGGCCAGCAGCCCGATGTGCTCCTTGAGGTCCTGACCCACGCAGAACGCCCGGTCACCGGCGGCGGTCAGCAGCACCGCACGTACGGCATCGTCGTCCGCCGCGGACCGCACCGCGTCCCGGAGGGCGACCTTGGTCGCGATGTTCAGCGCGTTCATCGCCTCGGGGCGGTTCAGCGTGATCGTCGCGAGTCCGTCGCTCACCTCGTACAGCACGGTGTCGGCCATGGCGTGTCCCCTCTGGTGTCGGGATCGAACGTACTGGTCAGTACGTCCCGGTGTCCGAGGGACAGCATGGCGGAGATCACCGCCCGGGGAGCGGAGCGGACGTGTGACCTGCGTCAAAGAATTCTGGTCCGTCTCCGGTCGGCGGAGGTCCGCAAGGTGGCGCAGTATCGCAGTCACATCGCCGAATTGAGTGGTTTTGCTCGCGCGCGTTGCCCAAGCGATGCCGACTGATGTTGGTCATCGGGTCCTGAGATGCGGGATAATGGCTGGGAAGCAATGTGTTCGATGCCGGTGTCGCGTGTCCCGTTCCAGGAATGCGCGTGCCCTCCAGGGCTGTCGGCTTTGACTATGAGCTGGTTTCAGGAAGGGGAACGAGCATGGCGGCCATGAAGCCGCGGACGGGCGATGGCCCGCTCGAGGTGACCAAGGAGGGGCGGGGCATTGTCATGCGCGTTCCGCTCGAAGGCGGCGGTCGACTCGTCGTCGAGCTGACCCCTGACGAGGCCGGCGCACTTGGTGACGCCCTCAAGAAGGTCGTCGGCTGAGCGGAGCGACCATACCCTTTCGGCTGCCCCGGCATCGCATGCGGTGCCGGGGCAGCTTTTTCAGGGCTCGGACCGCTTACGGGGCACTCTTGGACGGATTTTTTCGCCTGGTCGGGCAGGTCACCGTTTGACGGCGCACAGCAGCCCGTCACCGACGGGGAGCAGCGACGGCAACAGGTCCTGGCTCTCGCGCACCGCGCGCAGCAGCTCCCGCAGCCGCAGGACCTCTGTGGGCTGCGGGCCCGAGTCCACCGTCCGGCCGTTCGCGAAAACCCCCTCGAACACGACGAGGCCCCCCGGACGCAGCAGCCGCAACGATTCAGCGAGATAGTCCAGGAACTCCTGCCGGTCACCATCGCAAAAGACCAGGTCATAGCCTGCGTCGGCGAGCCGGGGCAGCACTTCCAGGGCGCGGCCGGGGATGAAACGGGCCCGGTTGCTGGCGAAGCCACAGGCGCGGAAGGCCTGGCGGGCGAACTGCTGGTGTTCCGGCTCGGGGTCCACCGTGGTGAGGACGCCGTCCGGGCGCATGCCGTGCAGCAGATGGATCCCCGACACGCCGGTTCCGGTGCCGATCTCGGCGACCGCCTTGGCGTCCACGGTGGCAGCGAGCAACCGCAGCGCCGCACCCGTGCCGGGCGACACCGAGCGCAACCCCGCCTCCCGGGCCCGGTCACGGGCCCAGTGCAGGGTTTCGCCCTCGGCGACATAGGCGTCGGCGAACGCCCAGCTCGTCTGCCGGTTGCCGGTAATGAGCCTCTCCTGTCCCCGTGGTTGCCTGGGCGTGACTGTATCCGTTGGTGTCGGGAACCCGCAGATGGGACCAGGCGTTTAGAGGGGTGGGAGACAGAGCGGGGGGACACAGTTGGATCACGGTGACGAGCGAGAGCTCGAGCAAGTGCTGACGCAGCAGTATGAGCTGTATCAGCCCAGATCAAATTCTCGTAAAACCGCTTATCCGGAGCTAACGGGCGAGGTGGCTATGGTAGGGGCTCCACTGGACACCACCAGAGCCGACAGGGGAGGTGCGGCCGTACCTGTGGATCGGGGAGGAGTGCTGCGGCGCTTTCTCGGGTCGGCGGGCAGGCCGAAATCCGTGAACGACACCGCTGCTGACCACAGCCACGCCGCTGAGTACACCCAGACCGCGACCTTCTCCACCGACGCGGACGGGCAGGCGTGGACTCCGCCCACCTGGGAGGAGATCGTCAGCACGCACAGCGGCCGGGTCTACCGGCTGGCGTACCGGCTGACGGGCAACCAGCACGACGCCGAGGATCTCACCCAAGAGGTCTTCGTCCGCGTCTTCCGCTCTCTTTCGACGTACACGCCCGGGACTTTCGAGGGCTGGCTGCACCGCATCACCACCAACCTCTTCCTGGACATGGTCCGCCGCAAGCAGCGCATCCGTTTCGACGCCCTCGGTGAGGACGCGGCGGAGCGCCTGCCCAGCCGCGAGCCATCGCCCCAGCAGGTCTTCAACGACGCGCACTTCGACGCGGACGTCCAGCAGGCCCTCGACACGCTCGCCCCGGAGTTCCGCGCCGCGGTCGTCCTGTGCGACATCGAAGGACTGTCGTACGAGGAGATCGCCGCGACCCTGGGCGTCAAGCTCGGCACGGTCCGGTCCCGGATCCATCGTGGCCGCTCGCAGCTGCGCAAGGCCCTCGCGCACCGCTCGCCGGAGGCCCGGGCCGAGCGCCGCTCCTTCATGGCCCGTGTTCCCGCGCTGGGGGGAGGGGGCGCGACCGCGTGAGTGGATCACGGCCCGAACCCGGCGAGGCACGCCTCGCGGAACAGCATCTGGGAGACCGACTCGCCGCCCTGGTGGATGGCGAGCTCGGTCATGAGTCGCGCGACCGCGTGCTCGCGCACCTGGCCACCTGCGCCAAGTGCAAGGCCGAGGCCGACGCGCAGCGCCGACTGAAGAACGTCTTCGCGGAGGCCGCCCCGCCACCGCCCTCCGAGAGTTTCCTGGCCCGCCTCCAGGGGCTACCGGCCGGGGGTGATCCGGCGGACGACGACACACCGTTCGGCGGGTCGGGCATCACCGGCCCACTGGGCGGACGTCCCGGGTCCACCGGGGTCTTCGGCCTGAAGCGCGGCGAGCGGTTCGAGTTCGGCTACGTACCGGCTCGTGCGCACGCCTCCGTGCTGCCGCACTCCTCCGTGAACCGCGGCTTCCGCATCCACGACGTCAGCCGTCACGACGGCGAGCGGTCAGGCCGCGGCATGCGGTTCGCGTTCGCCGCCGCCGGGGCGGTGTCCCTGGCCGCGATCGCGCTGGGCGGCGTCTCCACGGTGACACCGGGCGACCTCTCCGCGGACGCGCGCGCCGGTACCGGCACCGGCAGCAACGTCACTCCGGCGCGCACACAGGGCACCGGAGCCGCCACGCCGCCCGAGAGCCAGCGCCGCCGTGGGGCGGGTCCGCTGCTCGCGCAGAGCCAGGGCCCGCTCGGCGGCACCCAGGTCGCCCCGACCGAGGTGTCCGCGCCGCTCCTGCCCGGGATGCCGAGGCCCGCCGCGGGCGGATACGAGGAGGCCGTGCATGATCTGGCGGCGCCCGTGGTGGCCGGCGCGGCCGCCATGTCGCCGCTGATACGGCCGCTCAGCGCCACCCCGCCGGTCGCCCTGACCGCGTGGTCCACCGCCCCGGAGCTCGCCTCGGCCGGTCTGCTCGCCGCGATCGTCCCCGACACGACCTCCGCTCCCTCCCCCTCCGCCGAATCCCCCCGCTGACCGGCCTCTGCGTGGTCGCCCGCGAACCTGGTTGAATCCAGGGGAGTGGACGAACTTCGGCCACCGCCGGCGATCCGTGCGGGACCGGGGCCGGTCCGGCCGATCAGGTCGCGGCCGGCGCCCCCCAGGTGAGCGGCAGGGCCCGCGTCCGCGGCGTGGCCCGCCGTCCGCCGGACCGGCTCCGGCGGGCCGTGACTGTGGGGGAGAGCATGAACGAGGGGAAGCCCGCGAAGGCGGACGGTCCGGCACTGACGCCGGACGAGGTGACCGACGCGAGCGGGGCAGCGAGGGGCGGGGCGGCTGCGGCGGAACCTTCGCCGATGCCGATGCCGATGCCGACGGGGGCACCGGCCGACGCGGGGCCAGGCGCCCGCGCCGCGGATCGCGTCGGTGCCGCCGGTTCCGTCGAAGTCGCCGATTCCGACGGTGACTTCGCGCTGAGGTCACCGCACATCCCTCTGGCGGAGCCGGAGGGCGACTACGAACTCAGGGCCCCGGAGCCCGTCCCGGAACCCGCCCCCGAGCCCGCCCCGGAGCCCGTCCCGGAACCCGCCCCCGAGCCTGCCCCGGAACCCGTCGTGAAGGACGCTCCTGGCCGCCCTGCCGAGCGTCCCAGGCCCCTTCACGACCCCGACCCCTACAGCACCCCGCCGTACGGTGGCCCGGGCCCCTGGGCGCCCGCTCCGCCCGTGCAGCACCCGACATCCCCGGCCCCCGAGCCCACCCCGGCCCCAGCCGTAGCGACCCCGGCGCTCGCCCCCGCCCCCTCCGGAGAGGCCCCACCCTCGCCCACCCCCTGGCAGAACTACGACCCCTGGGCCCCCGCGACCGGTCCGCTCCAGCAGACCGGTGCCGCTGTCGCCAGTAGGGACCAGCGGCGCAAGCGGGTCAGGAGGACGCTCCTCGGGGCCGCCGTGCTGCTCGCTGTCGTGTCCGGGGGCGTGGGCGGTGTCGTAGGGACGTATCTGGAGCGCAACGGTGGGATCGGGGAGGTGGAGCTGCCGCAGGCGGCCGCGGAGCCCGCCGGACGGGCTCCGGACAGTGTGGCCGGGATCGCCGCGCGGGCCCTGCCCGGCGTGGTGACGCTGCATGTGAACGGCTCCGCGGAACAGGGCACCGGCACCGGGTTCGTGCTCGACGCCCGCGGCCACATCCTCACCAACAACCACGTCGTGGAGCCTGCCGGGTCCGACGGCGAGATATCCGTGACCTTCAGCAGCGGGGACACCGCCGAGGCCACCGTCGTCGGCCGGGACAGCGGCTACGACCTCGCCGTCGTCAAGGTCCGAGGTGTCAGCGGTCTCCAGCCGGTGCCCCTGGGCAACTCCGACAACGTCCAGGTCGGCGACCCCGTCGTCGCCATCGGCGCCCCCTTCGACCTGGAGGGCACCGTCACCTCCGGCATCATCAGCGCGAAGGAACGGCCCATCACCGCCGGCGGTGAAGACGGCGAGGGCAGTGACGGGAGCGACGTGTCCTACGTGGACGCCCTGCAGACCGACGCGCCGATCAACCCCGGCAACTCCGGCGGCCCCCTCCTCGACGCCCGGGCCCGTGTCATCGGCATCAACTCCGCCATCCGCTCCGCCGACAGCGGTGCCGACCTCGACGGCGGCCAGGCCGGCTCCATCGGCCTCGGTTTCGCCATACCGATCAACCAGGGCAAGCGGGTCGCAGAGGAGCTGATCAACACCGGCCGGGCGACCCACCCGGTCATCGGAGTCACCCTCGACATGGACTACACCGGCGACGGCGCCCGCGTCGACACCAGGAGCGCCGACGGCGGCCCCGCGGTCACCGTCGGCGGCCCCGGCGCCCGGGCCGGGATCAAGGCAGGCGACGTCATCACCGAGGTCGACGGCCGGCCCGTCCACTCCGGCGAGGAGCTCATCGTCAAGACCCGCGCCCACCGTCCGGGTGACCGGCTGGAACTCACCCTGGAGCGGGCCGGCAAGGAGAGGACCCTGTCGCTGGTCCTCGGCTCCGCCGCCGATTGACATAAACCCCACAGGTGACGGGCTCACGCCCCCTCCCACTAGGCAAACAACCCGGAAAACCGCCCGTCCGGTCGCAGTCGGAACCGCCGGGACAGTACCGGTCGTACAGGATCGCCGGGTACCGTGGACCCGGCCCGGACCACGAGACCCGCACAGACCACCGAGGGCCGAGGACCGAGGACATCGCAAGGAGCTTCAGGTGTTCAATGACATAGGACCGCTCGAGGTGGTGACGCTCGTCGTCCTCGCCGTGCTCGTCTTCGGTCCGGACAAGCTCCCGAAGGTCATCCAGGACGTGATGCGGACCGTGCGCAAGATCCGGGAGTTCTCGGAGAGCGCCAAGGACGACATCCGCAGCGAACTGGGCCCGGAGTTCAAGGACTTCGAGTTCGAGGACCTCAACCCCAAGACCTTCATCCGCAAGCAGCTGGACAACGAGGACCTGGGGCTCAAGGAGATCCGTAACGGCTTCGACCTGAAGAAGGAGATGGCCGAGGTCACGGACGCGGTCCACAGCCGCGAGTCGGACTCCTCCTCGTCCGGATCGTCCTCGTCCTCGTCCTCGTCCGAACCCTCCGGCGGCACCATCGACATGACGAAGAAGCCCGAGAAGCCGGACGACCGCCCGCCCTACGACGCGGACGCCACCTGAGCCGCAGCCGCCTCCCACACGGCCGTACGTGACGCGTTTCATACTCCGCCCCGCCGCTGTACGGCCTGAACGGGCCCTCTGAACGACCCACGCGGCGGGCGCTTTCTCAGCAGCTCGGAGCGGTGTGGCTATGCTGCCGAGTTGTTGTGCGGGCCGTACGCGAACCAGCAACGCCGCCCGCAGGGGGGCGGGCCGTTCGGTCCGACGAGAACGAGGAGGCGTCCGGGCAGATGGAGACGACGAGTCGGGCAGTCGCGCAGACGCCGGCCGCGGAGGGCGGGCAACAGGCCCCCTCCGCCCGGCGTACGGTCGACGGCTACCTGCTGGCGCCCTTCCCGTGGTACGGCCTCGATGAGGCCTTCACGGGGCAGCGCTGGCTGATGCAGGTCGGGACGGCGGCCGACGGGGCCGTCGAGCACGGTTCGATCGGACACGGCGACGAGCCCTCCGTACGGAACGAGGCGTCGGAGGACAAGGAGAAGTTCGCGGTGGTGGTGACCGTCGCGGCGAATCCGTCCCGGAGGAGCGCCGACGGTACGGGACTTCTGGAGGCCACGTCGGTGTCCTCGGCGGCCTGGCTCGCGGGGGTGGGGCTGCTGTCCTTCACCTGGCCCGGGCATATGGACCACACGCTGCGGGACGACTGGCTGGAGCAGCAGACCGAGACGGCGTGGGCACTGGCCGACGACCTGGACAGCTCGGACTGGTCGACGTTGTCCCTGCCGGTGGACGGGGTGCCCACGCCGTTCCACTACCGGGAGTCCGAGTTCGGCTGGGTTCTGGCCGGGCCGACCCAGAACGGCGTGCACGTGGGCGCGTACGGGAGGGGCATGAGCGCGTACGGTCTCGGCTTCGCCATGATCAAGGACATCAACGCCTACGCATGACGCATGAGGCACGACGCATGAGGCATGACACATGACAAAGGGGCGCCGTCAGTACGCGGCGCCCCTTCGAGGTCGGTGGCCTAGAACTTGTTCCGGGGAGTGATCCCCAGCGACAGTCCGGAAAGGCCGCGCTGGCGGCCCCCCAGCTTCCCCGCGATCGCGCGCAGCGCGGAGCCCGCCGGGGAGTCCGGGTCGGCCAGGACGACCGGCTTGCCCTCGTCGCCGCCCTCGCGGAGGCGGACGTCGATGGGGATCGAGCCGAGGACCGGGACGGTGGCGCCGGTCGTGCGGGTCAGGCCGTCCGCGACCGACTGGCCGCCACCGGTGCCGAAGATGTCGACCATCTCGTCGCAGTGCGGGCACGGCATGCCCGACATGTTCTCGATCACGCCGACGATCTTCTGGTGGGTCTGCACGGCGATGGAACCCGCCCGCTCGGCCACCTCGGCCGCCGCCTGCTGAGGCGTCGTCACGACCAGGATCTCGGCGTTCGGGACCAGCTGGGCCACGGAGATCGCGATGTCGCCGGTGCCCGGCGGCAGGTCGAGCAGGAGGACGTCCAGGTCGCCCCAGTACACGTCCGACAGGAACTGCTGGAGGGCGCGGTGGAGCATCGGGCCGCGCCAGACGACCGCGGAGTTGCCCGGGGTGAACATGCCGATCGAGATGACCTTCACGCCGTTCGCGGACGGCGGCATGATCATGTTCTCGACCTGGGTGGGAGTGCCGTCGGCGCCCAGCATGCGCGGCACGGAGTGGCCGTAGATGTCGGCGTCGACCACGCCCACCTTCAGGCCGTCCGCGGCCATCGCCACCGCCAGGTTCACGGTGACCGACGACTTGCCGACGCCGCCCTTGCCGGAGGCGACCGCGTACACACGCGTGAGTGAGCCGGGCTGGGCGAACGGGACCTCGCGCTCGGTCTGGCCGCCGCGCAGGGCGGTCGCCAGCCCCTTGCGCTGCTCGTCGCTCATCACGTCCAGCGTGACGTCCACCCGGGTCACGCCCTCGACCGCGGAGACCGCGTCCGTCACCCGCTGTGTGATCGTCTCGCGCATCGGGCAACCGGAGACGGTCAGGTACACGGTGACCGCGACCGCTCCGTCCGCACCGATGTCCACCGACTTGACCATCCCGAGCTCGGTGATGGGGCGGTTGATCTCGGGGTCGTTCACCGTCGCCAGTGCTTCACGCACCGCGTCTTCCGTAGCCATAACCACGATGGTACGGCGCCGGACACCGGCCCCGGAAAGCCCGTCACCGGTCGCCTGCGTCACGTCCCCGCGGCCGTTCTGCCGGAACCGCGTGGAATGCGCTGTGCTCGTGGTGGCCGTTGCGCCGCCCCTCCAGCTCCTTCACCATGTCCTGCAGCTCGGAGCGGATCCAGTCACGGGTCGCGACCTCGCCCAGGCCGATACGCAGGGAGGCGATTTCCCGGGTCAGGTACTCGGTGTCCGCGATGGACCGCTCTCCCTGCGCGCGGTCCTGTTCGAGGTTGACCCGGTCGCGGTCGTCCTGCCTGTTCTGCGCGAGCAGGATCAACGGGGCCGCGTAGGAGGCCTGGAGGGACAGCATCAGGGTCAGGAAGATGAACGGGTAGTTGTCGAAGCGCAGGTCTCGGGGCGCGAAGATGTTCCACAGCACCCACGCGATGATGACGACCGTCATCCAGACGATGAACCGTCCGGTGCCCAGGAAGCGCGCGATGCGCTCCGAGAGCCGTCCGAAGGCCTCCGGGTCCCACTCGGGCAGGATCCGGCGCCGGGTCGGCCGTGGCTGGTCCAGGCGGGGCGTACGGGGGCGTGTGGTGGCGGTGGCGCCCGCCGGCGTGCGCTCGCGGGTGCCGGGGTCACGCTCAGGAGTCATGCGGGGCCACCTCCTCGTCCTTGTCGTCCTTGCGGTCTTCTTCGCTGTCCCCGTTGTCCCCGCTGTCTCCGTTGCCCTCGTTGTCCTCGTCGAGGTGGAACTCGGTCTCCCGCCAGTCGTCCGGCAGCATGTGGTCCAGGACGTCGTCCACGGTCACCGCGCCCAGCAGCGACCCGGCCTCGTCCACGACGGGCGCCGCGACCATGTCGTACGTCGCGAAGAACCCGGCGACGAGCGGCAGCGCCGCGTCCGGGTCGAGGGGTTGCAGGTCGTCGACGATGATCGAGCTGACCAGGGTGTACGGCGGGTCGCGCAGCAGCCGCTGGAAGTGGACCGTGCCCAGGTACTTGCCGGTCGGGGTCTCGTCGGGCGGCCGGCAGACGTAGACCTGCGCGGCGAGGGCGGGGGAGAGGTCGGCGTTGCGGACCCGGGCGAGCGCGTCGGCGACGGTGGCGTCGGGCCGCAGCACGATCGGCTCGGTCGTCATCAGCCCGCCCGCGGTGTGCTCCTCGTACGACATCAGGCGTCGCATGTCGGCCGCGTCGGCGGGCTTCATCAGGCTCAGCAGCCGCTCCTGGTCGTTCGTGGGCAGCTCGCCGAGCAGGTCGGCCGCGTCGTCCGGGTCCATGGCCTCCAGGACGTCGGCGGCGCGCTCCTCCTTCAGCTTGCCGAGGATCTCGATCTGGTCGTCCTCCGGGAGTTCCTCCAGGACGTCGGCGAGGCGGTCGTCGTCGAGGGCGGCGGCGACCTCGACGCGCCGCTTGGGGGAGAGATGGTGCAGCACGTTGGCGAGGTCGGCCGGGCGCAGCTGCTCGAAGGTGGCCAGGAGGCTCTCGGCGCCCTGTCCGTGCTCCTCCAGGGCGAAGCCGGTGACGGCGGACCACTCGACCGTCAGCGCCTCGCCCTTGCGCCGGAAGGCGCCGCCCTTGCCGCCCTTGCGGACGAACACCTTGTCGATCTCCCAGTCGCGGCGGGCAGGCAGTTGCTGCACCGCTACGTCCAGGACCGTGACCTCCTCGCCGGTCTCGACGAGCGTGACCCGCCGGTCGAGGAGTTCCCCGAGCACCAGCCGCTCGGTGGGCCGCTGCTCGAAGCGGCGGACGTTGACCACGCCGGTGGTGATGACCTGGCCGGACTGGATGCCGGTGACTCTCGTGATGGGCAGGAAGATACGGCGGCGCGTGGCCAGTTCGACGACCAGCCCGAGCAGACGCGGCGGACGCCGTCCGACGCGCAGCATGGCGACCAGGTCGCGCACGCGGCCGACCTGGTCGCCGGTGGGATCGAAGACGGCTACGCCGGCGAGGTGCGAGACGAAGATCCGGGGGCCCGCTGCCATGGCTGTGTTTCCTTTTCGTGCGGGGTTCGTGAGTAGTCGCGTCCTGGGTCGCCTGGTGGGTCCGTTATCCGAATTGCCCGCTCGGGTGGGCTTCAGGCTAGCCCGTCCGCATCGGATACGCCCTGGTGAGCGGTCCTCGCGGTCCGGCTCCGCCGAGGCCGCCGAGCCCCGGTACGCTGCCGTACGCCGCTGAAGGACCTTCGTCAGAAAGGCAGCCCCACCTGTGACTGCTATTCCCCGACGCCGTGCCCCCAGGGCCTCACTGGTGGGCGCGATGTGCGCCTTGGCCGCGACGGGGACGGTCCTGACGGGATGCGGTGAGGACCCGGACGAGGGCACCAACGGGGTCGGCAAGCTGCCCGCCGACCAGATCCAGGCCCGGTCCGTTACCGCCGCCGAGTCCGCCGACACCGTGCGTCTGGCCGGGAACGTGGTCGCCGGCGGCCGTACGTACAAGCTCGACATGCGTCTGAAGGGGGACGGTGCCTCCGGGGCGGTGACCGCGGAGGGGGCGACCTTCCAGCTGCTGCGGGTGGGCGAGGCGCTCTTCCTGAAGGCCGACGCGGGCTTCTGGATCGGAGCGGGCGGCAAGGGCGAGGGTTCCGGCGCGGACACGGCGGCGGGCGACAAGCTCGACGGCAAGTACGTGAAGGTGCCGCAGGGCGACCCCTCGTACAAGAAGTTCAGCGGCTTCACGGACATGGACGTCCTCCTCGACGGTCTGCTGACCCTGCACGGCACGCTGGCGACGGACGGCCGCCATGAGCAGGCTGGCCTGCGCACCGTCCGCATCACCGGTGACGACGGCTCCGGC
This sequence comes from Streptomyces sp. NPDC050997, assembly GCF_040660135.1. Classification (NCBI taxonomy): domain Bacteria; kingdom Bacillati; phylum Actinomycetota; class Actinomycetes; order Kitasatosporales; family Streptomycetaceae; genus Streptomyces; species Streptomyces sp. NPDC050997. The sequence goes on from NZ_JBFAGK010000006.1 coordinate 353,995, forward strand.
GGCACCCTCGACGTGTCCCTGGAGGGCAGGCCCTACCCCCTGCGCCTGGTCCGGGCGGGAGGCGCGGGCACCCTGACCTTCTCGGCCTGGGGCAAGGACTTCACCCTGGCCGAACCGGAGAAGGACGAAACGGTGGACTACGGCAAGCAGTTGCCGACGTCGTAAGCCTCGCCGGTGCGGGAAGCTGCCCTTCTGTTGTCGAAGCCCGGCCCTTCGCGTGCCGAACCCTTCTCGCGCAGAATCCTTTCTGCGTCGAATCCTTCCTGCGCCGGCGGCGGAGCCCTGCGGTGCTGAACCGCGCCCGGTGCCCGCGGCTACTTCCGCTTGCGTTTCTTCACGAGCAGCCGAGGCAGACCCTCCGGCATCGGCTGACGGGTGGTCGCCGGTGTCGGCAGCGGAGCCTCGGCCAGGTCACCGTCGGGCAGCGGTGCTCTCGCACCGGTCGGCTCCAGGCGCAGGACCCGGCACTCGCGGGCCCAGCGCTCCGTCATCGCCTCACCATCGGGCGCGTTCAGGCGCTTGCCCTTGAGTTCGGCGACCGTCGCCTCCCACTCGGGGGACCCGGGCGCCAGCTCCGCGACCTTCGCCGTCCAGGAGACCAGCCGGCCCCCCTTGTCCTTGCTGCGGACCGTGACCTCGGCGTCGGCCCCGTCGGCCAGCCCCGGCAACGGCTGCTCACCGGGCCCGTCGCCGACCAGACAGGCCGCGCCCTCGTGCCACACGTGCCACAGGGCACGGGCCGGGGAACCGGGGCCCTGGGCCCAGATGAGGCCGGACTTCTTCGTGGCCTCCTCGACGAGGGCCCGGTCGAGCAGCTCGGTAGTCATGCGCCCACCCTAACCAGGTGCTCTCACAGCCAGCCGTTGCGCTTCAGCGTGCGGTGGATGACCAGGCACAGGGCCACCGTGACGGACATGATCACCGGGTATCCGTACTTCCAGTGCGTCTCCGGCATGTAGTCGAAGTTCATCCCGTAGACCCCGCACACCATCGTCGGTACGGCGATGATCGCGGCCCACGAGGTGATCTTCCGCATGTCCTCGTTCTGCGCGACGGAGGCCTGCGCGAGGTTGGCCTGGAGGATCGAGTTGAGCAGCTCGTCGAAGCCGATGACCTGCTCCTGGACGCGGGCGAGGTGGTCGGCGACGTCCCGGAAGTACTTCTGGATGTCCGGGTCGACCAGCCGCATCGGCCGCTCGCTGAGCAGCTGCATGGGCCGCAGCAGTGGCGACACCGCCCGCTTGAACTCCAGGACCTCACGCTTGAGTTGGTAGATCCGCGCCGAGTCCACACCACGCGAGACCCCGCCTCGCCGGCCCGGCGAGAAGACCTCGGTCTCCACCTCGTCGATGTCGTCCTGCACCGCGTCGGCGACCGCGATGTAGCCGTCGACGACGTGGTCGGCGATCGCGTGCAGGACCGCCGAGGGGCCCTTCGCGAGCAGCTCGGGGTCGTCCTGGAGGCGGTGGCGCAGTGCCCGCAGTGAGCCCTGGCCGCCGTGCCGGACGGTGATGAAGAAGTCCCGTCCGGTGAAGCACATGACCTCGCCGGTCTCGACGACCTCGCTGTTCGCGGTGAGCCGGTCGTGCTCGACGTAGTGGATGGTCTTGAAGACGGTGAACAGGGAGTCGTCGTACCGCTCCAGCTTGGGCCGCTGGTGGGCCTGCACGGCGTCCTCCACGGCCAGTGGGTGCAGCCCGAACTCCCTGGCGATACCGGCGAATTCGGCCTCGGTCGGCTCGTGCAGTCCGATCCACACGAAGCCGCCGTCGCGGCGCACCACGCGCATCGCCTCGTGCGGGGTCAGCGGCTTGTCCTGCGCGACGCGGGCGCCGTCGCGGTAGACGGCGCAGTCGACGACGGCGGAGGGCGTCGAGGGGTCGCGGGTGGTGTCGTAGAGGCCGGTGTCCTTGCGCAGGGAGACGCGGGACGGACGGACCACGGCACGCAGGTCGCGGATCATCGACATGGCTGGCTCCTTCGTGACAGGCAACGAAAGGCCGCCGGCGACGGGTGGAACTACCCGGAATGGGGACGTCCTGGCGTGGGGTCTCCCCGCCCTTCGAAGCAGGGGGATGTTTGGCACGTCCACAAAGCGGGGAGCACCGCACCGTCGCGGTGGCGAGCTTCGCTACTGATACAGGTACTGATTCAGGCAGGCAGATCAGACAGATCAGGTAAAACGAAACGAAGCGCTCTTCCGCGGTGCAGTGAGTGCGAGAGGTGGCAGTCAGCCAGAGCCGGAGCAGCTACATCAGCGGCGGGAAGAGCGGGTGCTACTGCACGGTCGACTTCGGTCCATTGCAGCCCCACCTCCTCCGGCCGGTCCCTCGTAAGGGAGTCTCGTCGGCGTCGGGGCTGGCCGCGACGCTAATGCGTGCTGCCCCGAACCACCGGGCAAGAGTAGCAGTCGAGCGAACTGTCAAGGCGCTGCTTTGCCCGCTACTGACGAGTTCTATGCTCGCCGCATGGCTGATGTTCTTCCACTGGTCGAGGCCCGGTTGCGCACCGCGCTCGGCACGCCGGACGCCCGCGCGGCGGTCACCTTCCTCGGCACGGACCGCGTCGAGGTGCTGCGTTTCCAGGACACCGGCCAGGAGGGCGGAGTGGTCCGCTACGCCACGCTCGGCATGTCCGCGCACCCCATGACCGACCCCACGGCGGCGCTCGCCGACCCGCTCAAGGGGCCGCGCGCCGAGCTGGTCCTGTCGGTCCGTTCCGGTCTCGCCGACACCGACAAGGTGCTCCGTCCGCTCGCCGTTCTCGCCGCGTCCCCGCAGGTCGAGGGCCTGGTCGTGGCTCCCGGCGCCTCCCTCGACGTCGGGGGGCCGCTGTGGCCCGACGCCCCGTTCACCTCGGTGCTGGTCGCCGAGCCCGGCGGTCTGGTGGAGGACCTGGAGCTCGATGAGCCCCTTGACCCCGTACGGTTCCTGCCGCTGCTCCCGATGACCCCGAACGAGGCCGCCTGGAAGCGCGTGCACGGCGCCGGGGCCCTCCAGGAGCGCTGGCTGACGAACGGGACGGACCTGAGGGACCCGTCCCGTAAGTCCGTCTCGCTGGCATGACCCTCCGGGTGAGGAAGGTCACCAACTGGTGGTCGAAAAGCGTCAGTTGACGAAGACGGCGACACTGTCCCCGGTCGCGTGCCGCGGCTCCAGCTCCTCGGCCATGGGGGTCCCCCCGCTCGAGCGCAGCCGAGAGTGGGGGAGGGTGAGTGCCTTCCGACGTACGACGACCACGAGCGCACCCAGGAGCGCCGTCACCGCCGCGACCACGAACGGGATGTGGATGTCGGTCCACTCCTCGATCTTCGGCGCGAAGTAGGGCGCGGCGGCCGCGGCGAACCAGCGCACGAAGTTGTAGCCCGCGCTGGCCACGGGACGCGGCGCGTCCGAGACGCCCAGGGCCAGCTCCGTGTACACGGTGTTGTTCACGCCGATGAAGGCACCGGACAGGATCGTGCAGACGACGGCCGCGGTGTGGTTGCCGTATCCGAGGACGAGCACGTCGGCCGCGAGCAGCACCAGTGAGCCGCCGAGCACCTTCAGCGAGCCGAACCGTGCCTGCAGGCGCGGGGCCACGATCACCGAGAAGACGGCGAGCAGCACACCCCAGGCGAAGAACACGGCCCCCGACTTGTACGGGGTCATGTCGAGCACGAACGGTGTGAAGGCCAGCACGGTGAAGAACGTGTAGTTGTAGAAGAACGCCGAGCCCGCGGCCGAGGCGAGCCCGCCGTGGCCGAGTGCCCTGATCGGGTCCAGCAGTGAGGTCTTCCTGGCCGGCTTCGGCTGTTCCTTCAGGAACACGGTGATGCACAGGAAGCCGATGGCCATCAGGAACGCGGTGCCGAAGAAGGGGTAGCGCCAGCTGGCGTCACCGAGCAGCGCGCCCAGCAGGGGCCCGCACGCCATGCCGAGGCCGAGGGCGGACTCGTACAGCAGGATCGCGGCCGCGCTTCCTCCCGCCGCGGCGCCGACGATGACCGCGAGGGCGGTCGAGACGAACAGTGCGTTGCCGAGGCCCCAGCCGGCCCGGAAGCCGACGAGTTCGTCGACGGAGCCCGAGGTGCCCGCGAGGCCCGCGAAGACCACGACCAGCGTGAGGCCGAGCAGCAGGGTCTTCTTGCCGCCGATCCGGCTGGAGACGAAGCCGGTGACCAGCATCGCGATCGCGGTGATGAGGAAATAGGAGGTGAAGAGCAGGGAGACCTGGCTGGCGGTGGCGTTCAGGCCCGATGCGATGGACGGCAGGATCGGGTCGACGAGTCCGATGCCCATGAAGGCGACGACGGACGCGCCGGCGGTGGCCCACACCGCCTTGGGCTGGCGAAGGATGCCGCCGGCTCCCGCGTCGAAGGGATCCTGGCTTGCGGGGTCCTGGCGTGCTCCCATCGTGTGCTCCCATCCCGAGTGAAGGTAGTTGGTATATGCACACAGTAGGTTAGGTCTGCTAATTAATGCAAGCTACATCTAATTTCCCCCGGTGGGCGGCTTCCGTCCGGACGGGTGATCGTCCCTTGACGTGGCGGGGCGGGGGTAGGACCGTGGGGCGCTATGAGGGGCGAACCCAGTTGCCCGAAGTGCGGTGGCCGGGTCAGGGCTCCCGGACTCTTCGCCGATACCTGGCAGTGCGATGCGCACGGCACCGTGCATCCGGTGCAGCCCGTGATCCCGCCCAGCGTCGAGGCCCTCGGAGTCGTGGTGCACCGCACCCAGGTGCCGGTGTGGATGCCGTGGCCGCTACCGGTCGGTTGGCTGTTCACGGGTGTGGCCTGCGCGGGCGACGACCGCAGTGGCGGCCGGGCCACGGCGGTGGCCTGCTCCGGGCCCGGACCGCTCGGCGGCATGGGGGAACTGATCCTGGTGGCCGAGGAACTCGGTGTGGGCCTCGGCGCCCGGTACGCGGGCATCGACGGCCCGGACCCCGGTCCGTACATGAGCGTCGAGAAACCGCCCCAGGCCAAGGTGCTGGCCGCCGGACGCCCGACCCCGCTCTGGCATGTCGCCGGCGCCCCGGACGACCGCGCCGTCTTCGCGGGCGAGGCGCTGGGGCTGTGGGTGTGGGCGGTGGTGTGGCCCGAGCAGTCCGGGCTGCTGATGTACGACGAGCTGGTGCTGACGGATCTGCGGGACGCGGGGGCGGAGTTGGAGTTGGTGCCGTGCGGGGCGCTGTCGCCGCGCCTGCTCAAGCCGTAGCGCTCCGCTGGGTTGGCCGAGTTGGGTCTTGAGTGCTCGGGCTCGCGGCCGTCTGCGGGTTGTCCGGGGCTGGTCGCGCCCACGCGGCGGAGTCGCACATCGATACAGCCCCGCGCCCCTGGGTGGGTGTGTGTAGGGGGTGCTCGAGGTGTGCGGGTGTGACAGGGGAGCTCGAATATCTGGTTATCCTTGAGCGTTCCCGTCAGTCCGGTCCGTCCAGGCCGCCCCGTCATCGTTTGGAGTCCGCGTCGTGCGCGTCGATCTGCACACCCACTCCACGGCCTCCGACGGTACGGACAGCCCTGCCGAGCTGGTGCGTAACGCCGCCGCGGCCGGTCTGGACGTCGTCGCGTTGACCGACCATGACACGACCCGGGGGCACGCGGAGGCCATCACCGCGCTGCCGGAGGGGCTCACGCTCGTCACGGGCGCCGAGCTGTCCTGTCGTATCGACGGCGTCTCCATGCACATGCTGGCCTACCTCTTCGACCCCGAGGAGCCGGCGCTGCTCGCCGAGCGGGAGCTGGTGCGCGACGACCGGGTGCCGCGGGCCCGCGGCATGGTCGCCCGGCTCAGGGAACTGGGCGTGCCCGTCACCTGGGAGCAGGTGGCGCGGATCGCGGGCGACGGCTCGGTGGGGCGCCCGCATGTGGCGACCGCGCTGGTCGAGCTCGGGGTCGTACCGACCGTGAGCGACGCCTTCACCGAGGACTGGCTGGCCGACGGCGGCCGGGCCTACGTGGCGAAGCACGAGACGGACCCCTTCGAGGCGATCCGGCTGGTCAAGAGCGCGGGCGGGGTCACCGTGTTCGCACATCCGGCCGCCGCCAAACGGGGCCGCACGGTGCCGGACTCCGCGATCGCCGAGATGGCCGCGGCCGGCCTGGACGGCATCGAGGTCGACCACATGGACCACGACGTGGACGCGCGGGCGCGACTGCGGGGGCTGGCCAAGGAACTGGGGCTGCTGGTCACGGGCTCCTCCGACTACCACGGCAGCCGCAAGACCGTCTCGCTCGGCGAGTACACGACCGACCCCGAGGTGTACGGGGAGATCACGCGACGCGCGACGGGCGCGTTCCCGGTGCCGGGGACCGGCGGGGCCTGAGGCTCAGCCTCCGCACTGAGGCTCAGCCTCCGCACGCCCACCTCCCTCCCCCGCTCTGCAAGGCCCTCATGTTCGACGTCGCCGTCTTCGGCTCCCTCTTCCTGACCCTCTTCGTCATCATGGATCCCCCCGGGATCACCCCGATCTTCCTCGCGCTGACCGCCGGCCGCCCGGCCAAGGTGCAGAAGCGGATGGCCTTCCAGGCCGTCTGTGTGGCCGGTGGCGTGATCACCGTCTTCGGGGTCCTCGGGCACCAGATCCTCGACTACCTGCATGTCTCCGTGCCCGCGCTGATGATCGCGGGCGGGTTGCTGCTCCTGTTGATCGCGCTGGACCTGCTCACCGGCAAGACGGACGAGCCGAAGCAGACCAAGGACGTCAACGTGGCCCTCGTACCGCTGGGCATGCCGCTGCTGGCCGGGCCGGGCGCGATCGTGTCGGTGATCCTGGCGGTCCAGAAGACCGACGGTGCCGTGTCGCAGGTGTCGGTGTGGACGGCGATCCTCGCCATCCATGTCGTCCTGTGGCTGGTGATGCGGTACTCGCTGCTGATCATCCGGGTCATCAAGGACGGCGGTGTGGTCCTGGTGACGCGCCTCGCGGGCATGATGCTCTCCGCGATCGCCGTCCAGCAGATCATCAACGGGGTCACTCAGGTGGTCCGGGCGAGCTAGCCGGCTGTCCCGGGTCTGTGGGCAAGAGCAGAGCCCCCGTTCGACGTCGCTGCCGAACGGGGGCTCTGAAACTGTGGAGGGATCCGGGGTTATGAGGCCGAGGTTTCGGCCGGCCGGATCCACAGCCGCTGCCCGATCGAGGCAGCCTGCTGAACGATACGGTTGACGGAGGCGGCGTCCACAACGGTGCTGTCCACGGCTGTGCCGTCGACATCGTCGAGTCGCATGATTTCGAAGCGCAAGGGCTTCTCCCTTCGTCTGGTCATCCTCCTGAGGAGAACTACTTGGCGGACGGCGCAGGAAGCATCGGTGCTCCCTGTTCCGTATCTAGTCAACGGGATGCGTGTTACAAACATTCCCTACGCTAAAGAAATTTTTCGAACGGCTAATTACTGACCGGTAAGCATTGTGCAAGAGTCGAAGGAGACTGACCGGGACCGGTTGTGTTCGCAGCGTGACCGCCGGGACAATGGAGGCGATGAACGACGACCTCGAGGCCCTCAGCGCCCGCATCGACCGCACCAACGAGCTGCTCCAGCGCATGCTCGCCGAGGTGGCGAAGACGCCCTCGACGCACGCCATCTTCGTCGACGCGGGATACCTCTACGCGGCCGCGGGACGACTCGTCGCCGGCACGGAGGACCGCCGCTCCTTCGACCTCGACACCGAGGGGCTCATCGAGGCGCTCATCGACCGGGCCCGCACGATCTTCGCGGACAGCCGGCTGCTGAGGGTCTACTGGTACGACGGCGCGAGACGCCGCATCCACACGGCGGAGCAGCAGTCCATCGCCGAACTCCCGGACGTCAAGGTCCGGTTGGGCAACCTGAACGCGAACAACCAGCAGAAGGGCGTCGACTCGCTCATCCGCTCCGACCTGGAGTCCCTCGCCCGGCATCGCGCCATCAGCGACGCGGCGCTGCTCGGCGGCGACGAGGACCTGGTCTCGGCGGTGGAGGCGGCGCAGGGGTACGGCGCCCGCGTCCACCTCTGGGGCATCGAGGCACCCGAGGGCCGCAACCAGGCCGAGCCGCTGCTCTGGGAGGTCGACAGCCAGCGCACCTTCGACCTCGACTTCTTCAAACCGTACGTGTCCCGGCGCGTGGCCCCCGCCTACGAGGCGACGGCGTCCCGCCCCACCCGCGAGGACGTCCGTTTCGTGGGCGCGCAGATCGCGGCGAAGTGGCTGGCCGCGCGGGGTCGCGAGTCACTCGTCGAGCTCCTGCCGGGCCACCCCTATCTCCCCGGCTCCGTGGACCAGGACCTCCTGGTGGAGGCGGAAGGGCTGCTCCAGTACTCGCTGCGCGGCCAGTCGGACTTGCGTCGGTCCCTGAGGGACGGCTTCTGGGAGCACCTGCAGACGTTGTACTAACCCCTCGTACCAGCTCTTCGTAGCAGCTCTTCGCACCAGCTCTTCGGGCTAGCTCTTCACCGGCTCGTCCGGTGCGGGGATGCCGTCCCAGAAGTCGGCAAGGGCGCGTGCGGTCGGCAGGGGCTGGTCCGCGTTCGGGGAGTGCTCGGCGCCGGGGATGACCGTCCGGTGCGCCCGCAGGCGTACGGCCATGTCGTCGAGGAGCGTCACCGGCCAGGTGTCGTCGTGGGCGCCCGACAGCACGTGGAACGGCAGTGGGGTGGCGGCGAGTTCGGCGACCCGGTCCGGCTCGGTGCACAACTGACGTCCCGTGGCGAGGAGTTGGGCACGCGTGGTGCCCAACCAGCGGCGGCGCAGCTGATCCTGGTCACCGATGCCGACGGCCGGCCCGCCGACCTCCTCCGGTGGCCCCATGGCCTGCATGGCCTCCCACACCTCGGCCATGCCCATCACGGCGAGCGCGTCCCGCAGCAGCTTCACGCGCTCCTGCTGGGAGTCGGAGATCCGCGCCGGGCCGGAGGACATGAGGGTGAGCGAACGGAAAGGGGAGTGGTCGAGCAGGACGGCCGCCCGGGCGATCTGCCCGCCGAGGGAGTGCCCCAGCAGATGCACGGGCGCCCCGACGGCCTCGGCCTGCGCGAGCACGTCCCGGGCCAGCCGTTCCCGCGCGTAGTCGGACTCGTCGTCCTCGGACCCGTCCGACTCGAACTGGCCCCGCCCGTCCACGGCCACGATCCGGTACCCGCGCGCCGTGAGCGGCTCGTGCAGCAGCGTGAAGTCCTCCTTGCTGCCGGTGAAGCCGGGCAGCATCAGCACGGTGCCCCTCGCCTCGACGCCGGCCACCGGGCTGTCCACGACGGCGAATGCACCGCGTGCGGTGCGCAGAGGGTAGGCGCGGGCGCCGGGGGGCGGGGTGAAGGAGACGCGACGGCTCACGGAGGGAGGCTATCGGGTGGGTTCTCCGCCGACCGGGCCGGGAGGCGGGAGCGCACGGGTCGGTGGTCCGGGGTGGGAACGCCGACGGCCCGGTTCACGTGAGGTGAACCGGGCCGTCGAGCGCGGGATCAGCTCTCCGCGGGCTCCGTGGCGACCGCCGCCTTACGGGTCCGCCGTACCCTCGGCGTGGCCTCGGCGGCCTGGGCCGGGATGTCGGCGGAGGGGGCGGACGCGGCGGCCGTGGCCTTGCGGGTCCGGCGCACCGTGGGCTTCGCCTCGGCGCCTTCCGCCGTGTCCACGGCAGCCTCGGCCGACGCCGCGGTCTTGCGCGTACGACGCGGCTTCGCCACGGTCGGCTCGGCCGTGTCCTCCGCCTTGGCCGCGGTGGCCTTGCGCGTACGGCGCGGCTTGGCCTCCGCGGCGTCGACCGTCTCCGCGCTCACGGTGGGCTCGGCCGCCTTACGCGTCCGGCGACGGGGTGCCGCCTCGGCGCCCTCCGCGGTGTCCACGGCCGCTTCTGCGGCGGCTGCGGTCTTGCGGGTGCGACGGGGCTTGGTCTCCGCGCCCTCGGCCGTGTCCACGGCGGCCTCGGCCGGCGCCGCGGCCTTGCGCGTACGGCGCGGCTTGGCCTCGGCGGGCTCCGGCTCCTGGGCCGTCTGGGCCGGGATCTCGGCGGTGACGGCCGCTACGGGCTCGGCGGCCTTGCGGGTACGGCGACGCGGCGTGGCCTCCGTGGCCTCGACGGTGTCGAGTGCGGCCTCGGCGGGAGCCGCGGCGGCCTTGCGGGTACGACGGCGGGGCTTGGCCTCCACGGCCTCCACAGCCGCCTCGGTGACGCCTTCCGCGGTGTCGACCGCGGCCTCGGCCGTCGTCGATGTCGTCGCCGCCTTGCGGGTGCGGCGGCGAGGCTGGGCGGCGGGAGCCTCGGGCTCCGACACCGTCGTCGCCTCGGACACCTGCGCCGCGTCCGTGACGGCATCCGGGGTCACCGGTGCGGTCGGCTCGGGCGTCGCGGGCGTCGTCGGCTCGGCCGAAGTGGGCGCCGTCTCCGCGGACTTGCGGGTCCGGCGGCGACGCGACTTCGCCGGGGCCTCGGCGGAGTCCGGGGCAACCGTGCCCTCGGCCGTCGCGACAGCCGCCTCCGCGGCCGCCTCGGGCGCCGGTGCCTCGACGGCCGTGGCCGCCGGTACGGCATCGCCCTGGGCGCCATTACGGCCACGGCGGCGACGGCGCGGGGTACGAGCCGTCGCGTTCGCGTCCTCCGTGGGAACGGCCGTTCCGGCCGAGACCGCCGTGGCGTTCTCCTCCGGTGCGATCGCCTCGGCCGCCCCGGAGGACGCCGTGGCGTCCAGCGGCGTACCACCGCGGGTACGGCGGCGGCGTCGCGGCGTACGGGCCGCGCGCTCGCTGTCGGCGGACCGGGACTCGTCCCGGTCGCTCCGCTCGCCGCGGCCACCACGACCGCCCGGGCCACCGCGACCGTCCGGGCCACCGCGACCGCTCGGGCCACCACGACCGTTGCGGTCGCCGCGACCGCGCGGACCGCGCCCGCCCGGCTCGCCCAGGTCCTCCAGCTCCTCCGCGTTGAGCCCGGCGCGCGTGCGCTCGGTGCGCGGCAGGACGCCCTTGGTGCCCGCGGGAATGCCGAGTTCCTCGTAGAAGTGCGGGGAGGTGGAGTACGTCTCCGGCGGGTCGCTGAAGTTGAGCTCCAGCGCCTTGTTGATGAGCTGCCAGCGCGGGATGTCGTCCCAGTCGACCAGCGTGATCGCGATGCCCTTGGCGCCCGCGCGGCCGGTGCGGCCGATGCGGTGCAGGTACGTCTTCTCGTCTTCCGGCGACTGATAGTTGATGACGTGCGTCACGCCCTCGACGTCGATGCCGCGGGCGGCGACGTCGGTGCAGACGAGCACGTCGACCTTGCCGTTGCGGAAGGCGCGAAGGGCCTGCTCGCGGGCGCCCTGGCCGAGGTCGCCGTGGACCGCGCCGGCGGCGAAGCCGCGCTGCTGGAGCTGGTCGGCGAGGTCGGCCGCGGTCCGCTTCGTACGGCAGAAGACCATGACCAGTCCCCGGCCGTCGGCCTGCAGTATGCGCGCCACCATCTCGGGCTTGTCCATGTTGTGCGCGCGGTAGATGTGCTGCTTGGTGTTGGCGACCGTCTTGCCCGCGTCGTCCGGCGCCGTGGCGCTGATGTGCGTGGGCTGCGACATGTAGCGGCGGGCGAGTCCGATGACCGCGCCCGGCATGGTCGCCGAGAACAGCATGGTCTGGCGCTTGGCCGGAAGCATGTTGATGATCTTCTCGACGTCGGGCAGGAAGCCCAGGTCGAGCATCTCGTCGGCCTCGTCGAGGACGAGCGACTTGATGTGCTTGAGGTTGAGCTTCTTCTGGCCCGCGAGGTCCAGCAGACGGCCCGGGGTACCGACGACGACGTCGACGCCCCGCTTGAGGGCCTCGACCTGGGGCTCGTAGGCACGGCCGCCGTAGATCGCGAGAACGCGCACGTTGCGCACCTTGCCCGCGGTCAGCAGGTCGTTGGTGACCTGCGTGCACAGCTCGCGGGTGGGGACGACGACGAGCGCCTGCGGGGCGTCGGTGAGGGCCTCGGGCTGGGCGCGCCCGGCCTCCACGTCGGCGGGGACGGTGACACGCTCGAGGAGCGGGAGGCCGAAGCCCAGCGTCTTGCCGGTGCCGGTCTTGGCCTGGCCGATGACGTCCGCGCCCGAGAGGGCGACGGGGAGGGTCATCTCCTGGATGGGGAAGGGGGTGATGATGCCGACGGCTTCGAGGGCCTCGGCGGTCTCGGGAAGAATCCCGAGCTCCCGGAAGGTCGTAGTCAGGGTGCTGCCTCTTCTGTGTGGGCGGTGCGAGGCGAGCTCGGGGGTCGTCTAAGACCGTGCTGGGGACGTCGACTGCCTTACGGGCAAGCCGTATGGCACGGGACCACTGCCGACGCTCTAGCGCTCGTACCGCTGAGGGTCCCCCTCCGGATTCCGTACGCAGAGCGCCGTACGGACGAGGAGGGCTGTCGGGTCGGAGCCGATCGGGCCTCCGACCGGGCATCCTCATTCGTGCGGCCCGTCGAGATACGTCGAAGTCCTCAGCGGGCGCATTACCACCATACCCCGGAATCGCGCACATGCGATGGCCGGTTTGGTCACGTAGCCGTCGTCACACTGATTGACCAGGGACTTCCGTCGTGCGACGGGCGAGCTATTGTGCGCTTCATGACGACGCCTGACAACACCTCCGACGCGCCCGCAGACGTTTCCCCCGAGGTCACCGGAGTCGCTGCCCAGGACTGGTCCCGGGCCAGCTCCGATCCGCAGTACCGTGCGGCGGTCGTGGACCTGCTCGGCGCTCTCGCGTACGGGGAACTCGCGGCCTTCGAGCGGCTCGCGGAGGACGCCAAGCTGGCGCCGACGCTGGCGGACAAGGCGGAGCTCGCGAAGATGGCGTCGGCCGAGTTCCACCACTACGAGAAGCTGCGCGACCGGCTCACGGAGATCGGCGAGGAGCCGACCCTGGCGATGGAGCCGTTCGTCGCCGCGCTCGACGGCTTCCACAAGCAGACGGCACCGTCCGACTGGCTGGAGGGCCTGGTCAAGGCGTACGTCGGCGACTCGATCGCCAGCGACTTCTACCGAGAGGTCGCCGCTCGCCTCGACGCGGACAGCCGGGAGCTCGTCCTGGCCGTCCTCGACGACACCGGGCACGCCGGCTTCGCCGTGGAGAAGGTGCGCGCCGCGATCGACGCGGAGCCGCGCGTCGGGGGACGGCTCGCGCTGTGGGCGCGGCGGCTGATGGGAGAGGCGCTGTCGCAGTCCCAGCGGGTGGTGGCCGACCGGGACGCCCTGTCGACGATGCTCGTGGGCGGTGTCGCGGACGGCTTCGACCTCGCCGAGGTGGGCCGGATGTTCTCCCGCATCACCGAGGCCCACACCAAGCGGATGGCGGCGCTGGGGCTGGCGGCCTAGGTTCTGTCCTCGCCGCGGGTTTTCCTGGAACCTGCCCGGTGGCGCGCTGTGCGGTGCCGGGACCGGAAAGGACGCCGCGATCGGCGAGGGGTCAGGCGGTCGCCGATCGGCGGCGGAGTCTTCCCGCGGGGCGCAGCAGCAGCGAGAGCGAGGCCGCGGAGACGACCGCCGCGCCGACGAGGGGCAGCAGAACACCTCCGGCGTCCAGCGCGCTGTGCGTGACAAAGGCGCCGAACAGGGCTCCGGCGACACCGGTCGAGAGGACCAGGGAGCGGGTCGGCAAGCGGTGGGACAGCCGGTGGATCGCCGCCCCCGCCAGCAGCAGCCCGAGCAGAGCGGAGCCGAGCGCTTCCAACAACATCATGGGGTCCCTCCCACGCCGCACTGCGCGTCACGTTCGTAGCCCGTCATACCCGTGACCTGCGAAATGCAATCCTCCTCTGTGCGCGGTCTGTGCTCCATATGTGGAGGAGAAAATTCGGGAGGGGCCCGGCGACACATGGTCGCCGGGCCCCTCCCGTCGCGCGGACGCGCGAGTGATCTCGCGTGTGACTACAGCGCGCCGAAGCCCACCTTGCGGGGGGCCGGCTCGCCGAGTTCGACGTAGGCGAGACGGTCGGCCGGAACGAGGACCTTGCGGCCGTGCTCGTCCACGAGGCTCAGCAGCTGAGACTTGCCCGACAGTGCCTCGGCCACCGCTCGCTCGACGTCTTCGGCACTCTGACCGCTCTCCAGAACGATCTCGCGGGGTGCGTGCTGCACGCCGATCTTGACCTCCACGGCTATGTCCCTCCGACGGTCAGTGAAGTGCGCGACCTTCCGCGCCGTACCAGCACACATTAGCCCGGTGAGGGGACGCGCATGTTCCCGCCCATGAACGCCAGGAGCGAACATCGGGCGGGAACAAACAGCCCGCACCCGCGCGTGCGACTCACGCGTACGACTCAGTGGTGGTCGATGCCGTGCAGCGGGAAGCCCGCGATGCCCCGCCAGGCCAGGGACGCCAGCAGCTGGACCGCTTGGTCGCGCGGGACGCTGCGGTCGCTGTGCAGCCAGGAACGGGCCACCACCTGCGCGAGACCGCCCAGGCCGGACGCGAGCAGCATCGACTCCGCGCGCGAGAGGCCGGTGTCCTCTGCGATGACGTCGCAGATCGCCTCGGCGCACTCGGTCGTGACCTTGTCGACGCGCGCACGCACCGCGGGCTCGTTCGTCAAGTCCGACTCGAAGACCAGGCGGAAGGCGCCGCCGTCGTCCTCGATGTAGGCGAAATAGGCGTCCATGGTCGCCCGGACGCGCTGCTTGTTGTCGGTCGTCGACGCCAGCGCGTTCCGTACTGCCTGGATCAGGGACTCGCAGTGCTGGTCCAGCAGTGCGAGGTAGAGGTCGAGCTTGCCCGGGAAGTGCTGGTAGAGCACCGGCTTGCTGACGCCGGCGCGCTCGGCGATGTCATCCATCGCGGCGGCGTGGTAGCCCTGCGCCACGAAGACCTCCTGGGCGGCGCCCAGCAGTTGGTTCCGTCGGGCACGGCGCGGCAGGCGCGTGCCTCGCGGGCGCGCTGCCTCTGTCTGCTCGATGGCTGTCACGCCGCCTCCCAAAGTCGTCCACTCGCGGTGTGCGCCGCGCGGCCATCGTACTTTTCGGTAACCGTGGTGTGCGCGGTGCGAGCGCAGAATTTCACGGACCGGACGGTGGCGAAAGCCGTGCAGAAGGTTTCAAGACGTGATTTAACGGGCAACAGGGCGCACCAATCCCGTTCAGCGGTGATCCGTCCCGTGCGTCACCGATAGTCGTCCTCGTCGAGGGAGACGACCCGGGCCTGTTCGATGACATCGGCCTCGGCGGCGCGGGTCGGGTCCAAGTCGCTCAGCGGGTCGTCGCGGTCCGGCTGGACGGCGGTGTGCTGCTCGGCCGCGTCGCCCTCCGGGGTCTCGACGTCGATTTCCTCGTCGTACTCGATCTCCTCGGCCGCGAGCTTCTCGGGGTCGGTGGGGTCGGTGGGGTCGACGGTCATGTGGGGCTCCCCTTCCTGGAACACCCCTGATGTGCAACAGGGGGCGACATGCGGGTGCCCTGGATACGAGCGTAGGAGACACGCGATCTGTACGCCATTGATCCGGGATGATCCGTAATTGATCCGGATTGATTCGAGCGATTGTCGGTGGACATGTCAGGTTGTGACGGCGAACACGTGAGCCACTGCGTGATCGTCTCGTAACATTGCCGCATGTCTTCGACCGAGCTGCCGTTCGTGCCGCCCGCCAACGTGCTCCCCAAGGTGGCGCCCGTCCGGGTGGCGGAAGGTGAGCGCCTGAGGTCGGTCGGGCTGCCGGGGATCACCCTGACGATCCGGTCGAGACCGCCGGCGCGTGCGGGTCTGCCGCCCGCCCTGTGCGTCCACGGACTGGGTGGGTCCTCGCAGAACTGGTCCGCGTTGATGGAGCAGCTGGACGCCACCGTCGACAGCGAGGCCGTCGATCTGCCGGGCTTCGGCGACTCCCCGCCGCCGGACTACGGCGACTACTCGATCAGCGGTCACGCGCGCGCGGTCATCCGCTACCTCGACGCGTCCGGGCGCGGTCCCGTGCACCTCCTCGGCAACTCGCTCGGCGGCGCGGTCTCCACGCGCGTGGCCGCGGTGCGCCCCGATCTCGTCCGCACGCTCACGCTCGTCTCGCCGGCGCTGCCGGAGATCCGCGTCCAGCGCACCGCGGTGCCGACGGCACTGCTCGCGGTGCCCGGCGTGGCCGGACTCTTCACCCGGTACACCAGGGAGTGGACGGCTGAGCAGCGGGTCCGCGGGGTCACGGCCCTGTGCTACGGCGACCCGGGGCGGGTGACGCCCGAGGGATTGCGGTACGCGGTGGAGGAGATGGAACGGCGGCTGCGACTGCCGTACTTCTGGGACGCGATGACGCGCTCCGCGCGCGGTCTGGTGAACGCGTACACCCTGGGCGGCCAGCACGCGCTGTGGCGCCAGGCCGAACGCGTCCTCGCCCCGACGCTCCTCGTCTACGGTGGCCGGGACCAACTCGTGGGCTTCCGCATGGCCCAGAAAGCGGCCCGCGCATTCCGCGACTCCCGTTTGTTCACCCTGCCCGAGGCGGGGCACGTGGCCATGATGGAGTATCCGGAAACGGTGGCGGGCGCGTTCCGTGACCTTCTCACGGACTCGGAGGCCGCCGGCATGGGAGACGGAAGAGTGGGAGTTCCCGACAAGGACGCCGGGATGTCGAGCACTACTGGCGCGGGGAGCTGAGGCGCGGCGTGGGACGCCACAGTCGACGTGGATCTGTCCCGAAGGATGCCCCCAGGGGCGACAACGGTGACAACGGCAATAACGGTGAGAACAGTAATAGTGGTGACAATGACGCCGATGTGACGGGCGGCCGGGACCGGACCGCGAACCGGGCCGCTTTTCCGCCGCCCGCGTACGGGGCTCCCGCGCAGGGGGCCCCGAGGTTCGCCGAGGGGGCGCCCGCGCGCGGGAGGCCGCGTCTGCCGGACGGCACGCCCGCGCACGGCGTCCCCAGGCTTGCGGAGGGCACCCCGGCCCTTGGCGTGCCCCAGGTTCGCGGTGGACATCCCGAGCAGCGGGAAACCGGCGGCGGCTGGGGCGGATCGAGCGGGCGGGCCGGTGCCGGGCAGGGCGGGCCCGGGCCGGTGATACCGCGTCAGCGGCCGACGCCGCGGGCGGGGTCGGGACGGCGGAAGGGGCCGGGACCACGTCAGGACTACCTCGACGCCTTCGAGGCGGGCGAGGACGCCTTCGCCCCCCGTACTGACGCCTCCGGGCCCCGTACGGCCTCCGCGTCCGCCGTACGGACCGCCGTGCACGCCTCCGAGCCCTACGGCTCGGTCACCGCGTGGCCCGACGAGCCGGGCGTCGAGGCGGCTGTCGAGGCGGGCGAGGACGACGACGCGCCGTCGACGGGTGAGCCGACCACGGTCAAGGGGGCCAAGGGGCGGACGTTCACCGGCATCGCGGCCGCCGCGATCACCACCGTGCTGGCCATCGTCGTGGCCGGCCAGGTCGCGGACGGGCGGGACGACGGCGACGTGCGCACCCAGACCGCGACCGACCAGGCGCGAGACGACCGCGACTCGGCCTCGCAGGGCGACGAGCAGCCGTCGGCCGGGGCGGCGCCGCTGACATACGAGCAGCAGATGGGCAGGACGTACGCGCTCGGCGCCACCCTCAAGGCCTTGGGGAAGTTCGACGCGATGCCCGGTGTCGACAAGGCTCCCGGCAATGGGCAGAAGTACACCTACCGGGTGGATGTGGAGCAGGGGCTCGGGCTCGACGGCGACCTCTTCGCTGAGGCCGTCCAGAAGACGCTCAACGACGAGCGGAGCTGGGCCCACAACGGCGCCCGTACCTTCGAGCGGGTCTACTCCGGCAAGCCCGACTTCGTGATCACGCTCGCCAGCCCCGGCACGACCGCCGAGTGGTGTGCCAAGTCCGGTCTGGACACCACCGTGGACAACGTGTCGTGTGACTCGGCCGCCACCGAGCGCGTGATGATCAACGCTTATCGATGGGCGCAGGGATCAACGACATACGGTGATCGGATCCATGCGTACCGGCAGATGTTGATCAACCATGAAGTCGGCCACCGGCTCGGCTACGGCCACGTCAGCTGCGACAAGGACGGGGAGCTCGCGCCGGTCATGCAGCAGCAGACCAAGTTCCTCGACCACGACGGAATCCGCTGCAAGGCCAATCCCTGGCCGTTTCCCGGGAGTTGACAGGCGCCTCTGACGTCACGTTGACATGCGCAGAAAAGTCGTACATATTTCTGCGCATGTCGCATCGTCACGTGTCCGCCCGCGTCGCCATAGAGCTGGCGCTGATCGGCGTGACCCCGCTCTGCGTGGCCGACATTCTCTGTCGCTGACACCCGCCCCAGGCGTGCGCGTCGCGAACTCTCCTTCCTGCCGTGGCTTTGTCACGGTTTCTTCGACGGCCTGACGCCGGGGCAGACGTCTGTTCACTTCTGTCTCACTCCTCGTCAATCCGTCTCGAAATCCGAGACTCGTCCTTTCGAGAGGTCGTCTCCGATGCGTCCACCGTCCCCCACAGCGCGCCGTGTGGCCGCGGTATCCGTAAGCCTGGTTATGGCAGCGGGCGCCGCCGCCTGCGGGCCCGAGGACAACGATGCCAAGGCGTCCGGCGGGGACTCCGCGCCCCACAAGGGCGGCACGCTCACGGTCCTGAACTCCAACCCGCAGCAGGACTTCGACCCGGCCCGCCTGTACACCTCCGGCGGCGGCAACGTCCCGTCCCTGGTGTTCCGTACGCTCACCACCCGCAACCGCGAGAACGGCGCGGCCGGCGCCGAGGTCGTCCCGGACCTCGCCACCGACACCGGGCGCCCCAACAAGGACGCGACCGTATGGACGTACACCTTGAAGAAGGGGCTGACGTACGAGGACGGCACTGCCATCACCTCGGCCGACATCAAGTACGGCATCGAGCGCTCCTTCGCCCCCGAACTCTCCGGTGGCGCCCCCTACCTGAGGGACTGGCTGGTCGGCGCGGCCGACTACCAGGGCCCCTACAAGGACAAGAGGGGGCTCTCGGCGATCGAGACGCCGGATGAGCGGACCATCGTCTTCCATCTGAACAAGCCCGAGGGCGAGTTCCCCTACCTGGCCACACAGACGCAGTTCACGCCCGTGCCGAAGAGCAAGGACACGGGAACGAAGTACGAGGAGCACCCGATCTCGTCCGGCCCGTACAAGGTCGTCACGAACCAGAACGACGGCGAGCACGTCGTCCTGGCGCGCAACACGCAGTGGTCCGCCTCGACGGACGCCGAGCGCAAGGCGTACCCGGACAAGATCGACGTACGGTCCGGGCTGGACTCGTCCGTGATCAACCAGCGGTTGTCGTCGTCCCAGGGGGCGGACGCGGCCGCGGTGACCACGGACACCAACCTCGGCCCGGCCGAACTCGCGAAGGTGACGGGTGACAAGAAGCTGGCGGCGCGCGTCGGCACTGGCCACTTCGGCTACACGAACTACATCGCGTTCAACCCGAACGTGAAGCCGTTCGACAACGTCAAGGTGCGGCAGGCGATCTCGTACGCCATCGACCGCTCGTCCGTGATCAACGCGGCCGGCGGTTCCGCGCTGGCCGAGCCCGCCACCACCTTCCTGCCGGACCAGAAGTCCTTCGGTTACATGCCCTACGACCTGTTCCCGGCGGGGAAGACCGGCGACGCGGCGAAGGCGAAGGGGTTGCTGAAGGAGGCCGGTCACCCGAACGGGCTCACCGTCACCCTGACCCACTCCAACAGCAAGGACTTCGAGACCAGCCCCGAGATCGCGACCGCGGTCCAGGACGCGCTGAAGAACGCCGGCATCACCGTCAAGCTGCAGGGCCTGGAGGAGAACGACTACTCCGACAAGATCCACAACGTGAAGACCGAGCCGGGCTTCTTCCTCGCCCACTGGGGTGCGGACTGGCCCTCGGGCGGTCCCTTCCTCGCCCCGATCTTCGACGGTCGGCAGATCGTCAGGGACGGCTCCAACTTCAACGCGGGCTTCCTCGACGACAAGTCGGTCAACGCCGAGATCGACGCGATCAACAAGTTGACCGATCTCGACGCTGCCGCCAAGCGGTGGGGCGCACTGGACAAGAAGATCGGCGAACAGGCGCTGACCGTGCCGCTGTTCCACCCCGTGTACAAGCGGCTGTACGGCGAGAACGTCAAGAACATCGTGATCAGCGACTGGACCGGTGTTCTGGACATCTCGCAGGTCGCGGTCAAGTAGCGCCATGAGTGAGGCACTTGTCGCCTCCCGGGCCCCCGGGACGGTCATCGTCGTCCCGGGGGCCTCCGGGGCTCGTCAGTTCTGGCGGCGGCTGCGCGCGCAGCGAGCCGCCCTCGTCGCGGCGGTCGTCGTCGCGCTGCTCGTCCTGGTCGCGCTCGCCGCGCCGCTGCTCACGGCGATCGAGGGTCAGGACCCGACCACCTACCACCCGTCCTTGGTGGATTCGGCGCGCGGCGGCGTGCCCGTCGGATCCTTCGGGGGCATAGGCGCCGACCACTGGCTCGGCATCGAACCGCAGACCGGCCGCGACCTGTTCGCGCGCCTGATCTACGGCGCGCGGGTCTCCCTGGGGGTCGCGCTCGCGGCGACCCTGGTGCAGGTCGCCATCGGTGTCCTCGTGGGTGTCGCCGCCGCGCTCGGGAACCGATGGGTTGATCAACTGTTGAGCCGGATCACCGACATCATCGTCGCCCTGCCCTTGATGATCATGGCCTTGGCGCTGCTCGCGATCGTCCCGTCGAGCTTCCCGCGACCCGTACTGGTCGCCCTCGTCATCGGCCTGGTCGCCTGGGGCAACACCGCGAAGATCGTGCGCGCGCAGACGCTCACCCTCAAGGAACTCGACTACGTCTCCGCGGCCCGGCTCAGCGGCTGGGGCACCTGGCGGATCGCCCGGCGTGAACTGCTGCCGGGCCTTGCCGCGCCGGTCATCACGTACGCCGCGCTCCTCGTGCCGATCAACATCACCGTCGAGGCGTCACTGTCCTTCCTCGGCGTCGGTGTGAAGCCGCCGACGCCGTCCTGGGGGCAGATGCTCACCGCCGCCGACGTCTGGTACCAGGCCGCCCCGCAGTACCTGCTGCTGCCCGCGGGCGCCCTCTTCGTGACCGTCCTCGCGCTGACCGTCCTCGGTGACGGTGTCCGCACCGCCCTGGACCCCCGCGCGGCCTCGCGCCTGCGGGTCGGCGCGGGCCGCAAGCAGGAGGCCAAGGCGGACCAGGGAGGCGCACAGTGAACGGCTTCGGCGGTTTCCTCCTGCGCCGGGTCCTCGGCGCCGTCGTCACCCTGTTCGCCATCTCGGTGATCATCTACGTCGTCTTCTACGTCACCCCCGGCAACGTCGCCCAGATCACCTGCGGCCCGCGCTGCTCGCCCGCCCAGGTGCAGCAGGTGGCGGAGCAACTGCATCTCAGCGACCCGCTGTACGTGCGCTACTGGCACTTCCTGCAGGGCATCGTCGTCGGCCAGGACTACTCCACGGGCACCTCGGTCCAGCACTGCTCGGCGCCCTGCCTCGGGCTGTCGTACCAGAGCGACCAGCAGGTCACCCGGCTCATCCTGGCGAAGCTGCCGGTCAGCCTGTCGCTCGTGTTCGGCGCCATGGTGCTGTGGCTGATCCTCGGCGTCGGCACCGGCGTGCTGTCGGCGTGGCGGCGGGGCCGGCTGTCCGAGCGGTTGCTGACCGGCGTCACGCTCGTGGGCGTGGCCACGCCCGTGTTCGTCATCGGCCTGGTCCTGATGATCGTCGTCTGCGGCGAACTGGAGCTGCTGCCCTTCCCGCAGTACGTCGCCTTCACCGACGACCCCGAACAATGGGCGTGGAACCTGCTGCTGCCCTGGCTCTCGCTCGCCCTCATCGAGGCCGCCGCGTTCGCCCGGCTGACCAGGGCGTCGATGCTGGAGACGCTGGCCGAGGACCACATCCGCACCTTCCGGGCGTACGGCGTCGGCGAGCGGTCGATCATCGGGCGGCACGCGCTGCGCGGGGCGTTCGCCCCCGTCATCGCGCTGAACGCCAACAACTTCGGTAGCGCGGTCGGCGGCGCGGTGCTCACCGAGACGCTGTTCGGCCTGCCCGGTATCGGACAGGAAATGGTCCATGCCGTCAAGGTGGTCGACCTGCCGGTGGTCGTCGGCATGGTCCTGGTCATCGGCTTCTTCGTGGTCGTCGCCAACGCCGTCGCGGACGTGCTGTACGCGGTGGCCGACCGACGGGTGGTACTGACGTGAGCGACTCCCAGAAGGCTCCTTCCCGCAGCCTCGTCGATGTGCGGGACCTGTCCGTCGAGTTCGGCGAGCTGCGTGCCGTCGACGGGCTCTCCTTCCGGCTGGAGCGGGGCGCCGCCCTCGCCCTGGTCGGTGAGTCCGGCTCCGGCAAGTCCACGGTCGCCTCGGCCCTGCTGGGCCTGCACCGCGGCACCGGCGCGCGCGTCGGCGGCTCGGTCACGGTCGCCGGTGTCGACGTACGGCAGGCCTCGGACGACGCGTTGCGGCGGCTGCGGGGCGCGAAGGCCGCGATGGTCTTCCAGGACCCGCTGTCGTCCCTCGACCCGTACTACGCGATCGGGGACCAGATCGCCGAGGTGTACCGCGTGCACACACGGGCGTCGCGCCGGGCGGCACGCGCGCGTGCGGTGGACGTACTGCACCGGGTGGGAATCCCGGACGCGGCGAGGCGGTCCCGTTCCCGTCCGCACGAGTTCAGCGGCGGCATGCGACAGCGTGCCCTCATCGCCATGGCGCTGGCCTGCGAACCCGAGCTGCTGATCGCCGACGAGCCGACGACCGCGCTCGACGTCACCGTGCAGGCCCAGATCCTCGACCTGCTGCACACGCTGCGCGAGGAGACCGGCATGGGGCTGCTGCTCGTCACGCACGACGTGGGCGTCGCCGCCGAGAGCGTCGACGAGGTCCTCGTGATGCGGCACGGGCGGGTCGTCGAGCACGGGCCTGTCGGAGCCGTGCTGAGGGAGCCCGCGCGGACGTACACCCGCGAACTGCTGGCCGCGGTCCCGCGCGTGGACGCGCCCCGCGCACCCTCCCTCACGTCCGGCGAGGTCGTTCTGGAGGCGACTGGCCTGCGGCGCGAATTCGGGCGCGGGAAGCGGGCGTTCGCCGCCGTGGACGACGTGTCCGTGACGGTCCGCCGCGGCGAGACCCTCGGCATCGTGGGCGAGAGCGGCAGCGGCAAGACGACCCTGGGCCGGATGCTCGTCGGGCTCCTGGAACCGACCGCGGGGGAGGTGCGGTACGAGGGGCACGCGCGCGTGGGAGTGCGTCCCTCCGTACAGATGGTCTTCCAGGACCCGGTCTCCTCCCTCAACCCGCGCCGCAGCGTGGGCGAGTCGATCGCCGACCCCTTGCGGGCACGCGGACGGGGGGTCCCGCCGCTCGAGCGAAGCCGGGAGCGGGGGAGCGACGAGGGGCGCATCCGGGGGCGTGTGACGGAACTGCTGGAGCGCGTGGGGCTCGAAGCCGCGCACTACGACCGCTACCCGCACGAGTTCAGCGGCGGACAGCGCCAGCGCGTGGGCATCGCGCGGGCGCTCGCGGCCGACCCGCGCGTCATCGTCTGCGACGAGCCCGTATCCGCGCTGGACGTCACCACCCAGGCGCAGGTGGTCGCCCTGCTCGGCGAGTTGCAGCGGGAACTCGGGCTGGCCCTCGTGTTCGTCGCGCACGACCTCGCCGTGGTGCGTCAGGTCAGCGACCGGATCGCGGTGATGCGTCGCGGCCGGCTCGTCGAGTCCGGTCCGTCCGACGAGGTGTACGACAACCCGCAGGACCCGTACACCAAGCAGCTCCTGGCCGCCGTGCCCGCACTCGACCCGGAGGTCGCGGCGCGGCGCAGGGCGACCCGGCGCGAGCCGGCCGTGACGTGACGTGACGTGACGTGACGTGACTTGAGGTGACCGATCGCCTGTGACGATACGTACGTGAATGATCTCCTAGCGCGACCGAACGTGACCCGCACGGGAAAGTTACGACCGTTCACCCCTTTTGGTGGCGCGACGGACAACCGTCCGTCGCGCCACCGCCTTGTCCGCATACGTTCGTCCCGCTGCGAGCCGCCGGGCCAACGGCGGCTCTCCATACGGGAGATCGGGGGTGCGCTCGTGCGCATCGGACTGCTTACGGAGGGTGGCTATCCGTATGTGAGCGGTGACGCCAGGCTCTGGTGCGACCGGCTCGTGCGCGGGCTTGAGCAGCACGAGTTCGACATCTACGCGCTCAGTGGCAGCGAAAGCCAGGAGGACGAGGGCTGGGGCCCGCTGCCGCCGCAGGTCAGCAGGGTGCGTACGGCACCGCTGTGGACCGCGGAGGACGACGGGGTGGTGTACGGACGGCGCGCACGCCGGCGGTTCGCCGAGTGCTACGGCGAATTGGCGACCTCGTTGTGTCACGGGGGCCCGCCAGAGGCTTCCGGGGGGCCGCCCGCCACGGAGGCGGACCGTTTCGCCAGCGCACTGTACGGGCTCGCCGAACTCGCCCGCGACGAAGGCGGCCTGGCGGGAGCGCTCCGTTCCGAGGCTGCCATACGCGCCCTCGAACGCGCCTGTCGTGCGCCCGGCGCCCCTGGCGCGGCGCGGGAGGCGCGCGTCCCCGAACTGCTCGCGGTCGCCGGGCATCTGGAGCGCGCCCTGCGCCCCCTTTCGCTCGACTGGTACGAGGACGAAGGTCTCGGCTCCGTCGACCTGTGCCACGCGGCCTCCGGCGGCCTCGCGGCCCTGCCCGGGCTGCTCGCGCGCCACTTCGCCGGTGTGCCCCTGCTGGTGACCGAGTACGGAGTGCGGCTGCGCACCCACTATCTGACCGCGACGCAGGCCGCGCCCGCCGTACGGGCCCTGCTCGCCGCGTTCCACGGCAGGCTCGCCGCCGAGACCTACGGGCGGGCCGCGATCGTCACGTCCGGCAACGCGCACGCCCGCCGCTGGCAGGAGCGCTGCGGCGCGGACCACGCCACGCTCCGCACGGTCCACCCGGGCATGGACGCCTCGGCCTTCACGGAGGTCGGAGAGTCGCCGGAGTGCGCGGACCCCGACACCCTCGTCTGGGTGGGCCGGGTGGAACCGGCCAAGGACCTGGTGTCGCTGCTGCACGCCTTCGCCGAGATCCGCAAGGAGGAGCCCAAGACCCGGCTGCGGATCGTCGGCGCACCCGCGGGCCCCGAGGGTGCCGCCTATCTCGGGCACTGCAAGGCGCTGGCCGCGCAGCTCTTCCCGGATGAGGCCGAAGGGCCGCACGCCGTCGGCGAGAACCCGGTGTCCTTCGAGGAGCGAGGCGGACCGGAACTGCCGACCCTCGCCGACGCGTACGCCGCGGGCGCCGTGACCGTCCTGTCCAGTGTGGTCGAGGGTTTCCCCATCGGCCTGATCGAGGCCATGTTCTGCGGTCGCGCGACGGTCTCCACCGATGTCGGCGCGGTCGTGGAGGTCATCGGCGGTACCGGCCTGGTCGTGCCCCCGCGCAATCCGCGGGCGCTCGCCGATGCGTGCCTGGCGTTGTTGCGCGACCCCGAGCGCCGTGCGCGGCTGGGCGCTGCCGCACGCGCTCGTGCACTCGAACTCTTCACTGCCGAGCAGAACATCACGGCATTTCACGGCATTTACCTGGATATTGTCTCGCGCAACCCGGTCCGACGGGTCGTCCTCGACGGCACCGGGGAGCCCCTGCCGTTCGCCGCGCCCGCCGAGTCCCACGTACCCGGGAGCTGGACCGAGCGCGGCGTGCGTGTCGTGGCTCGCGGCGGACCCGGCTGGGCGGCGGGGCCACCGGTAGGGGCCACGGCACCGATCGCCGCGGCGGAGGGAGCGTGATGAGCGGACTGGGCGAGCTGGACCGCCCCGGGGGTCCTGGTGGCGCCGGGCGGTGGGACCCACGGTCGCAGGAGTGGCTCACGGCGGAGACGGACTCGGGGGAGCCGGCCGAGCCGGCCATACACGAGTCGGCGGACACCGACGCCGGGGCCGACGCCGAGTCTGACGCCGGGGCCGGGGCCAACGGCGACACCGGGGCCAACGGCGACACCGTGGGTGGCGAGGCACGCCCGACCGTCCCCACCGCCCGCCGCACCGGCGCGGACCCGGTGAAAGCCCTGATGCACCGTCACCGCGAACTGTGCGAACGTGCCGTGGACCCCTTGGAGATCGCGGCGGGCCTGGAGGCCCACGGCGTCACGGACCGCACCGCGGCCCGCTTCCGCCACCGTGACGTCTTCTCCCTCGCCGAGGAGATGTACGCCCGCTTTCCCCGCGACGGCGAAACGCCCCCGAACTCCACCCCGCGGGAGGCCCAGCGGGCCGGCGTCGGCCGGGTCCTGCTCAGCCTGCTGCCCGGCGCCCTGTGCACGGGCACGGTGGTCGGCCTGCACCTCACCCACGGACAGGTCCGCCTGACCGTCGCCGCCGTGGGCGTTCTCGCCGTGGCCCTCGGCGTGCGCGCGGTGCTCGGCCACGACCCGCGCGGCAGGACCCGCACTCACCCGAACGTCATCGGCACCTGGACGTACTGGCTCCTGGCCTACGCCCTCCTCGGCGACGGACTGCTCGGCGCGGCCCTGGCCGGCGGCCCCGACGGCCTCCCCGACGGCACCGTCGACGCCCCCTGGCCCCTCACCGCGGCCCCCGCCCTGGCCCTCGCCTGGGCCTGCGCACCCGCCGCCTGGAGCTCCCGGCTGTTCGCCGTCCGCGCCGGCCGCAGACTGACCGCCAGCCGAGGCCTGGAGGACTTCGCCGCCTCCGTACGCCCGCTCCTGCTGGGCACGTTCGTCCTGTTCCTCGTCGCTCTCACCGCCCTCCTGGCCGCATCCGGCCCGGCCCTCGACGAATCGCCCCCCTACGCCCAGACCCTCACCCTGGGCGCCCTCCTGTTCCTCGCCCGCCTCCTCGCCGTCCACGGCCTCACCCACGCTCCGAAGGCCGTCCTCGCGGTCACGGCTACCTCTCAGGCGGTGGCCCTGGCCACCGTCTTCGCGGCCCGCCTCCCCGGCTGGGACCTCCTGGCCGCTCCCGTCCAGACGATCAGCGACGCCTGGGGCCCGGGCGGCATCCCGACCCTCACCTGCGGTCTGGGTGCCCTGACCCTTCTGGCCCACGCGATGCGCACGCTGACCCGAGCCTCGGCTCACGCCCGCCCCGGTGAGCAGCCATGACCGCCGTATCGCAAGGCACCGCCTGCGGGCTGCCGCCGCCCCGCACTCCCGCCCGGGAGAACCCGCACCAGCGCTCACACACACAGCACGCCACAGGAACCCCCGGCCCGGCGCCACAAGCACCCGCGACCGCGCCCGAGTGCGCTCGCCGCCGCAGGCACCCGCCCCCGGAACCGCAGGTACCCGCACCACCTCTTCCCGAAGGAGACCCCCAAATGATCACCTCCCGACCCGACGCCTCGGCCCCGGGAGCAGCCCGATGAGAGTCCTGCTGATCGGAGCCAACGGTTACCTCGGCCGCTTCGTCGCCGACCGCCTGCTCGCCGACCCGGCCGTCCAGCTCACCGCCCTCGGACGTGGTGACGACGCCGACGTCCGCTTCGACCTCGCGTCCGGCAGTCCCGGCGCCCTCACCCGATTCCTCGACGCGGTTCACCCGGGGGTCGTCATCAACTGCGCCGGTGCCACCCGGGGCGGCGCGCGCGACCTCACCCGCCACAACACCGTCGCCGTCGCCACCGTCTGCGAGGCGCTGCGGCGCAGCGGCTGTGGCGCCCGTCTCGTGCAGATCGGCTGCGGCGCCGAGTACGGCCCCAGCCAGCCCGGTTCGTCCACGGCCGAGGACGCCGTCCCGCGCCCCGGCGGGCCGTACGGCGTCAGCAAGCTCGCCGCCACCGAACTCGTCCTCGGCTCGGGCCTGGACGCCGTGGTCCTGCGTGTGTTCTCCCCGGCCGGCCCCGGTACTCCCGCCGGCTCCCCGCTCGGCCGCCTCGCCGAGGCCATGCGACGCGCCATGCAGTCCGGCGACGGCGAGCTCAAACTCGGTGGCCTGGGCGCCCAGCGGGACTTCGTCGACGTACGCGACGTCGCCCGCGCCGTGCACGCCGCCTCGCTCTCCGCGGCACAGGGCGTCATCAACATCGGCTCCGGCCGCGCCGTCCGGCTCCGTGACGCCGCCGCGATCCTCGCGCGCGTCGCCGGATACGGCGGCTCCCTCCACGAACTCGACGGCCCTCCCGGCACCCACCTCAGGCCGACCATCGGACACCCCCGCACCGAGTCGGACCACGCGGCCCCGGTCGCGTACCCGTACCCGGACGGCTGCGGCAACTGGCAGCAGGCCGACGTGCGCACCGCACGCGATCGGCTCGGCTGGCGTCCGCGGATCAACCTGGAGGAATCCCTGGCCGACATCTGGATGGAGGCGGCATGTCGCATCTGACCAGCGCCACCTCCAGCACGGCCGGCACCGACCTGCGCACCGGCGTGGGCATCCCGGGCTTCGCCCACCCCCTTGTCGCCCCGGCCGAATGGGCCGAACTCGCCCGCCCCGGCGCCCCGCTGCACTGGGTCGTCCTGAACATCACGGGCAACGGCCCCGGCACTCGCCCCGACCAGCACTGCCTGGAGGCGGTCGGTCGTCTGCGCAACGCGGGAATCCGGGTCCTCGGCCACCTCGACGCCACGTACGGGGCCCGTGCCTTCGGGGAGATGATCTCCGACGCGCATCGCTATATCGACTGGTACCGGGTCGACGGCTTCCTGCTGGGCCGCTGCCCGACCGAACGTGAGGCTCTTCCCGAGGTCCGTCGGACGGTCACCACGCTCCGCGCGATCCGTGACGACGCCCACATCGTCCTCGGCCACGGCACCCACCCGTACCCCGGTTACGCCGAGCACGCCGACCAACTGGTCACGTTCTCCGGCCCGTGGAGCGACTACCGCTGGTCGCAGGTCGCCGAGTGGACCGCCGACCACTCGCCCGAGCGCTTCTGCCACTTCGTGCACGGTGTCCCTCGCGGCCATCTCGACGAGGCGCTGCGCATCGCCCGCTGGCAGGGCGCGGCGACCATCTACTTCACGGACCGCACCGATCGCTTCGGCCGCAGTGACCCCTGGGAGACCATGCCCGGCTACTGGGACGACGTCGTCTCGCGGATCGGAACGGGTGTCTCGGAATGAAGAAGCCCATGGCAGTGTTACGGGGAGAACAACTGTAGTGATTGACCGACCAACGGAGTCCCCGTGTCGCTGCCACCCCTGGTCGAGCCCGCTTCCGAGCTCACCGTAGACGAGGTCCGCAGGTACTCCCGCCACCTGATCATCCCCGACGTAGGGATGGACGGGCAGAAGCGGCTGAAGAACGCCAAGGTGCTCTGTGTGGGCGCCGGCGGCCTGGGCTCGCCGGCGCTGATGTACCTGGCCGCCGCAGGCGTGGGCACGCTCGGCATCGTGGAGTTCGACGAGGTCGACGAGTCGAACCTGCAGCGCCAGATCATCCACAGCCAGGCCGACATCGGCCGCTCCAAGGCCGAGTCCGCGCGCGACTCCGTCCTCGGCATCAACCCCTACGTGAACGTGGTCCTTCACGAAGAGCGGCTTGAGGCCGAGAACGTGATGGACATCTTCAGCCAGTACGACCTGATCGTCGACGGCACGGACAACTTCGCGACCCGCTACCTGGTCAACGACGCCTGTGTGCTGCTCAACAAGCCGTACGTGTGGGGCTCGATCTACCGCTTCGACGGCCAGGCCTCCGTCTTCTGGTCCGAGCACGGCCCCTGCTACCGCTGCCTCTACCCCGAGCCCCCGCCGCCGGGCATGGTCCCCTCCTGCGCCGAGGGCGGCGTCCTGGGCGTGCTCTGCGCGTCCATCGGCTCCATCCAGGTCAACGAGGCCATCAAGCTCCTCGCCGGCATCGGCGAACCGCTGGTCGGCCGCCTGATGATCTACGACGCCCTGGAGATGCAGTACCGCCAGGTCAAGGTCCGTAAGGACCCGGACTGCGCGGTGTGCGGCGAGAACCCGACCGTCACCGAACTCATCGACTACGAGGCCTTCTGCGGCGTCGTCTCCGAGGAGGCCCAGGAGGCGGCCGCCGGCTCGACGATCACTCCCAAGCAGCTCAAGGAGTGGATCGACGACGGCGAGAACATCGAGATCATCGACGTCCGCGAGATCAACGAGTACGAGATCGTCTCCATCCCCGGCGCCAAGCTGATCCCGAAGAACGAGTTCCTCATGGGCACCGCCCTGGAGACCCTCCCGCAGGACAAGAAGATCGTCCTGCACTGCAAGACGGGTGTCCGCAGTGC
The DNA here is from genome assembly GCF_040660135.1 of Streptomyces sp. NPDC050997. Lineage (NCBI taxonomy): Bacteria > Bacillati > Actinomycetota > Actinomycetes > Kitasatosporales > Streptomycetaceae > Streptomyces > Streptomyces sp. NPDC050997. The sequence continues at coordinate 384,063 of NZ_JBFAGK010000006.1, forward strand.
GGAGGTCCTCGCGGTCCTGAAGTCCGCGGGCTTCTCCGACGCCGTACACGTCGGCGGCGGCGTGATCGGCTGGGTCCACCAGATCGAGCCGGACAAGCCGGTGTACTGAGCTTCGGCTCGTCCCGGTCGGATGGCGGCGGGGGCTTCGGGTGCCGCGAGTGCCCGGAGCCCCCGCCGCCGTCATGAACAGACCTTGCCGTCCCTCGGTACGGTGCCGTCCAGCAGATACGCGTTCACCGCGGAGTCCACGCAGTCGCTCCCGCTGCCGTAGGACCCGTGGCCCTCGCCCTTCCAGGTGAGCACCACGCCCACGCCCTTGCCCAGTTCGGCGGCCATCTTCCCGGTGCCCTCGTACGGTGTCGCCGGGTCGCCGGTGTTGCCGACCACCAGGATCGGTGCCGCACCGCGCGCGCTCACCTCCGGCGTTTCGAACTGCCCGGCCACCGGCCAGTCGTGGCACCAGCCGGTCGTGTCCCAGCCCAGGAAGGGCCCGAAAACGGGAGAGATCCTCTCGAACTCCGGCAGCAGCTTCCGCGTCTCGTCGACTGTCAGCCGCTGCTTGTCGTCCAAGCACGATATGACTCGTTGCGAATGGGCCCCCGTGCCGTAACGGCCGGACGGGTCACGCTCGTTGTATTCGTCGGCGAGCGCCAAGAGCTCCGAACCGTCTCCCCGCCGTGCCGTGTCAAGCGCGCTGGTCAGGGTCGGCCAGCTGTCCTCGCTGTACAGCGGCAGAATGATGCCGATGTAGGCGAGCGCCTGTGTCAGCTTGCGCCCCGTCGACGTCGGCAGCGGGTTCGCGTCGAGCCGCTTCAACAGGTCCGCGATCCTCCGCGAGCCCTGGCCGGGGTCCTGGTCGGTGGACTTGAGGTAGGCGTTCAGTGCCCGTTGGAAGCCGCGGGCCTGGTTCTTCCTGTGGCCCACCATGTCGGCGCTCGGGTCGGCGACGGCATCGAGGACCAGTCGGCCCACCTTCTGCGGGAAGAGGTGCGCGTACACCCCGCCGAGTGCGGTGCCGTAGGAGATGCCGAAGTAGTGCGTCTTCCTGTCGCCGAGGACCTGCCTCATCAGGTCCATGTCGCGGGCGGTGTCGGTGGTCGAGACGTGGGCCATCAGCGCGTCGGCGTCGTTCTCGCAGCCTTTCCCGAAGGCGGTGGAGTCCTGGAGGTACGCCTTCTCCTCGGCGGGGGTGTCCGGGGTGATGTCCACTGACTCGGCCGCCTGGATCTGCTGGTCGTCCCGGCAACGGACACCCTCGCTGGCCGCCACCCCGCGCGGATCCCAGCTGACCAGGTCGTAACGCTCTCGGAGAGGGGAGACGGCGGCGGCGTACGCCGGCATCGTGGACACGCCGGAGCTGCCGGGGCCGCCGAAGTTGAACAGCAGCGAGCCGATGCGGTTCTCACCGCGGGCCTTGGTGCGGATGAGTGCGAGCCCGATCGTGTCGCCGTCCGGCTTCGACCAGTCCAGCGGCGCCTTGAGCGTCGCGCACTGCCAGTCGCTGCCCGGCGGGGAGGAGTCCGCGGTGGCCTTGCAGCGTCCCCAGTCGAGTCTCTGCGAGGTCAGTGTGGAGGGCAGCGGGCCGGACGAGGCGGACGGGCCGGCTGTCGGCTGCGCTTGGTCGGTCTTCCCGCCGTCCCTGCCGTTCCCCGATGAACCGCCGCACCCCGTCACCAGCAGTGCGGCAGCGGCGCCCAGGGCCGTCCACCGTGCGAAACTCCTCATCGCGGTCCCCCCTCGCAGGCCTTCCGCTCTGTGCCGCGAATGGCTGTCCCGCCATGGTAGGCGGATCACGAGAGGACCGCCGGGGCCTGTGGATAACGTTCTGACCTGCGAGTTCTCTCCGAATTCGGCTGTCCAGTGCGTCAGGAGCAGACGGTTCCCGACGCCGGCACCTTCCCGTCCAGCAGGTAGCCGTTCACCGCGTCCTGCACGCACTTGTTCCCGCTGTCGTACGAGCCGTGTCCCTGCCCCTTGTACGTCAGCTCGACGCCGACGCCCTTGCCGAGGGCCGTCACCATCTTCCGCGCACCTTCGTACGGCGTGGCCGGGTCGCCCGTGTTGCCCACGACGAGGATCGGCGCGGACCCGGGCGCGCTCACGTCGGGATGGTCGGCGGCGCCCGGCACGGCCCAGTCGGTGCAGCTGACCATGCCCCAGGCGAGGAAGTCGCCGAACAGCGCCGAGGCGGCCCGGAACTCGGGCAGCTTCTGCTCGACGTAGTCCGTGGTGTAGCGCGCTTTGTCGTCCGCGCAGTTGATGGAGATGTTGGCGGCGACGAGGTTGCTGTACTCGCCGTTCTGGCTGCGGCCGTTCATCGAGTCGGACAGCGCCATCAGGGTTCCGCCGTTCCCGTCGTACGCCTGTTCAAGCCCTTCGGTGAGGTACTCCCAGAAATCCTTCGAGTACAACGCCTGCGCGATGCCGTTCGTCGCGTCCGTCTGGGTCAGTTCACGCGGGGGGATGCCGGGGATCGGCTTCCTGTCGAGGTTCTTGAGCAGCTGGGCGATGCGGTCCTTGACGTTCTGTGCGCTGTCGCCGATCGGGCAGTCCTCGATCTTCGACGTGCAGTCCTCGGCGAAGTTGTCGAGGGCGAGCTGGAAGCCCTTGGCCTGCCCGAGCGAGCCCTGTTCGGAGCTCTGGGTGGGGTCGACGACCGCGTCGAACACCGCACGGCCGACGTTCCTGGGGAACAGGTGCGCGTAGACGCCGCCGAGTTCGGTGCCGTACGAGATGCCGAAGTAGTACAGCTTGTCGTCGCCGAGGACCTGCCGCATGAGGTTCATGTCGCGGGCCGCGTCGGTGGTGCGCACATGCGGCAGCACCTTCTTGGAGTTCCCCTCGCAGGCCGCGTTGAACTCCTTGGTGTTGTCCAGCAGCTCGGTGCGCTCGGCGGCGTCGTCGGGGGTGGCGTCCTGCTGGAAGTACGCGTCGAGCTGGGCGTCGTTCTCGCACTCCACGGGGGCACTGCGGCCGACGCCGCGCGGGTCGAAGCTCACCAGGTCGTAGCGGGTGCGCAGCCTCGTGTAGTCCTCGCCGAAGGCGGGCAGGGTGGTCACGCCCGAGCCGCCGGGGCCGCCGAAATTGAAGATGAGCGAGCCGATCCGCTCGCCCGCGGAGCCGCTCGCCTTCGCCCGGATCAGCGCGAGGTCGATCGTGTCGCCCTTGGGCTTGTCCCAGTCGAGGGGGGCCTTGAGGGTGGCGCACTGCCATGGGTCGCCGTCCGGCAGGGGGGACGGGGCGTCACCGCCACCCTCCGCCGCGGACGGCGGCGGGCAGTCCTCCCAGCTCAGCTTCTGCGCCCAGACGTCCTCGTCCTGGGAGTCGTCGCCGCAGCCGGCCAGCACGGAGGCCAGCAGCAGGGCTGTGGCGGTCAGGACGGTGGCGCGCATCCGGGAGGCGGTGGGCATGGTCCCATTTTGGCGTCGTCGCCGGGCGAACGCTCGGGGCACGGGCCGTAAGAGGTATCGCGGTGCTCCCTACAGCGAGCCCTTGCGTGTCAGATGGTTGAAGGCGAGCCAGCCCGGCAGCACCGGCAGCCACAGGGTCAACAGCCGGAACAGCAGTACCGCCGGCGCGGCGACCTCCTTGGGGAGACCGATGGCGATCAGACCGACCGTCAGGGTCGCCTCCACCGCACCCACACCGCCCGGGGTCGGCGCGGCGGATCCCAGCGCGTTGCCCGCGAGGAAGACGACGGCGACGCTGGCGATGCTCAGCGAGGTCGTCTGGTCGCCGAACGCGCGGATCGAGGCGTCCAGGCACATCACGAAGCAGGCCGTCAGCAGCAGCATGCCGCCGATGCCGGTGATCAGCTTCTGCGGCCGCTGGAGCACGTCGAGCATGCGCGGCACCACACCCGCGAACAGTGACCTCACGCGCGTGGCGACGAACTTCCGCAGGAACGGAACCGAGGTCACGACCAGCACGAGCACCGCGACCGTCAGCAGACCCGCGATGACCGTACGGGACGGTGACAGCGACGGCGTCTTCTCGGTGCCGGTCAGATAGCCGAAGGACAGCAGCATCAGGATGTGGCAGCCGAGCCCGAAAAGCTGCGACGCGCCGACACTCGCCACCGCGAGCCCCGGACGCACTCCCGCGCGCTGCAGGAAGCGCGTGTTCAGGGCGACACCGCCCACTGCGGCAGGCGCGACGATCTTCACGAACGACCCCGCGACCTGCGCCGCGACGGTCCGCATGAACGGCACCCGCTCCGGCACGAAGCCCAGCAGGGCCATCGCCGCAGCGAAGTAGCTCGCCGCGGAGAACAGTACGGCCGCGGCGACCCAGCCCCACTCGGCGTTGGCCACCAGCGGGCCGAGCTCGATGTGGGTGAGCTGCGTCAGCAGGAAGTACGCGCCGATGGCGCCGGCGATGAAACTGATCAGGGTGCGCGGTCGCACCCGCTCCAGTCGGGCCGGTTCGACCGGTGCCTGCGGCCGGATCAGCAGTACCTGGTGGCGGATCTGGGTGAGCAGATCCTCCTCCCGTGCCTCTTCCACGGCCTCGTCGATGGCCCGTTTCTCGGCCCTGGCCTCCGCACGCACGGCCTTCTTGTCGGGCTTCTCCAGCACGGGTGTGGTGTCGTCCGTCGTTGACTCCAGACGGGCCTGCTTGGCATGCCGGGACGCGTCGAGGACCGCCTCGCGTTCGCGTTCGGCCCGCTCCCGGGCCATTCTTCGCAGCGTCGCGCGCGTGGAGCGGCTCAGTGCGATGGGCTGCAGCATCGGCAGACAGTCGGCCACGGCGTCGGGCCCGAGCACACTCAGCGCCGCGGCCACCGCGCGCTCGGCGCCGACCCGCAGGCCGAGCGTCACCAGCAGCTGGGAGACGTCCATACGCAGCAGCAGCTCGCCCGCCGCGATCTCGCCGACGCGCAGGTCCGTAAGGATCACCGTGCCGGAACGATCCACCAGGATCGCGTCACCCACCAGCCTGCGGTGTGCGATGCGCCGGGACTGCAGCGCCTGCACCTGGAGCCAGGTGTCGCGTAGCAGGTCGTCGGTGATCTCCTCGTCCGCAAGCGAGTCGAGGGTGCGCCCGCCGGTGTGCTCGTAGACGAGTATCACGGCGTCGGGGCCGAGCTCGGAGGTGGCGATCAGCTTGGGCGCGTTGGCCCCGGCCGCGATGGCCGCGTACGCGAGCAACGCCTCCTGCTCCAGTGCCTGCCGCAGCGACGGCAGGCTGCTGCGGGTGGCGAAGCCGCGCAGTGTCAGGTTGCGCCAGGCGCGGTAGAAGAAGCCCTGGGCCTGCTGTTCCCGGTCGACCACCGTCACGTCCAGCGGTGGACCGTCCTCAAGGGTGACGAAGTAGCGCCGCCCCCGGTCGCCGGCCTCCACGGTGTCCGAGGACTCCTCGCGGGCCGCGCTCACCGGGTGGAAGCCGACGGTCCTGAGACCCGCCATCAGGGTCCGTCCCGTCGGGCGGACGTTGGGGGAGCCGACCGCGTACAGCGTTCCGTAGGCCACGGTCCAGCCGATCAGCACCGTCAGGATGATCGAGAACGGTGTGGTGTAGCCGGTGACGAGCATCGAGAACGCGTCGAGCATCAGCACGATCCACAGCACGGCCCGCCAGCGCGGTCTGCGCGACATGCCGACCGCCGTCATGTAGGCGATGACGGGGGCCAGATAGCCGTGCACCGGGTCGGTGAGGGCGTGGATGTCGCCGGGGGAGGGCTGGGTGAGCGCTTCCTGGATGGAGTCGGGGGCGGCTTTGGCGACCCACAGGTCCGTGGCGAGGGTCACCCCGTGTGCCAGGACCGCCGCGAGCACGCCGTCGGCGATCCGCAGCCCGTCGCGCTTGATCAGCCGCTCGATCGCGAACGCGACCGGCACCAGGAGGATCGCGATGCTGGAGGCGAGTCCCGCGATCTTGATGAGCAGGTCGGGCGCCTGTCCGGTGCCCTTGTTGATGTCCTGTTCGAGACCCGAGGTGGTGCCGTGCGCGAACGCGGCGATCGCCAGCAGCAGGACGACGGCCAGCACGCCGATCAGGAGCCGCATGAGGTCGGAGGGTCGGTGCACGCGCGCGGGGAGCAGCGGTTCGTCGCCCTCGACCTCGTCGGCGCGCACTTCGTCCGGCTCCTCGACGTCGGGCTCGGACTCCCCGGCCGCCTTCTTTCCGGTGTTCTTCGTGGCCGCCTCGCCGGTGTCCGGGCGCGACGAGGCGTCAGAGGTGCTCTCCGCGCCGTCGGGATGCACGCCCTGCTGCTTCATCGCCTCTTCTTGGTCTCGTATCACCAGTCACCGCCTGCACGATGGTGGCATGCCCCACCGACAGTCAGGGGCGTCAGGGTGCACATGCGGGGGCGCACAGTCTGCCCGAAGGACTGCCCCGGAGCGAGGGATACGCACGGTCACGAGGCCGTCACATTGTCGGTGGGGTGGGGCAATATGGGGTGGATGAGCGAGGAGAGCCTTCCGCCCGACATCCGCGCGGAACACGCGGACGCGCTGCCGGAGTACGCCGAGCGGGTCCTCGACGTCGCCGAACGGATCCCGCCCGGGCATGTGATGACCTACGGCGACGTCGCCGAGTGGCTGGAGGTGGGCGGCCCCCGCCAGGTCGGCCGCGTCATGTCCCTCTACGGAGGAGCCGTTCCCTGGTGGCGTGTGGTCCGCGCGGACGGTGTCCTGCTCCCGGGTCACGAAGTGGAGGCGCTCGGCCGGTATCGCGAGGAGGGCACCCCCCTGAAGCAGGCGAGCCAAGCCGCCGAGGGCCATCTGCCGCGGGTCGACATGAGACAGGCGCGATGGGACGGCGGTGAACGCGCGGAGGGTCACACCTGACAGCTTCCGCCATCGGACCGGCCCAGGGGCACCCCGAGGTCCGTACGGGGGAAAAGGGGCACGTGCGTGGCATGCCGTACGTTCGTGGGGCGAGGGGCGTACGTGTCGCGAGTTCCCCGAGGGGAGAAGGGGAGGCCCTGCTTCCGCACCGCTCGTCGGCGTAGCGTCGGCTGCGCGCGCACCCCTCACCCCTAGGCCTACCGCCCGCCGCGGGCCTACCGACCGCCGCGCGCGGCGGTCTTTCCCACAGCACACCCACCAGGACCGGCGAACCACGTGAGCTCCTCTTCCTCCACCAGGCGCCTGTCGCACACCCAGGTGCGACAGGGGAACCGTGGTGCTTACCGACTGGTCCGTACCCCGCCGGCCCGGGTCGATCCCCCTCGTCTTGACGCCGCACAGCGCTCCGTGGTTGACCATCGGACCGGCCCGCTTCTCGTCCTCGCAGGTCCGGGCACCGGCAAGACCACCACGCTCGTCGAGTCGGTGGCGGCGCGGATCGCCCGGGGAGGGGACCCCGCCCGCGTCCTGGTGCTGACGTTCAGTCGTAAGGCGGCCGTCGAACTGCGCGACCGCATGGCGCTGCGCATCGGGGCCGCCCGCGCGCCCCAGGCGACCACGTTCCACTCGTTCTGCTACGCCCTGGTCCGTGCCCACCAGGATACCGACCTGTTCGTCGAGCCCCTGCGGCTTCTGTCCGGCCCCGAGCAGGACGTCGCCGTCCGGGAACTGCTGGCCGGCCAGCCCGACCTGGAGCGGCTCGGCCTCGCGCACGTGCGCTGGCCGGACGAACTGCGCGCCTGTCTGACCACCCGAGGCTTCGCCGACGAGGTCCGCGCTGTCCTCGCCCGCAGCCGCGAACTGGGCCTGGACCCCGGTGCTCTGGACGCCTTCGCCCGCCGTATCGGCCGCCCCGACTGGAGCGCCGCGGCCGCCTTCCTCGCCGAGTACCTCGACGTGCTCGACCTCCAGGGGGTGCTCGACTACGCCGAACTGGTCCACCGCGCGGTCCTTCTCGCCCGCCGCCCCGAGGTCGCCGTACGGCTCGCCGCACAGTACGACGCCGTCTTCGTCGACGAGTACCAGGACACCGACCCGGCGCAGGTACGGCTGCTGCACGCCCTCGCCGGCGGCGGCCGCACCCTGGTCGCCTTCGGCGACCCCGACCAGTCGATCTACGCCTTCAGGGGCGCGGACGTGAACGGCATCCTGGAGTTCCCCCGGGACTTCCCGCGCGCGGACGGCCGCCCCGCGCCGGTGGAAGTGCTGCGCACCTCCCGCCGCTCGGGCGCAGACCTGCTGACCGCGACCCGGCGGCTGACGCAGCGCATGCCGCTGACCCGGCTTCCGGCCGACAAGGTGCGCGCCCACAGGGAGCTCACTCCGGTACGGGAAGGCGGCAGCGTCGAGGTCCACACGTACCCGACGCCCGGCACGGAGCTGGACAACGTCGCCGACATCCTCCGGAGGGCACACTTGGAGGACGAGGTCCCGTGGAGCGAGATGGCCGTCCTGGTGCGCGCCGGAGCCCGCAACCTCCCCACGGTCCGCCGCGCCCTTACCGCGGCCGGCGTTCCCCTGGACATCGACGGTGACGACCTTCCGCTGCGGCACGAACCGGCGGTGGCACCACTGCTGACGGCACTGCGGGCGGTGGCCACAGTGGAGGCGGCGGAGACGGTGGCCACGGAGGAGGCCACGGTGGAGAGCAGCGGGGCGCCGCCTTCCGCCGAACCGGCGGCGGACGACTGCTGGCTCGCCACCGAGACCGCCCTGACGCTGCTCGCATCCCCTCTCGCGAGCATGGACGCCGCCGATCTGCGCCGCCTAGGGCGCGCCCTGCGCGACGAGGAGCGGGCCGCGGGAAACGCCCTGCCGCCGCCCTCGGACGAACTGCTCGCGCGGGCACTGGCCGAACCGGAGCGACTGGCCGTGCACGACCCCGCGTACGCGCGCGGTGCCCAGCGGCTCGGCGCGCTGCTGAGGAAGGCACGCGAGCGCCTCGCGGGTGGCGGTACGGCCGAGGAGGCGCTGTGGGACCTGTGGGAGGGCACGCCGTGGCCCACCCGCCTGGAGCGGACCGCCCGCCGCGGCGGCGCCGCCGGACGCAACGCCGACCGGGACCTGGACGCCGTGTGCGCGCTGTTCGCGACCGCGGCCCGCGCGGAGGAACGCACCGGCGGCCGGGGAGCCCTGAACTTCCTCGAGGAGATCGACGCCGAGGACATCGCCGCCGACACCCTCACGCGGCGTGCCGTACGCCCCGATGCCGTCCGCCTGATGACCGCGCACCGCTCCAAGGGCCTGGAGTGGCGCCTGGTGGTCGTCGCGGGCGTCCAGGAGGGCCTGTGGCCGGACCTGCGCCGCCGCGGCTCCCTCCTGGAGGCCGACCGCATCGGCCGCGACGGCCTCGCCGAACCACTCACCCCGGGAGCACTGCTCGCCGAGGAGCGACGCCTGTTCTACGTGGCCGCCACGCGCGCGCGTGAGTGTCTCGTCGTCACCGCGGTGAAGGCGCCCGCGGACGACGGCGACCAGCCCTCCCGCTTCCTGGCCGAACTCGGCGTCGAACCCAAGGACGTCACGGGTCGCCCGCGTCGCCCGCTGTCCGTCGCCGCGCTCGTCGCCGAACTGCGCGCCACCACGGTCGACCCGCGGGTGACCGACACCCTCAGGGAGGCCGCCGCCCGCCGACTGGCCCGGCTCGCCGCGCTGTCCGACGAGGACGGCCGCCCGTTGGTGCCGTCCGCCCATCCCTACCGCTGGTGGGGCATGTTCGAGCCGACCGAGAGCAAGGTGCCGCTGCGCAACCGCGACCAACCCGTGGTGCTCTCCGGCAGCGCCCTGGACCAGCTCGCCAACACCTGTGCCCTGCAGTGGTTCCTGGGCCGCGAGGTGAAGGCCGACGCGCCCGCGACGGTCGCCCAGGGTTTCGGCAACGTGGTGCACGTCCTCGCCGACGAGGTCGCCTCCGGGCGCACCCCTGCCGACCTCTCCGTCCTCATGGAGCGCCTCGACTCCGTGTGGAACGCGCTCGCCTTCGACGCGCCGTGGAAGTCGGCCCAGGAGAAGGGCAACGCGCGCGTGGCGCTCGAACGCTTCCTGCAATGGCACGTCATGGACCGCACCGGGCGGACGCCGGTGGCGAGCGAGCACGACTTCGACGTCACCCTCGAAGCGGGCGACTACGAGGTCCGTATCCGCGGCCAGCTGGACCGCGTGGAGGCCGACGGCGACGGCCGCGCCTACGTCGTCGACTTCAAGACCGGCAAGCACACGCCCAGCGCCAAGGAAGTGGAGCGCCACCCCCAGCTCGCCGTCTACCAACTCGCCGTCCGCGAGGGCGCCGTGGACGAGGCCTTCAACGGCCTGCGCCCCGAATCGGGCGGCGCCGAACTCGTCCAGCTGCGCCAGGCCGCCGCCAAACGGGACGGCGGAGAAGCCCTGCCCAAGGTGCAGGCCCAGGAACCCCTCGAAGGGGCGGCGGGGGAGTGGGTCGGCGACCTGCTGGCCACGGCAGCCGGCAAGGTCCTCGACGAACGGTTCACGCCGAGCGCGGGCCAGCACTGCACACACTGCGCGTTCCGGGCATCGTGCAGCGCGCGGCCCGAGGGACGCCACGTGGTCGAGTGACGCGGGTGCGGGCACGAGTTGATTGTGATCGACCGCACCACACGTGCTGACCTGGGCCTCTGCCGCCCCGGACGGAGATCTGGTCTCCACTGTCAGTGCCCGCCGATAGCCTCTCCGTCATGCCTGCCCGTATCACCGATCCCGATCAGCTCAAGGAGCTCCTCGGCATCCCGTTCACCCCGGAGCAGACGGCCTGCATCATCGCGCCGCCCGCCCCGCAGGTGATCGTGGCCGGTGCCGGCTCGGGCAAGACCACCGTGATGGCGGCGCGCGTGGTGTGGCTGGTCGGAACCGGCCAGGTGGCCCCCGAGCAGGTCCTCGGCCTCACCTTCACCAACAAGGCCGCCGGTGAACTCGCCGAGCGGGTCCGCAAGGCACTGGTCAGGGCCGGCGTCACCGATCCCGACGTCATCGACCCGGACAACCCGCCGGGCGAGCCGGTGATCTCGACGTATCACGCCTTCGCGGGCCGCCTGCTGACCGACCACGGCTTGCGCATAGGGCTGGAACCCACCTCCCGCCTGCTCGCCGACGCCACCCGCTACCAACTCGCCGCGCGCGTGCTGCGCGAGGCCCCGGGCCCCTATCCGGCGCTCACCCGCTCCTTCGCCGACCTGGTCAGCGACCTCCTCGCACTGGACGCCGAACTCGCGGAGCACCTCGTACGACCCGAGGACCTGCGTGCGTACGACGCCGACCTGCTGCGGACATTGGAGGGCGCCAAGCTCACCAACGCCGATCTGCGCAAGGTGCCCGAGACGGCCGCCGCCCGCCGTGAACTCGCCGACCTCGTGGTCCGCTACCGCGCCGCCAAGCGGGAACGCGACCTGCTGGACTTCGGCGACCAGATCGCCCTGTCCGCCCGGCTCGCCCGGAACCCCGAAGTGGGCCGCGTCCTGCGCGACGAGTTCCGGGTGGTGCTCCTCGACGAGTACCAGGACACCTCCGTGGCCCAGCGGATCCTGCTCGCAGGCCTGTTCGGCGGCGGCACCGGCCACCCCGTCACCGCGGTCGGCGACCCCTGCCAGGCCATCTACGGCTGGCGCGGGGCCTCCGTCGCCAACCTCGACGACTTTCCCGAGCACTTCGCCCACGCCGACGGCCGCTCGGCCGCCCGGCAGGCGCTCAGCGAGAACCGCCGCAGCGGCGGGCGCCTCCTGGACCTCGCCAACGGCCTCGCGGAGCCCCTGCGCGCCATGCACGCGGGCGTGGAGGCACTCCGCCCGGCCCCCGGCGCCGAACGTGACGGCATCGTCCGCTGCGCACTGCTGCCCACGCACGCCGAGGAGATCGACTGGATCGCCGACTCGATCACGCACCTGGTGAACACCGGCAAGGCGCCCGGAGAGATCGCCGTCCTGTGCCGTACGGCCACCGACTTCGCCGAGATCCAGGGCGCGCTCGTCGCCCGGGACGTCCCCGTCGAGGTCGTCGGCCTGTCCGGGCTGCTGCACCTGCCCGAGGTCGCCGACCTGGTCGCCGTCTGCGAGGTCCTCCAGGACCCCGGCGCCAACGCCTCCCTCGTGCGGCTGCTGACCGGCCCGCGCTGGCGGATCGGCCCGCGCGACCTGGCCCTCCTGGGGCGACGCGCCCGGCTCCTCGTGTCCCACGCGCGCGTGGACGGCGACGACGACCCGGACCGCCGACTCGCCGAAGCCGTCGAGGGGGTGGACCCGTCCGAGGTGATTTCGCTCGCGGATGCCCTCGACACGTTCCTGGAGACCCCGTTCGACAGGGACGGGGACAGGGACGACGACGGCCTGCCCTTCTCCCCGGACGCGCGCGTGCGGTTCGCGCGCCTGGCCACCGAGCTGCGCGACCTGCGCCGCTCCCTGGCCGACCCCCTCATGGACGTCCTGCACCGCGTCCTGGCCGTCACCGGCCTGGAGGTGGAACTGTCGGCGTCCCCGCACGCCCTGGCGGCCCGCCGACGCGAGACGCTGTCGAACTTCCTGGACGTCGCCGCCTCGTTCGCCGCCGGCGACGGCGAGGCGACCCTGCTGGCCTTTCTCGGCTTCCTGCGGACCGCCGCCCAGTACGAGAAGGGCCTCGACAACGCGCTGCCCGGCGGCGAGAACACCGTCAAGGTGCTCACCGCGCACAAGTCCAAGGGCCTGGAGTGGGACGTCGTCGCCGTCCCCGGCCTGGTCACCGGCACCTTCCCCAGCAGCCAGGGCCGTGAGAAGTGGACCTCCCAGGGCAAGGTGCTGCCACATGAACTGCGCGGCGACGCCGATACCCTCCCCGACATCGCGTCCTGGGACTCGCGGGGGCTGAAGGCCTTCCAGGAGGCCATGAAGGAACACCAGCACACCGAGGAACTCCGCCTCGGCTACGTCACCTTCACCCGTCCCCGCTCCCTCCTCCTGGGCTCCGGCCACTGGTGGGGCCCGACCCAGAAGAAGCCGCGCGGCCCCTCCGACTTCCTGCGGGCCCTGTACGAGCACTGCGCGGACGGGCACGGCGAGATCGAGATCTGGGCGGAGGAGCCCGCCGAGGACGAGGAGAACCCCGTCCTGCACCAGGTGTCCGCCGACCAGGTGTGGCCCCTGCCCCTGGACGAGGCGGCCCTGACCAGGCGTCGGGCCGCCGCCGAGACGGTACTGGCCCACCTGGAGTACCTCGCCTCCCACCCGGACGGCCACCCGGCGGCCACGCACGACCCGGACACCTACGACGACCCGGACTGGCCCGCCCCACCGGACGACGAGACCGCTCCCGAGGACGACCACTACGAAGACGACCACTACGAAGACGGCCACTACGAAGACGGCCCCTACGCCGAAGGGGATTCCTACGCCGAGGAGGGCTCGTTCGGTGAGGAGGACCCGACCGAATGGGGCTCCTGGACCACCGACCGCCCGACCGTCCCGCACCAGGCGGCAGCCCCGGACGCCCCGCAGCACCCCCGCCAGGGACCCGCGCGCCCCCACCCCCGATCCGCGCGCCCCCACTCCGAGTCCGCGCGCCCCCACCCCACGGAACCGGAGACCGATCACCCACGCCTCACTTCGGACGAGGCCCGCACCATCGCCTCCTGGGACCGCGACCTCGACGCCCTCACCGGCGAACTCCTGCGTGCCCGGCACAGCGTCACCGAGGTCCCCCTGCCCGCGTCGCTCACCGCGTCCCAGCTGCTGCGCCTGGCCGCCGATCCGGACGGCCTCGCACAGGAGCTGGCCCGCCCCATGCCCCGCCCGCCGCAGCCCGCCGCCCGCCGCGGCACCCGCTTCCACGCCTGGGTCGAGTCCCGCTTCGAGGCGCTCACGCTGCCCATGCTGGAACCGGAGGAGCTACCCGGAAGCGAGGCCGAGATCGCCGACGAGCACGACCTGGAAACCCTCAAGGACGCCTTCGAACGCACCGACTACGCCCAGCGCACGCCCTACCGTGTGGAGGCCCCCTTCCAGCTCGCGCTCGCCGGCCGCGTGGTCCGGGGCCGGATCGACGCCGTCTACCAGGAAGGCGACGGCGACGAAACGACGTACGACATCGTCGACTGGAAGACCAACCGCGGTCGCACGGCCGACCCGCTGCAGCTCGCGGTGTACCGGCTCGCCTGGGCCGAGCAGCAGGGCATCCCCCTGGAGTCGGTCACGGCGGCTTTCCTGTACGTGCGAAGCGGCGAGGTCGTACGACCGGACGGGCTGCCGGACCGCGCGGCACTGGAGCGGCTCCTTCTGGAGGAGCCCGGGGGTGAGGAACCGCACGACGAGGATGTCACTGCGGGCCGATAGGCTCGTGACCATGAGCCAGCCCGTTGACAGTGCCGTCAGCGCCGTCCGTATGTACATCGAGCAACACCGTGCCGCCTTCCTCGACGACCTGGCCGAGTGGCTGCGCATCCCGTCCGTGTCGGCCCAGCCCGACCACGCGCCCGATGTACGACGCAGCGCCGACTGGCTCGCCGCCAAACTCCGGGAGACCGGCTTCCCGACCACCGAGGTCTGGGAGACACCGGGTGCACCGGCCGTCTTCGCCGAATGGCCCTCCGCCGATCCCGAAGCGCCCACGGTCCTGGTCTACGGCCACCACGACGTACAGCCCGCCGCCCGCGAGGACGGCTGGGACAGCGAGCCCTTCGAGCCCGTCGTCCGCGACAACCGCCTCTACGCGCGCGGGGCGGCCGACGACAAGGGCCAGGTGTTCTTCCACACACTCGGCGTCCGCGCCCACCTCGCCGCCACCGGCCGCACCGCTCCCGCCGTCCATCTCAAGCTGCTGATCGAGGGCGAGGAGGAGTCCGGTTCCCCGCACTTCCGCGCACTCGTCGAGCAGCACGTGGACGGGCTGGCCGCCGACGTCGTGATCGTCTCCGACACCGGCATGTGGTCCGAGGACACCCCCACGGTGTGCACCGGCATGCGCGGCCTCGCCGAGTGCGAGATCCGGCTGCACGGCCCCGACCAGGACATCCACTCCGGCGCATTCGGCGGCGCCGTCCCCAACCCGGCCACCGCCGTAGCCCGCCTCGTCGCCGCGCTGCACGACGAGCACGCGCGCGTGACGGTCCCCGGGTTCTACGACGGCATCGTCGAGCTCACCGACCGCGAGCGCGAACTCCTCGCCGAACTGCCCTTCGACGAGCCGCAGTGGCTGCGCACCGCCAAGTCGTACGCCACCCACGGCGAGGCCGGGCACACCACCCTGGAGCGCGTCTGGACCCGCCCCACCGCCGAGGTCAACGGCATCGGCGGCGGCTACCAGGGCCCCGGCAGCAAGACGATCATCCCGTCCTCCGCCATGGTGAAACTCTCCTTCCGGCTGGTCGCGGGACAGAACCCCGACCACATCGAGAAGATCGTCCGCGCCTGGGCCGAAGAGCAGGTGCCGACCGGGATCCGCAGCGAGATCACGTTCCTCGCCGCCACGCGCCCGTGCCTGACGCCGCTCGACCACCCGGCTCTCCAGTCCGTCGTCCGCGCCATGGGCCGCGCCTTCGAACAGCCCGTCCGCTTCACCCGCGAAGGCGGTTCGGGACCGGCCGCCGACCTCCAGGAGGTGCTGGGAGCCCCCGTGCTCTTCCTCGGCATCTCCGTCCCGTCCGACGGCTGGCACGCACCGAACGAGAAGGTCGAGCTGGACCTGCTCCTCAAGGGCGTCGAAACCGCCGCGTACCTGTGGGGCGACCTCGCGGAGCACTGGAGCCATGCGCCCTGACCGCCCCGAGCCCGCCCGGTCGGCAGAACGGACGCGGCACACTGGAAGAGCTGTCCCGTACTGCCACGCCTTGCCGGACCCGGTCACCTCCCGCCGTACGTCCCGCTGAACCGCCCGCGAAACACCCTTTCCACCGGGGGAGTTGGAAGCACCCGTGACCACCTGGACCGACCAGACCGCCGACCGCCCCATCTCGCTCACCGCCCCGAGCGGCATCGACCGCGCCGCCCACCACCGGCTCGACGAGGCCTGGCTCGCGGCGGCGTGGAGCCACCCCACGACCCGTTGCTTCGTGGTCTCCGGCGGCCAGGTCCTCGTCGACGAGACGGCGGACGGCCGTACCGAACTCGTGATGACCCCGTCCTTCGAGGCGCCCCTCACCGAGGCGCACCGCTACTTCCTCGGCATCGACGAGGACGGCGTGCGCTACTTCGCCCTCCAGAAGGACGCGCTCCCCGGCCGTATCGACCAGTCCGCGCGCCCGGCGGGCCTGCGCGAGGCCGGTCTGCTCCTCTCGTCCCGTGACGTCGGCCTGATGGTGCACGCGGTCGGCCTGGAGAACTGGCAGCGCACGCACCGCTTCTGCTCACGCTGCGGCGAGCGCACGGTCATCGCCGCGGCCGGTCACGTCCGCCGCTGCCAGGCCTGCGGCGCCGAGCACTACCCGCGCACCGACCCCGCCGTGATCATGGCGGTCACCGACGAGGACGACCGCATTCTCCTGGGCCGCCAGGTCCACTGGCCCGAGGGCCGCTTCTCGACGCTCGCCGGCTTCGTCGAGCCCGGCGAGTCCATCGAACAGACGGTGCGCCGCGAGGTCTTCGAGGAGGCCGGCATCACCGTCGGCCAGGTCGAGTACGTCGCCAGCCAGCCCTGGCCGTTCCCGTCCAGCCTGATGCTTGGCTTCATGGCCCACGCCACCTCGACCGACATCGACGTCGACGGCGACGAGATCCACGAGGCCCGCTGGTTCTCCCGCGACGAGCTGCGTGCCGCCTTCGACTCCGGCGAGGTCCTGCCGCCCTACGGCATCTCGATCGCGGCCCGTCTGATCGAGCTCTGGTACGGCAAGCCGCTGCCGACAAGGAGCTTCGTGTGAGCCACGGCCACTCGCTGGTGTAGCCACGACAGCGCAAGGGCGGTCCCCGAGAAATTCCTCCGGGACCGCCCTTTCCACACCACGTGAGCGGTTACGCGCCGACCTTCTGCTTGACCTGGGCCAGCGAAGGGTTGGTGAGCGTCGAGCCGTCCGGGAACAGCACGGTGGGAACCGTCTGGTTTCCGCCATTCGCCTTCTCGACGAACGCGGCGGATTCCGGGTCCTGCTCGATGTTGATCTCGTTGTACGCGATGCCCTCGCGGTCCATCTGGCCCTTCAGCCGGCGGCAGTAGCCGCACCACGTGGTGCTGTACATCGTCACAGTGCCCGGCATGTCTCTCGCGCTCCTTCGGCGGCTCGGGGATGCGTGCTCGCAGTGAGGGAACGTACTTGAAAGGGCCACCATTCCCGTCGGCGTGGTCAAACCGAAGTGATTCCCGCCGCACCACCCGGACGGGACGCCTGCCGCATTAGTACGACTGCGGGTGCCCGCCTGTGGACAACCGGCTCATCCGTCTCCGGCGACCTGGCAGCATGGCCGTGTGACAGCAGCAACGCACTCCCCCCTCTTCCCGCGGACACCGGACTCGGCCGACGCGGTACTCGAAGGGCTCGACCCCGAGCAGCGCGAGGTCGCCACCGCCCTGCACGGTCCGGTGTGCGTGCTGGCGGGCGCCGGCACGGGCAAGACGCGGGCGATCACCCACCGCATCGCCTACGGCGTGCGCGCGGGCATCCTCCAGCCGTCCAGCGTGCTGGCCGTCACCTTCACCAACCGCGCCGCCGGCGAGATGCGCGGCCGACTCCGGCAGCTCGGCGCGGGCGGCGTCCAAGCCCGCACCTTCCACTCCGCCGCCCTGCGTCAGCTCCAGTACTTCTGGCCGAAAGCCATCGGTGGCTCCATCCCCAGGCTCGTCGACCGCAAGGTCCAGCTCGTCGCCGACGCGGCCGCCGCCTGCCGCATCCGCCTCGACCGGGGCGAACTGCGGGACGTCACCGGCGAGATCGAGTGGTCCAAGGTCACCCAGACCGTCCCCGCCGACTACCCGCTCGCCGCCGCCAAGGCAGGACGTGAGGCCCCCCGCGCCCCTGCCGAGATCGCCCAGCTCTACTCCGCGTACGAGGACCTCAAGCGCGACCGGGCCCTCATCGACTTCGAGGACGTCCTGCTGCTGACCGTGGCCGTCCTCCAGGACCGGCACGATGTCGCCGACCAGGTCCGTTCCCAGTACCAGCACTTCGTGGTCGACGAGTACCAGGACGTCAGTCCCCTCCAGCAGCGCCTGCTGGAACTGTGGCTGGGCGACCGGGACAACCTCTGTGTGGTCGGTGACGCCAGCCAGACGATCTACTCGTTCACCGGAGCAACCCCCGACCACCTGCTCGACTTCCGCACCCGCCACCCCGGGGCCACGGTCGTCAAGCTGATCCGCGACTACCGTTCCACGCCCCAGGTCGTCCACCTCGCCAACGGCCTCCTCGCCCAGGCCCGCGGCCGGGCCGCCGACCATCGCCTGGAGCTGGTCTCCCAGCGCGCCGCGGGCCCCGAGCCCGTCTACAGCGACTACCCCGACGAGCCCGCCGAGGCCGAGGGCGCCGCCCGACGGATCCGCGAGCTCATGGACGCGGGCGTCCGCGCCAGCGAGATCGCCATCCTGTTCCGCACCAACTCCCAGTCCGAGACCTACGAACAGGCCCTCGCCGACGCCGGAGTCCCCTACCAGTTGCGGGGCGCAGAGCGCTTCTTCGACCGCCCCGAGGTCCGCAAGGCCGGCATCGCCCTGCGCGGCGCGGCCCGCTTCGGCGGCAACGACTCCCTCCTCGACGATGTCATCGACCTGCCCTCCCAGGTGCGTGCGGTGCTCTCCGGAGAGGGCTGGACCACCGAGCCGCCGGCCGGCTCCGGAGCCGTCAGAGAACGCTGGGAGTCCCTCGCGGCTCTCGTGAACCTCGCGCAGGACTTCGCCGCCGCCAGACCCGGCGCCACCCTCGGCGACCTCGTGGCCGAACTCGACGAGCGGGCGGGCGCCCAGCACGCCCCGACCGTGGAAGGCGTCACCCTCGCCTCCCTGCACTCCGCCAAGGGCCTGGAGTGGGACGTCGTCTTCCTGGTCGGCGTCGCCGAAGGCATGATGCCGATCACCTACGCAAAGACCGACGAGCAGATCGAGGAGGAGCGCCGACTCCTCTACGTCGGCGTCACCCGCGCCCGGGAACACCTTCACGTCTCCTGGGCGCTCTCCCGCTCGCCCGGCGGCCGCCCGAGCCGCCGCCCCAGCCGCTTCCTCGACGGGCTGCGCCCCGGTTCGGCCGCCGCCGCGGGGGGCAGGGCCGCGACAGGTGGCCCCGGAGGCGTCGAGCGTGGCTTCACCAGCAGGCCGGGCGCCGCCCCGCGACGCAGGCAGCGCACTGTGG
Organism: Streptomyces sp. NPDC050997; assembly: GCF_040660135.1. Taxonomy (NCBI): domain Bacteria; kingdom Bacillati; phylum Actinomycetota; class Actinomycetes; order Kitasatosporales; family Streptomycetaceae; genus Streptomyces; species Streptomyces sp. NPDC050997. The sequence goes on from NZ_JBFAGK010000006.1 coordinate 403,164, forward strand.
CGCGCTGCCGAGTGTGCGGGCGCACGCTCACCGACGCGGGGGAGTTGAAACTGATGCGTTGTGAGGACTGTCCGTCCGACATGGACGAGGGTCTCTACGAGCGACTGCGCGAGTGGCGCGCGGTCCAGGCGCAGCGCAGCGGACAGCCGGCCTTTTGCGTCTTCACCGACAAGACGCTGATGGCGATCGCCGAGGCCGCCCCCGACGACGACGGGGAGTTGGCCCGAATCCCCGGGGTCGGCATGCGCAAACTCAACCGCTACGGAGCCGATGTCCTCGCCCTCTGTGCAGGCCAGGAGCCTGGGGGAGAGGAAGACGGGGATTGATGCGAACTCGTCGAAAAAATAGTTTGCGCATGCCCCAGCGATCCCCATAGGTTCTTAGCCACGGGGACGGAGGCCTTCTCGGGGGCCCCGATTCCGTGCTGTACTTGCATACCCGTCGGACTGGTTCATCCCAGTCCCCAGAGACGCCGAGAGGAGGCGATTCCAGTGATCAGCATCAACAACAGCTCCATCAGCACCGCCAAAATGACCGATCGCTCGGTCGTCTCCACGTGCATGCTCGGCTCCTCTGCCCCGGGCACCGGTCTGTCCGGCATTCATGCCGCGCGTCCGGCGTCCTCCGTGTCTCTGGCGGGTCTTCCCGTCCGAGAGCGCAATGAGCGACCGATCAAGGCACTGGAAGCAGTAGGGGCACAGGCGCAGGCCTATGCCTTTGCGGCAGCCGGTGCCGGTAGCCGGAAGCAGACGCAGCACCACCTGATGTGGGCCTTCCGTGGGCCAGAACCCTGGAGTGATCCAGCCTGATCGTCGATCAGGCCGGCGCCTTCAGGGCCGCGGAACCCCACCCGGGATCCGCGGCCCTTCTGTTTGTCCTCGAACGGGGATGACGGAACGAAGGGGCCTCGGGACAAGAAAAGAACCCGGTACCAGCCGACAACCGGTCCAACAGGGCCGGAACGACCAGACGAGGAAGACGAACCGTGCAACTCGAAGCGCACGCCCCGTCCGTACCGCCTTCCGAAACGATCCCCCCGCCCGGCCTCACGGAGGACTCCACCTTGTTGACCCCGCTCACCGCGCTCACCGCGCTCGACGACGCCATCGAGAACCTCGGCGTACCCGTCCCCTGCCGCTCCTACGACCCGGAGGTCTTCTTCGCCGAGTCGCCGGCCGACGTCGAGTACGCCAAGTCCCTCTGCCGCACCTGCCCGCTGGTCGAGGCCTGCCTCGCCGGCGCCAAGGAGCGGCGTGAGCCCTGGGGCGTCTGGGGTGGCGAGCTGTTCGTGCAGGGTGTCGTCGTCGCCCGGAAGCGGCCGCGTGGTCGCCCGCGCAAGAACCCGGTCACGGCATGAACACCGCAGGAACGATCGACCGTCCTTTCACGCACGACCCCAAGAAGCAGGCCCCGATGAAGCCGTCCACCAACGAGCACGCAGGCGCGACGCCTGAAGACTTCACCAAGAGTGGCGCGATGGACTCGCGCCAGAACAGGACCCGAGAGATGCAACTCATCCCAGAAGCCCTGGCCCGTGCGCATATGCACGAGCTCCTGCATGAGGCCGAGCGAGACCGTCAGGCCGTGCGCCTGGCGGCCGCCCGCCGGATGCAGCGCCGGGCCGAGCGCGCCTCGCTGCGCGCCCGCCGCGCGCTCGCCATGGCCGTCATGCAGTAATCCCGAACACACCTGAAGCGGTGGCCTCCCGGCCTGGGGAGGCGGAGCTCTCAGCGCGGGGGCCGGTCCGGCCGAACGGACCGGCCCCCGTGGTGCGTTGTGCCGACCAACCGCAGGCCGCGGCGATATCGTCACCGGGTGACGAGTCTTCCCGGAGACAGTGACCACAGCAGCGGCTCCGCCAGGGAGCCCGAGCCCCTCGTGTGCGCCCGCTGCGGCACCCGCGCCGAGGCACCGCAGCCCACCTGGGCCTGCTCCGTGGAGAACGGCACCCGGTACTACTTCTGCGACCGCTGCTCCCGGGAGAGCCTCAGGGCGATCGAGGGGCGGTTGGACTCGGCCTGGTGGTAAGCCGGGCCGACGCCCTCACACCTCCGCCACCCACTCCTCCTCCTCCTCCTCGTCCTCGTCCTCCGACAAGGTGTCGTCGCCCTTCTCCAAGATCGCTGCCGGGACGAATCCCGGCAGCCACTCCTCCAGTTCCTCGCGCAGACGCACCGTCGAACCCAGCTGGCACAGCACGCCGATGGTGCTCAGGGTCACGCGGTGGATCAGGAGGTAGGCCGGGGGCAGGTTGAGCTGCTTGCCCAGCTGATGGGCGGGGGAGCGGGGGTCGGCGATGCGGGCCGCCTGGCTGCGTATCCAGGTGCGGGTGAAGGTGAACTCGTCGGCCTGCGCCGGTTCGATGATCGGCAGGAGGTAGTCGAGGACCGCGTCGGGGTCGAGCTCTATGGACTCCTTGACGAAGCCCTCGGCACACAGGAGCTCGTAGACGGCCTCCGCCTCGCCGTCGATCGTCATGCGCAGGGAGGTACCGATCGTGGTGGGCAGACCGCCCGGGAGGCGGTCGACCGTGCCGAAGTCCAGGACGCCCAGGCGCCAGTCCTCCTCGCCGTCCGGGCCACCGGGCAGGAGCCGGAAGTTGCCCGGGTGCGGATCGGCGTGCAGCAGGCCGGTGCGAGCGGGGCCGGAGAAGAGGAAGCGGGCCAGGAGCTGGCCTGCGCGGTCGCGCTGCTCCTGGGTGCCGTCGGCGATCACCTCCGACAGCGGGACGCCGTCCATCCACTCCGTTACCAGAACCTGTTCGCACTGATGGACCACACCGGGCACCGCCACATCCGGATCGTCCGCGAACTCCTCGGCGTGGGCGCGCTGGGCCTGCGCTTCCAGGCCGTAGTCCAGTTCCTCGGAGACCCGGTCCCTGAGCTCCGTGATCAGCGGCTTGATGTCCACACCGGGGATGAGAGGGCCCAACAGGCGGGCGAACCGGCTCAGCTGGGTCAGGTCGGACAGCAGGGCCTCGCCGGCGCCCGGGTACTGCACCTTGACCGCCACCTCGCGGCCGTCGTGCCACACCCCGCGGTGCACCTGGCCGATCGAGGCTGCCGCCGAGGGCTTGTCCTCGAACTCCAGGAACAGACCCTTCCAGTCCTCGCCGAGGCGCTCCGTCAACACCGTGTGCACGGTGCGGGTCGGCATCGGGGGTGCCGCCTCCTGGAGCTTCGTCAGGGCCGCCCGGTAAGGACCGGCGACCTCCTCGGGGAGCGCCGACTCGAACACCGACAGGGCCTGGCCGAACTTCATCGCGCCGCCCTTGAGTTCGCCGAGCACCTTGAACAGCTGCTCCGCCGTGCGCTGTTGCAACTCACGGCCGACCAACTCGGCGGACTCGCCCACGATCCGCTTACCGAGCCCCCAGGTCGCCCGTCCGGCGAAACCGAGCGGGAGCGCGGCAAGCTTGGCGGTACGGGTGACCGCCTTGCGGGGAAGATCAGACATGCGCCCTCCAGGTGCCAGCCAGCCGCGCCGCGTCAGCCCTACGGCGAAACTCCTTCGACGGTTGTTGCTCCGCCATTGTCTCGTGCCACTCCCCGCTCTTGGAGGTGTGTTCCTCCTTACCTTTCTCCACTGCACCTTTCTCCGCTGCCCCACACGGACAGGCGGAGTGCGCCCAGACCGGCCGAGCATGCCAGTTGAGGGCGGGCAGGGCGACCTCCCAGCGCGCGCCGGCACTCGACGGGGCCCGGCCGTCCAGGAAGGCGAGGGCGTGCGCTGCCGCCAGACCCGCTACCGTCGTGGCCAGCGTCAGATCGCAGGGGCGCGCCTGCCGCGCCTGGCGTGGCGTGCCGGAGCGCCACTGGGCGACCAGTCGGGGCCAGGTCCCGTCACGGTCGACGCGCGCCTCGTGCAGACATCCGGCGCAGCCCGTCTCGCCGGGCAGGACGAGTGGACCCACCACCCCGGTACCTTCCACGACCCCGGCGTACAGATGGGGAGTACCGGAGGTGATCAGGGGATCGGCGGCGGAGCGGTCGGGGGCGTGCACGTCCACGTCGTCCCGCGGGGCGAGGATCACCAGGGACAGGCCGGCGTTGTCGCCTTCGACCGGTGTGCCGGGGCCGCGGCGTGGTGGGCTGTCCGGGGCGGCTCGGCGCACGGCCCGCCGAGCAGCCTCGTCCCTGCGGTCTCCGACGGACTCCGCGGAGAGTCCGCCTGGCGCGACATCCCCCGGCTCGACACAGCCGACGTCGCGCACCTCGACCTCGCCGATACCCGCGCCCGACAGCAGCGAGGCCAGGACCGCGCCCACCCGGCCCGCACCTCTCACCTGGACACGCAATGAACGGCGCGCGGCCAGCAGGCCGATCGCCTCACCCGGCTCGGACGCGGTCAGCGACAAAGAAGCCAGATCAGGTCGCAACCGGTCGAGGACCTCCTTCTTCGCCCGTAGGGCCTCGGCGCCCGGCCCGCCTCCTCTCGCGTCGTCGACGAGTCCGGCCCGCGCCAGCCTCTCCACCAGGGCGTCGACATGCCCGTCGGGCAGATCCATCCGACGGGCCTCCTCCCGCAGGAGCGGAAGCCCACGCGTGCCGTTGAGTAGATCGAGGAAGCTACCCGTCGCCGTGTCCATCGGGCCCACTGTCATCGCGTGCGCCGGAGTCATCCCGAATTGCACGGTGTTGAGGTCGCGCCAGCCGCGCCTGAGCGCGGGCTTCACGATCGGAACCATCGACTGCGACTTCTTCGCCTGCGAAACCGTCGGCTGCATGACAGACCCCCGTTGCCCTCGTAGAACATCCCCGTCAGGCCGGCGGATTCGGTCGGACGTCAGGTATTCGGTCAGGACACCCGTCGCACCTCCGCCGGCGAGTGCCAGCATGCCCCGGGCCGGGCGACGGGCGCCGAAAGTTGTCCACAGGCGGGGGCATTCGTCGTACAAGTCAGTCGTATGAATCAAACGCATGTGGGGGATCGGAGCCCAACCGTCCCGGAGTCGGGACTTCCCCCGTGTGCAGCGGGTAACGTCGGGGCGTGCCCGCCGATCCCCTGCACCGCACCGGAACGCCACAGCGCAGCAAGATGAGCCAGCCGCCGAGCGGCTCGGGGGCGAGCGCGATCGAGGTGCGCAGGAGTGCCCGGCGTCGCCGGACGGTCTCCGCGTACCGCGAGGGCGATCGCACCATCGTGCTCATCCCTGCCCGGATGTCCGAGGCGGAGGAGCAGCGCTGGGTGAGTGTCATGCTCGACAAGCTGGCCGCCCAGGAGAGCAAGCGGGTCCTGGGCGACGCCGAGTTGACCGAACGTGCCGAGCGGCTGTCCGCCCAGTACTTCGACGGCCGGGCCAGGCCCAACTCGGTGCGCTGGGTCACCAACCAGAACACACGCTGGGGCTCGTGCACCCCCGCCGAGGGCAGCATCCGTCTGTCGCACCGCCTTCAGGGCATGCCCGAGTACGTCGTCGACTACGTCCTCCTCCATGAGCTCGCGCATCTGCTCGTGCCCGGACACGGGCCGCGCTTCTGGCGGCTGTTGGAGGCGTACCCGCGCACGGAGCGGGCCAAGGGCTATCTCGAAGGCGTGGTCGCCGCCGAGCGGTTGCCGCATCTGCCGGCCGCCCCCGGAGAGTGACGCGCCCGCGGCAAGCGGCGACCGCGGCTCCGGTTCCCGGCTTCCCGAGCGGGATTTTGTACTGGGTCTGTACCGACTTCCGCCGGTGTCCGAGTTTGCCGTTAGCCTGTCGCGACGCACTGTTATTCGGGATGGGGGACGGTCGTTACGCATGGCCAGGGAATTCCAACGAGGCCACAAGGCCAAGATCAGTGACCTGACCGCGGGTACGGATCTGTACGTGGGTGTACAGATCTCCGGCCCCGGACTGACCTTCGACATCAGCTGCTTCGGTCTCGACGCCGACGAACGGCTCTCGGACGACCGGTACTTCATCTTCTTCAACCAGCCGAAGTCACCCGAGGACTCGGTCCAGCTCCTGGGCGCGCAAGCGGGCGACACCGAGTCCTTCCGGGTCACGCTCGATCAGATCCCGCCGCAGATCCAGAAGCTGTCGTTCACCGCGACGCTCGACGGCGCCGGTCAGATGTCACAGATCGCCCCCGGATACGTCCGAATCGTCGCCGGCGGGGAGGAGGTCGCCCGGTACTCCTTCGACGGCGCCGAGTTCTCCACCGAGCGCGCCGTGATGCTGGGGGACTTCTACCTGAAGGACGTGTGGCGTTTCGCCGCTGTCGGACAAGGGTTCGACGGGGGTCTGGACGCGCTGTTGAAGAACTTCGGTGGAGAGGTCGCCGAGGAGGAGCCCGCGCCAGACGCCCCGGCACCGACCCAGGCGCCGGCCTTCGCACCGCCGCCGCAGCAGGCCCCCGCGCCGCAGGCGCCCGCCCCCGCGCCCACCTTCGGCGCTCCGGCTCCCCCGCCCGCCCCGCACGCCCCGGCCCCGTCCGTCCACACGGCCCCGACGATCGTCGGGACCACGCCGGCCGGCGGAGTCGGCACCCCGCCCGGCACCCCGCCCGTCGCGCCTCCCGGCGTCCCGCCGCAGGCGCCCACCGCGCCGACGAGCCCTCAGATGTTCACGCCTCCCGGAGCGGGCCCGCAGACGTTCACGCCCCCGGGCGCTCCCTCGGCCATTCCTGGCCAGGGGCAGCCCTTCGGCGGAGCCACGGCGCTCGCGCCCGTGCCGCCCGAGGCCAACGTCCGCGTCGTCCTGACGAAGTACGCGGAAGCCCCGGTCGGCGACCGCTGGACGGAGCAGAACCCGCAGCTCGTGCGCGCGACGCTCACCAAGGGTGCCCCGATCCTCGCCAAGCAGGGCAGCATGGTCGCCTACCAGGGCGACATCGACTTCGCCCACAAGGGCTCCGGCCTGCTCGGCAAGCTCACCGGAGCGCTCACCGGGCAGGGCATGTCCCTGATGCGCTGTTCCGGCGACGGGGAGGTCTTCCTCGCCGACGAGGCGAGCCGCGTGTTCGTCATCCGTCTCCAGGGCGAGCAGCTCTACACCAGCGCACAGGGTGTGCTCGCGTTCGACGAGGCACTGGACACCGAGGTCCGCCGGATCGAGGGCGCGGGACTGCCCGGCGGGGGCCTGTTCAGCATGCTGTTCTCGGGTACGGGTGCGGTCGCGGTGAAGACGCGCGGTGTACCGGTCGTCATCCCGGTCGGCCCGGCCACCTACGTCGACGGGAACGCCGTCATCGCCTGGTCCGCCGGCGCGCAGGCCGTCACCACGACCGCGCTCAGGCTGCGCCGGTCCGGATACGCCCGGCAGACCTCCGAGGCCGTGAACCTCCAGTTCCGCGGCGCCCCCGGCAACTTCGTCGTCGTACAGCCCTTCGAGGTGTGAGGCCCATGGACACCCAGACTCTCAGCGCGCACCGCGCCGCTTCGACCGGCGTCCGGATGACTGTGCACAGCTCCAAGACGCTCAAGGTCACCATGGCCACCGGGCACGACCTGCTGGCCAAGGCCGGCTCCATGATCGCGTACGAGGGCTATGTGCAGTTCGACGGGGCGCCCGCCAACCTGCGTCGTTCGGCGGAGGAGATGGTCACCGGCGAGGGCGGCAAGCTGATGCTCTGCCGGGGTGACGGCGACCTGTACCTCGCCGACTACGGCGGCGACGTCCTCGTCCTGCACCTCGACAACGAGGCCCTGTCGGTCAACGGTGCCACGCTGCTCGCGTGCGACGCCTCGCTGGAGCTGACGATCGAACCGGTCAAGGGTCTCGCCAAGCTGTCCGGCTCCGGACTGACCAACCTCGTCGTACGCGGCACGGGCTGGGTGTCGCTGGTCAGCCGGGGCATCCCGATGGCCCTGGACTGCGCCGAGCGTGAGACGTACGTCGACCCGGACGCGCTCATCGCGTGGACGGCCGGGATGGACATGAAGGCCCGCCGCACCGTCAAGGCGAGCGCCCTGATCGGCCGGGGCAGTGGCGAGGCATTCCAGATCGGTTTCAAGGGCCAGGGCTTCGTGGTGGTCCAGCCGAGCGAGGACACCGGCGACCGATTCAAGGTCCGGGGCTGAGGGGAGCACCAGGCACATCATGCACAGCACACTCTTCGCACACATTCCGGTGGAGTCCACCGGCCGTTACACCCTGCAGAACCCACAGCTCCTCAAGACCGACGTCACCCAGGGCAGCAGCCCCGTACTCGCGCGCCAGGGGGCCATGGTGGCCTTCGAGGGGCAGGTGGAGTTCGACAGCCAGTACCGCAACCGCAGCTGGCGCAACGTCGAGCGGATGACCGGCGAGCGTCTGGAGCTCATGCGCTGCAAGGGCAACGGCGTCGTCTATCTCGCCAATCTGGCTCAGCATCTGCACATCATGGAGGTCGGCCGCGGTCTCACCGTCGACAGCTCCTACGTGCTCGCCTTCGACGGCTCCCTGGGGGTCGGCATCGTCGCGGTGGACAGTGCCGTGGAGGTGGCCTCGGCGGGTGCCTACAACCTGGAGTTGTCCGGATCGGGGCAGATCGTCCTCATGACCTCGGGCGAGCCACTGGTGCTGGAGGTCACTCCGGAGAAGAACGTCTGCTGCGACGCGGACGCCGTGGTCGCCTGGTCGACGTCGCTGCGGACCCAGCTCCAGGCTCCCACCTCCACGTCCGCAGTGTGGCGCCGCCGTGGCTCCTCCGGTGAGGGCTGGGAGATGCAGTTCTCGGGGACGGGCCATGTCCTGGTGCAGCCCAGTGAGCTGCTGCCACCGCAGCATCTGCGGACATCGGGCGTGCTCGGCCAGTTCGGCATGGGCAGCGGCGGCCTGCGCGGGAACAACCTCGGGGGCAGCAACAGCTGACGCCGTCCGGCATCGTCCGGAAACCAGACGTAAGGGGCGACCGCCAGGGTGTGCGCCCCTTACCTCTGCCCTCCGTGCCCCCGTGCCTGCGAGCCTCGTATGCCTCAGAGCCTCGCGCGGGCCGCCTCCACCAGACGTACGACCGACTCGTCGGCGACATCGGTGACCTCGTCGTACGCGAACCAGCGCAGGTCCAGGGACTCGTCGCTGATCGCTTCGACGGCACCGGACGGAGCGAGCGCCGCGTACTGGACGTCGAGGTGCCAGGCGCAGGGCGTGTGATGGCGGTCCAGGCGCACCGGGCCGCCGGGCAGCAGGCGCAGCCCCGCGATGCCCGACTCCTCGGTGCCCTCGCGCAGGGCGGCCGCCGCCAGGGTGTCGTCGGCCGGTTCGCAGTGGCCGCCCATCTGCAGCCATATGCGGAGCTTCCTGTGCAGGGTCAGCAGCACCCGTCCGTGTTCCGGGTCGATCACCATGGCGCTCGCCGTGATGTGCCCGTCCTCGCAGGCTTTCCACATGCCGTCCGGATGCTCCGCGAGGTGGTCCAGGTAGGCCTGGCGGAGCTCTGCCTGGTCCTCGTAGTTCTTCAGGACGAGGACCGCGTCGTCGTACAGGCTCACTCGGTGTCGTCGCCCTTGGCCTCGTCCTGAGGGCTCCCCTCGTCCGTGGAGCCGTCGTGCCCGGAGCCCTTGTCCTTCTTCTTGAGGTCGGGCTTGTCCGCCGCCTCGCCGAGCATCTTGTCCAGCTCGGAGAAGTCCAGCTGCTCGCGGTGCACGAAGCCGTCCGGGTCGTCCAGGTCGGAGGCGGTCGGCAGCATGTCAGGGTGGGCCCACAGGGCGTCCCGGCCGTCGACACCGCGCGCGTCCGTGAGCGAGGCCCACAGACGGGAGGCGTCCCGCAGGCGGCGCGGGCGCAGCTCCAGGCCGATCAGCGTGGCGAACGTCTGCTCGGCCGGGCCGCCGGAGGCGCGACGGCGGCGCAGGGTCTCGCGCAGCGCGTCAGCGGCCGCCAGACGGGGCTTCGCGGCCGCGTGCACCACCGCGTCGACCCAACCCTCGACGAGCGCCAGAGCCGTCTCCAGACGAGCCAGGGCCGCCTTCTGCTCCGGCGTGTCCTCCGGCTGGAACATGCCCTGCTGAAGGGCGTCCTGCAGCTGTTCCGGATTCTGCGGATCGAACTGGCCGACCACGTCCTCCAGCTTCGCGGTGTCGACCTTGATCCCGCGCGCGTAGCCCTCGACCGCGCCGAACAGATGCGAGCGCAGCCACGGCACATGCGCGAAGAGGCGCTGGTGGGCGGCCTCGCGCAGGGCGAGGTACAGCCGCACCTCCTCCTTCGACACGCCGAGGTCCCTGCCGAACGCGTCCATGTTCACGGGCAGCAGCGCTGCCTTGCCGGCCGGGCCGAGCGGCAGGCCGATGTCGGTGGAACCGACGACCTCGCCCGCGAGCACACCGACGGCCTGACCGATCTGCGTGCCGAACATGGCGCCGCCCATCGAGCGCATCATGCCGATCAGCGGGCCGGCCATGGCCTGCATCTCCTCCGGCAGGACGTCACCCATGGCGGCGCCGACACGCTCGGCGACCGGGTCCACCAACTCCTTCCACGCGGGCAGGGTCGCCTCCACCCACTCCGCTCGGCTCCACGCCACCGCGGAGGCCGCGCCGGACGGCAGGGACGTGGCGTCGTCCAGCCACAGGTCCGCCAGGCGGACGGCCTCCTGCACGGCGGTGCGGTCGGCGGGGCCGACGCTCGTGTCCTTGGTGCCGTCCGCCGTGCCCTGCGAGACCGTCTGGCGGGCGATCTGTTTGGCCATGTCCCAGTTCACCGGGCCGCCCTCGTACGAGAGCATCTGGCCCAGCTGCTGGAAGGCGGCGCCCAGGTCGGTGGGGTTCAGTGAACCGAACATGGCAGCGAGCGGATTGTCCGCGCCCGGGCCGCCAAAGCCTCCGGGCATCTCGCCGAAACCGAACGGGTTGGCCGGTCCCTGACCACCGCCGCTCTGCGGGTCCTTCTTCTTGCCCTCGTCGCCGTCGTCCGGCTCCTCCGGCGGAAGGCCGAATCCGAATGGGGTGTCACTCACGGGATTCCTCGGCTGGTAAGGCCACCGGTTCTTTCCGGCGGCGCGGCTGCCCGACAACACCACCCAGCGTAGACACCATGGGCGGTTCGGGCCTCGGTGCTTCGCCGACTCGCGGCCTGCGGCAGGATGGATGCCACCTGGTACGTGCGCTTCACGCGCGCTCGTACTGAAGACAACCGCTGGAGACGCCCGGTGAGTTCCCCAGATCCACAGGTTCGCGCAGCGCGAAACCAGTCAACCAGTTCCGCCAAGCGCGGGCCCGTCGTCGCGGTCACCGGCGCAGCGTCCGGAATCGGGGCGCTGCTCACCGAGCGGCTCGCCGCTTCTGAGGAGATCAAGCAGGTCATCGGCCTCGACGAGCGTCGGGGCGAGTGCGTCGGCGCGCAGTGGCACATCCTGGACGTGCGGGATCCGGCCATCGCGGAGAAGCTGCGCGGGGCGGATGTCGTGGTGCATCTGGCTCTCGACCTCGACCTGGAGACCGATGCCGCCGCCCGGACGGCGTACAACGTGCGGGGGACGCAGACCGTACTGACCGCGGCCGCCGCGGCCGGGGTCCATCGGGCCGTGCTGTGCACGTCCTCCATGGTCTACGGGGCCCTGCCGGACAACGAGCTGCCCTTGTCGGAGGACGCGGAGCTGCGGGCCACGGCGGAGGCGACCGGGGTCGGGGACCTGCTGGAGATCGAGCGACTGGCTCGCAGGGCACCTCGGGCGCATCCGGGACTCAATGTCACCGTAGTGCGGCCGGCTGTGCTCGTCGGCGGTACCGACACCGCGCTGACCAGGTATTTCGAGTCGCCTCGACTGCTCGTTGTGGCAGGGTCCCGGCCTGCCTGGCAGTTCTGTCACGTCGAGGATCTGTGCAGTGCTCTGGAGTACGCCGTCCTGGAGAAGGTCGAGGGGGAGCTGGCCGTCGGGTGCGACGGGTGGCTGGAGCAGGAGGAGGTCGAGGAGCTGAGCGGGATCCGGCGGATGGAGCTGCCCTCGGCTGTCGCGCTGGGGGCGGCGGCTCGGCTGCATCGGATCGGGCTCACGCCGTCTCCGGCGGGGGATCTGGCGTACACGATGTACCCCTGGGTGGTGAGCGGGAGCCGGCTGCATGACGCGGGGTGGCGGCCGCAGTGGACCAACGAGGAGGTGCTCGCGGAGCTTCTCGAGGAGGTTTCCGGGAGACATACGGTGGCCGGGCGGCGGCTTGGGCGGAAGGACGCGACGGCCGCGGGGGCCGCGGGGGCGACGGTGGCGCTGTTGGGAGCGGCGGCGGTGGTGCGGCGGGCTCGCAAGGCGCGTCGGCGGATCTGATCCGAAGGAGACGTCCTCGCGGGCGCAGAGAGGGCGTGTCCTCGCTTGGCGCCGTGGGCAGTGGGCCGTGCCCAACGGGATGGGAACGGCGACCGGTGCTGATCAGCCCCGAACCGGGTCTGTGGGGCTCCGAGCGACCACGCGCGAGTGCCGGGCGATGACGCTGTTCCCCGTGGTCCCGAGCGTGCGGCACGATAGGGGCTATGGCACCCACACACGACCACCCCGGTGAGCAGACGGCCCAGGATCCGATCAGGCTGCTTGCCGTGCGGGAGACGGACCTCTCCCTGGACGAGGTGTTCCGGGCCGTCGGGGACGACGCAGCCGGGGGCACCGCCTTGTTCGTGGGGACCGTGCGGAACCATGACGGGGGCGCCGATGTCGAGGCGCTCGGGTATTCGTGTCATCCCAGTGCCGAGGCCGAGATGCGGCGGATCGCCGAGAAGGTGGTCGCGGAGTATCCGGTGCGGGCGCTTGCCGCCGTGCACCGGGTGGGGGACCTCCGGGTCGGGGACCTCGCCGTAGTCGTCGCCGTTTCCTGTCCGCACCGGGGCGAGGCCTTCGAGGCCTGTCGGAAGCTGATCGACGATCTCAAGCACGAAGTGCCCATCTGGAAGCACCAGACGTTCTCCGACGGGACCGAGGAGTGGGTCGGGGCCTGTTGACCCCGACGATTCGGCAACCCCGCCCCTCAGGGGCCTGGGGAGCTGGTGAACCCTTCATTCACCCGTCCGGTCGCGTAACCCCACCCCTGACGTGAGCGTTGTCAGCGCGGATGGTTAATCTGTTGATCAGTCAGTTGTGATCGTTCAGGTGGGGTTGGAGGTCGGCATGGGGGCGCTCGTCTGGTTGCTGATTCCGCTGTTGGCCGCGATCGGCGCCGGCCTGTGGGGCAGTTGGGCCAACCGGACCCGCAAGTCCCGTGGTGACGGTCCCGAACTTGACGGATATGCCCGGTTCCGCGCGGCCATGGAGAAGCCCCACTCCGGCACGTGACCGGATGCGGCCCTGACGGTGCGCTGACAGGACCGTCCCGTACTGTCATGCCATGCCACGCCGCACCGCGACGATGCTCGCCTCCACCCTGATGCTGATCACGCTTTTGTGCGCTGGAGTCTTCATCAACGTGCCGTATTCGGAGATGTCACCCGGGCCGACGGTGAACACGCTCGGGGACCACGACGGCGAGCCGGTGCTGCAGATCTCGGGGCGCAAGACATACGCGACGAGCGGGCATCTGAACATGACCACCGTGCGGGTCACCAGCGCCGACTACAAGATGAACCTGGTCGAGGCCGTCTACGGATGGCTCGCGCACGACAACAGGGTCGTGCCGCACGACACCCTCTACCCCGACGGCAAGACCGAGGAGCAGTCCACCCAGGAGAACGCCGAGGAATTCAGCCAGTCCCAGGAGAGCGCCAAGGTCGCCGCCCTGAAGGAACTGGACGTTCCGGTGCGGTCCTGGGTGATCGTCTCGACCGTCGTCAAGGACTCCCCGGCCGAGGGCAGGCTGCACGCCGGTGACGTGATCAAGGCCGTCGACGGTACGGCGGTGAAGGCGCCGAACGACGTCGCCGAACTGGTGACCAAGCACAAGCCGGGCGACAAGGTCGTCTTCACGATCGTGCCCGCCAAGGAGCAGGCCGCCGCCGAGAAGGAGAACCGGACGCCGACGAAGACGCAGGACGTGACCATCACGACCAGGGCCTCCGCCGACAGCGGTAAGAAGCGCGCGATCGTCGGGATCTCCGCCGGAACCGACCACACGTTCCCCTTCACCATCGACATCAAGCTCGCCGACGTCGGCGGTCCGAGCGCCGGTCTGATGTTCGCGCTCGGCATCTACGACAAGCTCACGCCCGGCGACCTCACCGGCGGGAAGTTCGTCGCCGGCACCGGGACCATCGACGACGCAGGCAAGGTCGGCCCGATCGGCGGCATCGAGATGAAGACCGTCGGCGCGCGCGAGAAGGGCGCCCAGTACTTCCTCACGCCCGCCGACAACTGCGCGGCCGCCGCGAGCGACACCCCCAAGGGCCTCACGCTCGTCAAGGTGAACACCATCGACGACGCCCTGGGCGCCCTCAAGGACATTCGCTCCGGCGACACCGCCGACCTGCCGAAGTGCACGACGAAGTAGCCCGGGGGCTACTCCTCGAACGTCGCCTTCAGTGCCTCCGCCAGCCCCGGTACCAGTTCGGAGCCCGTGAGGACCTCCGTCGGGGAGTCCTTCTCGCGCAGCCGCAGGGCGGACTCGCGGGCGCCGTCCCGCAGGACGGCGACGGTCATACGGACCTCCTGGCGGTCCGGGTGCTCGGCCACCCACTGAGCGAGCTTCTTCTCGCCGAGCCCCTCCGGGACGGACGCCTCGGCGGAGGGCGGCAGCATCAGACGTTCCACGGTCAGCGCGCAGCCGACCACGGCGTCGGGCCAGGCGATGGTGCCGAGGAACTCGTCGAGCGGCTTGCCCGTTGGAATTTCGTCCTGCTCGATCGGGGTGAGGCCGGTGATCTTCTGCTCCGCCTCAAGGCCGAGCTGGGCCGCGAGTGCGGGTTCCTGGGTCCGCAGCCGGGCGGTGTCTACGAGGGCGAAGAGGCGGGCGGGCTGGTCCCAGCCGAGGCCGGAGGCGTACTCGTCGATCTCGAGTACCGCCCGGGTAAGCGGGCTCGCCGCCATGGGAGTGTTGGACATGGTCACAATCCTGCCTCGTTCCCGGCCCGAATCGGGAACCGAGTAAAGCGTGAGTAAGTTGCATAGATGAGGGCCTACGATCACGTGGCCCATGGACGGCCCGTGATGACGCGGGTCTGACGGACCAACAGCGAACTTCGAGGTGCGCACCTTGGCTTTCCAGATGCCGGACCGCGGCGGAGGCCCGACGGGGCCACGGATCAGAGTGGGACGCCCGTCCCGGCGCGTCCGGACCCTGCTCATGACGCTGGGCGTCCTTGCCGTTCTCGGTATGGCGTTCACCATGTTCGCGGGGTTCTGGACGGACTGGCTCTGGTATCGGTCGGTGAACTACTCGTCCGTGTTCACGACAACCCTGTGGACCAAGATCGGGCTGTTCTTCGTCTTCGGCCTGCTGATGGCTCTCGCGGTCGGCTTCAACATCTGGCTGGCGCACCGGCTGCGTCCGCCGCTGAGCGCCATGTCGATGGAGCAGCAGAGCCTCGACCGCTACCGGATGGGTATCGCGCCGTACAAGAAGTGGCTGCTGCTCGGGATCACTTCCCTGGTGGGTCTGATCGCGGGTGCCTCCGCCTCCGGCCAGTGGCGGACCTGGCTGATGTGGGTCAACGGCGTGCCCTTCCACCAGAAGGACCCGCAGTTCCACCTGGACGTCTCCTTCTACGCCTTCGACCTGCCCTGGTACCGGTTCCTGCTCGGCTTCGGCTTCGCGGCCGCGATCCTCTCCGTGATCGCAGCCGCGCTCACCCACTATCTGTACGGCGGGCTGAGGGTCACCTCTCCGGGCGCGCGTGCCACGGCCGCCGCGACCGGACACCTGTCGGTGCTGCTGGGCATCTTCGTCGCCCTGAAGGCGGTCGCGTACTGGCTCGACCGGTACGGCCTGGCGGTGAAGTCCAGCGACTTCAAGGCCACCGGCAACTGGACGGGCCTCAGGTACGTCGACGCCAACGCCTATCTGCCGGCCAAGACGATCCTGTTCTGCATCGCCGTCATCTGCGCGTTGCTGTTCTTCGCCACCTTGTGGCGGCGCACCTGGCAGCTGCCCGTCATCGGCTTCGGGCTGATGGTGCTCTCGGCGATCCTCATCGGCGGGCTGTACCCCGCGATCGTCCAGAAGTTCCAGGTGCAGCCGAACGAGCAGGCCAAGGAAGCGCCGTACGTCGAGAAGAACCTCAAGGCGACACGTGAGGCGTACGGCATCGACGACGCCAAGGTCACCGAGTACGAGGGCAAGTCCAGCACCACGGACAAGACGAAGCTGCGTGACGACGCCGCCGACGCGGCCAGCATCCGCATCATGGACCCGAACATCGTCTCGCCGACGTTCCAGCAGCTCCAGCAGATGCGGAACTACTACGCGTTCCCGACCAACCTGGACGTAGACCGTTACAGCAAGGACGGCAAGAACGCGGGGGATCAAGACACGGTCATCGGACTGCGTGAGCTGAACCTCAACGGCATTCCGAAGAACAACTGGATCAACGACCACTTCCGCTACACCCACGGGTACGGCGCGGTCGCCGCGAAGGGTACCGAGGCCGACTCGCAGGGCCGTCCGGTCTTCACCGAGTACGACCTGCCGTCCAAGGGTGACCTGGGGACGTACCAGCAGCGGATCTACTACGGCGAGAAGACCAACTCGTACTCGATCGTCGGTGGTCCCCAGAAGGAGATCGACTACTCCGACGACACCGGCGAGAAGACCTTCAGCTACACGGGCAAGAGCGGGGTCAACCTCTCCAACCCGATCAACCGGGCCGCGTACGCGGTGGCGTTCAACGAGCCGCAGATCCTCTACTCGGGTGCCATCGGCGAGGGTTCGCGGATCCTGTACAACCGCACTCCGAAGGAGCGCGTCGAGGCGGTCGCCCCGTGGCTGACCATCGACGGTGACGCCTATCCGGCGGTTGTGGGCGGCAAGATCCAGTGGATCGTCGACGCGTACACGACCACGAACGGCTATCCGTACGCCTCCCGTACGACCCTGGGTGACACGACGGCCGACTCGCTGACCGCGACCAACAACTCGCGTGCGGTGGTGGCCCAGCAGAACCAGGTCAACTACATCCGCAACTCGGTGAAGGCGACCGTCGACGCGTACACCGGCGAGGTCAAGCTCTACCAGTGGGACACCAAGGACCCGGTCCTGAAGACCTGGATGAAGGCGTTCCCGGGCACGGTCGAGTCCAAGAAGGACATCTCCGACGCGCTGATGGCCCATCTGCGGTACCCGCAGGACCTGTTCAAGGTCCAGCGCGAGCTGCTCAGCCGCTACCACGTCGAGGACGCGCAGACGTTCCTCAGTGGCAGCGAGGTGTGGCAGGTGCCGGACGACCCGACCAACAAGTCGGGCAACGCGGTGCCGCCGTACTACCTGAGTATGAAGATGCCCGACCAGTCGTCGCAGGTGTTCTCGCTGACGACGACGTTCACACCCAACGGCCGGGACAACCTCAGTGCGTTCATGACGGTCGACGCGGAGGCGGGCACCGGCGACTACGGCAAGATCAGAGTGTTGAAACTGCCGACGAACACCACGGTCAACGGGCCTAAACAGGTGCAGAGCCAGTTCAACTCCGAACAGGACATCGCCGAGACCATCAGCCTGCTCAACCGCGGTGATTCCACCGTGGAGTACGGCAATCTGCTCGCGGTGCCACTCGACGGCGAACTCCTGTACGTGGAACCGGTCTACGTTCGTGGTGGCGGCCTGAAGTACCCGCTGCTGCGAAAGGTGTTGGTGACCTACGGAGGCAACACCGCCTTCGAGGACACCCTCGGCGAGGCCCTCAACAAGATCTTCGGAGCGGACGGTTCGACCACCCAGCCACCACCGGACCAGGGCGACACGACAAAGCCACCACCGTCCTCCACCAACCCCACGGTCCAGGCGGCGTTGAACGACGCCCAGAAGGCCTTCGACGCCGGCCAGGAGGCGCTGAACAAGCAGCCGATCGACTGGGAGGCGTACGGCAAGGCGCAGAAGGACCTTGAGGCCGCGCTGAAGCGGGCCGAGGAGGCGCAGGCGGCGGCCGACAAGGGCAGTGGCAGCGGCGACAAGGCCAGTAGCAGCCCGAGTCCGAGCAGCAGTCCCAGCGGTTGATCAAAGCCACCCCGCGCCGTGGTACGGTTACAGAACAACGGCGCGGGGTGGAGCAGCTCGGTAGCTCGCTGGGCTCATAACCCAGAGGTCGCAGGTTCAAATCCTGTCCCCGCTACTGAAGTAGACGACGTGAGTCGTATGCCGACGAAGGCCCGGATCCTGAAGAGGATCCGGGCCTTCGTCGTGTGCGAACGCATGTGCCGGGAAGGAGCACGGCCATGCCGTGGAGGGGAGTTGGGGATTTTGTGTTTGACTTGTCTCTCTGTGGGCAAGTCGACAAAACGCTGTAGTGACCTCAATGGCTGCGGTATACCAGGTGTACCCAGGTTGCAGGTGGTGCGACGATGGACGTTATGGGGGACAAGGCAACTCTGTTCGAGACAGGGCGTTTTGTGCAACCTTCCGGGCCGGACGAGGCCGGGGAGGCGGCTGACGATGCTGCCGAGGAGGTCCGTCAGCGACTCGCCGCCGAATCCGGCGACGCCGAGGCGATGAGTGTCCTCGGCGCCATGTTGCTGCGCCGCGGTGATCTCGACGCTGCCGAACCCCATCTGCGTGCCGCCACCGCGGCCGGTGACCGGGCCGCCGCCAACAACCTGGGAGTCCTTCTTCATCAGCGCGGGTACGCCGACGAGGCCGCCGGGTGGTGGCGGATCGCCGCCGTCGCCGGATCCGCGGCGGCCGCGCACGCGCTGGGCCGGCACCACCGCGAGCGGGGCGACGAGCCCGCCGCGGAGTACTGGCTGCGCCAGGCCGCCGAGCAGGGCCACGCGCTCGGCGCGTACGCCCTCGCCGATCTGCTGGAGCATCGCGGGGAGGCAGGCGCCGAGCGGTGGATGCGGGCGGCGGCCGAGCGGGGACACCGGGAGGCGGCGTACCGGCTGGCTCGCGCGCTCGATCGCAAGGCCATGCCCGAGGGGGGAACCGGGGCCGACGACGGTGTCGTCGCGACGGAGGAGGCCGAGCAGTGGTACCGGCAGTCCGCCGCGCGCGGACACCGGCGGGCCGCGCTCCACCTCGGGGCGATCCTGGAGAAGCGGGGCGAGCTCAAGGAGGCCGGGCGCTGGTATCTGACGTCCGCAAAGGACGGTGAGGCGCGGGCCGCCTGCGCGCTCGGGTTCCTGTTGCGGGACGCCGGGGACACCGAGAGCGCCGCCGTGTGGTGGCTGCGGGCCGCGCAGGACGGCGACGGGAACGCGGCGAACGCGCTGGGCGCGCTGCACGCCGAGCGAGGTGAGCCGCAGACCGCCGAGCGGTGGTACCGGGCCGCGATGGATGCCGGGGACGACAACGGGGCGTACAACCTGGGGCTGCTCTGTGCCGAGCAGGGGCGGACCGCGCAGGCCGAGCAGTGGTACCGGCGGGCCGCGTACGCCGGGCACCGGGAGGCGGCCAACGCGCTGGCGATCCTCCTGTTGCAGGGCGGGGACACGGCCGGGGCGGAGCCGTGGTTCTCCAAGGCCGCGGAGGCGGGGAGCGTGGACGCCGCGTTCAACCTGGGGATCCTGTTCGCCGGGCGGGCCGAGGAGTCGGTCGCGCTGCGGTGGTACGAGCGGGCGGCGGCGGCCGGGCACACCGAGGCGGCGCTGCAGGTCGGGATCGCGCGACTGCGGGACGGGGACGAGCGGGAGGCCGAACGGCATCTGCGGTGTGCGGCGGGGCGGGGGAGTGCGGAGGCCGCGTATCGGCTGGCCACCGTGCTGGACGCGCGGCGCCCGCCGGAGCCCGCGCATGAGCTGGGTGAGTCGGTGCACGAGAAGAGCGAGTGCGAGGAGTGGTACGAGCGGGCGGCGTCGCAGGGGCATCGGCGGGCGCAGGTGCGGGTCGGGATGCTGGCGGCGGCTCGGGGGGACGTGGTCGAGGCGGCGCGGTGGTACCGGGAGGCGGCGGAGGCCGGGTCGCGCAACGGGGCGTTCAATCTGGGGCTGCTGCTTGCTCGGGAGGGGAGTGAGCCGGAGGCGGCGGTGTGGTGGACTCGGGCGGCTGACGCCGGGCATGGGCGGGCGGCTTTGCGGCTCGCGCTTGTCTACGCGCGTCGGGGGGAGCTGGCGGAGGGGCAGCGGTGGGCCGATCGGGCGGTGTCGCTCGGGCCGGGGGAGGTCGCGGAGCGGGCGGCTCGGTTGCGGGACGCGTTGCGGCAGGAGCTGTCGGCGTGACGCTGCGTTGAGCTGGGGCGGGGTCTGGTTCGGCATGTGCTGTCGTTGCCGCCGGGTTGTTTCGCCCCCGCCGCCCTTACCCGTCCCATCCCAGGGGCACGGCCCCTGGACCCCTGGCGGGGACTGCGTCCCCTGCACCCCTGGCGGGGACTGCGTCCCCTGCACCCCTGGCGGGGACTGCGTCCCCTGCACCCCTGGCGGGGACTGCGTCCCCTGCACCCCTGGCGGGGACT
>NZ_JBFAGK010000006.1:423613-498792 GCF_040660135.1 Streptomyces sp. NPDC050997
CCTGCGTCCCCTGCACCCCTCGCGGGGCTCGGTCCCTGGACATCTCGCGGGGGCTCGGCCCCCTGCATCGCTGGCGGACCCGCCGTCCCTTGTGTCCTGGCGGGACTGCGTCCCTTGCACCCCTCGCCGGGGTGCTGTCCCTGGGGCCTGGCGGGGACTGCGTCCCCTGCTCTCGCCTCCTCGCGGGGGTGCCGTCCCTGGGGCCCGGCGAAGGCTGCGTCCCCTGCCCTCGCCTCCCCGTGGGGCTGTGCCCCTGGTCCCGTCCGGCCCGCTGTGTGACCGCTGGGGCTGCGTCCCAGCGCCCCTGTTCGGGCTGGGCGGTCTCGTCGTTGGGTGCCGGTCGGGGTGGTGGCTGACCTGCGTTGATGGGTGGGGGGAATGGATTTGCCTCTGTGCGTGTCCTTGACGTAGTGTTCCATTCATCGACGCGGGGTGGAGCAGCTCGGTAGCTCGCTGGGCTCATAACCCAGAGGTCGCAGGTTCAAATCCTGTCCCCGCTACTGAAGGCCGAGGGCCGGAATCCGAAAGGGTTCCGGCCCTCGGTTTTTGTCTGGGTCGTCAGGGGTGGTGGCCCACTGCTTCCTCGTACAGAGCTCTGTTCACGGTTTTCGATTCGGGGAGTGCGTCGCCTTCTGTCACGCCCTGGGCGCGGTACGCCGACTGGAGGCGGTCGGTGGTGCCGGTGCGGATCTCCCAGTCCATGTGGAGGGGCGGGGTGGAGCGGAGGATCTCCTCGTCTGATTTCAGGAGCTTGGCCAGGTAGGCGACGAAGGTCTCGTTCTTCTTGTAGTCCGCCGCGAAGTACGTGTTGACCGTGCGGATGTACGCGCGGAGGAGAGCCACCCCCGCGTCCACGTCGTCTTTCAGCAGGCTAGGGCCGTAGAGCATGCCGCCGAGGGGCTCGCCCAGGGGCTGGCCGCCGAGGAAGGCGTAGCCCGGTTCACCGTCGACGCGGCGCCAGACGGGGTCGAGGAGCCAGGCCGAGTCGACGCCTCCGTTCCGCAGGGCCGTGAGCACGTCGGCCGAGCCCAGCTGTTGGTACTGGATGCGGTCGAGGCCACCGTCGTGAGCCTCCAGTGCCTTCTCCATCGGGTACGCGATCACCGAACCCTTGCCGATCATCGTGCCCATACGACGTCCCGCCATCGCCACCGCGTCCGCGCTCTCACCGTCCCTCAAGCGCACCCACAGGCCGCTCTTCGACTTCGGGTCGGGGGAGAAATTCCCCGCCACCCACCTGATGTCGAAGCCGCCCCGGACGCCGTTCATGACCGCCGCCTCCGGGGCCGCCCACAGCGCGTCGATGTCCCCCTTGGCCAGCAGCGGGAGCGCGTCCGGTGTCGGCAGGACCTTCAGCGTGACGTCCAGGCCGTCCTTCTTGAACTCGCCCTTGTCGAGGGCGACTTGAAGTGGTGCCACGTACTCGGCGCTCAAGGTCCCCGTCGCGATCGTCAGCTTCCGGGGCTCGGGGAGTGGTTGTGGGGCGGGGGCGCCGGGGCGACAACGGGCCGGCGCGCGGGTCGGTGAGCGGTCCGCCGGGTCCGTCCAGGAGGTGTCGCCGCAGCCGGCCACCGGGCGGACCGTGCGCGTCATCAGGTCCGCCTTCGGCTCCGCGCGGTCGGCCGACGGCGACGAGCAGGCCGAGGACGCCAGCAGTACGCCGACGGCGACCACGGCACCGTACACACGCCCCCTCTTGTGCCGCTTCATGGGTTCCCTCATGACTGCCCCCGTCCTCGGTCCCTCGGTGCCCATGGAGTGAGCAACCTGCCCACCAGCCGGATCAGTTCGGAGAAGAGCACCCCCAGCGCGGCGACGCAGACGATGCCGACGAACATCACGTCGTTCTGGAACAGCGCGCGGGAGTCGAAGATCAGATGGCCCAGACCGTTCGTGGCGGCGATCTGTTCCGAGGCGACGATCACCAGGACCGCCACCCCGGCCGCTATCCGGGCGCCCACGAGGACCTGCGGCAACGACGCCGGCAGCAGTACGTGGCGGAACATCTGCCACGGGGAGGCGCCGAAGACCCGGCCCGCGTCGCGGTGGCCGGCCGGGACCGCGATCACCGCCGACATCGTCGATATCCACACGAAGAAGAAGACCGTGGCCGCCACCAGGGCCACCTGGGGCCCCTCGCCCAGGCCGAACATGTTCAGGAAGATCGGGAGCAGGGCCAGTTTCGGTACGACGTACAGGGCGTCCAGGAGGGGTTCCAGGGCGGCTCGGACCAGGGGGAGGGAGCCCATCAGCAGGCCGAGCGCGTATCCCGCCGTGGTGCCGATCGCGTAGCCGGCCAGGACGCGTTTCAGTGTCGCCCACACGTCCGGCCACAGGTCACCGGCCGCCGCCCGGTCCCAGCCGTCGGCGAGGATCGTGGACGGGGCCGGGTAGACGCGGTCGTCGATCCAGGCCTGGGTGGCGGCCAGTTGCCAGAGGAGGACCAGGAGGAGCGGGACGGCCGCGGCGAGTGACAGTTCCAGGGCACGGCGGCGACGGTGGGCGCGTACGGGGTGGAGTTCCCGGGGGCCGGGGCGGCGGACGACGAGCGAGTCCCGGCGGGGAGTGATCGTCGTCACGTCGGCACCGCTTCCTTCCGGAGGAGGTCCCACAGCTCGCTCCTGAGGGCCGTGAACCCGGGTGTGGAGCGGATGTCGCCGGTGCGCGGGCGCGGGAAGGGCGGGCGGTGTTCGGCGATGATCCTGCCCGGGCGGGCGGACATCACCAGGACACGGTCGCCGAGGACGATCGCCTCCTCCAGGCTGTGGGTGACGAAGAGGGTGGTGGTGCGGGTGGATTGGGTGAGCTCCAGCAGCTCCTCCTGGAGGATCATGCGGAGTTGGGCGTCGAGGGCGGCGAACGGCTCGTCCATGAGGAGGAGTTCGGGTTCGACGGCGAGCGCGCGGGCGATCGCCACGCGCTGACGCATTCCGCCGGAGAGGGTCGCCGGGTAGGCGCGCGCGAAGTCGGCGAGGCCCATGCGGGTCAGCCACTCGTCGGCGCGTGCGTTCGCCGCGCGGCGCGGGGCGCGCTGGACGTCGAGGCCGAAGCGGACGTTCGCGCGGACCGTCTTCCAGTCGTAGATGCCGTAGTCCTGGAAGATCATGGCGGCCGGGCGGGCGCTGGACGTGCGGATCTCCAGGCGGCCGGTGCTCGGGCGGAGCAGGCCCGCGGCGATGCGCAGCAGGGTGGACTTCCCGCAGCCGGAGGGGCCGACCAGGCAGACGAACTCGCCGGGGGCGACGGTGACATCGAGGGGGCCGAGGGCCTCGACGGCGCGGGGTGCGCGGCCGAAGGTGCGGGTCAGTTCGGTGGCGTGGAGTTTTGGGTGCGGGTCTCCCACGATTGCTCCTCGCGGAGTTCGGTACGGGGTGGGGGCGTGCCGCACGACGATATGACGACCCGTCAGATACGGGAAGGGTGCTGAAGGGGGTACACGACAGAAAGCCCCGGCACCCATGGGTGCCGGGGCTTTCGAAGAGGGAGGGCCGCGTCGCCGGAGAGGCTAGGCCGCCGCGCAGTTCGGGCATACGCCCCGGTACGTCACCTCGACGTCCGAGACCGTGAAGCCGAAGCGCTCCGCGTCGGGGAGGTCGGCCAGCGGGTTGCCGGTGGGGTGGACGTCCCGGATGGCGCCGCACTGGGCGCAGACGAGGTGGTGGTGCGGCTGGTGCGCGTTCGGGTCGTACCGCTTGGCGCGCTTGTCGGTGGCGACCTCGAGCACCTCGCCCAGGGAGACCAGCTCGCCCAGCGTGTTGTAGACGGTCGCCCGGGAGATCTCGGGCAGCTTGACGACAGCCCGGGAGTGGACCTCGTCGGCCGTCAGGTGGACGTGTTCGCCGTCGAGGACCTCGGCCACGACGCGCCGCTGCGCGGTCATCCGCCATCCGCGGCCGCGCAGTCGTTCCAGAAGGTCACTCATACGGAACAGCCTAGCAGCTAGGGAGACCAGGTTCCGAATGGGTGTGACTTTGGAAAAATACTCGACTTAGACATTGTCTACTACGGGATCGAGTGGGATCGAGTGGGATTGAGTGAGATCCAGTGAGATCCAGTGAGATCGAGACTGGACCCCTTGTCGTGAGCGGACGGGCCGGACTCTCCGGAAGGGGCCGGCCCGTGCGCGTGGTCAGGCAGGTGCGTGCTGTCGGGCCGGGACCCAGCAGCGAATGATGTCGCGCACCGAGACGATGCCGACAGGCCCGTCGCGGTCGAGGACGATCAGGTGACGGAAGCCGCCGTGCGCCATGGCGCGGGCCGCCTCCTCCAGGGTCCAGGCCGGGGCGGCGAAGACGACGTCGGCGGTGGTGTGGGCGTGGACGTGTTCCGTGTCCGGGCTCTGGCCGAGCCCCACGGAGTTGAGGATGTCGCGTTCGGTCAGGATCCCGATGCCGCCGGCGTCGGGGTCGAGGACGATCGCGGCACCGACGCGGCGCGCGGACATCAGGGCGGCCGCTCTGCGGAGGGTGTGGGCGGGGCCGATGGTGAGAACCACCGTGCTCATGGCGTCGCGGACCAGCATGGGTTCCGAGTCACCTCCAAGAACCGCCGAGTTCGTTCAGCGGTTCACAAGTTCACAAATGAGGGTGCTCTCAGAGTGGCAGGTAAAGCGGAGGTCAACAAGAGGGCGCGTGCGGTCAATTGAGGGCGCGCGCGCTCATCTGTGCCTGTCGGCGGCGCCCGTTGCTCCGCGCCGACGGTGCCCGGCGCAGGTCAGTAGCGCTCGTTGAGATACCCCAGGAACTCGTCGTGCAGCAGCCCGTTGGAGGCCGCCGCGTTGCCGCTGTGCGGGCCCGGGCGGCCGTCGAGACCGGTGAAGGTGCCGCCGGCCTCCGTCACGATGATCGCGTTCGCGGCCATGTCCCAGAGGGAGAGCTCCGGTTCGGCGCACAGGTCCACCGAGCCCTCGGCGACCATCATGTAGGGCCAGAAGTCGCCGTACGCGCGTGTGCGCCACACCTCGCGGGTCAGGTCCAGGAAGCCGCCCAGGCGGCCCTGGTCCTCCCAGCCGGTGAGCGAGGAGTACGCGAAGGAGGCGTCGGAGAGCTTCGAGACGCGGGAGACGCTCAGTCGGGAGGCGGCGGTGAGGCTGCGCCCGGAGAAGGCCCCGTGCCCCTTGGCGGCCCACCAGCGGCGGCCGAGTGCGGGAGCGGAGACCAGGCCGACGACGGGCTGGTAACCGCCCTCCGCCGCCTCCGTCAGGGAGATGAGGGTGGCCCAGACGGGCACTCCCCGTACGTAGTTCTTCGTGCCGTCGATCGGATCGATGACCCAGCGGCGTGGGCCGGTGCCCTCGATGCCGTACTCCTCGCCGAGGACCGCGTCGCGGGGCCGGGCGCGTTGGAGCTGACCGCGGATGAGTTCCTCCGCGGACTTGTCCGCTTCGCTGACCGGGGTCATGTCCGGCTTCGTCTCGACCTTGAGGTCGAGAGCCTTGAAGCGCTCCATGGTGGCCGCGTCCGCCGCGTCCGCGAGAACGTGGGCGAGACGGAGGTCGTCGTGGTAATCGGGCATGTAGGAACGGTATCTGCCGAGGTGGGTACCGGCTACAGGGGGGCTTCGTGGCCGGGCCGCCCGGGGACGGCAGCTTGTGCGAGCCGGCCGAGCGCCCCCGCGCGCCCTCGCGAACCCTTGACAGTGACTCTGTGCGCGTCAAATCTGGGCGCAGAGCCGATCGCCCCCGGGAGGCGATGATGCCTGCAGCGCGGGAATCCCTGCTGGACGCCGCTTACGAGGCGCTGGCGCGCCGACCGTGGTCCGCGGTGCGGATGGTCGACGTGGCCGCGGCGGCCGGAGTGTCCCGGCAGACCCTGTACAACGAGTTCGGCAGCAAGGAGGGCCTGGCTCGCGCGCTCGTGCGCCGAGAGGCGGACGGTTATCTCACCGGAGTCGAGCGGGCGCTGACCGGACACGGCGACGCCCTGCGGCGGCTGACGGTGACCGCTGAGTGGACGGCCTCCACCGCCCAGGAGAACGCGCTCGTACGGGCCATGCTCACCGGCTGCTGGAGCGAGCGGCTGCCCTCCCCGACGTTGAAGGCCGTGCCGTCCTCCTCGGCGGTACCGGCGCAGCGCCGGGCGGACGGCCCGCTGCCGTCACCCGGTGACTTCGTGGCCCTCGTCCGTGACCGGGCCGTCACCGTGCTCGCCGGGCCCGGCACGCCCAGGTCGGAGGCCGCCGATCTGGCCCGCTCCTGCGAACTCGTCGTCCGGCTCGCGCTGTCCTGTGCGGCCGCGCCGCCGGGCGAGGGCGGAGTGGCGGATCTCGTACGGAGGGCGCTGCCACGCCAGTTGACGCCGTAGCGCCGGGTCCGGCGGGGGTGGAGGGGCTGTCTCTCCGTACGACGGTTGTCTCCGTAGGACGGTTGGCTCCGTGCGGAGTCTGTCTCTCTGCGGCGGCACATGCCCTGCGGCGGCAGTCTCAGTGCGCCGATCCCGACAACTGCAGTCCGATCACGCCCGTGATCACCAGGCTGATCGAGACGATCTTCAACGTCGACACCAGGTCGCCGAGGAAGATCATGCCGTAGATCGCCGTGCCCGCCGCGCCGATGCCCGTCCACACCGCGTACGCCGGGCCCACGTCGAGCTTTCTCAGGGCCAGGGTCAGCAGCCCGAAGCTGCCGAGTGCGAAGACGCAGAACGCGACCGTCGGCCAGAGTCTGGTGAAGCCGTGCGACAGCTTCAGACAGACGGCGAATCCGGTCTCCAGGAACCCGGCCACGATGACCAGCAGCCACGCCATGTGCTGTCCTCCCGTATGTCCACGTTCTCCAGCGTTCGTGGACCGCTTCGTCTGGCTTTGGTCTGGCTTGGATCCGGCTCGGTGCGATTATGCCCTTACCGGACACCCGGGAAGACAAACAACGCCCAGGTCAGTCGCCTTCCGTGCGCTCCCTCGTGGACAGCAGCCGGCGCAGTGAGTACAGGCGGGCCGGGTCCGCGTGGCCGTCCGCCACCCACTGGTCCAGAGCGCAGTCCGGCTCGTCGTGACTGCACGCGCGCGGGCAGCCCTCGGTGCCGGGCTCCAGGTCGGGGAAGGCGTTGATCACCCGGGACGGGTCCACATGGTGCAGGCCGAACGACCGCAGGCCCGGGGTGTCGATCACCCAGCCGTCGTCGTCCGACAACGGCAGCGCGAGCGCCGAGGTGGTGGTGTGACGGCCGCGGCCCGTCACCGCGTTCACATGGCCGGTGAGGCGGCGCCGGTCCTCCGGGACCAACGCGTTCACCAGGGTCGTCTTGCCCACGCCCGAGTGCCCGATGAACGCCGTGATCCTGCCGTCGAGTTCCTCGCGGACCCGCCGCGCCGCGTCGCCGTTCTCCAGTTCCCCGCGGCTGGTGACGACGTAGGGGATGTCGAGGTCGCCGTACAGCTCGAGGAGTTTGTCGGGCGGCGCCAGGTCCGACTTCGTCATCACCAGCAACGGCTCGAGACCGGCGTCGAACGCGGCCACCAGACAGCGGTCGATGAGGCGCGGGCGGGGCTCCGGGTCGGCAAGGGCCGTGACGATCGCCAGTTGGTCGGCGTTGGCGACGATCACCCGCTCGTAGGGATCGTCGTCGTCGGCCGTGCGCCGCAGGACCGATGTGCGCTCCTCGATGCGGACGATGCGCGCGAGGGTGTCCTTCTTGCCGGTCAGGTCACCGATGATGGCGACGCGGTCGCCGACCACTGCGGCCTTGCGGCCCAGTTCGCGGGCTTTCATCGCCATAACGATCCGGCCGTCGACGAGGCAGGTCAGCCGGCCGCGGTCGACGGTGAGGACCATGCCCTCGACGGCGTCCTCGTGCTTGGGCCGGATATGCGTCCGGGGCCGGTTGCCCTTGCGGTTCGGACGGGAGCGGATGTCGTCCTCGTCGGTGTGCTTGCCGTAGCGACGCATGCGAAGCCCCTATGCCCCGAGCATCCCGGTCCACAGGTCGGGGAAGTCGGGCAGCGTCTTCGCCGTCGTCGCCACGTTCTCGATCTGCACCCCCTCGACCAGCAGGCCGATGATCGCGCCGGCCGTCGCCATGCGGTGGTCCTCGTACGTGTGGAAGATCCCGCCGTGCAGTCGGCGCGGGCGGATGTGCAGACCGTCGGCGGTCTCGGTGACGTCACCGCCGAGTTCGTTGATCTCCTTGGTGAGCGCGGCCAGCCGGTCCGTCTCGTGCAGACGGAGATGGGCCACGCCCCGGAGGGTGGAGGGGGAGTCCGCGAGGGCCGCGGCCGCCGCGATGCCCGGGGTCAGCTCGCCGACCTCGCCCAGGTCGACATCGATGCCGTGAATCGCACCCGATCCGGTGAACTCCAGGCCGTACTCGGTCAGTTCGCAGGTACCGCCCATTTCGGTGAAGATCTCGCGCAGCCGGTCGCCGGGCTGGGTGGTGCGGGCCGGCCAGTCCGGGATCACGACCTTGCCGCCGGTCACCAGGGCCGCCGCCAGGAACGGCTGGGCATTGGAGAGGTCCGGCTCGATGGTCAGGTCACGGCCCAGCAGAGCACCCGGGGTGACCCGCCAGACGTTCGGCTCGCCACCCGACTCCGGGGTGTCCACCTGGGCGCCGACCGCGCGCAGCATGTCGACGGTCATCCGGATGTGCGGCATGGAAGGCAGCGTGGAACCGGTGTGACGGACCTCCACGCCCTGGTTGAAGCGCGGGGCGGACAGCAGAAGAGCGCTCACGAACTGGGACGACGAGGACGCGTCGATCTCCACCGGGCCGCCGTCCAGGGCGCCCCCGCCGTGCACGGTCAGCGGCAACGCGCCGCGGCCCTCGTCGTCGATACGGGCGCCGAGGACCCGCAGCGCGTCGATCACGCCGTGCAGGGGACGTTCGTACGACCTCGGGTCGCCGTCGAAGCGGATGGGGCCGTCGGCGAGCGCGGCGACCGGCGGCAGGAAGCGCATCACCGTGCCGGCGTTGCCGACGTCGACCGTGGCCGGGCCGCGCAGGCCGGCCGGGAGCACCCGCCAGGTCTCGCCGGTGCCGTCGGGACCCACGCCCTCCTCGATGCCGACGCCCATGGTGCGCAGCGCGCCGGCCATCAGCAGGGTGTCGCGGGAACGGAGGGGACGGCGCAGCCAGCCCGGTTCCGAGGCGATGGCCGCGAGCACCAGGGCGCGGTTGGTGACCGACTTGGACCCGGGCACGTGGACCGTGGCATCGACGGCGCCGCTCGCGTGTGGGGCGGGCCAGAGGGCGGTGTCTGCGGGGTTCGGGGCCATGGGGCCACTCTATAAGCAGGCGGTCGGTCGGGTGCGGGAGCGTTGTGGCTGGTCGCACCCACGGGACGGAGCCGCGTATGGTCGCTGCCCCGCGCGCCTGCCGCGCCCCTGCCGCGCCGCGTTCGGGGCCGCGTCACAGCTCCAGCAGCCAGCGCCCCCCACCCATCAGCGAGCACAGCGAAACCGCGTGGAACAGAAACAGCCACAACCCCGCCGGCACATGCGTCAGCCGGGACAGTTGGTCCGCGTCCGAGTCGCCCGCGCCGCCGCGCGCCCGCTTCGCCTGGAGTTCGAAGGCCGGGCGCACCCCGCCGATCAGCAGGAACCAGACCACCGCGTACGCGAACGCGGCCTGTACCTGGGGACCGGTCAGCCAGGACACCACCACGAACGTACCGCCGGTGAGGAGCAGGGTGAGGGCGCCGTAGGCGTTGCGGATCATCACGAGCATCGCGATCAGCAGGGCGGTCGCCAGCCACAGCAGGGCCGTGATGTGGCCGCTGGCGAGCAGCGCGGCGCCGCCGAGGCCGAGCAGCGGGGGAGCGGTGTAGCCCGCCGCGGCCGTGAGGATCATGCCGAGGCCGTGCGGCTTGCCGCGACTGACGGTCAGCCCGCTGGTGTCCGAGTGCAGACGTATGCCGGTGAGGGTGCGGCCGGTGAGCAGCGCGATCAGGCCGTGGCCGCCCTCGTGCGCGATGGTGATGGCGTTGCGCGCTATGCGCCACAGCGGGTGCGGGATGACCACGGCGAGCGAGGCGGCCAGGGTCGCGAGCACCACCCACAGGTCGGGGTCGGGCTGGCTGCCGAAGATCTCGTCCCAGAGGGAGGCGAGCGATTCGGATGCGGTGGTGTGCATGGTCGGCGGTGGCTCCCGTGGGTGTCGGTCAGGGGGTTGGCGCGTGGCGCAATCGTCGGGGAGTGATCGTCGCGGTGTGGTGGGCGGGCGGCGGGCGGCGGGTGGGCCTGGCAGTGTGGCACGTATGTGCGGGCGGTATCTGAGACGCCGAGCTGACAGCGATCGTTCCTGACAGGTAAATGTGCAGGTCACGGCATTGGAGCCCCGGAGTGATCCGGGGCTCCTGATCTACCGGTGCCGGCTGTGTGCTGACTTGGAGTCACCTGAGAACGCCTCACGAAACCCGTCTTGGGACGGGCGACTGCCCGCCGGTGTCACCGCGGACGTCATCTGAGGATGCTCTCGAGGAAATCGCTGCCCAGGCGGGCCACAGTGGTGACGTCCAGTTCGTGCCGGATGTACCTTCCGCGCCGCTGGTGGACCAGCAGGTCCGCCGAGGAGAGGGCCGCCGGGCCGTATTCCCGGCGGGTCAGGGGTGGAAGCGCCACCGGCCCTCGGTGACGACATCCACCTCCCCGTCGCGGACGCGGACGGCCGTCTCGTCGTCGATGAAGTAGATCGGGAAATCGGCCCGCTCGACGATGCGATCGGCCCAAGCGTCGTTCCGCTCCGGGAAGTTCGGCGAGTACAGGTGGGGCTTGAGGTACCAGTCGAAGAGGCCGAACGGCGACTGAACCGTCGTCGCGTCGAGCGCGTGCAGGTCTGCGGTGTCGCCGATGACGTCGGCGGAGTGTTCGGTGAGATGCCGACTGAAGATCATCGACCCGGCGCTCACGCCCACGTAGACCCGGTCCCGCAGCATGTCGAGGAACGCGTCGGCCAAGCCGTTGCCGCTGATGCTGCGTGCGAGGTGGTAGTGGTTGCCGCCCTGGACGTAGATGACGTCGGCGCGCGAGAGCCGGTCCAGGACCATCCCCCGGGGCAGACCGTTGAGTTCCAGAATGTCGAGCTCCCGCCAGCCGAGACCGTACAGGCGGCTCAGATCCTCGACGACCCATCCGTGATCGCCGGGCTCGGCGACGGACGCGGTGGGGATGTAGACGAGCCTCGCCGATGTGAACGGCCTGCCCAGCATGGACCGGAGCGCGATGCGCTGCGTCTCGTTGCGCAGACCACTCGCCGTCAACAGAAGCTTCACCGGCCGAGCCAATCATGATCACCACGCGCGATCAACTCCGCGATCACGCTCGTCCGCCTTACGTAAAGTGGTGAGGACCCTGGGTGACGAAGTGGTCGCCGCACGGCCCGCGGCACTGGTTCGCCTCGACCGCGCTCGGCAGGGGTCTGCCACTCTTGGACGTGGCCCGGTGAGTGGGGCACAAGAGCATCAAGGTGGAACGTATGTGCGGACGGTATGCGGCGAGTCGTGGCCCCGAGGATCTCGCGGGAGTCTTCGAGATCGAGAAGTGGGAGCCCGAGGAGACCCTGGCCCCCGACTACAACGTGGCCCCGACCAAAGAGGTCTACGCGGTCCTCGACCGCCCTCTCAAGGACACGGACGACCCGCGACCGGTTCGGCAGCTGCGGAAGCTGAAGTGGGGGCTGGTGCCGAGCTGGTCCAAGACCCCCGAGGGCGCGGCCCGGATGATCAACGCGCGCGCGGAGACCGTCCACGAGAAGCCGTCGTACCGGCGCGCCTTCGCCGCCCGCCGCTGCGTCATCCCCGCCGACGGCTACTACGAGTGGGTCACCGGAGCGCAGGAGCGGGATCTGGAGGTCGAGGGGAAGAAGAAGCGGCCGCGCAAGCAGCCCTACTTCGTGCTCCCCGCCGACGGGTCCGTGTTCGCGATGGCCGGGCTGTACGAGTTCTGGCGGGACAAGACGCTGCCCGACGACCACCCGGGGGCCTGGTGGGTGACCTGCTCCGTGATCACCACGGAGGCCGAGACGAGCCCCCTCGCGGTGGCACCCGAGCCGGGGCCGCACTCGCTGGCGGAGATCCACCCCCGGATGCCGCTGATGCTGACCCCGGACCGCTGGGACGCCTGGCTGGACCCGTCCCGCACGGACCCTCACGACCTGCGCCCGCTGCTCGCGCCGCCGCGCGAGGGGCTGATGCGGGCGTACCCGGTGACCACCGCGGTCAGCAATGTCCGCAACAACGGACCGGAGCTGCTGAAGGAGCTGGAGGGGCCCGAAGAGGGCACACTCTTCTGACGTGACAGAGATCGTGACAGAGATCGTCGAAACCGATGCCGGTGCCGCCCGCATCACCTGGCACCAGGCGAGGAAGGCACGGCTGGTGCTGGCCGTCAGCCACGGCGCCGGAGGCGGCATCGAGACACGTGACCTGCGGGCACTCGCCGAGGCCCTCCCGGAGCACGGCGTGACCGTGGCCCTCGTCGAACAGCCCTGGCGGGTGGCCGGGAAGAAGCTGGCGCCCGCGCCCAGGACGCTGGACGTGGGATGGCAGGGCGTCTGGCCCGCACTCGCCGAGCCCGGACTGCCGGTGATCTCCGGCGGACGCAGCGCCGGGGCCCGCGTCGCCTGCCGTACCGCCACCGAGCTGGGCGCGCACGCCGTGCTCGCCCTCAGCTTCCCGCTGCACCCTCCGGGCAAGCCCGAGAAGTCCCGCGCCGGGGAACTGCTCGGTGCCGGGGTGCCCACCCTCGTAGTGCAAGGGGGGAACGACCCGTTCGGGAAGCCGGCGGAGTTCCCCGAAGGGGCGTACGAACTGGTCGAGATTCCGCACGGCGATCACGGCTTCGCGGTGCCGAAGCGGGCGGAGATCACCCAGGAGCAGGCAGTGAGGCTCATCACCGACGGTGTTCTCTCGTGGGCCGCGTCACTGGCGTAATGGCTCGGGAATGTTGCGGGCCGGGCCCGGCGTTGTGGCGGACAGAAGTGCTGAGCACAGGCACCGACGTCGTAGGAGAGGAAGTCCGCCGCATGGGTTCGACCACCTGCCCGAGCCGCAGCGCCCGCGCCGACCTGGACTGGACGGTGCTGCATGCGGCGAAGACCGCCCCTATCCGGGCGGCGGGCGGACCGGATCGTCGTCTATCCTCCGATTCTGGCGGGACCGGTCTCGGTCGCGTCCGGAATCTTGAGGAGGTGGGTCCGGTCACCGGTACCGACGCAGGGACCGATCACGGCCAGGCGGAGCAGCCCGAGGGCCAGGGCAGCACGGGCGCGGAGTCGGCCGCGGAGCGCAGTGCGCGCTTCGAGCGGGACGCGCTCGAGTTCCTCGACCAGATGTACTCGGCCGCGCTGCGCATGACGCGCAACCCGGCAGACGCCGAGGACCTGGTGCAGGAGACGTATGCCAAGGCGTACGCGTCCTTCCACCAGTTCCGTGAGGGCACCAACCTCAAGGCCTGGCTGTACCGGATCCTCACCAACACCTTCATCAACTCGTACCGCAAGAAGCAGCGCGAACCCCAGCGCTCCGCGGCCGAGGAGATCGAGGACTGGCAGCTTGCCCGCGCCGAGTCGCACATGTCGACAGGTCTGCGCTCAGCCGAGTCGCAGGCGCTCGACCATCTGCCCGACTCGGACGTGAAGGAAGCACTTCAGACGATCCCCGAGGAATTCCGCATCGCCGTCTATCTCGCGGACGTCGAGGGCTTTGCGTACAAGGAGATCGCGGACATCATGGGGACACCCATCGGTACGGTGATGTCCCGCCTGCACCGGGGCCGCCGTCAACTGCGCGGCATGCTGGAGGACTACGCCCGTGAGCGCGGGCTGGTCCCGGCGGGTGCCGGAGAGTCGAACGAAGCGAAAGGCTCGGGCTCATGAGCTGCGGAGAGCCGCACGAGACGGACTGCAGTGAGGTACTCGATCATCTCTATGAGTTCCTCGACAGTGAGATGCCGGACGTCGACCGCGACAAGTTCAAGCAGCACTTCACGGAGTGCTCGCCGTGCCTGGAGAAGTACGGCCTGGAAGAGGCCGTGAAGAAGCTGGTCAAGCGGTGCTGCGGCCATGACGACGTGCCGACCGACCTGCGCTCCAAGGTCCTGGGGCGGCTCGATCTGATCCGCTCCGGGCAGACCGTGCCCGAGCACGACGTCACCGCGTCCCCGCAGGAGTCCTGAACTCCCGCCCGCGCGGCCCGATCGGGTCGGCGACACGCGCAGAACGGCCGGTCATCACCCGAACGTGCTAATCCGCGGGTGATGAGCCCACGCCTCCCCCTCCCGCCGTCCTAGGCTCCGGACCCGGAGCAGGCATGGCCGGGGAGGGGCGCGATGGACGCGGTACCGGCACGGGCACGGGCGTACGTCGCCTGTGTCGTCGTCCTGGCGCTGATCTGTCTGGCCCCGCTGCCGACCGTGCGGACACCCTGGTGGGCGGTCGCCCTGCTCGCCGCGCTGTACGCCGGCTGCGAGCGGGCGGCCGCCCGATGGCGGTTCGCCGGAACGTTCCACCCGGTCCTGCTCGCCGGCGCTTTCCTGCTGCCCCCGGCCGCCGCCGCACTGGTCGCGCTGCCGGGGGCACTGCTGTCCTCCGTCGAGCAGCGGTCGCGATGGCTGCGGCGGGTGTGGCGGGCGGCCCAGCTCGGCGTCGGCGTGTGGACGGCCGCGCGGGTGCACGGGGCGCTCGGCGGACAGGACGCCGTCGACGCTCCCGACTTCCCGTACGCGCTCGCCCCGGCCGGCGCCGCGGTGCTCGCGTTCTGCCTGGCGCTGAGCGTGCTGGACGCGGGAATCCTGGTCCTCGCCGAACGCGTTCCGGTACGACGGGCCTGCCGGGGGCTGTTTCTGCGCTCCCTCGCGCCGCTCGCCGTGCACGGGCTCGCCGGGCTGATGATGGCCGTGCTGTGGCGCAGCCCGTACGGGCCCGTCGCCGCGCTGCTGGTGCTGCTGCCGATGTGCGTGTCCTGGTGGGTGTTCGCGCAGTACCACCGGGAGCGGGCCGCCCACCAGGCGACGATCCGGGCGCTCGTGCAGGCCGTCGACATCAAGGACGGCTACACGCGCGGGCACAGCGAGCGGGTCGGGCAGGCCTCGATGATGATCGCCCGCGAACTGGGCATGCCCGAAGAGCGCGTCGAGGTGCTGCGGTTCGCCGGGATCCTGCACGACGTGGGGAAGCTGGGCGTGCCCACGCGGCTGCTGCGCAAGGACGGCCCGCTGACCGCCGAGGAGCGGCGGGTGATCGAGCTGCATCCCGAGTACGGGCACGAGATGGTGCGGGGGATCTCCTTCCTCGGGGAGGCCCGGGCGGCCGTGCTGCACCACCACGAGCGGCTGGACGGAAGCGGATACCCCTACGGACTGGCGGGCGGTCAGATCCCGGAGTCCGCACGAGTGGTGGCGGTCGCGGACGCGTTCGACGCGATGACGTCCACCCGGTCCTACCGTCGGGCGCGGCCCCTGCGCGCGGCGCTGAAGGAACTGGAGCGCTGTGCCGGAACCCAGTTCGACCCCCGGATGGTGACGGCCCTCGTGCGGGCACTGGGCCGATGGGGATACCCCCGCCCGAGCGAGGCCGAGAGCGCGGGAGGCTGGTACCCGGCCGTCACCGCCGACGAGGCGGCACACCCGCCCCGGCCCCGCCCTTCGGCCGCCCGCCTGCCGGGAGCACCCCGATGAACTGCCGTCGGCCTCCCCTTCTCCTCGCCCTCGTCCACACCTCCGCCGCCCTCCTCGCCTCCGTCTCCCTCGCCGTCACCCTCTGGACCGGCCTGGAGGAACGCGGTGTCGCCCTCGCCTTCGGAGTGCTGGTCACCGTCGGCGAGCTGACCCGGTGGACCGGTGCCCAGGGCAGGGAGGCCGCCCCGCTGGCGGCCGCGGGGGCGTTGGCGTACGCCCTGCTCGGGGCGGACGCAGGGCAGCCGACGCGGCACGGAGCCCTCCAGGTCGTCAGCGTCGTGCTCGCCGCGGCCCTCCTCGGCAGCGTGCCGCACATCGCGCGGGGACACGGTCCGACCCTGGACCATCTGGCCCGGCGGCTGCTCACCGTCGGGTTCGCCGCCGTGTGCTTCCAACCCCTTTACAGCCGGGGGGCGTTCGGTAAGTGGGGCGGCCCGGGGTACGCCCTGCTGGTGCTCGCGCTGCTCTCGCTCACCGCACTGTGCGACGCCGTGCTCGCCGCCGCGCTGGCCCACTCCCGCACCCGCTGGCCCTTCGGTCCGTTGCTGTGGGACGAGTTGCGGGCGCTGCTCGGGATCGGGTCCGCCGTCTGTGCGACGGGGGCGGTGATGGCCCTCGCGGTGGCCGTCGTCGGACTGTGGGCGGTGCCCGTGTTCTCGCTGCCGCTGCTGCTCACCCAGCTGTCCCTGCGGCGCTACACCGCCGTTCGGGCCATCTACCGGCAGACCATCGCCTCCCTCGCCCGGGCCACCGAGATCGCCGGGTACACCCCCGCCGGGCATGCCCGCCGGGTCGCCGCGCTCAGCCTCGCGGTCGGCCGGGACCTCGGGCTGTCCGGGCCCGAACTCACCGTTCTGGAGTACGCGGCCCTCATGCACGACATCGGGCAGTTGAGCCTCGTCGACCCCGTGCCGGCCGGTGCCACCGCCGCGCTGCCCCAGTCGGAACAGCGGCGCATCGCCCTCCTTGGCGGCGCCGTGGTCCGGCAGACCGGGGTGAACGCGCAGGTGGCGGCGGTCGTGGAGCGGCAGGCCGACCCCTGCGCGGAGCAGCCGCTCGCCGCGCGGATCGTGCGAGCCGTCAACGCGTACGAGGAGAAGGCACGCGACGCCGGGCCCGGCGGGCCCCTGACGGCACTGGAGGAGCTGCGCCTGGGCGGTGCCGGGGAGTACGCGCCCGAGGTGGTCGAGGCGCTGGCCAGAGTCCTGACAAGGGACTGTCTGACCCCCGCCCAGGCTGGGTAACCCATGGGTAATGAGCGTCCTTCCAGCCGCACGTGGTTGGATGCGATGGAGAGGGTGTCCGGGGGCACAGCCAGCCCACTGAACGGAACTGGCAGGCGGGAATCGTGAGGATCTTCGGCAAGGGACGGCACCGGCCCTCCGCCTCCTGGCGGCAGGCCACAGACCGGGCGTTCACGCTGATCGGCGACGGTCGGTACGAGGACGCGGGCGCACTGCTGACGCGGGCCGCCGATCTGGAGCCCTGGCTGTCGGAGTCCTGGTTCAATCTCGCCCTCCTCCACAAGTTCCGGCACGACTGGGAGCAGGCCCGGGCGGCGGGACTGCGTGCCGTGGCCCTGCTCGACCGGGAGACCGGGGCGCCCGACTGGTGGAACGTCGGCATCGCCGCCACCGCCCTCCAGGACTGGCCGCTGGCGCGGCGGGCCTGGCAGGCGTACGGGCTGCGGGTGCCCGGCGGCGCCACGGCGAACGGCGAACCGCTCGGCATGGACCTCGGCAGCGCGGCCGTACGCCTGTCCCCGGAAGGGGAGGCCGAGGTGGTCTGGGGGCGGCGGCTGGATCCCGCCCGCATCGAGGTGCTGTCCATTCCGCTGCCGTCGTCCGGGCGGCGCTGGGGCGAGGTCGTCCTGCACGACGGGGTGCCGCACGGGGAGCGGACCACCACGGCCGGGCACGCCTACCCGGTGTTCGACGAGATCGAGCTGTGGGCGCCGTCGCCGGTGCCCACCTGGGTGGTGCTGCTGGAGGCCGCGAGCGAGACCGACCGGGACGCGCTGGAGCAGCTGGCCGCGGACGCGGGGTTCGCGGCGGAGGACTGGTCGTCATCCGTACGGCTGCTGTGCCGGATGTGCTCCGAGTCACGGATGCCGTCCGACGAGGGCGACGGCGAGCATCTCGACCCGCATGATCACAGTGAGCCGGGGCATCCCGGGCCGCTTCAGCACCGGACCGACGGACAACTGTGGGTGCCGGAGCGGGAGTGCGGGGTGGCCGCGCCGGCTTCGCTGGTTCGGGGACTGCTGGACGGGTGGGTCGCGGACAGTCCCGATTCCAGGGCCTGGCGGGATCTGGAAGAGGTCTGCTGATCGGATCCTGCGCTTCGGGGCTGCGTTTAGGCTGTACTCGCAGAATTTCCCAGGCTTGCAGGAAGGCATACGTCGGTCATGGCGCAGCAGGACATCGATCAGCAGCACGCGGGAGTGCTCCCCGTGGACGACGAGGGCTTCGTCAACGACACCGAGGACACGGAGGAGCGCGAGAGCGCCTGGCGTGAGCGTGGCGGCTCGCGGCCGATCACGGTGGTCGGGAACCCTGTGCTGCACAAGGAGTGCAAGGACGTCACCGAGTTCGGCGCGGAGCTGGACCAGCTGGTCGCGGACATGTTCGCCTCGCAGCGCACCGCCGAGGGCGTGGGTCTGGCCGCCAACCAGATCGGTGTCGACCTGAAGGTCTTCGTGTACGACTGCGTGGACGACGAGGGCAAGCGGCATGTCGGGGTGGTGTGCAACCCCAAGGTCGTCGACCTGCCCGCCGACAAGCGCCGGCTGGACGACAGCAACGAGGGCTGTCTGTCGGTGCCGACCGCGTACGCGCCGCTGGCCCGCCCGGACTACGCCGAGGTGACCGGTCAGGACGAGAAGGGCAACCCGATCAAGGTGCGCGGCACCGGCTACTTCGCTCGGTGTTTGCAGCACGAGACCGATCACCTGTACGGCTACCTCTACATCGACCGGCTCTCCAAGCGTGAACGCAAGGACGCGCTGCGGCAGATGGCCGAGAACGAGCCCCGCTACCCCGTGGTCGCCAACGACTGACGCGGCCTTCACGCCCCCTGGGCCTCACAACTCCCTTCCGTACGGCGCCTGTTCAGAGGATTCCTTCCGAACAGGCGCCGTACGTCCGTCCGTCGCACGTTCGATCGCCGGTGCTCCTCTAGTGATCCCTAAGCAGTCACGCAAGGGGGGAATCTCAGCACTGTGGGGTAGTGAATGGAGCAAATCCGTTCCCAGAGCGGTCAGTTGTGGTGCTGAATGGCAGGTGCGGGGATACGCAACGGCGCACGCCCGGTACAGCGGGAGGGGCGTGCGTCAACTGGCGGCTGGAAGGGGTTTGTTCGTGCCTGCTTTCCCACACAGCACCACATCGACACCGACGGCGATCGCGGTTCCACCGTCACTCTCTCTCCCGGTGATCGAGGCAGCGTTTCCCAGGCAACTGCACCCGTATTGGCCCAGGCTCCAAGAGAAGACCCGAACCTGGCTGATGGAAAAACGGCTCATGCCGGCGGACAAGGTGAGGGAATATGCCGACGGCCTGTGCTACACCGACCTCATGGCGGGCTACTACCTGGGCGCCCCCGACGAGGTCCTCCAGGCGATAGCGGACTACAGCGCGTGGTTCTTCGTCTGGGACGACCGTCACGACCGCGACATCGTGCACGGCCGCACGGCCGCCTGGCGGCAGCTCAGGTTCCGGTTGCACCGGGCCCTCGACTCCCCCCGGGCCCATCTGCACCACGAGGATCCCCTGGTCGCCGGGTTCGCCGACAGTGTGGTGCGGTTGTACTCGTTCCTGCCCCGGTCGTGGAACGCCCGCTTCGCCCGCCACTTCCACGAGGTGATCGAGGCGTACGACCGGGAATTCCGCAACCGCACCGAGGGGATCGTCCCGACGGTCGAGGAATACCTGGAGCTGCGCCGCCTCACCTTCGCGCACTGGATCTGGACCGATCTGCTGGAGCCGAGCGCGGGCCGTGAACTTCCGGCGCGGATCCGAAATCACCCGGCATATCGGCGGGCGGCACTTCTGAGCCAGGAATTCGCCGCCTGGTACAACGACCTCTGCTCAATGCCCAAGGAATTGGCGGGCGACGAGGTGCACAATCTCGGGATCAGTCTCATAAAGCACGAGGGGCTGACCCTGGAAGAAGCGATAGGTGAAGTTCGGCGGCGCGTGGAGGAATGCGTAACGGAATTCCTCGTCGCCGAACGGGACGCCTTGATTCTCTCCGACGAACTGGCCGACGGTACCGTGCACGGAAAGGAATTGAGTGCCGCCGTCGAGGCCTGTGTCAGCAATATGCGGAACTGGTTCAGCACCGTCTACTGGTTCCACCACGAGTCCGGCCGGTACCGGGTCGACAGCTGGGACGACCGGTCCACACCCCCGTACGTCACCAACGAAGCGGCAGGTGAGTTATGACCGTCGAGTCCGTTGAGCCCGAGGCCACTTCGGCTCCGGAGCCGTGTGAGGCACCCCTCGCGGGCGGAGGTGTCCTCGGCCTCGGCCACGGCTTGAAGCTGGTCCGCGACCCACTGGGCTTCCTCGCCCGGCTGCGCGACGACGGCGACCTGGTCCGGCTGCGGCTGGGACCGAAGACGGTGTACGCCGTCACCGCGCCGCACCTCGTCGGCGACATGCTGACGAGCCCCGGCTACGAGATAGGCGGACCGCTCTGGGACACCCTGGACGTGCTGCTGGGCAAGGGGGTCGCGACCAGCAACGGGTCGCTGCACCGGCGCCAGCGGCAGACCATACAGCCGTCGTTCCGCAAGGACGTGATCCACGAGTACGAGCGGGTCATGGTCGAGGAATCGCTCGCCTTCGCCGCGCGCTGGCAGGCGGGGGACACCGTCGATGTCACGGCGGAGGCGTTCCGGGTGGGCGTGCGCATGACGGCCCGGTGCTTCCTGCAGATCGAGCACATCGACGAGCTGGCCGAGCGGCTGAGCACCGCCCTCGCCACCGTGTTCGGCGGTATGTACCGGCGGATGATCCTCTCCTTCGGCCCCTTCTACCGGCTCCCGCTGCCCTCGCACCGGGAATTCGACCGGGCCTTGGCCGAATTACATCTGCTGGCCGACGAGGTCATCGCGGAACGCCGGGCCGCCACCGAGAAGCCCGACGATTTGCTCACCGCCTTGCTGGAGGCGAAGGACGATAAAGGTGAACCGGTCAACTACCGGGAGGTTCACGATCAGGTCATAGCGATACTCACCCCGGGCAGCGAAACCGTGGGGTCCCAGTTGATGTGGATCTTGCAGTTGCTGGCGGAGCATCCGGAACAGGCGGACCGGGTGAGCGAAGAGGTGAAAACGGTCGTGGGCGACCGCGCGATCACATTCGGCGATCTCCGGAAGCTCACCCACACGAACAATGTCGTCACCGAGGCGCTGCGCATACGCCCCGCTGTCTGGATTCTGACGCGGAGGGCCATGGCCGAAACCCAGCTCGGCGAGTATCGCATTCCGGCCGGGGCGGACATCGTGTACAGCCCGCTCGCTCTCCAGCGCGACCCGCGCTCGTACGAGCAGCACCTCGACTTCGACCCCGACCGCTGGCTTCCGGGGCACTCCAAGGAGGTGCCGAAGTACGCGATGGGTCCCTTCAGCGCGGGCAACCGCAAATGCCCCGCCGACCATTTCTCGGTGGCCGAACTCGGCATCATCCTGGCGACCGTGATCCCCCGGTGGCGCTTCGAACGACTCCCGGAGGCCGACGAGTCGACCCGGGTGGGCATCACACTGCGGCCGAAGCGGCTGCTGCTGAAGGCGGTGCCGCGGTGACGGGGTGAGACGGGGGACGGGAAGAGGCGACGGGGCGCCCGCTGAGGGGTCAGGCGGCGTCCGTACCGGATTCGGCGCCCGCTTCGGTGGCGGTCTCCGGGCCTTTGAACGTGCGCCGGTAGGCGTTCGGAGTGGTCCCCACCGCCCGGACGAACTGGTGGCGCAGCGCGGCCGCGTTGCCGAACCCTGTGCGACCGGCGATCGCGTCCACCGTCTCGTCCGTCCCCTCCAGCAACCGCTGGGCCAGCAGTACGCGTTGTCGCAGGATCCAGCGGTAGGGGGTCGTCCCCGTCTCCTGCTGGAAGCGACGGGCGAAGGTGCGCGGTGACATGTGCGCGCGCTCGGCGAGCTGCTCGACGGTGACCTCCTCGTCGAGGTGCCGCTCCATCCACACGAGCACCTCGCCGACGGTGTCGCACTGCGACCGCGGCAACGGGCGCTCGATGTACTGGGTCTGCCCGCCCTCCCGGTGCGGCGGTACGACCATCCGCCGGGCGATCTTGTTGGCGACCTCGGGGCCCTGCTCCTTGCGCACGATGTGCAGACAGGCGTCGATCCCGGCGGCGGTACCGGCCGAGGTGATCACCGGGTCGGCGTCGACGTACAGCACGTCCGGTTCGACGAACGCCCCCGGATTGCGCGCCGCGAGCTCCGCCGCCTGCCGCCAGTGCGCACTGCACCGCCGTCCCTCCAGCAGCCCGGCGGCGCCCAGCACGAACACGCCCGAGCAGACGCTGAGCACCCGGGCGCCCCGCTCCACGGCCCGCACCAGGGCGTCGAGGAGCTCGGGCGGATAGGTCCGGGTGACGTAGTCGCTCCCGGCCGGCACGGCGATCAGATCGGCCTCCTCCAGCCGGTCGAGGCCGTACGGCGTGGAGACGGTGAGGCCGCCGACGTGCGTGGCCAGGGAGGGGCCCTCCGCCGAGACGACCGCGAAGTCGTAGGTGGGCAGGCCCTCGTCGCTCCGGTCGATGCCGAAGACCTCGCAGACGACGCCGAGTTCGAAGGGGTGCACGCCGTCGAGCAGGACGGCGGCCACGTTGCGCAGCATGTTTCCAGTATGCCTCGGAAGTGGCAGTAAATCGATGGTGTGCGGCAGTCCTGCCACTGTTGGTAAGGAGTCTCCGGCGTGACAGTGGTGTCATGACTAGCGCACAGACAGAAGGACTGATCGGAATGCTCACCGCCCTCGGAATCCTCGTCCTCCTGGCCCTCCCGTCAGTGGTCGGGATCCTGCGCGACAGGCGCATCGACCGCCAGATCAGGGAGGCCCAGAAGGACCGTGAGGCGTCCGAGGATCAGAAGTCCTCGTCCAGGTCCACGGTGCCGCCCACCGCGACCTGGTACGCCGACGGGCGCCGCTCGAAGAAGTTGGTCAACTCCTGAACCCCCTGCAGCTCCATGAAGGAGAAGGGGTTCTCGGAGCCGTACACCGGGGCGAAGCCGAGGCGCGTCAGGCGCTGGTCGGCGACGCACTCCAGGTACTGCC
The DNA here is from genome assembly GCF_040660135.1 of Streptomyces sp. NPDC050997. NCBI lineage: Bacteria > Bacillati > Actinomycetota > Actinomycetes > Kitasatosporales > Streptomycetaceae > Streptomyces > Streptomyces sp. NPDC050997. The sequence goes on from NZ_JBFAGK010000006.1 coordinate 446,519, forward strand.
GCATCGAGTCGGTGTTCATGCCCGGGAGGCCGTCACCGCACAGGTCGCGCGCGAACTGCAGCTCGGCCTCGACGGCCTCCGTCAGCATGTCGGTGACCTCCTGCTGAAGCCGGTCGTCGAACAGCTCCGGCTCCTCCTTGCGGACGGTGTCCACCACGTCGAAGGCGAAGCTCATGTGCATCGTCTCGTCACGGAAGACCCAGTTGGTGCCGGTGGCCAGGCCGTGCAGCAGACCCCGGCTGCGGAACCAGTAGACGTACGCGAAGGCGCCGTAGAAGAACAGGCCCTCGATGCACGCGGCGAAGCAGATGAGGTTGAGGACGAAGCGGCGGCGGTCGGCCTGGGTCTCCAGCCGGTCCAGCTTCTCGACCTCGTTGATCCACTTGAAGCAGAACCCGGCCTTCTCGCGGATGGACGGGATGTTCTCCACCGCGTCGAAGGCGGCGGCCCTGTCCTCCGGGTCGGGGAGGTAGGTGTCCAGCAGGGTCAGATAGAACTGGACGTGGACCGCTTCCTCGAAGAGCTGCCGGGAGAGATACAGGCGCGCCTCGGGGGAGTTGATGTGCTTGTAGAGGGTCAGCACCAGGTTGTTCGCGACGATCGAGTCGCCCGTCGCGAAGAACGCGACCAGGCGGCCGATCAGGTGCTGCTCGGCCGGCGTCATCTTCGCGAGGTCGGTGACGTCCGAATGGAGGTCCACCTCCTCGACGGTCCAGGTGTTCTTGATGGCGTCCCGGTAGCGCTCGTAGAAGTCGGGGTAGCGCATGGGGCGGAGGGTCAGCTCGAATCCCGGGTCGAGCAGGTTCTGGTCACGGGTGGGGCTCATTACTGGCAGGCCTCGCAGGACTCGGGGTTTTCCAGGGAGCAGGCGACCGCGTCTTCAGGGGCCGGCTGCTGGACGGGAATCGGGGCTTGGGCCCGGGCGGCGCGGGCGATACGGGTCGCCGGGCGCGAGCGCAGGTAGTACGTCGTCTTCAGGCCCGACTTCCAGGCGTACGCGTACATCGAGGAGAGCTTGCCGATGGTCGGCGTCTCCAGGAACAGGTTCAGGGACTGGGACTGGTCCAGGAACGGGGTCCGGGCGGCGGCCATGTCGATCAGGCCGCGCTGCGGGATCTCCCAGGCCGTGCGGTACAGGGCCCGTACGTCCTCGGGGATCCAGGTGAAGTCCTGCACCGAGCCGCTCGCCTCGCGCAGCGCCTCCCGGGTACGCGCGTCCCAGACGCCGAGCCGCTTCAGGTCGTTCACCAGGTACGAGTTGACCTGGAGGAACTCACCCGACAGGGTCTCCCGCTTGAACAGGTTGGAGACCTGCGGCTCGATGCACTCGTACACGCCGGCGATCGACGCGATGGTGGCGGTGGGCGCGATGGCGAGCAGCAGGGAGTTGCGCAGGCCGGTGGCGGCGATCCGGGCGCGCAGGGCCGCCCAGCGCTCCGGCCAGGCGAGCTCGGCGTCGTAGTGGTCGGGGTGCAGGACACCCCTGGCGGTACGGGTCTTCTCCCAGGCCGGCAGCGGGCCGCTCCGCTCGGCGAGGTCGGCGGAGGCCTCGTACGCGGCGAGCATGACGCGCTCGGCGATACGGGTGGAGAGCGCCTTGGCCTCGGGCGAGTCGAAGGGCAGGCGCAGCCGGAAGAAGACGTCCTGCAGACCCATCGCACCGAGGCCCACCGGACGCCACTTGGCGTTCGAGCGGCCCGCCTGCTCGGTCGGGTAGAAGTTGATGTCGACGACCCGGTCGAGGAAGGTCACGGCGGTGCGGACGGTCTCGTCCAGGCGCTCCCAGTCGATGTCCCCGTTCCTGACGAAGGCGCCGAGATTGACCGAGCCCAGATTGCAGACCGCCGTCTCCCCGTCGTCCGTGACCTCCAGGATCTCCGTGCAGAGGTTGGAGGAGTGGACCACCTGGCCCGGCTCGGCCGTCTGGTTGGCGGTGCGGTTGGCGGCGTCCTTGAAGGTCATCCAGCCGTTGCCGGTCTGGGCGAGGGTGCGCATCATGCGGCCGTACAGATCACGGGCGGGGATGGTCTTCTTCGCGAGGCCGTTCTCCTCCGCCCTGCGGTAGGCGGCGTCGAACTCCTCGCCCCACAGGTCGACCAGCTCGGGAACGTCGGAGGGGGAGAACAGCGACCACCGCGCGTCGGCGTTCACACGCCGCATGAACTCGTCCGGGATCCAGTGCGCGAGGTTCAGGTTGTGCGTACGGCGGGCGTCCTCGCCGGTGTTGTCGCGCAGCTCCAGGAACTCCTCGATGTCGGAGTGCCAGGTCTCCAGGTAGACCGCGGCGGCGCCCTTGCGCCGGCCGCCCTGGTTCACGGCGGCGACCGACGCGTCGAGGGTCTTCAGGAACGGGACGATGCCGTTGGAGTGCCCGTTCGTGCCGCGGATCAGCGAACCCCGGGAGCGGATGCGGGAGTACGCGATGCCGATGCCGCCCGCGTGCTTCGAGAGCCGGGCCACCTGGTGGTAGCGGTCGTAGATGGAGTCCAGCTCGTCCTTGGGGGAGTCGAGGAGGTAGCAGGACGACATCTGGGGGTGCCGGGTGCCGGAGTTGAAGAGGGTGGGGGAGGACGGGAGGTAGTCGAGGCGGCTCATGAGCCCGTAGAGCGCGGCGACCTCGTCGACGGAGCGGTGGGTGTCGTCCTCGGCGAGGCCGGACGCCACCCGCAGCATGAAGTGCTGGGGCGTCTCGATCACACGGCGGGTGATCGGGTGCCGCAGGAGGTAGCGGCTGTGCAGGGTGCGCAGCCCGAAGTAGCCGAAGCGGTCGTCCGCCTGAGTGTCGATCAGCGTGTCGAGGCGGTCGGCGTGGAGGCGTACGAACTCGGCCGTACGGTCGGCGATCAGGCCTTCCCGGTGTCCGACGGCGACCGAGCCGGTGAAGGACGTGACGCCCTGGGAGGCGGCCTCGGCGCGGATGCTGATCGTGAGCAGACGGGCGGCCAGCCGCGAGTAGACGGGGTCCTCGGAGATGAGACCGGCGGCCGCCTCGGTGGCCAGCTCGCGCAGCTCCGACTCGTCCGCCCGCGCGGACCGGCCACGCAGCGCGGCGGCGGCGACCCGGCCGGGTTCGGCGTCGGGGAGGTCGGCGGTCAGCTCGGCAAGGATCCGTAGCAACGCGGTTCCGGGGCCGTCGGATTCCACCGGAGCTGTCGCTGATACCGGATCGGCTGGCGCGATGGTCACGTGGGGGCTCTCCCTCGCTCGGCAGGGGGCCTCACAGCGGGCAGGGGGCAGCACACGAGCGCACACGGCGTCGCGTCCACCGGCCCATTCCACGAGGCCCGGACGTTTGGGCACCCGGGCCTGATGGCCGGGCGCACTGTCGGCAGGTCCTCGGACTGACTCTCATGCGGGCATTTGCACGCATGAGTACACCGTTGCGGGACAGTTCCGGATTTGCACCGGATTCCCCTGCGGCGACAGCGAGCACGAGCATACATCTTGTGCCGGGTGGCGACAGCACCCCCATATGTTGTGTCGCGCCCGACTTCTGAGCGTGGCAGAGTGTCAACTCACAGCGTCAACTCGTAAGCGAGCAGCGTGAGGTCGTCGAGGTCCGGGATCGGGTTCCAGTCGCGCTCGGGGAGCCGGACGAAGCCCAGACGTTCGTAGATGCGGTGGGCGGAGCCCATCGTGTGCTGGGTCGACAGGACGATCCGGACGCAGCCGTCCGTGGCCCTCGCCCGGTCGACGCAGGCCCGCACGAGCGCCTCGCCGGCTCCGCGTCCGCGCGCCTCCCGGGCGACCGCGAGCATCCGTATCTCGGCCTCTCCGGTGCGGGCGATGTCGGCCATGGGTCCGCCGGACGGTACGAAGGTGACGCCGCCGAGGAGTTGTTCGCCCTGGGTGGCCACCAGTACGTCCGCGGCGGCGGCGCGCTTGGCCACGTCCTTCAGTTCACCGAGGTACCAGTCGCTCTCGCCGAAGAGGAGGAGGTCGTCCAGGAGGTAGGCCCGGGCGGTGATCTCGCCGAGGGTGTCGTATTCGTCGGGGGCTGCTTGCCGGATCACGAGGTCCATGCCGGGAGTGTGCACCAGGGGTGCGGCCAAGGGCCGCCGGATTTCCTCCGGCGGCCCTTGGGTGCGGATCAACTGCGGGAGGCGAAGCCCCGTACCTTCAGCGTGCTGTTGTTGCGGCCCGGCAGCTTCGGTCCCTGGGCGCCCACCCAGCGGTACGTCTTCATCGTGATGCTGTCGGAGCCGCGGCCCGCGTTGCCCTCGATGGTGGTGACCGACCGGCCGTCACTGCCGCCGACCGCCACGACGACCGCGACATGGCCCCGGGGGGCACGGCTGTCGTGGTTGTGCCACACGATCACGTCCCCGCGCTGTGGCGGCTGCCCGGGACGGTAGGCGTGGAACCGGCCGCCCACGCCGGTCTCCCAGGCCCGGGACGACTTGTGATTGTCGGGAGCCGCAGCCGAGTTGGCCCACATCGCGTTCGCGAAGTACCCGCACCACGCGTCGCCGTTGAAGCCGTTGTACTCGTTGAAGTTCCCGCCGCCGAGGAAGTTGTCGTTGCGAGAGTCGCCCGGCTTGCTCAGCCGGACGGGGCCGTTGCGGGTCTCCTTGTAGAGATGCGCGGTGGTCAGCGCGCGGTTCGCGCGGTCCACGATGGCCTGGCGTACGGGGCTGGGCGCGGCGGCGGTCCGCACGGCGGGCGAAGCGGCTGTGGCCGCCGCGGCCGCGGGGGAGTCGGCGAGGGCGGGGGCGGCGAGCAGGGCGGCCGCGATCAGGCAGCGCAGGGCATGACGGTGCACGGAGACCTCCGGTGAGGTGGTGGACGGGGAAACGGAACAGCGGCGCACAACCCGCGTCGTCGCACGTCACACGCGCCCGCTGAACGCGCCGTCACTCCGGGTAAGTTGTCGACTCCGGAATGCGACGGCGTGATGACAGGTGTAGCAGGTGCGGCCAGGGTTCGACGGTGCGGAAGAGGGGGTTGCCGGTTGCCGAAGCGGTGGGCAATCGGCAACAGGCGGGAACGCCGGGGGCGATGAGGGGGACGACACGGAGACACCCGGACCCGGACCCGAATCCGGACCCGGACCTGCACCCGAATCCGGACCCGAATCCGGACCCGAATCCGGACCCGGACCTGCACCCGGACCCGGACCCGAATCCGGACCCGGACCTGCACCCGGACCCGGACCCGAATCCGGACCCGGACCTGCACCCGAATCCGGACCCGAACCGGGGCCCGAATCCGGCCCCGGAGCCGCCGCGGCCCGCGGTTCCGTCGGCTATGGCGCCGAAGTGCGCCGGCTCCGCGAGCAGGCCGGACTGACCCAGGGCGCACTGAGCGCGAAGGTCCGCTACGACAAGGCCCACATCAGCCGAATCGAGAACGGCAGAGCACCGGGCAGCGCCACGCTCGCCCAGGCCCTCGACACGTTCTTCGCCGCGCAGGGCCGCCTCCTGGCCCTCCACGAACGGGAGGTCGTGCGCAGCGGTCGCAGACTCCCCGCCCCACGCGGCCCCGAAGGCGACTGCCCCTTCCGCGGCCTCGCCGCCTACACCGCCGCCTGGGCCCACCTCTACCGGGGCCGCGGTGCCGCGATCGGCGCCCTGCTCGAAGGCCTCGACCGGCGCGCGCCCGCCCAGGGCCCCTACGTCGTCGTGGCCCCATCGGGTGCCGGCAAGACCTCGCTGCTGAAGGCCGGACTCATGGGCGCCCTCTCGGCCGGCCGACTGCCGGGTTCACAGGACTGGCCGGTCGTCGAACTGACCCCGGGCGACCGGCCCCTGGACCGGCTGGCGCAGGCGATCACCACCCGGCTGGGCACCGACCCCGACCGCACCCTCGACGCCGTACGCTCGTCCGCCCGGGACTGCGCCGACCTGCTGGGCGAGGCGGGCCCACCGGGGGACCGGCCCGCCGAACGGCCGTACCGGACGCTCATCCTCGTCGACCAGTTCGAGGAGGCCTTCGCGCAGTGCCAGGACCCCGAGCAGCGGCGCACCTTCTTCGACCTGCTCTGCGACCTGCCCAAGCTGTGCGACACCGCCGGCGAACCCGTCGTCCATGTGGTGCTCGGCCTGCGCGCCGACTTCTACGGCCGCTGCCTGACCCACCCCGGGCTCACCGCCGCCCTGCGCGCGACCCCCTTTCTTCTCGAACCCATGACCGAGTCGGAACTGCGCGAGGCGATCACCGAACCGGCCGAGGCGGCGGGTCTGGTCGTCGACGACGCCCTGGTCGAGGTCCTGCTGCACGAACTGGGCGCGCTGTCCGACCCCTGGGCCGACGAGGAGGGCTGCGCTCCGGGCACACTGCCCCTGCTCTCCCACGCGCTGAGGGTCACCTGGATGCACCGCGAGGGCAACCGGCTCACCACGGCCGCCTACCGCAAGTCCGGTGGTATCCGCCGGGCCCTCGCCCTCTCCGCCGACCACACCTACCAGGGGCTCGGCACCCGTGGCCGGCGCATCGCCGAGCACGCCTTCGTACGCCTCGGCCGTCGCGACGACCTGCACGACATCACCCGGCGGCGGATCAGCCGCGCCCGGCTGCTCGACCTCCTGCCGGGCGACGAGGCCGAAGTCGCCGCGGTCCTGGAAGCCTTCGTACGGGAACGCCTGCTGACCATCGACGCGGAACCGGACGGCGAGGCCACCGTCCAGGTCGCTCACGAGGCGCTGCTCGCGTCCTGGCCGCGGGTCAGGCTGTGGATCACCCACGACCAGCTGATGGGCAAGGTCGGCCGCGGACTGTCCGAAGCGGCTGTTCAGTGGCAGGACGCCCGGCGCGACCACGCTCTCCTGCTGACGGGTGGCCAACTGGCCGACGCCGTCCGCTGGGCGGAGGAGCACGAGGACGAACTGGGGCCACTGCCTCGGGAGTTCCTCGCGGTGAGTCGGGAGCGGGAGCGGCGGAGGGTGCGGCGGAGGAGGTTGGTGATTCAGTTGCTGGTGCTGGGGATCACCTTGGTCGTCCTGGTCGCCGTCGCCATCGTCACGAACACGAAGTGGCAGACGGTCGAGACACAGGAGCGGACGTCTCGCGCCAAGGCATGGGCTCTCCAGTCGTTGTCCACGGGACAGAGCGACACCGTCGCGGCCGGGCGGCTTGCCGCGGCTGCATATCAGGCCGATGAGTCGCCCGACATCCGCAGTGCCCTCCTGAGCAGCTCTGCTTCGCTGTGGAGCGCCCGGACTCTTGATGCTCGTACCCCGGTCTCCGCCGTGACCTGGGCGGAGAAGGGCACAGTTGCCTGGGGTGGAGGCGACGGACGGATCTATCGGTGGCGCCCCCGACAGGATCCCGGTGGCGCCCATGTGGCGTCCTGGCCGTGTCCAGAGGACAGCAGCGGCCAGGTCGACTCCATTGCCTACAGCCGGGACGGTCGACGGTACGTGGCCGGCTACGACGACGGCTCTGTATGGCTGTTCGCGGGACTGGAACGGCCACGGTTGCTGCTCAAGGGCAAGGGGAACCGCGCCGACGCGGACTCCGACACGAGCGTTGCCTTCAACCCGGCCGGTACCCGTCTGGCCGCCGCGGGCGGCGATGGCACGATCCGGGTGTGGCGCATGCCCGAGGGACGCCTCGACTGGACGGCGAAGCCAGGTGGACAGGACGCGCCCGGCCCGATCCGGGCCGTCGCCTTCAGTCCCGACGGCCGAACCCTCGCCATGGGCGGCGGTAGTGACAAGTCGGGTGACGACCAGTCGTTCCGCAGCGTCGTGCTCTGGGACACGCGCACCGGCGAGGAAAGGGACCGACTCCGTCACCACCCCACGCGGTCCGTCCGCGCCCTCGCCTTCACCCCGGACGGCCGGAAACTGGTCGGCGGCAGTTTCGACGGCACCGTCCGTGTCTGGGACGTCCGCACCGACCGGCTGGTGGAGAAGTACGGGACACACGGCGACTCCGTCATGGATGTGACCCTCGGCCGCGACGGCACCCTGGTCAGCGGTTCGCAGGACAACACCGCGCAGGTCCGCGACCTGAGCCGCCCGGACGCCGTGCCGCTCGCCCTGACCGGACACGCGGGCCCGGTCAACGCGGTCGCCCTGTCACCGGACGGCTCGACCGTGGTCACCGGCGGAGAGGACCGCGCCCTGCGCGTCTGGCGGCTGGCCGACAGCCCGGTACGCACCGGACTCGGGGCGCTGACCGCCCTGGCCCGCTCGCCCCGCGGCGGCTACGCCACCGGCGACGACAACGGCGACGTCCTGGTCTGGGACGACCGCGCCCGCAGGCCACGGCTCACCTTCCGGGCGGCGGAGAGGGACATCACCGACCTCGCCTACAACCCGGACGGCACCCTCCTCGCCGTGACGAGCATGGACCACACGACCACCGTCTGGAACACGGACACCGGCAAGCTGCTCACCGAGCTGCCCCGGTCCGGCCGCGAGGTCCTCGCCGCGGTCTTCGACCGCACCGGCACCCGCCTCGTCACCGGCGGCTGGGACGACACCCTGCGCGTGTGGGACCTGAACAGCCGGCGCGTGGTGCACTCCCGCACGGCGGAGAACGCCTGGGGCATCGCCCTCGCCCCCGAAGGCCGCGGCCTCCTCGCCTCCAGCGGCCAGGACAACACCGTCACCCTCCGCACCTGGCCCGGCCTGAAGGTCCTGCGCCACTCTCCCCGCGTCAGCACCGACTCCGTCTTCGACGTCGCCTTCGACCCGACCGGTCGGCTGCTCGCCTCGTCCGGCCGGGATCACGTCGTCGAGATCTGGGACACCCGGACCAGAAAGACCGTCGCCCGGCTCTACGGCCACACCGCCCCCGTCCTGAGGGTCGCCTTCTCGGCGGACGGCCGGCGTCTGGTCAGCGCCTCACGGGACGGTTCGGTACGGGTCTGGGAGCGCGAGGGCGACGGATCCTGGCAGACGTACGCCGCTCTGCGCGGCCCGGCGGGCGAGGTGCGCGGTGCCGTGTTCACGCCGGACGGCCTGGCCGTGCTCAGCGCCAACGAGGACGGCACCCTACGCCGTTGGGACCTCGACCCGATGCCTGCGCTGCGCCGGATCTGCGCGGTCGCAGGCCCCGGAAGCCTCTCCGACTGGCGCGCGCTGAACGGCTCGGACGACGACACACGCCCCTGCCGGTGACAAGGGCGGGTTGCCGGTGCCTCGACCGTGAGTGGCAACCCGGCAACCCCGCCGAACCCCCCGTATGCCCTCGGTCCGCCGCTACGTTGAGGATGCCGCCCCGGACTCCCGGAGAGCGCCCCCTCTTTGTCGATGTGTCGACGGCCGAAATGAGCCCTGCCATGTTCCACGCCCCCGACCCGGACCCCGGGATCTCGGACACCCCGCCCTCGGGCCGCACCCCGCCACGGTGCCGGCGCAACGCCCTGCCGTACCTCTTCCTGCTGATCACCGCCGGCACCCTGGTCGCGGCCGTGATGACTCCCCGGCCGGTTCAGGCGCTGGCCGCCGCCACCAGCGCCCTCTGTGCCGTCTGGCAGTTGGTGCGCAGCAGGAGGCGCTGACCGATCCCGCCGTACGGGAAAGGGCCGCCGCAGCCCCCGGCGGGGACCGCGGCGGCCCTTTCCCTGGTCGCCCGGCGTGGGGTCAGTGCGCGGATCCCGCCGTGGCCGACGGCAGTTCCGTCTCGACGCCCGGGTCGCCGGCGTCGGCCGTGTAGTCCTGCGGGGAGGTCTCGTCGATGCCGTCCGGGGCCTTGAGGGCCTTCAGGACAAAGGTGAGGACCACCGTGACGACGACGTTCAGGACGAACGCCGTCAGACCGATGTAGCCGATCTCCCCGATGCCGGGGATCTCCTTCGCCGAGCCGCCGAAGTGCTTCTGCGTCGGCGAGGCCACCCCGTACGCGGCGGCCGTGCCGTACACCATGCCGACCGCCCAGCCGGCGAGCAGCGCCCAGCGGTGGAACCAGCGGGTGAACAGGCCGCCGACCAGGGCCGGGAAGGTCTGCAGGATCCAGATGCCGCCGAGGAGCTGGAAGTTGATCGCGACCGTCTTGTCCATGGTCAGGACGAAGGCCAGGGCGCCCACCTTCACGAGCAGCGAGACCAGCTTGGAGACCCGCGTCTCCTCCTTCGGTGTCGCGTCCGGCTTGATGAAGTCCTTGTAGATGTTGCGGGTGAAGAGGTTCGCCGCCGCGATCGACATGATCGCCGCCGGGACCAGTGCGCCGATGCCGATCGCCGCGAAGGCCACGCCCGCGAACCAGTCCGGGAACATGTCCTCGAAGAGCTGCGGGATCGCCAACTGGGCGTTGGTGACCTTGACCCCGGCCGCGATCGCCATGAAGCCCAGCAGCGCGAGCAGGCCCAGCATCAGCGAGTACAGCGGCAGGATCGTGGTGTTGCGGCGGATCACCTCACGGCTGCGCGAGGACAGCGTCGCCGTGATCGAGTGCGGGTACATGAAGAGCGCCAGCGCGGAGCCCAACGCGAGCGTGGCGTACGTCCATTGGCCGGCCTCGGCCGGGACCAGGGCGCCGCGTGGCTTGTCCGTCGCCGGGTTCACCTGCGCGAACGCGTCACCGGCCTTGGCGAAGACGTCGTCGAAGCCGCCCAGCTTGATCGGGATGTAGATGATCGCCACCGCGATGACGATGTAGATCAGCGTGTCCTTGACGAAGGCGATGAGGGCGGGGGCGCGCAGGCCCGACGAGTAGGTGTACGCCGCCAGCACACCGAACGCGATCAGCAGCGGCAGGTCCTTGACGAACCAGTTGGTGTCCTCGCCGCCGCCGACGCCCATCACGTCCAGCACCGCCTGGATGCCGACCAGTTGGAGCGCGATGTACGGCATCGTGGCGAGGATGCCGGTCACGGCCACCGCCAGCGAGAGCCCCTTCGAGCCGAAGCGGCCGCGCACGAAGTCCGACGTGGTCACGTATCCGTGCTTGTGGGACACCGACCACAGACGGGGCAGGAAGAGGAAGATCAGCGGGTACACCAGGATCGTGTACGGCACCGCGAAGAAGCCGGCCGCGCCCGCCGCGTAGATAGCCGCCGGGACGGCCACGAAGGTATACGCCGTGTACAGGTCACCGCCGAGCAGGAACCAGGTGACCCAGGTGCCGAAGGACCGTCCGCCCAGGCCCCACTCGTCGAGGCTGTGCTCGTCGTCGGCCCTGCGCCAGCGCGCGGCGAGGAAGCCCAGGACCGTGACGGCCAGGAAGAAGAAGATGAAGACGGCGAGTGCGACGCCGTTCACGCCGTCGTTCACTTCGACGCACCGCCCTGCCGAGTCGAGCGGGCGCGCTGGTCACGCTGCCACAGCTTGTAGGCGATCACCGTCAGCACCGTGGAGACCAGCACCCACGCCATCTGGTACCAGTAGAAGAACGGGATGCCGATGAACGCGGGGTCGGTCTTGGCGTACGACCCCACCCACAGCATCGCCACGAAGGGCGCGACGAGGCAGACGGCGATGGCGACCCGAGTGGGTGTCACCACCGTTCTGCTCACTTCCGGATCGTTCGACATCGGGTGACTCCGTCCCCTCGCTGATCACCTGTGATCACCTGTGTAATGCGCAGGCAATCTAGGTCACGGTGTCGCGGATACGGAACCCCTCGTCCGCATACCGGTACGTGTCGGTTCCGTGTGGACCGTCAACAGCGGTCGTCCGTAGGGGTCCCCGCCGAGGTTCGGTTGCCGCCGAGGGGCGGTTGACGCCGAGGGGCGGTCGCGCTCCACCGCGTGTACTGCCGTGGCGTCAGTCCTGCGGGCGCTTCAGCCGCGCCACGAACTTGTAGCGGTCCCCGCGATAGACGGAACGCACCCACTCCACCGGCTGCTCCGTCCGGTCCAGCGAGTGCCGGGACAGCATCAGCATCGGCAGACCCACGTCGGTGCCGAGCAGGCCGGCCTCGCGCGGGGTGGCCAGCGAGGTCTCGATGGTCTCCTCGGCCTCGGCGAGGTGGACGTCGTACACCTCGGCGAGCGCGGTGTAGAGGGACGTGTACTTGACGAGGGACCTGCGCAGGGCCGGGAAGCGCTTCGCGCTCAGGTGGGTCGTCTCGATGGCCATCGGCTCGCCGTTGGCCATACGCAGGCGCTCGATGCGCAGCACCCGCCCGCCGGCCGTGATGTCGAGCAGACCGGCGAGCCGGTCGTCGGCGGTGATGTAGCCGATGTCCAGCAGCTGAGAGGTGGGTTCGAGGCCCTGGGCCCGCATGTCCTCGGTGTACGAGGTGAGTTGGAGCGCCTGCGAGACCTTCGGCTTGGCGACGAACGTGCCCTTGCCCTGGATGCGCTCCAGGCGCCCCTCGACGACCAGTTCCTGAAGGGCCTGGCGCACCGTGGTGCGCGAGGTGTCGAACTCGGCGGCCAGCGTGCGCTCGGGCGGCACGGGCGTGCCGGGCGACTGCGTCTCCGTCATGTCGAGCAGGTGCTTCTTCAGGCGGTAGTACTTGGGCACGCGCGCGGTACGGACGATAGCCCCACCCTCGTTCTCCGCACTGCTGACGTCGGTGCTCATGCTCCGCCTTCCCGGCTCCTGGTGGCCCACATCGTGGCACGGCCGCGTGCGCACGTTCTCCGCACCTTCCGTGATCCCTTCTGTATACCGTCACGGACCCCGCTGGTCTAGTCCACCAGGCGGGATCGGGGTACGTGAAGTGGTCTACCCGATTCGCCCGCTCAGGGCGGCGATTTTCGAGGGCTTCTTACTTAAAGGTTCCTGCATATGTAGGTCACATAACGGCTGGTGAGAGCGGACTCGTACACCCTTGACAGCCCTATTGGTCTGAGCCAAGCTCTGCCCACTGGTCTACACCACTGGTCCAGGTCCTGGCCCCATGGGCTACGTGGGAGCAGGGGGGTTTGTGACATCCCTGAGGAGGGTGGCGTGAAGCGCAAGCTGATAGCCGCGATCGGTATCGCGGGCATGATGGTCTCCATCGCGGCATGCGGGGACGACAGCGGCAACGGGGGCTCGGGCGAGAACGGCGCGGACGCCAAGGAGCTGACCGTCTGGCTCACCGTCGACGCGCAGAACAACTGGCCGCAGCTGGTCAAGGCCGCCGACGCCGCGGTCACGAAGGCGCACCCCGGCATCAAGATCAACCACGAGTACTACGGCTGGCCCGACAAGAACACCAAGCTCGACGCTGTCCTCGCCACCGACAAGGCCCCCGACGTCGTCGAGATGGGCAACACCGAAATGCTCGGCTACATGGTCAGGGGCGCCTTCGCCCCCCTCGACACGGCGAAGTTCGACAACTCCTCAGCCTGGCTGGACGGCCTCAAGGCCTCGGTCACCTACGACGACAAGACGTACGGCGTTCCCTACTACGCCGGCGGCCGCGTCGCCAACTGGCGCAAGGACCTGTTCGCCTCGGCGGGCGTCAAGTCCGCCCCCAAGACGTACGACGAGCTGACCGCCGCCCTGGACAAGGTCCAGAAGAAGGAGGGCGACAAGTTCAGCGCCTGGTACCAGCCCACCCGTGACTGGTACGCGGCCATGTCCTTCGTCTACGACGCCGGCGGCTCCATCGCCGTCGAGTCGGGCGACCAGTGGAAGGCCAACCTCTCCTCGCCCGAGTCCGTCAAGGGCCTCACCGAGTTCAAGAACGTCGTCGACAAGTACATGCACGGCGACAAGACCAAGGACGAGTCCGACCGCTACATCGTCTACGGCCAGGGCAAGTCCGGCATGATCTTCGGCGCGGCCTGGGAGGGCGCGACCTCCGAGGACCCGAAGAACGACAAGACCGGCAAGCTCAAGGGCAACCTCGAGAACTTCGTGATGCCCGGCCCGTCCGGCAAGAACCTCCCCGTCTTCCTGGGCGGTTCGGACCTCGCCGTCCCGGTGAAGTCGAAGGCGCAGGCCGTCGCCGCCGAGTGGATCAACGCGTTCACCGGTCCCGCCGGCCAGAAGGGCCTGATCGCCAAGGGCAACCTGCCCAACAACAAGACCGACCTCGCCACGCTCAAGAAGGACCCGGCGACGGCGGTTCCGGCCACCGCGGCCGAGTCCAACTGGTTCGTCCCGATGGCGCCGGGCTGGGGCCAGGTCGAGAAGGCCCAGATCCTGCAGACCATGCTGCAGAACATCGGCACCGGCAAGAAGTCGGTCGAGGCCGCCGCGAAGGAAGCGGACGCCGCGATCGACAAGGTCATCAATACCAAGTGACCACCGTGGGGCCCCGTTGCTACCGGCGGGGCCCCACCTCTCGTACGGCTCCGCGGGCCCGGTCCTCGCGCGAGCGTGCGGGACTTCGCCTTCGTACGACCTGAGGGACCGCTGAGGAGCGCACGGATGAGTGCCGACACGACCACCCCTGCCAAGGTGCCGCCGCGGCAGGCACCGCCACCGCCGACCGTGGCGAAGAAGCCACCCAGAGGGCGGACCACCGGCGGAGCGGGGACCCCCTGGCTGCTGCTCGCCCCCTGCCTGCTGATCCTGGCGCTGGTCTTCGGCTATCCGCTGGTCCGCATGGTCACCCTCTCCTTCCAGAAGTTCGGGCAGTCCCAGCTGTGGGGTTTCCAGCCGGCCGAGTCGGTCGGGTTCGACAACTTCAGCAAGGTGCTGGCGGACGGCGAGTTCTGGGCCGTCGTCGTCCGCACGGTCGTCTTCGCGGCCGGCTGTGTCATCTTCACCATGGTCGTCGGCATGCTGATCGCCCTGCTGCTCCAGCGGGTCTCCGGCTGGGTGAAGACGCTGGTCAACATCGCGCTCGTGGCCAGCTGGGGCATGCCGATCATTGTCGCCACCACGGTTTTCAAATGGCTGTTCGACGCGGACTACGGCATCCTCAACGCGCTGCTCAGCAAGCTCCCCGGAGTGGAGATGATCGGCCACAACTGGTTCGCCAGCGGGCCGCAGGGCCTGGCCGTGATCATGCTGCTGGTCGTCTGGGGGGCCATCCCCTTCGTGGTGATCACGTTGAGCGCGGGTCTCACCCAGGTCCCGAAGGAACTGGAGGAGGCGGCCTCGCTGGACGGCGCGGGCGCCTGGGGCGTCTTCCGCCATGTCACCCTGCCCATCCTCAAGCCGATCATCGTGATGCTCACGACCCTGTCGGTCATCTGGGACATGGGCGTCTTCCCGCAGGTCTTCGTGATGCGCAACGGCCACCCGGAGGCCGAGTTCCAACTCCTCACCACCTATTCGTACGACCGCGCCTTCGTGGTCAACGACTACGCCCAGGGCTCGGCGATCGCCCTGCTCACCGTGCTGTTGCTGCTCGGTGTCGTCGCCGTCTACATGCGCCAGATGCTGAAGATCGGAGAGGTCGAATGAGCACGCTGACGACTACCGGGCCGACTCCCGTGCGCCGGAAGTCGAAGGCCGGCTGGAACCTCCTCGGCCTCCTCGTCTTCGCCACCGCGGGCTTCCCCGTCTACTGGATGCTGAACACCGCGTTCAAGCCGGCCAAGGACGCCATCGACCCGGACCCGAGCCTGCTGCCGACGGGGCTGACCCTGTCCAACTTCAGCCGCGCGCTCGACATCGCGGACTTCTGGGGCCCGGTCGGTCGCAGCCTGATCGTGTCGCTCGCCGTGGTCGTGATCGGCATGGTCGTCGGCATGCTGGCCGCCCTCGCCATCTCCCGGTTCGCCTTCCGCGGCCGCAAGATCGTGATCGTGGGCATCCTCGCGGTCCAGATGGTTCCGCTGGTCGCCATGATCATCCCGGTGTTCCTGCTGCTCAACGACCTGGACCAGTACGACAAGCTCTCCGGCCTGATCATCACCTACCTGACTTTGATCCTCCCCTTCACGGTGTGGACGCTGCGCGGCTTCATCGTCAACATCCCCCGGGAACTGGAGGAGGCGGCGATGGTCGACGGCTGCTCCCGCACCGGCGCGTTCGTCCGGGTGGTCTTCCCGCTCCTGGCCCCCGGCATGGTCGCCACCTCGGTCTACGGCTTCATCCAGGCCTGGAACGAGTACCTGTACGCCCTCATGCTGCTCAGCCAGAAGAACCAGACCGCGACCGTCTGGCTCGGCAACTTCACCACCAAGCACGGCACCGAATACGCCCCGATGATGGCCGGATCCACCATGATGGCCGTGCCGATCGTGGTCCTCTTCCTCCTCGTCCAGCGCAAGATGGCCGCGGGTCTGACCGCGGGCGCCGTGAAGGGATAACGCCCGATGACGACATTCGCCGGTACCGACACCCTGACGCGAGACGCCCTCACCGTCCTCCAGCCCGGCTTCACGGGCACCACAGCCCCCGACTGGCTGCTGCGCCGCCTCGGCGAGGGTCTCGCCTCGGTCGGCCTGTTCGGCCGCAACATCGCCTCCCTCGATCAACTGGCAGCTCTCACCGCGCAGTTGCGCGCCGAACGCGACGACGTCCTGGTCGCGATCGACGAGGAGGGCGGAGACGTGACCCGCCTGGAGGTGCGCACGGGCTCCAGCTTCCCCGGCAACCACGCGCTGGGCGCGGTGGACGACGTGGAACTGACCCGGGAGGTGGCTCTCGAACTCGGCCGCCGCCTCGCGGCCTGCGGCGTGAACTTCAACTGGGCGCCCTCGGCCGACGTGAACTCGAACCCGGGCAACCCGGTGATCGGCGTGCGCTCCTTCGGCGCCGCACCCGACCTGGTCGCCCGGCACACCGCCGCCTATGTCACCGGCCTCCAGTCAGCCGGAGTCGCCGCCTGCACCAAGCACTTCCCGGGCCACGGCGACACGGCGATCGACTCCCATCACGCGCTGCCCCGCATCGACGCGGACGCCGCCGTGCTGCACGACCGTGAACTCACCCCGTTCCGCGCGGCGATCGCCGCCGGCACCCGGGCGGTGATGACCGCGCACATCCTGGTCCCCGCCCTGGACCCGGAACGTCCCGCCACCTTGTCCCGCCGGGTCCTCACCGACCTGCTGCGCGGCGAACTCGGCTACGACGGCCTGATCGTCACCGACGGCATGGAGATGCGGGCCATCGCCGGCACCTACGGCATCGAACGCGGCAGTGTCCTCGCCCTCGCGGCCGGTGCCGACGCCATCTGCGTGGGCGGCGGCCTGGCCGACGACGAGACGGTACGCCGTCTCCGCGACGCCCTCGTCACCGCCGTCCGCTCCGGCGAACTCGCCGAGGAACGCCTGGCGGACGCGGCGGATCGCGTCCGGACCCTGGCCCGCTGGGCGGCATCGACGAGCGGACGGAGGAACGAGACGGATCCCTCCCCGGTCTCCCCGGCCTCCCAAGCTTTCCGGACCTCCCCGGCCTCTCTGGCTTTCCCCTCTCCTCCTTCCTCCCAAGGCTCCCCGACCTCCCAAATCTCTCCGGCTTCTCCGGTCTCCGCGAAGGCCGCCGTAGACGCCGTCGACGATGTCGGTCTCCGCGCCGCCCGCCGCGCCCTGCGCGTCACCGGCGCCGAGAACTTCATCCCGCTCACCGAGCCTCCGTTCGTCGCCGCGCTGACCCCGGTGGCCAACATCGCCGTGGGTGACGAGACCCCCTGGGGCGTGGCCGCGGAGCTGACCCGCCTGTTCCCCGGCACGGAGACCGGCACCTTCACCGACGAGCACGCCGGCCCGGCCGCCCTGGAAGCGGCGGGCGCACGCCGCATCGTGGCCGTCGTCCGCGACGAACACCGTCATCCCTGGATGGCCGCGGCCCTCGACACCCTGCTGGCCGCCCGCCCCGACACGATCGTGGTCGAGATGGGCCTGCCTCAGGCCGCCCCCCGAGGCGCCCTCCACATCGCCACCCACGGCGCGGCCCGCGTCTGCGGCCGAGCGGCGGCGGAGGTCGCCGCAGGGGTGTAGGGGGATGCGGCGAGACGCAGTGAGACGCAGCGTGACGTAGCGGTCAACGCCACCCGTGGCCTCCTGGAGCTGCGCGAACGTGCTCTGGAGGAGTTGCAGTCGGCCGAAAGCAGCAGGGTTCTGGCCCGGGCCCACCGGATCACCGCGCTGCTGCCGGCCCTGCCCGTCGCAGGCATCCTCGCGGCGGGTGCCGCCGACGGTGACGCACCCCGGGCCTACATGGGGCCCGTCTCCATCGCCGTCCTGGTCTTCCACTGGCTGATGCCGCTGTGGGTGGCCGACCGGACCGCTCAGAACGACCCGACCGAGGACGAGGAACGTGCGGTGCTCTGAGAGCCCCTGGCCTGGGAGGCCGTGGCCTGAGAAACCCCTGGCCCGAGCGAGCCGCGGGCTGAGAGTCCGAGGGAGCCGACGAAACCGAAGGCCCGTGACGTGCGGGACCGGGTTCCGGACCTCCGAGTCTGCCTAAATTCCCTGCCAGTCCGGCTTGTTGGCGAACGTGTACCGGAAGTAGTCCGCCAGCTTCAGCTTGGACGCGGCGGCGTCGTCGACCACGACCGTGGCGTGCGGATGGAGCTGGAGTGCCGAGGCGGGGCACACCGCCGCGACCGGCCCCTCCACGGTCGCCGCGACCGCGTCGGCCTTGCCCTCGCCGGTCGCGAGGAGCACCAGGTGCCGTGCCTCCAGGATCGTCCCGATGCCCTGGGTGATCACGTGGTGCGGCACCTGCTCTATGTCACCGTCGAAGAAGCGCGCGTTGTCCACCCGCGTCTGCTCGGTCAGCGTCTTGATCCGGGTCCGGGAAGCCAGCGACGAGCACGGCTCGTTGAACCCGATGTGACCGTCGGTCCCGATCCCCAGCAGTTGGAGGTCCACCCCTCCGGCCTCGGCCAGCGCCCTGTCGTACGCCTCGCACGCCCCCTGCACGTCCTCCGCGGTGCCATCGGGCCCCATGAACGCGCCCATCCCGATCCCGAGCGGCTCCAGCACCTCGCGCCGCAGCACGGAACGGTACGACTCCGGATGCTCGGCGGGCAGCCCCACGTACTCGTCGAGCTGTGCGATCCGGGCCCGCGAGGCATCCACGGCGCCGGCCCTGGCCTTCGCCGCCAGCGCCTCGTAGATGGGCAGCGGTGTCGAACCGGTGGCCACGCCGAGCAGGGCGTTGGGCTTGCTCCCAAGCAGCTGTGCCATGGCCTCGGCGATGAGCTCGCCGCCCGCCTTGGCGTCCGGGACGATGACAACTTCCACGCTGGGCCTGCCGATCTGAAGAGACGGTCTGAACAGAGGGGACTCGACGGGGACCCGGGAGGGGCCTGTGTGGTTTAGACCAATCTAACAGAGTCGGTCCCTCCGGCCCAGGGCGATGGGAGGCGGCCCGCAGGCCCCGCACCAGGAGGGCGGCGTCCCGCAAAGCCCCGCGCCGGGCTAGGTCAGTGAACCCCCCGTCGCATCCACCCAGCTGCCCGTGACCCATCGACCGCCGTCCGACGCCAGGAACGCCACCACCTCCGCGACGTCGGCCGTCTCGCCCACTCTGCCCAGTGCCGATATCGCCGCCGCCTCCGCCCAGGAGTCCTCGCTCCTGTGCAGCAACTCGTACGTGTTGTCGGTGGCGATGATCCCCGGCGCCACCGAGTTCACCGTGATGTTCCGGGGGCCCAGCACCTTGGACAGGTCGCGGGAGAGGACGTCCAGTGCGCCCTTCGTCATCGCGTACGCCATGTTGTCCGGCATCGCCGCGGTCCGGGACAGGCCCGACGAGACATTGATGACCCGCCCGCCGTCGCGCAGGCGGCTCATGCCGTGCTTGACGAGGAAGAACGGCGCCTTCACATTGACCGCGAAGACCCGGTCGTACTCCTCCTCCGCGATCTCCTGGATCGGCCGGGTGTTCCCGATGCCGGCGTTGTTCACCAGAATGTCCAGCCCGTCCGCGTGCCGGTCGAACTCCTCCCACAGGGCCTGCGAGTCACCCGGCAGTCCCAGTTCGACCCCGAGTGCGAAGGCCGAGCCGCCCGCCGCCTCGATGGCGTCGACCGTCTCCTTCGCCGCCGTCTCGTTCCTGCCGTAGTGCACCGCGACCCGGGCGCCCTCGCGCCCCAGCCGCTCGGCGATCCCCCGCCCGATACCCCTGCTCGCCCCGGTGACCAGAGCCGTCCTGCCCGCAAGCACACCCATGTCGGCGCCCCCTTCGCATTTCCCTAGCGGTCGCTACAGAAAAACCGTACAACACTCGTCGGGCATTTCTCTAGCACCCGCTATACAATTCACCCCATGGTGAGCGGCGAGGGCACGAAGACGCAGGTCGGACGGGCATCGAAGCCGCGTGGTCGCCCCCGCTCCTTCGATCGCGAGACCGCGCTGGAGAAGGCGCTCCTGGCCTTCTGGGAGCACGGCTACGAGGCCACGTCCGTCTCCGACCTCACCCGCGTGATGGACATCGGCGCCCCGAGCCTCTACGCGGCCTTCGGCGACAAGCGCTCGCTGTTCGAGGAGGTCGTCCGGGAGTACGGCGCCAAGTACGGCTCCTTCGGTGACCGTGCCCTCGCGGAGGAGCCCACAGCCCGCGCCGCCGTCGAGCGCACCCTGCGCGAGGCCGCCGTCGAGTACACCGACCCCGCCCATCCGTTCGGCTGCCTCGTCATCCACGCGGCCACCAACTGCACGACCCGCGAGGTGGAGGAGTCCCTGCGTGAGCGGCGCAACGCCAACATCGCCGCGTTCGAGAGTCGCGTCAGGGCCGACATCGCCGCGGGCACCCTGCCGGCCGGCACAGACGCCGCCGCCCTCGCCCGGCACGCCGGTGCGATGATCCAGGGCATGTCCCAGCAGGCGCGCGACGGCGCGAGCCGTGCCGAGTTGGAGGCGTTGGTGGGAATTGCCATGGCCATCTGGCCCCGCACATGAACCCACACGCGTTAGGCTGCGTGGTGATTGCCAGGACGTCCGACTAATGACGACCGGCGGGACGCGCCAAGGAAAAGTCCCAACAACAAACAGCCTCCAACGCATGGACACACGTAGTGGTCTAGTCCACAATGCGTAGGGATAACTGAAGACGAACAGACTTCCGTCCTCCCCGCACAGGAGGACGGGACCGAGGAACCGGAGCTCTCTGCCCTGACTGCCCCGGATCCTCATCCTTCGGCCGACCGGGACCGCACACCCCACGGCCGATCTGCTCCGGGCTGCGGTGCCGGGAGGGTTGAGGGTCCCTCCCAGGCGCCGCGGCCCGCGGGTGTTTCCGGGGCCTGTGACGGCTCCTTTCGGGACATGTCCGTACCGCCAGGTACGCTCGCACACGTGCCCTCCATGAACGAACTCGTACGCCAGCACACGGCCCTCGACGACTCCGACCTCGAGTGGCTCCACCTGCTGGTCTCGGAGTGGCAGTTGCTCTCCGACCTCTCCTTCGCCGATCTGGTCCTGTGGGTCCCCACCCGCGACGGCACGCGCTATGTCTCGGTCGCCCAGATGCGGCCCAACACCGGCCCGACCTCGTACCAGGACGACATGGTCGGCCACCTCGTCCCGCGCGGCCGCCGACCGATGCTGGACGTCGCCCTCGACGAGGGCAGGATCGTCCGCGAGGGCGATCCGGAGTGGCGCGAAGAGGTCCCCGTCCGGATCGAGTCCATCCCGGTGCGACGGGACGGGCGCGTCCTCGGGGTCATCGCACGCAACACCAACCTTCTGACCGTGCGCACCCCGAGCCGTCTGGAGCTGACGTATCTCCAGAGCGCCTCGGACCTCGCGCAGATGATCGCGGCCGGCGCCTTCCCCTTCGCGAACCAGCTGGTCGACATGGACGCCTCGCCCCGCGTGGGCGACGGACTGATCCGCCTCGACGCGGACGGCCTCGTCCAGTACGCCTCGCCGAACGCGCTGTCCGCCTACCACCGCCTCGGTCTCGCCTCCGACCTGGTCGGTCACCACCTCGGCAAGACCACCGCCGAACTCGCCCCGACCCACGGGCCGGTGGACGAGGCACTCGCCAAGGTCGCCAGCGGCTGGGCACCGCGGGAGTTCGAGATCGAGTCCGACGACGGCGTGATCCAGTTCCGCGCGATCCCTCTCAAGCCCAAGGGCACGCGCATCGGTTCGCTGGTCCTGCTCCGTGATGTCACCGAACTGCGCCGCCGCGAGCGTGAGTTGATCACCAAGGACGCGACCATCCGGGAGATCCATCACCGGGTGAAGAACAACCTCCAGACGGTGGCCGCGCTGCTGCGGCTCCAGGCCCGACGCATCGAGTCCGACCGCGGCCGCGAAGCGCTCGAAGAGGCGGTCCGTCGGGTCGGTTCGATCGCGATCGTGCACGAGACGCTGTCCCAGAACCTGGACGAGCGCGTGGAGTTCGACGAGATCGCCGACCGGGTCCTCGCGATGGTGGCGGAGATCTCCCCGGGCAAGGTGACCGGCCGGCGTACCGGCCGCTTCGGCATCCTGGACGCGGAGGTCGCCACCCCCTTGTCGATGGTCCTGACCGAGATCCTCCAGAACGCCCTCGAACACGGCTTCCGCGAGGGGGAGACCGGCACCGTCGAGGTCTCGGCCGTCCGCAGCGGCACCGCCAACGAGGCCCGCCTGCTGGTCACCGTGCAGGACGACGGTGTCGGCCTGCCCGCGGGCTTCGCCCCGCACACCGCCGGCAACCTCGGCCTGCAGATCGTACGGACGCTGGTGGAGGGCGAGTTGGGCGGCACCTTCGACATGGTCCCGGCACCGGAGCGCGGAACCCGGGTGATCCTGGACATCCCGGTGCGGGCGAGCAAGTAGCGCCGTACGGACGCGCCGGGCCCCGGAAGCACAGCAAGGAGCCCCGGACCGTTCAGGGGTCCGGGGCTCGTCATGCTCGTTGCCAGCGGTTGCTGCGCATCGGGGGTACTGCGCGCTGCGGCTCGGGGGCGGGAGATGCGTACTCGCTGTACGCGCCGCCAAGCTCAGGCTGTTAGCGGGGCGGGTGTTGTCAGGCGGAGGCCTGACGGGCCCGGTTGCGGGCGGCGCGGCGCTTCATGGCGCGGCGCTCGTCCTCGCTGAGACCACCCCAGACGCCGGAGTCCTGGCCGGACTCGAGCGCCCACTGCAGACACTGCTCCATAACCGGGCAGCGACGGCAGACGGCCTTGGCTTCCTCGATCTGCAGCAGCGCAGGACCGGTGTTGCCGATGGGGAAGAAGAGCTCGGGGTCTTCCTCGCGGCAAACGGCGTTGTGACGCCAGTCCATGGCTGCTACCTCTCCTTGGTATTACGTGCGGGTTGCTTGTGAATGTGAACGCTTTCACGAATCCCTCAACAAGTGAAGGGCCGTCGTCGGGTTCGCCGACGTGGTCCTGTGGATTGAAGAGGGGTTCTGGTGATCAGTGGAGGCTGGTCCTGCGGGCCGTCCCGATCGCCATGTAGAGACTCGCAAACCTCAGCGGCGGATACAACCCCTACCGGAAAGTTTTTTTTGATTCCTCGGTGTCGACTAGGTCACAGCCGTACTTCTATGGGGTGGACCCTGGCCTAAACGTTCGAGTGAAAGGACTTCAGCCCTTTCTGCTCACACAATCACACGCAGTGCACGGCGTACGCCTGTGAACGTCACGCTCGTACGGAGCCCTAGGTGGTCGCCGTCCATCTGAAGGGGGAGCGGCACCTTCGAATGCAAGGTGAACTGGTCCATGTCGTGCAGGGAGACCGCGTGCTTGCCATGGGGTCCCCGCTCGGGGGACGAAGTGAGCAACTGGGTGCCATACCGGGCAACCGCGGGTGTTGTCATACGGCTGAGACCGAGTACGTCGAGGCCTTTATCGAACGAGGCCTTAGGTGACGCGTACATCGGGTGATTACCCAGGAAGGTCCACGGAGAGGTGTTCGAGACTATGGAAAGCACCAGATCGGTCACCGGGTCAGCGTCCGACCGCTCCAGCGTGATCGTTCCCTGGCGGCGGTGTGCCTCGCCGAAGAACTGGCGCAGAGCCTGACGTACATACAGGGCGTGGGTGGACTTCCTGCCACGCTCGCGCTGCTGTTCGACCCGGCCGACGACCCCGGCGTCGAAGCCGAGACCCGCGTTGAAGGTGAACCAGCGCGCCGGTACGGCCTCGTCCTCCGTGCCCGGGGTGCCCGAGGTCAGCCCCAGGCCCACCGTACGTACGCTGCCGTCGCGCAGGGCGTCCAGCAGGGCGCCGGTGGCCTCCACGGCGTCGTTGGGCAGACCCAGCGCGCGGGCGAAGACGTTCGTGGAGCCGCCGGGGACCACCGCGAGGCCGGGCAGGCGCTCCGGGTCCGGGCCCGCATGGAGGAGGCCGTTGACGACCTCGTTGACCGTGCCGTCGCCACCGAGGGCCACGACCAGGTCGACGTCCGAGCTCTCCGCGGCCTGCCGGCCCAGGTCGCGCGCGTGGCCGCGGTACTCGGTGGTGACCGCCTCCAGCTTCATCTCGCTCGCAAGCGCGTGGATCAGGACATCGCGCGTACGTGCGCTTGTGGTGGTTGCCGCCGGATTGACAACGAGAAGTGCACGCATGAGTTGCAGCGTACCTACCTGGTGGTACCGGGCACAGGGCGAGGTAGGGATCAAGTAAGACTTCCGAGGTGAACCTCGCCACGAGCCGTACGGACCGAGGGCTACCCTTCAAGGGTGAGCGCTGAGCAGAACCCCACTCCCGAAGCGGAATCCGCCGGTCCGGCGGGGCCCCGTCCCGGTCGGCTCATCGCCGCGGCGGCGCTGACCGCGCTGGAGGGGCTCGCTCTGGTCGTCGGCGGTGCCTGGATGCTCGTGGAGGGCTTCGTCGGGGACCCGGACGACCGTCGGTCGGCCGTCACCGGGGGCATCACCTTGATCGTGCTCGCGCTGCTGCCGCTGCTCGCCACGCGCGGGCTGCTCGGCCGGCGCGGCTGGAGCCGTGGGCCTGCCGTGATCACGCAGATCATGGCGTTGCCGGTGGCCTACAACCTGCTCCAGGCCGACAGCGTGGCCATTCCGGCGGGGATCGCGCTCGGGGTGGTCGCGATCGCGGCGCTGGTGCTGCTCGTGAACGCGGCGACGACCCAGGCCCTCGGGATCAAGGGGCCGGGTCGCACGCAGGAACCTGGCAAGTAGCCGGTCGGGCGGATGGCCGCCGCCCCAGCGAGTGGCTGTCCGGGCAACCAACCGTCGCCCCGACGAGTGGCCGTCCCGGCAACCAACCGTCGCCCTCGACGAGTCGCAGTCGCGGCAACCAGCTCGTCGCCCTCGATGAGTGGCCGTCCCGGCCGCTGTCGTGTTCCGGTCGGCGGCCGACTACTCCTCCACCAGCAGCTTCTCCCGCAGCTGGGCCAGCGTGCGGGCCAGCAATCGCGAGACGTGCATCTGCGAGATGCCGACCTCCTGCGCGATCTGCGACTGGGTCATGTTGCCGAAGAAGCGCAGCAGCAGGATCCGCTTCTCGCGCGGGGGCAGGTCCTCCAGGAGCGGCTTGAGGGACTCGCGGTACTCGACGCCCTCCAGCGCCTCGTCCTCCGAGCCCAGGGTGTCCGCGACCGCCGGGGACTCGTCGTCGGTGTCGGGGACGTCCAGGGACAGCGTGGAGTACGCGTTGGCGGACTCCAGGCCCTCCAGGACCTCCTCCTCCGAGATGGCCAGCTTCTCGGCCAGCTCGTGCACCGTGGGGGAGCGGCCGTGCTGCTGGGACAGCTCCGCCGTGGCTGTCGTCAGGGCCAGCCGCAGCTCCTGGAGTCTGCGCGGGACCCGCACCGCCCAGCCCTTGTCGCGGAAGTGCCGCTTGATCTCCCCGACGACCGTCGGTGTCGCGTAGGTCGAGAACTCGACGCCGCGGTCCGGGTCGAAGCGGTCCACCGACTTGATCAGGCCGATGGTGGCGACCTGGGTGAGGTCGTCCAGCGGCTCACCGCGGTTGCGGAAGCGGCGCGCGAGGTGCTCGACGAGCGGCAGGTGCATGCGGACCAGCTGGTTGCGCAGCTCGGCGTACTCCGGGCTGCCCTCCCTCAGGGCGCGCAGTTCGACGAACCTGGCGCGCGCCCCGCTGCGGTCCTGATGGTCGTGCCGGGTGGGCTGCACCCGCGGCGCGCCCGTCGCGTCGTCCTCGGAGTTTCGCTGGTGCTCGCTCATCGTTCCGCCCGTCGCCCTTCCACGAGCCCTCGCCTCGGCTCGGACAGGGGTGACCTCGATCTGTCCGTCCAGAGGCTCGCTCTGCACGGCACCTTCCCGATCACGCTGCCCGTCGCCCGAGAGGCCCGCCTCCGAGGAGTCGTCCTCCGGGTGCGGCCGGGCCTGTTCGGGGATGCCGTCGATGCCGTCCGCCATGCGTCGGGCTGTGCTAGGACCGCCCGTGTCCGTGGCGGCCGGCAGCTCCCGTGTGCCGCGCTCTTCGTCCCGCACCGGCCCGTCCCCGTTCCTCACGCCGGCCCGGGTCCCGCGCCGCGCTGTTTGTAGAGGCTGATCGAAACGGTCTTGTCCTCGTCGACGGCCGACGACACCTTGCCGGCCAGGGCCGACAGCACCGTCCACGCGAACGTGTCCCGCGCGGGGGCGTGACCGTCCGTGGTCGGCGCCGAGACGGTGACCTCGAGTGAGTCGTCGACTAGGCGGAACACACAGCTGAGGACCGAGCCGGGCACGGCCTGCTGAAGCAGGATCGCGCAGGCCTCGTCCACCGCGATGCGCAGGTCCTCGATCTCGTCGAGGGTGAAGTCCAAACGGGCCGCGAGACCGGCCGTGGCCGTACGCAGCACCGACAGGTAGGCACCCGCGGCCGGCAGCCGGACTTCGACGAAGTCCTGGGTCGCGGGCTCGCCTGCGATCTGGGACACCCTCACCTCCAAGGTGGTACAAGCTTCTCAGGGCCGAGGGTCGCCCCCCGGGATAACGCGGTACATGGTTCAGCGGTGACGCTACCGCGCTCTGAACTTTCCTGTCCCCGGGACCCCAACCCCTTGCTGTCACTCATAGTAAACACACGGATACGCTCCGTGGCTAGGGGGTCTGCGGGCCCAATTGGGAAGAGCGCGCGCCGGGTTGACGTACCCAGACGTCAGACGGTCGAACCGTCCGGATCTGGGGTCAGTCGAGGGTCATACAAGGACATGGTCGACGAAGCACCACCGCCATGCCTCACCAGGCTCGAACGTCCGCATGATCGGATGTCCTGTGTCCTTGTAGTGCTCCGTCGCGTGTCGTCCCGGAGAGGAGTCACAGCAGCCGACGTAGCCGCAGGTCAGGCACAGCCGCAGCTGTACCGGATGGGTGCCGGTGGCCAGGCACTCCGGACAGGTGTCGCTCAGCGGCTCGGGCTCCGGGTGCGGCAGCTCGTCGGCATGCGTGCACTGTTTCATGATTGCCAGGTTACGACGGGTGTGCGGACGGCCGTGCGGAAAAAAGTTGGCGGGCACCCGACGATGGACGAGGGTGGGCGGAAAGCATGGATGTGATGCCACTGCTGTTGCTGGTGGCGGGCAGTGCCGTGGTCGCGGCGGCGGCACGGCGCACCCCGGTGCCGGCGCCGCTGCTGCTGGTCGCGGCCGGGCTGGCGATCAGTTACGTCCCCGGGGTCCCCGGGTACACCCTCGACCCGCATATCGTCCTGCCGCTCGTGCTGCCCCCGCTGCTGTACACGGCGGCCGCCGACAGCTCCTATCTCGACCTTCGCGCGCAAATGCGGCCGGTGGCGCTGCTGTCTGTGGGATACGTCCTTTTCGCGACCTTCGCCGTCGGCTGGGCCGCCTACCTGATCGTGCCGGAGCTGCCGCTGACCGCGGCGCTGGTGCTGGGCGCGGTGGTGGCACCGCCGGACGCCGTCGCGGCCACGGCGGTCGCGCGCCGGGTCGGGCTGCCGTCCCGGATCACCACGATCCTGCAGGGCGAGTCCCTGGTGAACGACGCCACCGCGATCACGGCCTACCGGGTGGCCCTCGCGGCGGCCGTAGGCGAGGGCGCCACCTGGGTCGGCGGGATCGGCGAGTTCCTGCTCGCGGCGGTCGGCGGCGTCGGCTTCGGGCTGGTGCTCATGGTGCCGATCCACTGGCTGCGCACCCACATGAAGGAGGCACTGCTGCAGAACACGCTCTCCCTGTTGATCCCGTTCGTCGCCTACGCGGCCGCCGAGCAGGTGCACGCCTCTGGCGTCCTCGCGGTCGTGACCGTGGCGCTCTATCTCGGCCACCGCGCGTGGGAGGTCGACTTCGCGACCCGCCTCCAGGAGGAGGCCGTCTGGAAGATGGTCGCGTTCGTCCTGGAGTCCGCGGTGTTCGCCCTGATCGGACTGCAACTGCCGTTGATCATCAAGGGCCTGGGGGAGTACGAGGGCGGTCGTGCCGCCTGGTACGCGATCGCCGTGTTCCTCGTGGTGGTCGTCTCCCGTTTCGTGTGGGTGTACCCGGCGACCTTCCTGCCGCGCTGGCTGTCGGCGCGGATCCGGGAACGCGAGAACGACCCGACCTGGAAGGGGCCGTTCGTCATCGCCTGGGCGGGCATGCGGGGCGTGGTCTCCCTGGCCATCGCCTTCTCGATCCCGCTGACCGTGCACGGCGGAGCCCCCTTCCCGGAGCGCAACCTCATCCTGTTCCTGACCTTCACCACGGTCATCGGGACCCTGGTCCTCCAGGGCCTCACCCTGCCCTCGCTGGTCCGTCTCCTGAAACTCCCCGGCCGGGACGCGCAGGCCGAGACCCTCGCGGAGGCCAACGCCCAGGCGCAAGCCTCCCGGGCCGCCGAGCGGCGCCTGGACGACCTCCTTTCCGACGAGCGCAACGCCCTCCCGGGGCCGCTGGCCGACCGTCTGCGCTCGGTCCTGGAGCGGCGCCGCAACGCGGTCTGGGAACGCCTCGGCCAGGTGAACCCGATCACCGGTGAGACCGTCGACGAGGCCTACCGGCGCCTGTCCCGGGAGATGATCGGCGCCGAGCGCGCGGTCTTCGTCAAACTGCGCGACGCCCGCTACATAGACGACGAGATGCTGCGGACCCTTCTGCGCAGGCTGGACCTGGAGGAGGCGGCGGCTTATCGGGAGTCGGCGTAAGGAATGGTCGTTTCCCCCTAATGTGGTCATGAATGTGGCCACGACGGGTGATCCCCGTACGCGGTGATCCCTGTTACGTGGAGCGGGGAGGGGGCGGGGGCAGATGCAGGAGGCGTGCGAGCCCGGGGCGGACGTCACGCTCGCGATCAACCAGGTGAGCGGGTGGATCGCCGCGGCAGACACCAAGGCGGGGCTGCTGGCCGCGAGCCTGGGGGTCCTCGTGGCGGGACTTCTGACCCAGGCGGGCCCGCTGCGGACGATGGCCCCGCCGCACACGGTCCGGGAAGCGCTGATCCTGGTGCTGGCTCATCTGGTGATGGTGGCGGTGGCGGTGTCGGGGTGGTTCATCCTCCGCACACTGGCCCCGAAGTCGACGACGAGCCGGCCGACGCGGTACGGCTGGCCGACGCTCGCGCGGCGGATCGGCGCCCCGGAGCCGAGTCCGGAGCCGAGTCCGGGGCCGGACCCGGACGGCGACAACGGGCGGGCACGGGCCGAGGCATGGCAGCACGCCATCGATCTCGCCGTCATCGCACAGCGGAAGTTCGTCGCCTTCCGGGCCGCTCTGGCGTGGGCGACGGTAGCGGGCGGAACGCTGCTGTCACTACTGATTGTCACCCTTTGGGCATGATCTGATGATCCATTGGATAAACGCACGGCTCACGGTTAATCTCTGCTTTCTCCCCGTCGAGGTGCCGGATCCGCCGCCTCACACATCAACGGCGGGGTCGTTCTGGGGTGCTTGACCTTGGGGGACGAGCAGCTTGACAACGTCCGGTGTTTTTCCTGTTCATCACGTCATGCTCGGCATCGACATCCAGGGTTCCTCCCGGCCTTCCCGTGACGACAGCGTCCTGCCGACACTCCGCGCGGCACAGACCAGGCTGATCGCCGAGGCCCTGGGCCAGCAGGGCGTCGACAGCAACGCCTACGCGCTCCGCAGCCGCGGCGACGGCGGGCGGTACGACTTCCGTCCGGATGTCTCCCCGGTCCCCGTGGTGGAAGCGGTGACCGGCCGACTCCCCGGCCTGCTGCGGCGCCACAACAAGGAGTCGTCGGAAGCGCTTCAGCTCGTACTGCGGCTGGTCGTCCATGGCGGATACCTCGTGCCCACCCCCGACGGCGGCGACGCCGACGGAGCGGACGTCAACCTGTTGCACGGGATGCTGGACGCGGAGCAGTTGCGTTCCGAGCTGGTCGACAACGGTGCGCCGTACGTGCTCGCGGTGTCGGAGAGCATCTGGTACGGCGCCGTCCGACACGGGCACGGCGAGCTCGACCCGGACGCCTTCACACCCGGGGAGCTGACCGTCAAGGGCGGCGTACGGGTGGCCACCTGGCTGACTCCGGCCGCACGCACCGCGCGGCCCGCACCGAGCCCCGAGCCTCCGAAGACGCGGCGGGCCGGCCAGGCGCCTCGCCGCGACGGTGGCGACTCCGCCTCCCCGGACGAGCGTCCCCGGCCCGGCATCACCTTCAACGGGAAGGTGCGGGCCAAGAACGTGGTCAGCGGCGAGCAGTGGAACCTTCGGTGAGTTCGCAGGAGTCCACGGAAACCGCCGACGGGACCGAGGCGAAGGACGACGATCCCGCGAGTCGTGGGCCGGGCGTGACCGGCGACCACGCGGACGGTGCCGACGAGGAACAGTTCGAGCCGGGAGACATGCACCGGCTGCGCTCCGACCTGGACAACGACGTGGGCCGCTTCGACGGGGCCGGGTCGATGACCTTCCAACGCCGGGTGCGGGCCGAGTCGATCGTGGGCGGTGACCAGTTCATCCTCAACATGGGCGGGCGCCCCGCCCGCCGCGCCAGTTGGTACCGCCTCACGGACGCCGAGCTGATGGAGATGGAGCAGGTCTATGTGCGTCCGCCGTGCGCTCAGGACGCGGAGAGCACGCTGCGCCGCCACCATGTACTCGTGCTGCGCGGTCCCCGCCACAGCGGCCTGCGTTTCCTCGCCACGGCCGTGGCCGTCACCCTCGCGCCGCCCGACGGACAGTGCCGCCTCCTCCACCCGGGCACCGATCCGGACGCCCTCGTGGCGCAGGACGTGGCCGCCGGCTGCGCGTACGTACTGGAGACCGGGCCGGGGCGGGCGGACCGCCCCCTGAGCGGCTTCACGCTGTCCAAGCTGTCGCAGATCCTCACCGACCGGGGCGCCTTCCTGGTGCTGACGGTCGACGACGCCTCGCCCGCTCCGACGGACACGGCCGCGTGGACGGTGTCGGTGGACGAACGTCCGGACGGCGTCCGTCTGCTGCGCAGCCACCTGCGCCACCGGCTGCCCATGCCGCGGCGCTCGCACACGGAGACCCTGCTCGGCCACGAGGAGGTGACCGAGTGGCTCGCGACCAGGCCGACGCCGACGGAGATCGCGCAGACCGCACGCGAACTGGCGCGGACCGCGGACGGATCGTCGACCGTGGCCGAGTGCATGGCGCAGGTCGCCGTACGCATCAAGCAGGACGCGGCGGACCTGCTCAAGAACCAGGAGCTGCCCCGGGAACTGGCGCTCGCCGTGGCCTTCTTCGGCGGGTTCCCCTACGCGACGGTCACCCGCCTGGAGAACCGGCTGGCCGACGTCGTCCACGAGGCGATGGCACTCGACGGGGCCCGTCCGCGCCCGTTCCTCGCCGTCACCCGCACGCAACGGCTGGAAGCGGTACGCGCCGTCACCGCCACCGGGACGGTGTACACCCGCTACGGCAGCAGTCCGGCGGAGGTCGTGGACTTCTCCGCGCGAGGTCTGGCGCCGGCACTCATCGACGCCATGTGGCTGGACTACGACGGCTTCGAGTTGCTGCGTTGGCTCTCCGACCTCGTGCACGACCCCGACGCGGCGGTCCGGCGGCGCGCGGCGGTGTGCGTGGGCCGGCTGTCCCTGCTGAGCTTCGTCGAGATCGCGGAGGAGGTGCTTCAGCCGTGGTCCCTCTCGACCGATCAGCGTGACCGGGTGGCCGCGGCGATCGCGCTCTCCGTGGCGGTGCGCGATCCCGCCGTCGCGGGGCACGCGCTGGGCCTGGTGGAGTCCTGGGGCGCGGCCTCCAACCGGTACCGGCGCATGACCGCCGCGCTCGCCTGGGGCCTCGCGGTGAGCCCCGTACAGCCGGTCGCCGGCATCCAGGGGCTCGGCGAACTGCTGGACACCAAGGACGCGGGCGTGGCCTGGTCGACGAGGGTGGGTCTGTCCGCCGCGTTCACCAGCGGGCTGTCCGCGCTCGTCCTGGAGGCGATGGGCACCTGGCTCGACGGCGCCGACGATCCCGCCCGCGGTCAGCTTCTCGCCGCGTTCCTACGGGTCTGCCTCCTGCGTGGCGCGGATGGCAGACCGGACGCCGCGAACTGGCACACCGTCCTGTGGCTGTTCGGACGGAGCGGGGCGACGGACCACGACCGCCCCGGAGACCGGCGCGGCGCCGCCGGGATCGACGAGGACGTCGTCGACCTCTGGCGGTCCGCTCTCGCGCACCGCGCCACGGCCGGGGAGGCGCTCGACGTACTGGAGTCCTGGATCCGGCAGGCCGACCGCCACGGCGAGTGCCGTGAGGCCCTGCTCGACCTCATCGACGAACTGATCGTGGACGGCAGTGACTTCCGTCGGCTCGACCATCACCTCCAACGGCTCGCGCATGGGCCGTCCACCCCGTCCTACACCGCGCAACTGGCCCTTGTGGAGCTGGACGCGCTGCGCTGAGCGGCAACGACACGAACGACAGGAGCCAGTGTGGCCATGACCAACGGGCCGGTGCGCGGACCCTTCCCGGTGACCCGCCCGCGCGACATCGAGGACCAGGGGCGCCCGGGAGCCGGTGAGTGCGCGGTGGTCCAGCTCGGCAATCAACTCCAGCCTCTGCCCAGGGGAGAGGTGCCCACGTCCGGCATTGGCTGGTTCCGGCCCAAGGGGCAGTACTGGATCGTGGACCTGAGGGAACTCGGCACGACCCTGGACGTGGAACTCGAGAGCGCGGACAAGGGGCTGCGATTCCAGGGCTCGGTCGAGGTGGCCTGGCGCATCGCCGACGCCCGGCTGGCGGCCGAACAGGCCCCCTTCGACGTACCGAAGATCCTCAAGCGCCGTATCGTGCCGCGCCTGAACAGCGCCGCACGGAGCTACGGACTGGACGCGGTGGGGGAGTTCGAGTCATGGGCAGCCCGGGAGCAGTGGACCGGACATCTCGGTGACGGACTGCTGGAGGTTCTGGAGGTCGACTGCGCCCTGCGACCCGACGCCGAGGCCACGGACATCACCCGTACCGGCACGCTGAGCAGCATGCAGCGCACCAACGCGGCCGCGATCCTCAACGAGGGTGAGATGGGCCTGATGGCCGACGCGCTCAGCAAGGACCCCGAGGCCGCCATGGAGTTCTACCGCGACCTCCGGGAGGACAAGCGGGTGGCGATGCTCGCCCATCTGGAGATCGTCAAGGCGGTGGCCGGGTCGGATTCCAGCGAGGAACACGAACGGGCCCACGCGGTCAACGAGTTGCTCACCCAGATCCGCAACACCCTGCCGAGCTCGGCGACCCAGCTGCCGCCCGCGGCCTCGGCGAACGTACCCCACCAGCTCGGCGAGGGCCGATCCCGCCGCCGGGACCGGCGGGCACGTCGCCAGGACGACGGTGGGTACGAGGACCGGCGCGACCGCGGGCCGGGCCCGGACAAGGGCGACGACGCCGGACAGTCACGCCATGAAGACGACTGACGGGGGGCCGCCTGCGATGATCGAGATCTTCGACCTTCTCGTGGACGTGTGGACCGAGGCGTTCTCCTGGTTCGTGTATCCGATACGCGTCCCCCTGTTCATCCTCGCCGCGATCGTGGTGTTCTGGCTCGTCCTGCGCCATGTCGTACCCCGTGCGGGCGGGACCGCCGACTGGACGGGATCGAAGCTGTCCGCGCTCGTCGCGACGGTGCTGCTCGCTCCCGAGTACGCGTGCACCCTGCTGTTCCTCCGGCAGGGCCGGGGCATTCCGCTGGTGCTGCGGATCTACGGCCAGTGGGCGGAGAACGTCTCCGACTGGACGAAGACCGCGGGCCAGACCCTGGGCCGCGGCATGCGGGCCTGCACTCGGGTCTCCTTCAGGGCGGTCACCGCCGTGATGGTCGTCTACCTCGTCGGCTACAACGTGCACGCGATCGGCAGTGCCGAGCGACCGGCCTCCCAGGACGCCCCGGTGGTCGTCTGGTGGGACTCCTTCCAGGGATGGATGGACGCCCCCGAGCATCCGCTGCTGGAGGAAGGAGGGACCCCGTCAGCGCGCCCCGTCGGCCACCATCACCCACAGACCGCCTGACCGCCTGACCGCTACGGCCGACCCGTGATCACCGCGGCCACGGTGGTTCCCGGCGCGAAGCGGCCCTCCTGCGCCAGAGCTACAAGTCCGTACAGCAACTTGGCGACATAGAGCCGCTCGACCGGCAGGTCATGGCGGCTCTCGAAGTCCTCCGCGAAGGCGTCGAGTTCGGGGGTGGTGCGGGCGTAGCCGCCGAAGTGGAAACGCTCGTCGAGGCACCAGGTGCCGCGGGGGCCGCCGAAGGCCTGGTGCTGAAGGGCTCGTATGTCGTCGTTCAGGAAGCCCCCCTTGAGGACGGGGACGCCCAGCACGCGCCGACCGGGGCCGAGTCCGGCCGCCAGCCCCGCGAGCGTGCCGCCGGTGCCACAGGCGACCCCGACGACGTCGGCGTGGCCGCGCAACTCCTCGCCCAGTTCCCGGCATCCCCGTACGGCGAGGGCGTTGCTGCCGCCCTCGGGCACGACGTAGGCGTCGTCGACGCCCGCCGTGCGCAGAAGCGCCGCCAGGGTCTTCGGCTCGGTCTTACGGCGATACGTCGACCTGTCGACGAAGTGCAGTCGCATGCCGTCGGCGGCGCAGCGGGCCAGGGAGGCGTTGAGCGGGCGGCCGGCGAGTTCCTGGCCGCGCACCACGCCGACGGTGGTCAGGCCGAGGAGGCGGCCCGCGGCGGCCGTGGCGCGAAGGTGGTTGGAGTACGCGCCGCCGAAGGTGACGACGGTACGGCCGGCCGCCGCGGTGAGGTTCGGCGCGAGCTTGCGCCACTTGTTGCCGACGAGCTCCGGGTGGATGAGGTCGTCGCGCTTGAGGACGAGCCGGATGCCGTGCCCGGTGAAGCGGTCGTCCTCGATCTCCTGCAACGGGGAGGGGAGCTTGGGGCGCAGGGAGGCGAGGCTGGTCACGGATCCATTGTCACCTCGGGCCCGCGGACTCGGTCACCTCAGACGGTCCCGGATTCGCTTCCGCATCGAGTCCATGGTGAACCCGCGCGGGTCCACCTTGCCCGGCTGCCACTCCAGGTGGCCGATGACCGAGTGCTCCGTCCAGCCGTGATGCCGGCACAGGGCCGCCGCGGCCTTCTCGATCGCCTCCAGCTGGACCTCGGGCCAGGGGTCCTTTCCGTCGCCGAGGTTCTCGCACTCGAAGCCGTAGAAGTGCCGGTTGCCGTCGGTGTTGGTCTCGTTGTCGTTCGGAAGTGCCTCCTCGGCGATCACCGCGCGCAGGACGTCGTCGTCGCCGCGTCCGGCGTGGTTGGCCCGGCCGTAGCCGACGAGGTGGACGGTGCCGTCCTTGGTGATGACACCGTGGCACAGCGGCCCCGGCAGGTCGGTGTGGCCGTCGCGGCAGATCTGCACCGTCCGTGCGCTGCCCTTGGTGACCGTGTGGTGGATCATCACGCCGTTGACCGGGCCCCAGGGACCCTTGTGGTTGCGATTGTGATGCTCCCAGTCGCCCACTTCGACGACGCTGAGGCCCTCCGACTTGAGAGCTGCCAGGAAACTGCCCGCGGACATGGGTGAGGCCATGGCCGGCTCCTTTGTGCTGCGCGACGGCCGCCGTTCGCGGCCGTCTCGTATATCACTGTTTGTACCGGAACTTAGTGATTCGCACACCTTCTTCGCACGGCGTGCGAGCCGATCCGGACAACGGTGTTCCGCTCGCCGGGGCCGACGTCGACTGGACAGGAATGGCTCATGTGCCCAGCCGGGAGTGATCCAACCCCGCTCTTTCGTGTAATAGCACCGGCACGCTCCGTGATGGAAGGCTTGTCCGTGCAGATCGATGCGCGGAGCACACGCTGCCGCGTATGACCGGGAGGGCAATTCCTTATGTCGGTAGGCGAAGAGGTCCGCGCGGAGCAGGACAAGCCGCAGCAGAGTCTCGGCACGGCGGCCGCGCGGAACCTGGCCACCACCACCAAGTCCGCACCTCAGATGCAGGAGATCAGCTCCCGCTGGCTGCTGCGCATGCTTCCCTGGGTGAACGTGCAGGGCGGTACCTACCGCGTGAACCGGCGACTGACCTACGCCGTGGGAGACGGCCGGGTGACGTTCGTGAAGACCGGCGACCGCGTCGAGGTGATCCCCGCGGAGCTGGGCGAGTTGCCCGCACTGAGGTCCTATGACGACGAGGACGTGCTCACCGAACTGGCTCGGCGCTGCGAGCAGCGGGAGTTCGGCGCCGGGACCGTGATCGCCGAGTTCGGCAGCCGGACCGACGAGGTCTTCCTGCTGGCGCACGGCCGGGTGGAGAAGGTCGGCACCGGCCCCTACGGCGACGACGCGGTCCTCGGAGTCCTCGCCGACGGCGCGTACTTCGGCGACCAGGCGCTGCTCGACCCGGACGCCATCTGGGAGTACACGGCCCGCGCGGTCACCGCCTGCACGGTGCTCGTGCTGCCCCGCCAGTCGGTCGAGCAGGTCGCGGAGCGCACCGAATCCCTGAGCGCACACCTCCAGGAGCTGCGCTCGATCCCCTCGCAGCGCACCAACAAGTTCGGTGAGAAGGCGATCGACCTCGCGGCCGGTCATGACGGCGAGCCGGACATCCCGCACACCTTCGTCGACTACGAGGCCCGGCCCCGTGAGTACGAACTGAGCATCGCCCAGACCGTGCTGCGCATCCACTCCCGCGTGGCCGACCTCTACAACCAGCCCATGAACCAGACCGAGCAGCAGATCCGGCTCACGGTCGAGGCGTTGAAGGAACGCCAGGAGCACGAGCTCGTCAACAACCGCGAGTTCGGTCTGCTCAACAACTGCGAGTACGACCAGCGGATTCAGCCGCACGAGGGCGTACCCGGCCCTGACGACCTGGACGAGCTGCTCAGCAGGCGGCGCGGCACCAAGCTGCTGCTCGCCCATCCGCGCGCGATCTCCGCGATCGGCCGTGAGCTCAACAAGCGCGGACTCGTCCCCGAGACCATCGAGGTGGCCGGCAATCGGATCCCCACCTGGCGCGGGGTGCCGATCTACCCGTGCAACAAGATCCCGGTCACCGAGGCCCGCACGACCTCGATCATCGCCATGCGTACCGGCGAGGCCGAGCAGGGTGTCATCGGCCTGCAGCAGGCCGGCATCCCGGACGAGATCGAGCCGAGCCTGTCGGTGCGCTTCATGGGCATCAATGAGCAGGCGATCATCAAGTACCTGGTGACGGCGTACTACTCGGCGGCGGTCCTGGTGCCGGACGCGCTGGGTGTTCTGGAGAACGTCGAGATCGGCCGCTGGAGGTGACGTCCGCCCACCTGAAGGCCGTGTTCTCGCCCCACGGGGCGGGTACACCCCGGTCGTCCGTGCCCGGCCGCGGCGCGGACGCCACCGCCCGCGGACCCTCCGAGGGGGACCCCATGGCCGAGTTCATGGCGGAGGCGGAGCGACGTTCCACCGGGACGCATCCGCTCGACGGGCACGAGGCGGGGGTGATCCTGGAGCGGACGCGGGCGTCGGTCGATCCCGAGCTGCGCTCCGCGATCGAGTCGCTGCCCGGCTCCATGCGCCGTATCGTGCTCTACCACTTCGGCTGGGAACACGCGGACGGCACCCCGGCGGCGGGCAGCTCGGGCAAGGCGATACGTCCCGCGCTGGTCCTCACCGCGGCCGCCGCGCTCGGTGGACCGGAGGCGCGGGCGGCGGCGGTGCGGGCGGCCGCGGCGGTGGAGCTGGTCCACAACTTCACGTTGCTGCACGACGACGTGATGGACCGGGACACCACCCGCCGGCATCGGCCCACCGCCTGGACCGTGTTCGGCGACGCCGACGCGATCCTCGCCGGGGACACACTCCAGGCGCTGGCCCTGCGGCTGCTGGCCGAGGACCCGCATCCGGCGTCCGCGCGGGCCGCCGCCCGGCTCGCCGACTGTGTGGTCGAACTCTGCGCCGGCCAGCACGCGGACACCGCCATGGAGGCGCTCGGCCCGCGTGACGTCACCCTCGACGAGGTGCTCGCCATGGCCGAGGCCAAGACGGGTGCGCTGCTCGGGTGCGCCTGTGCCCTGGGCGCGCTGTACGCGGGAGCGGGGGAGGAGGACGTCCAGGCGCTGGACGGGTTCGGCAGGGAGGCCGGGCTCGCGTTCCAGCTCATCGACGATGTGATCGGCATATGGGGCGACCCGCGCAGCACCGGCAAGCCGGCCGGGGCGGACCTGGCAGCCCGCAAGAAGTCGTTGCCGGTGGTCGCCGCGCTGGTCTCCGGCACCCCGGAGTCCGCCGAACTGGCCGCACTGTACGAAGCCCCTTACGTGGAGGAGGACTTGGAGCGGACCGCCCTGGCGGTGGAGCGGGCGGGCGGGCGCGACTGGGCGCAGGTCCAGGCCGCCGACCGGATGGCCCGGGCGATGCATGAGCTGGCCCGGGCGGTGTCCGACCCGGAAGCGGCGGGCGGTCTGCTCTCGCTGGCCGAGTTCGTGACCCGGCGCAGCTACTGACGCGCCTGCACCGAAGGGCGCCCACCAGGGGGGAGGGCGCCCAGGACCCCGGAGTCCCCCGAGGCCGTGCGGCTCCTGACACCGCACGGCCGCGGGCTCCGGTCCGGCGGGTCCCGCACATCCCCACGGCGTGCGGGCCCCGCCACTTTCCTCCCGGCGCCGGACGCTCCCGTATAGGCTCAACCGCCGTACAGCCAAGGCTGGTTGAGACAAAGGGGTGGGCATGGGCGTGGTGGTCCGGACAGCGGGCGCAGGAGACCGGGAGTTGCTCGTCCGGTTGCTGGACGAGGCCTTCCAGACCGATCCGGTGAGCTGCTGGGTCTTCCCGGCGGACGAGCACCGCCGTACGACCCACCCCATGCTGATGGCCGCGTTCACCGATCTCGTGCTCGCCGAGGGCCGTGTCGACGTCACCGAGGACGGTACGGCCTGCGCGCTGTGGCTGTCCGTGCCGGGGGACGACCATGGAGGCGACTCGGCCGCGGACGACTCCGCCCTGGACGACTCCGCCCGAGACGGCGCCGCGGAGAGCGACGGCCCCGCCCGGCTGCGCGAGGCCGTCGACCCGGACAACGAGCGCGTCGAGCTGATCGGCCGGCTCACGGCGGACATCCACCCCTCGGGCCCCGCCCACGCCTACCTGTGGATGATCGCCGTGGCCCCCGAGCATCAGGGCGAGGGCCTCGGCACCGCGCTCATGGCCTCGGTCCTCGACCGCTGTGACCGCGAGCGACTGCCCGCCTACCTGGAGGCGAGCAACGCCCGCAGCCGCAAGCTGTACGAGCGCCTCGGCTTCGCGCTCGCGGGCAGCCCCCTCGACCTGCCCGACGGCCCCAGAATGTGGCCGATGTGGCGAGAGCCCCAGGGCTGAGCCGAACCGTCACCCGCCCACTCGCCCAGCCCGACCCGAACGTCGAGATCGTCGCGGACGACCTGGTCGGCAGAGTGCGTGAACTCAAGGCGGAGGGCGGTGAGTTCGAGCTCGACGACGTATGCGCCTGCAAGAACGGCGCCCTGGTGCGTACGTACGGCAGGGAGCGCTGGCGCCTCGCTCGCCCTACTCTGAAGACATGGACAGCGAGGTACATACCTGTCCCGTCTGCGGACAGCCCGTCGACACGGTCGTCCGGCGCCACAAGACGCTGGGCGCGTGGGTCCCGGTGTGGGTGGCCGGGCCGTGCCGAGACCCCGAGTGCGCGGCGTACGTCGCGGAAGGCGCGAAAGGTGCCGAGGCCGGGAAGGGGCCCGGAAAGGCCGAGCCCCGTTCATGAGGCCCTCGGACCACCACCGCGCACAGGACCGAGAAGAGAACCTGAGAACCAGAACCTGAGAACCCCACCCGAACGGTGTCGAGAATCCCCGAGCGGCTCCGACGTCCCCTGTGAACCCCCGCCCAGGGGGACCACCGAAGGCAGCCGAAGGAGTGGACTCATGGCGAAGTACCTGGTCATGGTGCAGGGAACGCAGACGGACTACGAGGCGATGCGGGGCAAGGCGACCCCGGGCTCCCCGGCCTGGAACGAGCAGGACCTCCAGGCGATGTACGCCTACATGGGCGCGATCAACGACGACCTCTCCGAGACCGGTGAACTCGTCGACGGACAGGGTCTGGCCGAGCCGGCGCGAATCCGCACGGTCACGCTCGGCGAGGACGGCAAGGCGGTGATCACCGACGGGCCGTACAGCGAGACCAAGGAGCTGATGGCGGGCTACTGGGTGCTGGAGTGCGCGAGCCTGGACCGGGTCACGGAGATCGCCGCCCGTGTCACCCGCTGCCCCCAGCCCGAGGGCGCTCCCGTCTACCCGGTGGTGATCCGTCCCATCCTGGACGGCGCCGGGGACATCTGCTGAGGAGACCGTCGGCGACCGACTGCCGAGGAGACCGTGAGTGGCCCGACCGAGACCGAGGACCTGCTGCGCCGATACGCGCCGCAGGTCCTCGGCGCGCTGGTCAGACGGTACGGCCACTTCGACGCCGCCGAGGACGCCGTACAGGAGGCACTGCTCGCCGCGGCCGGGCAGTGGCCCGCGGAGGGTGTGCCCGACAATCCGCGCGGGTGGCTCATCAGGGTGGCCTCGCGGCGGCTGACCGACGCCCTCCGGGCGGAGGAGGCGCGGCGGGCGCGGGAGGAACGGGCGGCGGCACTCACGCCGCGCGACTCGTTCGTGGCCGAGGACCGGGCGCCCCGCGAGGACGACACCCTCTCGCTGCTCTTCCTGTGCTGCCATCCGGACCTCACCCCGTCCGCGCAGACCGCGCTCACACTGCGCGCGGTCGGTGGTCTGACGACGGCGGAGATCGCGCGGGCCCACCTCGTCCCCGAGGCGACGATGGCGCAGAGGATCAGCCGCGCCAAGCGGAAGGTGCGCGGCGTGCGCTTCGAA
The DNA here is from genome assembly GCF_040660135.1 of Streptomyces sp. NPDC050997. Classification (NCBI taxonomy): domain Bacteria; kingdom Bacillati; phylum Actinomycetota; class Actinomycetes; order Kitasatosporales; family Streptomycetaceae; genus Streptomyces; species Streptomyces sp. NPDC050997. The sequence goes on from NZ_JBFAGK010000006.1 coordinate 487,298, forward strand.
CGCCCGGACACCTGGGAGCGGCGCCTGCCCGCCGTCCTGCGGACCCTGTACCTGATCTTCAACGAGGGCTACACGGCGACCTCGGGCCCCAGCCTTCAGCGGCGTGACCTGGCCCGGGAGGCGATCCGGCTGACCCGGGAGGTCCACCGGCTGCTCCCCGACTTCGGCGAGGTGGCCGGACTGCTGGCCCTGATGCTGCTCACCGACGCCCGCCGTGACGCGCGTTCCGGCCCGCACGGCGAACTGATCCCGCTCGACGAGCAGAACCGCGGCCGCTGGGACAGGGCCGCGATCGAGGAGGGCGTCGCGCTGGTCACCCGGGCGCTGAGCGGCGGACCCGCGGGCCCCTACCAGGTGCGGGCCGCCATCGCCGCCGTGCACGACGAGGCACCGTCCGCGGACGCCACCGACTGGCAGGAGATCCTCGGCCTGTACGACGTCCTCGTACGCCTCGTCCCCGGTCCCGTGGAGCGCCTGGGCCGCGCGGTCGCCGTCGCCATGGTCCACGGCCCACAGGCCGGCCTCGCCGAACTGGACGCCCTGGAGGGCGACTTGGGTGAGAGCCACCGACTGGACGCGGTCCGGGGTCACTTGCTGGAGCGCGCGGGCGCCGACGTCGAGGCGCGGGCGGCCTACGAGTCGGCCGCCGCCAAGACCCTGAGCCTGCCCGAGCAGCGCTATCTGCGGGCGCGGGTGGCCCGGTTGACGGGCCAGACCGACGGGCCGGGGGCGACGTGAGGCGCATGCGGAAGACATGGGCATGACGGGGGAGAGGCCCCGCCGGGTGCGGTGGTGATCCCCGACGGGTACGACCCCCACGGGTACGACCGACCCCTACGGGTACGACCGATCCCCACGGGTACGACCGACCGCTCACCGCCTGCGCGTTCACGAGCGGTCAGGCAGTCCGCCCGTCTCCGGGTCACGGCCCGTCAGGCAGTACGGGCCGCCCGCCGGATCGCGCATCACGGTCCAGTGCCTGCCCAGGAAGACCGCCCGCGCCCCGAGGCGTTCGTGCGCGGCGCGGGTCGCCTCGATGTCCGCGCAGGCCAGGTCGAGGTGGGCGGAGGCGGGGCGTTCCTCGTCGAGCCGTTGCAGGAGGATACGGACCGGCAGCCCCGGCGGCGGCTTGATCACGTGGAACTCGGGGAGCGAGCCGGGCAGGGACTCCCAGTCGGGCAGCAGGCCGCTCCAGAACGCGACTTCGGCGTCGTAGGACGAAGGCGCGAGGTCGAGGCAGACCTGGTCGACGCGGCTGCCGCGCACCACCGGCGGCCGCCTCGACTCGCCCTGCCACCGCACCGCGCAGAACAGTTGGCCGGCGGGGGAGCGCAGGACGACGAGGGTGCCGAGGTCGGTCACCGTCCGTGCCCCGAGCCGGTGCGCCGACGCGACGAACTCCGGCACGTCGTCCACGGCGAGGTCGAGATGCGCGCCGCCCTCGCCGTCCAGCACTCCCTGGACCTTCACACAGGCGTCGGATCCGTCCGGCAGCAAGGTCACGAACTCCTGCCGTTCACCCCGCGGTGCGGACAGCCGGGTGCCCGTGACGGCGGTCCAGAACTCGCAGGTCCCATCGAGCAGGGGGAGGGGCCGGTCGATGAAGGCGTAGGTCCACAGGACGGATCGGCTCATGGCGGTGATCGTAGATCGCCGAAGCCGTGGTCTCGCCCGACGCCCGACGCCCGACGCCCGACGTCCGACGTCACTTCACGCCCGCTCCATGAACCGCAGCGTGTTCCCCGCCGGGTCCCGGAACGCGCAGTCCCGCACGCCGTACGGCTGGTCCATCGGTTCCTGGAGCACATCGGCGCCGGACTCCTGGACCCGGGAGAACAGGGCGTCGCAGTCGGCGGTGGTGAAGATGACCCCGCGCAGCACGCCCTTCGCCAGCAGCCGGGCCATCGCCTCCCGGTCGGCGGGCGAGGCGTCCGGGTTCGCGGCCGGCGGCTCCAGCACGATCTCCACGTCCGACTGCAGAGGCGAGCCGACGGTCACCCACCGCATCCCCTCGAAACCGACGTCATTGCGGATCTCCAGGCCCAACACGTCCCGGTAGAAGGCGATCGCCTTGTCATGGTCGTCGACGGCGATGAAGCACTGCTTGAGTTTCAGATCCATGCTCGAAGCCTAGAACCGGGGCGGGCCTCCCGCCCCTCGTCGGGGGCGGGTGTACATCCTGGCCACGCACGCCGGGATCGCCGCGCCGGTCTCGTGCGAGCGGGCCCGGTAGGCACTCGGGGTCTCGCCGACCAGTTCGGTGAAACGGGAGCTGAAGGAGCCCAGCGAGGTGCAGCCGACCGCCATGCACACCTCGGTCACGGTGAGATCGCCGCGGCGCAGCAGGGCCTTGGCGCGTTCCACCCGGCGGGTCATGAGATAGGCGTACGGCGTCTCGCCGAACGCCTCCCGGAAGCTGCGCTGGAAGTGGCCCGGTGACATCAGGGCGGTGCGGGCGAGCGCGGGGACGTCGAGCGGCTCGGCGTATTCGCGGTCCATCCGGTCGCGCGCCCGCCGCAGCCGGACCAGGTCCTCAAGGGTCACGCCCTCAGCATCACACGGCCTCCATCACTTGTGCGCGTGGTCCTGGAACAGGCTTTGCCTCCGGTTCTCCGGGGATTGGTCTGGCCTTGTTTGCCTTGCGGAATGGACCACATCACGTTCCTGGTGGCCGTCGTCATCGTCACGGCGCTCGCCTTCGATTTCACCAACGGGTTCCACGACACGGCGAACGCGATGGCCACCTCCATCGCCACGGGGGCGCTGAAGCCGAGAACCGCTGTCCTCATCAGCGGAATCCTCAACGTTGTCGGCGCCTTCCTGTCCACCGAGGTGGCCAAGACGATCTCCGGCGGCATCGTGGACGACACCCTGGTCTCGCCGGGAATGATCTTCGCGGGGCTGATCGGGGCGATCCTGTGGAATCTGCTGACCTGGCTGGTCGGGCTGCCGTCCAGTTCGTCGCACGCGCTGTTCGGCGGGCTGATCGGGGCGGTCTGGGTCGGTGCCGGCTCCCACGGTGTGCACTTCGACAAGGTGGTCGAGAAGGTGCTGATCCCGGCGGTGGCCTCGCCGCTGGTCGCCGGGGTCGCTGCCCTGATCGCCACGTACTTCGCCTACAAGCTCACCGCCCGGGCCCGCAAGAAGTCGGTGACCAAGGGCTTCCGGCTCGGGCAGATCGCCTCTGCCTCCCTGGTCTCGCTCGCGCACGGCACGAACGACGCGCAGAAGACCATGGGCGTCATCACCCTGGCGCTCATCTCGGCGGGCGCGCTCGGACACGACGCCGGTCCGCCGGTGTGGGTCATCGCGTCGGCGGGGCTCGCCATCGGCCTGGGCACCTACATCGGCGGCTGGCGGATCATCCGCACGATGGGCAAGGGCCTGACGGAGATCCAGTCGCCGCAGGGCTTCGCCGCCGAGACCGCCTCCACGACCGTCATCCTGACCTCCGCCCATCTCGGCTTCGCCCTGTCCACCACCCAGGTCGCCTCGGGCAGCATCCTCGGCGCGGGCCTCGGGCGGCGGCTCGCGGAGGTGCGCTGGGGTGTCGCGGGCCGGATGGTCGCCGCCTGGCTGATCACACTGCCCGCCGCCGCGCTGGTCGGCGGTGTCTCCGCGAGTGTGGTCAAGCACGGCGGCAACCTCGGTACGGTCGTCGTCGCCCTGGTCGGCGCCGCTGTCGCCACGGGCATCGTGATCCTCTCCCGGCGCAACCCGGTGCACGCGAACAACGTCAACGACGCCCATGAGGTCGCCGTCCGAGCCACCACGCCGGCCGAGGTCGGCGCGGCCGCCTGAGTCACGGGAGTTCAGAGCATGAGTCTCGACTGGAGCGCACTGGGCCAGGTCACCGCGGTGAGCATCGGCGTCACCGTCGCCGTGGTCGTCGTCTTCGCCCTCGGTGTCCTCGGCCTCGCGCGGTTCGAGGGAGCACGCGAGGAGAACGGCACCACCCACGCCGTGAGCCTCACCCAGGCCGCCCTCTGCTTCACCGCGTGCGCGACGGTGGTGGCGTACGGGATCTATCTGATCGTGCCGCGGTTCCACTGACCCGCCCGCTGTACGGGAACGGCGAAGAGAACCGGCCGGAACGTGTCCGGCCGGGCCCCTTCGCCGTTCCCGTACAACGGCCATCGGACCCGCTCTCCCGACTCCGTCGGCCGGCGTCCCCGCGTCACAGCAGCGTCGGCGCGTGGAATTCCCCGAGCCCCGACGTCCGGTCCCGGTCCAGCCAGTAGCGGCGCGGCTCGGCGAGCATGACGGCGGTGCTGACGGTGAGGATGCCGGGGATCTTGGCGAGTTCGTTGTCGATGAAGACCGCGAGGGCGGAGCGGTCGGTCACCAGGCCGGCGCACAGGACGGACATGTCGCTGGCGACGTGGACGGCGAGCCGGGTCTGGGGGAGCTGGTCCAGGCGGCGCATGACGTCGGGGGTGTCGCCAGGGGCGACCCGTAGGCGCAGCACGAAGGGTGTCTGGAAGCCGAGCCACTCCGACACGATCTCCAGGCGCGGCTTGACCCACTGCTCGTCGAGGACCCGGCGGACGACGCGGTGCGCGGTGGAGGTGGCCAGGTCCGCGGCCCGCGCGATGCTCGCGGCGGAGGACCGGCCGTCCTGCATCAGCAGAGTGACGACCGCGCGCTCGGCCTCGCTCAGGGGTTTGGCGGGAGGTGTCGCCGTCGCGATGCCCTCCGGCTGCGCACCAGTGAGTTTCAGCAGGTCGGCCCGTTCGGTGTCGTTCAGTAACTGTGGGTCCCAGGTGATGCCCCGGCGCAGGGTGCTGAGCGCGGGCAGGGCGTTGACGCGGCGGACTCCGGGGATCGAGAACATCCGGTCGATGGCCTCGCTGGTGGCGGCCTCGCTGGGGGCGTGGACGACGGCGTAGAGCGGATAGTCGCCGGAGACCTGCGCCAGGAGCTGCAAGTGGGGCAGGTCACGCAACCGGTCGAGGACGGCCAGCGGGGTTTCGCCAGTAATGTCCAAAAACACGTGGATCGGCATCGCCGTGGAGTGCATGCCCCAGTCGGCCTGCCCGATCACGCGGACCATTCGGGCCTCGTGCAGTCGGTCGTAGCGGCGCTTCAGGGTGCCGGCGTCGGCGGACAGGATCCCGCCGATGTCGTCCCAGGTGGCCCGGGGTGCCAGATGCAGCGCCCCGATCAGGCGCCGGTCGAGCTCGTCCAGGAGAAGGCGGGTCATGCGCCTACCTTAGACCGCGGCTGTCTGCTGGTTAATGCCACTGTTACACGCCGGTACTAGAGAATCGCTCATTCGGCTGTCATGGTTTGCGGGAACATCCCTCAGACGTCATCTTGAGCCCTCCCCGAATGCACGAAGAGGTACCCATGAGTGCCACCGCCACCGAGCCACAGCCGACCGAACCGCCTTCGAGAGTCCTGCGCGCCGCGTTCCGCGCCTTCGCGGCGATCGAGAAGGTCGGCAACAAGCTGCCCAACCCGTTCTGGCTGTTCTGGATCCTCGCGGGGGTCGTGATCGTCCTCAGCGCGGTCCTGGCGGCGGCCGGTGTCAGCACCCTGCACCCCGGAACGCACGAGACCATCAAGGTCCAGAGCCTGCTCAGCAAGGCCGGGCTCACGACGATGGTCGAGGGGGCCGTCGACAACTTCGCGACCTTCCCGCCGCTGGCCACCATCCTCATCGTCGGCTTCGGCATCTCCGTCGCCCAGGCGAGCGGGCTGTTCACGACCCTGCTGCGCCGCATGGTCGCGAGGGTGCCCGGCAAGTACCTCACCTTCGCGCTGTCGATGACGGCGATGGTCGCCCATGTCGCCGGCGACGCCGCGTACGTCACCCTCATCCCGCTCGGGGCACTCGTCTTCCGCGCGGCCGGCCGCAGCCCCGTCCTCGGCTGCATCGTCGCGTACGTCTCCATCTCCGCCGGCTACGACGCCTCGCCGTCCCTCACCACGACCGACGTACTGCTCTCGTCGATCTCCACCGCCGCCGCCCACACCATCGACCCGCACTACGTCGTCACCCCGGTGGCGAACTACTTCTTCGGCCTCGCCTCGTCCGTCCTCGTCGCCCTGGTGATCACGCTCGTCGTCGACAAGGTCCTCTCCAAGCGCTCGGACCTGGACCCCGACGAGCCGGTCAAGGCGCTGACCACCGCGGAGCTGAAGGCGATCGAGGTGACCCCGGAGCAGCGCCGCGCCCTGCGGGTGACCGGCCTGACCGCGCTCGGCTTCCTCGCGGTCCTGGCGGTCGCCATGATCCCGGCGTCCTCCCCGCTGCGCGGCGAAGGTGGCTCCCTGGTCGAGTCCCCGGTGATCAGCGGCATGTCGATCGTGCTGTTCCTGTTCTTCTCCCTGCTCGGCTGGGTCTACGGCCGCATGACGGGGACATTCCGGGCGCCGAGCGACATCGTGGACGCGCTGGTCGAGGGCACCCGCACCTTTGCCCCGATCCTCGTCCTGTTCTTCGCGATCTCCCAGTTCCTCGCGTATTTCAAGTGGACGAACATCGGCAGCGTGATCGCCATCGAGGGCGCGGAGACGCTGAAGCAGATCCACCTCAGCGGCTGGAGCGTGCTGGTCGGCATCGCCGTACTGATCACCTTCATGAACCTCGTGATCACCAGCGGCTCCGCGCTGTGGGCGTTGGCCGCCCCGGTGCTGGTCCCGATGCTGATGCTCATCGGCATCGAGCCCGAGACCACCCAGGCCGTATACCGCGTCGCTGACTCGGTCACCAACTGTGTCACCCCGATGAGCCCTTACTTCGCGATGGCCCTCGGCTTCATCCAGCAGCACAAGAAGTCCGCCGGCATCGGCACGCTGGCCTCGTTCACCATCCCGATCGCCGCCGTCGTCTGGGTCGTCTGGGTCGCGTTCTTCGTGGTCTGGTACCTGCTCGGCATCCCCTTCGGCGTCGGCTGACCCAGCCCTGCCATCGAGAAACGCCCCCCACACCGTCGTACGAGACGTACGACAGACTCGAGAAAGCCGATCATGACCGCATCGCCCGTACCCGCCGCACCCGCCGCCCTCACCGCCCGCGCCCAGGAGGTCTCGTCGGAGATCGTCACCGACATCCTCACCCTTGTCCGCCAGGAGACCAGCAGCTACGACCTGGCCGGTCTCGCGGCGGGCCTGGGCCTTCTGCGCGAACTGGCCGTGCGTCGGCTCGGGCAGCCTGACCATGAGCACCGCCACCCGGGCGGCGAGTGCGGCGACACCCTCACGCTGACCTACACCGGCACCGGCGCCGGGCACGTCGCGCTGGTCGGCCACTACGACACCGTGTGGCCGACGGGCACGCTCGCCGGATGGGAGCAGCCGGACGCGGACGGCGACGGTCGGGAGAAGCTCAGCGCGCCCGGCGTCTTCGACATGAAGACCGGTCTGGCGCAGGGTATTTGGGCCCTGAAGCTCGCTCGGGAGAGCGGCGCCCCGCTGCCCACCGTCACCTTCCTCTTCAACGGCGACGAGGAGATCGGCTCCTTGTCCTCACGCCCCGTGATCGAGGACGTCGCGAGCAAGGTCGACGTCACGCTGGTCCTGGAGCCCACCGCGCACGGCGCCGTCAAGACCGCCCGCAAGGGTTCCGGGATCTTCAAGGTCGCCGCCACCGGCGTCGCGGCCCACGCCGGGCTCGCGCCGCAGGACGGGGCGAGCGCGATCCTGGCCCTGTCCGAATTCGTGATCGCCGCCGCGAAGGTCGCCCGCCCCGAGAAGGGCACGACCATCAACACTGGCCTGATCAGCGGCGGTTCGGCCACCAACGTCGTCGCCGGACAGGCCACGGCCAGCGTCGACATCCGGATCAGCAGCGAGTCCGAACAGAACCGTGTGGACGCCGAGTTCGCCGCCATCAAGGTCAGCGACCCCCGCGTACGCATCGAGGTCGACCACGCCTGGAACCGGCCGCCGATGATACCGAACGGCGCCTCCGCCCCGCTCCTCGCCCTCGCCCGCGAGGTCGCCCGCGAGCAGGGACGCGAGGACCTGCCCGACGTGGCAGTCGGCGGCGCCAGCGACGCCAACTTCGTCGCCGCCCTCGGCCTGCCGGTCCTGTGCGGCATGGGCGCGGTCGGCGACGGCGCCCACGCCCAGGGCGAGTTCATCTACCCCGACACCGTGCCCGCCCAGACCGCCCTGGTCGCCGGGCTCCTTGGCCGCCTGGCGGAACCGCTGCGCGGCTGAGCCATGGTGTCCGGGCAGCGGCTGTGTACGGGGAGCAGGGCGGGCCCCTCAACCGGCCCGCGCCTGTGGCCCGTCACCGCACTGCCGGGGCCAGCCGCAGCGTCACGATCTGGAAGGGGCGCAGCGAAAGTGTCACCGTGTGGTCCCCGGACACCTCGTACGGTGCGGGGCTCTCCGCCGGAGGGCGCTCCAGCAGGTCGACGGAGACGGCCGAGGCGAGGGGGAAACCGGCGGTCACACGGACGTCTGCCCGCCGCCCCAACGCCTCGTACAGCCGCACGACCACCGCCCCCGACCGGTCGTCGGCGAGTTTGACCGACTCCACGACCACCGAGTCGCGGTCCACCGTGACCAGCGGGGCCACCACCGCGTCACCCGGCACCGAACGCTCAGGAAGATTGATCCGGTACCCCTCCCGCACCGCCTCCGCGATATCCGCGCCCGCGACGAAGGCGTACCGGAATCGGTGCACGCCCTGGTCGGTGTCCGGGTCCGGGTAACGTGGCGCGCGCAGCAGGGACAGCCGTACGGTCGTCGTCGTCCCACCGTCTTCGCGCACCGTGCGGGTGACGTCGTGCCCGTACGTCGAGTCGTTCACCACCGCCGCCCCCCAGTCCGGCTCGCCCACGTGCAGGAATCGGTGGGCGCAGATCTCGAACTTGGCCGCGTCCCAACTGGTGTTGGTGTGCGTGGGGCGGAACACGTGCCCGAACTGAGTCTCGGCGGCGGACCGGTCCGCGTGCACGTCCACGGGGAAGGCCGCTTTGAGCAGCTTCTCCCGTTCGTGCCAGTCCACCTCCGTGTCGATGTCCAGCCGCTTGGCACCGGCCCGCAGCTCCAGTGACTGCTCAACCCGCGAGGAGCCGAAGGAACGGACCACCCGTACCGCTGCCAGCGCCGAGTCGTCCTTGTGGGTGAGCAGCACCTCGTCGGCGTCCGTCAGGTCGGTGACGGCGTTGCGGTAGAAGGAGTCCACGTCCCAGGCGTCCCAGTGATTGGGCAGGTCAGGGTGGACCTGGAGCAGATTGGCCGCGCCACCCGGCGCGACCGCCTCGCGCCCGGCGGCGACGTCGTACACGGAGGTGACCAGACCGCGCCGGTCCACCGTCACCCGCAGCAGGCCGTTGTCGAGGACGAAACCGCCGTCCGGGCGCTCGGCGGCGGACACCGCCTCGCCGGCGGGCCGGCCCGCGGCCGGGGTGCCGCCCATCGCCGGGATGCCACCCCGCTCGTGCGGGGCCGCGTTGAACACCACGGTGCCACCCGCGCCCGGGCCCGCCTCTCCGGCGAGGGCCCGCTGGGCGGCATCGATCACCGCCTCCAGCTCCTCGGCCACCCGGGCGTAGGTCCGGCGGGCCTCACGGTGCACCCAGGCGATGGACGAGCCCGGAAGGATGTCGTGGAACTGGTGCAGCAGCACCGTCTTCCAGATCCGGTCCAACATCTCGTACGGGTAGGTGAAGCCCGTGCGTACGGCCGCCGTCGCGGCCCAGAGTTCCGCCTCGCGCAGCAGCGACTCGCTGCGCCGGTTGCCCTGCTTCGTCTTCGCCTGCGAGGTGTAGGTACCCCGGTGCAGCTCCAGGTACAGCTCGCCCACCCACACCGGCGCGTTCGGGTACTCCGCCTGCGCCTTGGCGAAGAACTGCGCGGGCTTTTCGATGTCGACCCGCGGTGAGCCCTCCAGGTCCCGCAGCCGGCGGGCGCGGGCGAGCATCTCCCGGGTCGGACCGCCTCCCCCGTCGCCGTAACCGAACGGCACCATCGAGCGGTTGGCCGAACCCTTGTCCCGGAAGTTGCGCACCAGGTGGGCCATCTCCTGGCCGGAGAGCTCGGAGTTGTACGTGTCCACCGGGGGGAAATGCGTGAACACCCGGCTGCCGTCCAGCCCTTCCCACCAGAAGGTGTGGTGCGGGAAGGGGTTGGTCTGGTTCCAGGAGATCTTCTGGGTCAGGAACCACTTCGACCCGGACAACTTCACCAGCTGTGGCAGGGCGGCGCTGTAGCCGAACGAGTCCGGTAGCCACACCTCCTCGGTCTCGATCCCGAACTCATCGAGGAAGAACCGCTTGCCGTGTGTGAACTGCCGCGCCAGCGCTTCGCCGCCGGGCATGTTGGTGTCCGACTCCACCCACATCCCGCCGACCGGCACGAACTGCCCTGCCGCCACCTTCTCCTTCACCCGGGCGAACACCTCCGGACGGTGCTCCTTGATCCAGGCGAGCTGCTGCGCCTGCGACATGGCGAACACGAACTCCGGGTGGTCGTCCATCAGCGCGGCCACGTTGGAGCAGGTACGCGCCACCTTCCGTACCGTCTCGCGCAGCGGCCACAGCCAGGCGGAGTCGATGTGCGCGTGGCCCACAGCGGCCACCCGGTGCGCGGAGGCCGTGGCCGGGGCGGCCAGGGCGGGGGCCAGGTACTCCCGAGCCGCAGCCGCGCTGCCGGGGACGTCGTCCAGGTCGAGGGCGTCCAGGGCACGTTCGATCGCGCGCAGCACGTCCCAGCGGCGCGGGGTGTCCAGCGGGAGTTCGCGCATGAGCTGACCCAACACGTCCAGATCCTGCGCCAGTTCCCAGACGTCCGGGTCGAAGACCGCGAGATCCGCCCGTCGCAGCCGGTAGAGCGGCTCCGGCGGGGCGGTCTCGGTGTCGCCGAGCCACGTCACGGGCCCTTCGATCAACGGGTTGGCCGCGGCCTCGACATACAGGGTCACGGGCTCGCCCCCGGCGGCGGACGCGGCGATCCGCACCGAGGCGCTGCGGGGGTGCAGGCCTTTCACAGCCGTGCCGTCCGGCCGGTACACCAGGCCCTCCGCGGAGAAGCCGGGGGTTTCGGAGCCGAACCCGAGGTCGACCACCGCCTCGACCTGCCTGCTCGCCCACTCCTTGGGCACAGCGCCGGTCAGCCGGAACCAACTGGTGCCCCACGGCCGGCCCCAGATGTCGCCCACCCGGGCGGGCTCGTACGGCGCGGCCAGTCCCTCGGTCACCGGTACCGGCTCCCCGGGCGCGTGCCACACCTCCACCTCCAGGGGCACCCGGATGCCGTGGACGGCGGGGCGGATCCGCTCGCGCAGGACACGGTCGAGACGGTCCTCCACCAGCTTCCGGTCGTCGTGCATGAAAACACTCCTGGGACTCGGCGGGACGGAAAGGGCGGGACGAACAGGGCGGGACGAAAAGGGTGGGACGAACTCGGTGAGAGGGCCGGGGGGGGGGGGGCCGGGGGGGGGCCCCCCCCCCGCCCCCCCGGGCGCCCCCCCCCCCCCCCGCACCCCCCCCCCCCCCACCCCACACACCCACAAAAAACAACCAACCACGGCCGGG
>NZ_JBFAGK010000007.1:0-486019 GCF_040660135.1 Streptomyces sp. NPDC050997
AAGGGCATCGCCACCGTCTACCAGGACCTCGCGACCGTCCCGCTGATGCCGGTGTGGCGCAACTTCTTCCTCGGCTCCGAGATGACCAAGGGCCCGTGGCCGATCCGGCGTCTCGACATCGAGGCGATGAAGAAGACCGCGGACCACGAGCTGCGTGAGATGGGCATCGTCCTCGACGACCTGGAACAGCCCATCGGGACCCTGTCGGGCGGCCAGCGGCAGTGTGTGGCCATCGCCCGCGCCGTCTACTTCGGCGCACGGGTCCTCATCCTCGATGAGCCGACGGCCGCCCTGGGTGTCAAGCAGTCCGGCGTGGTCCTGAAGTACATCGCCGCCGCCCGCGACCGCGGCCTCGGCGTCATCTTCATCACCCACAACCCGCACCACGCCTACATGGTCGGCGACCACTTCAGCGTCCTGCGTCTGGGCACCATGGAGCTGAACGCCTCCCGTGACGAGGTCAGCCTCGAGGAGCTCACCAACCACATGGCCGGCGGCGCCGAACTCGTGGCCCTCAAACACGAGTTGAGCACGGTCCGCGGCGTCGACGTCGAAGAACTCCCCGGAGAGGGCGACCTGACCGCCACCGCCACCGCCCCCGCCACCACCCCCACCCCCGCCACCACCTCCGGCGAGGGAAAGGCCTGAGATGGCTGCCTCGCTCGACCGGATCCGGGTCGGCTCGGCGCCCGACTCCTGGGGCGTCTGGTTCCCGGACGACCCGGGCCAGGTGCCTTGGGAACGCTTTCTGGACGAGGTCGCCGAGGCCGGCTGCCGAACACTTGCCCAGTGCTCCACCCTTCAGGGTGGAGGTGTTACCGGTCGGCGGTGGCCTGTGAAACAGGAACCCATGGTGGTACCGCGTAGCGGTACGGACCGGAATCTCCTGCCCTCGGGCAGGGGAGGGCGTCAATCCTGGATCGAACTGGGCCCGTACGGCTATCTGCCGACCGACCCGGCCCGTCTCACCGACGAGGTGGACAGACGGAACCTGAGGGTGTCCGCGGGAACGGTCTTCACCGGCCTGCACCGCGGCCCCTCGGTCTGGGAGTCGACCGAGGACCACGTCGAGCGGTTCCTCGACTCGACCGACTCCGAGTCTGGTCAACCTGTGCCTGGACACCGGGCACTACGCGTACTGCGGCGGCGACAGCGTCAAGCTGATCGAGGCGTACGGGGAGCGCATCGGCTACCTCCACCTCAAGCAGGTCGACCCGGCGGTCCTCGCCGACGTGGTCCGCGACGAGGTGCCGTTCGGGCCCGCCGTGCAGCGCGGGGTGATGTGCGAACCGCCGTCCGGAGTACCGGAGTTGGAGCCGGTACTGGTGGCCGCGCAGAGACTCGGAGTGGAACTGTTCGCGATCGTCGAGCAGGACATGTACCCGTGCGAACCGGACCGGCCGCTGCCGATCGCGGTGCGCACCCGTACGTTCCTGAGGTCCTGCGGCGCCTGACCATCCCGAAGGGACGACCATGACCCACCCTGGCCCGCTCGGAATCGCAGTCATCGGTACCGGAAGAATGGGCGCCGACCATGTGCGCCGGATCCAGCAGCTCACCAGCGGAGCCCGGGTGACCGCCGTCGTTGACGTCGACGCGGAACGGGCCAAGGCCGTCGCGGCCCCCGTCGACGGCTGCACCGCCTACACCGACCCGGCCGCCGCGATGGCGGCGGCGGACGTCGACGCCGTCCTGGTCGCCTCCCCCGGCCCCGCCCACGAGGCGGCCCTGCTGGCGGCCTTCGAGCGCGACCTGCCCGTCCTGTGCGAGAAGCCGCTCACCCCGGACGCGGCCTCCGCGGCGCGGGTCATGGAGGCGGAGGTGAGCCTGGGCCGACGCCGGGTCCAGGTCGGCTTCATGCGGCGCTACGACGCCGAGTACATGAAGCTCAAGTCCCTTCTGGGGACGGGGCAGTTGGGCCGCCCGCTGATGCTCCACAACCGGCATCGCAACGCGGCCAGTCCGCCCGGGTTCACCAGCGACATGCTCATCAGTGACTCCGTCGCGCACGAGACGGACGTGGCCCGCTGGCTGCTCGGGCATGAGATCACGGCGGTCACCGTGCTGCGTCCGCGGCCGTCGGCGAACGCGCCCGACGACCTGCAGGACCCCCAGTTCGTCGTGTTCGAAACCGACGGCGGCGCGATCGTCGATGTCGAGATGTTCGTCAACTGCGGCTTCGGCTACCAGGTCCAGGCCGAAATGGTCTGCGAACGCGGCACCGCACGCATCGGGGACGGCCACGCCATGGTCACCAACATGGCCGGCCGCTGGGGCGGCACGATCGCCCAGGACTTCACCGAACGCTTCGCCGACGCCTACGACCGCGAGATCCAGGCCTGGGTCGACGCCACCCGCCGCGGCGAGGTCACCGGCCCGAGCGTGTGGGACGGCTACGCGGCGGCCGCGGTGTGCGAGGCCGGGGTGCGGGCGCTGGAGGAGGGCGGCCGGGTCGAGGTGGAGCTGGTCGACCGGCCCGCGCTGTACCAGGAATGACGGGGCGTCGACTCTCCTGACGACTCGCTTGACGACAGACTCGCTTGACGACTTTCCTGACCGGGTGACGAAAGAGGGCCGGGGATTCCCCCGGCCCTCTTTCCGTGAGAATTCCCCGGAGCTCTCAGTTCGCGAGCGTGGTGCGCGGCCGCGGCTCGAACCCGGCCGCGCGGTAGCAGCCGTCGATCAGCGCCATCGTCGCGACCGCGTCGTCCGCGCCCAGCGGCAGCGCGGTGCCCTCGCGGACACCTGCCGCGAACGCCTCCAGCTGGTACGCGTACGACGACCGCGTGCCGAGTCGCTCGGTCCGCTCACCCTCCGCCGTCCGCACCACGACCCGGTCGTCCAGCTGTGGCAGCACGAAGTTCGGCGCGCTCGCCTCGCCCCGGGAACCGACGATCCGGCAGCTCATCTCCAGCCGGTCGTACGCCATGTGGCAGCGCGCCGACGCGGTCGCCCCGCCCGGGAACTCCAGCTCGGCGTCCAGCCACTCGTCGACTCCGGGCGCCCCCGCCCGCTCCCCGCCCCGCGCGGAGTCCAGCCGCGGCGCGCCGCCCGCCCAGGGGGCCAGCATCCGCACCGCGTGCAGGCTGTAGCAGCCCAGGTCCATCACGGCGCCACCGGCCAGGGGCAGCGACCAGCGGGGGTCCACGTCGTCCGGCGCGGGTATGGCGACCATGGTCTCCACCCGTCGCAGCTCCCCGAGTTCACCGCTCCGCAGGATCTCGTGCAGGCGCCGGGTGACGGGGTGGAAGAGGTAGTGGAAGCCCTCCATGAAGACGGTCCCGGCCTTCACCGCCGCCTCCCGGACCTCGGCCGCCTCCTCGGCGTTGCTCGCCGACGGCTTCTCCGTCAGGACGTGCTTGCCCGCCGCGAGGGCGGCCAGGTTCCACGGGCCGTGCAGGCCGTTGGCGAGCGGGTTGTAGACGACGTCGATCTCGGGGTCGGCGAGCAGTTCGGCGTAGGAGTCCGCCACCCGTTCCACACCGTGGGCCGTCGCGAAGGCCTTGGCACGGGACCGGTCGCGGGCGGCTACCGCGACCAGGCGGTGGCCGGTCGCCCGGGCCGGGTCCACCAGGGAGCGTTCGGTGATGCGTGCCGCGCCCAGTACTCCGATGCGCAGCGGTTCTGGGCCCGTTCCGCTCATGCCTGCCGTACCTCCTGGATGGTGACGGGACGGTGTTCGTGCAGCGACAGGGTGCACGCGTCGGCGATCCAGCCGGCCTCCAGGGCGTCCTCGATCGTGCACGGGGAGGGCCGGGTGCCGGCCACGACCTCGGTGAACGCGGTGAGTTCGGCACGGTAGGCGGCGGTGAAGCGGTCCATGAAGAAGTCGTGCGGGGTGCCCGCCGGGAAGGTCACGCCCGGCTCGACCGAACGCAGCGGCAGCTTGTCCTCCAGGCCGACGGCGATGGAGTCCGTGAAACCGTGGATCTCCATGCGGACGTCGTAACCCCGGGCGTTGTGGCGGGAGTTGGAGACCACCGCGATGGTGCCGTCGTCCAGGGTGAGGATCGCGCCGGTGGTGTCGGCGTCGCCCGCCTCCTTGATGTAGTCGGCGCCCCGGTTGCCGCCGACCGCGTACACCTCGGTCACCTCCCGGCCGGTCACCCAGCGGATGATGTCGAAGTCGTGCACCGAGCAGTCCCGGAAGATGCCCCCGGAGGCGGCGATGTACGCGGGCGGCGGCGGCGCCGGGTCCAGCGTGGTCGACCGGACGGTGTGCAGCTTGCCCAGCTCACCGCCCTGCACGGCGGCCCGGGCGGCGACGAACCCGACGTCGAAGCGGCGGTTGTAGCCGATCTGGATCGGCACGTCCGCGCCCTGGACGGCCTTGAGTACCTCGACGCCCTCGCGCATGGTCTTCGCGACGGGCTTCTCGCAGAACACGGGCACGCCCGCCTCGACGGCGGCCAGGATCAGCGCGGGGTGGGCGTCGGTGGCCGCCGCCACGACGATGCCGTCCACCCCGGCCGCCAGCACGGCCTCGGGGGAGTCCGCGACCTCGCCGCCGAACCGTTCGGCGGCGGACTTGGCGGCGTCCGCGAACGGGTCGGCCAGGACGAGCGACTCGACCGCGTCGAGTCCGGAGAGGGTTTCGGCGTGGAAGGCGCCGATACGGCCGAGGCCGAGGATTCCGATACGCATGAGGGTGTTGCTCCTTGGGTGCGGGTTCTTACGAGCGGAGGGGGAAGGTCAGTCGAGGCCGCCGAGGACGTTCTGGTCCCAGTCGATCACCGAACCGGTGACGACTCCGGACCGTTCCGACAGCAGGAAGACGACGAAGTCGGCGATCTCGTCGGGCCGGCCGAGCTTGCCCATCGGCAGCCGGGCGGCGGCCTCCGCGCGCCAGTCGTCGCCCGCGCCCTGGCTGCCGCCGTTGACGAGGACGACCTTGTCGTCGAGAAGTCCCATGAGTTCCGGGCCCCTTCAGCTTTCGCGCCGTACGGCGCCGGCCCGCAACTCGTCGCGCAGCGCACGCGGGGTCCATCCCTGCTCCAGTGCCCGTCGTACGACGTCCGCCTGGGAGGGCGGGGCCAGACCGTGGACCGGCGGGTCGCTGTCGAGGTTGGTGGGGAACGGGTAGCCCTCGGCGCTCGCCGCGATCACCCGCTCCAGCCACTCCTCGCCCACACCGTCGGCCAGACGCCGGCGCAGCACCGGGAACACCGCGTTGGCCACCGCCTCCCGGTCCACCGTCTCCATCGCCCGGCCGAAGGCCGAGGACACCTGGAGCAGGTTGGCCACCCGCCGTACGTCCAGCGTGTGGTTGGTGCCTGCGGCGTGGAACAGCGCCGGGTTGAAGAAGACGGCGTCGCCCTTCGCCAGCGGGAGCTGGACGTGGTGCGCCTTGAAGTGCGCCTGGAAATCCGGGAGTCGCCAGGCGAGGTAGCCGGGCTCGAAGGTCTGCGAGTACGGCAGGTACAGCGTCGGGCCCGACTCCACGGGCATGTCACAGTGCGCCACCGCGCCCTGCAGCGTGAGCATGGGCGAGAGGCGGTGCACATGCCCGGGATAGGCGGCGGCCGCCTCGTTGGAGAGGAACCCCAGGTGGTAGTCGCGGTGCACGGTCTGCGCGGCGCCCCCCGGATTGACGACGTTGACCTGTGAGGTCACCTGGTAGCCCGGGCCCAGCCAGGCGGTCGAGACCAGCGCCAGGATGTCGTTGGCGTAGTAGTCGGCGAACGCCTCCGGGTCGTAGAGGGCCGCCTTCTCCAGCGCGTTCCACACCCGGTCGTTGGCGCCCGGCGCGGCGAAGTGGTCGCCCGCGTCTGCGCCCGAGGCGCGCTGCTCGGTGATCAGGGCGTCGAAGACACCGGTGAGCCGGTCGACGACGGCCGGGTCCGGGAAGGCGGACCGGAAGACGACGATGCCGGGGCCGTCCGTGAGGGCGTGGACCAGCTCGGCCCGCACCTCACGGGTCGCGCCGGCCGCGCGCAGCCGCTCACTGTCGTAGACGAGGACGTTGTCCTCCACGGCCGAGGCGTGCGGATGGTCGGCGAGGTCCGTCGTGCGCTCGACGAGTGCGCGGAAGACGTCGAGATCACAGTCCTGCTCGGTCAGCCAGGCCCGCTGCTGAGCGGCGGTGAGGGACATCGTCGTCCTACTTTCGGTCACGGGATGCGACACGGATCCGGTCGCGAGGGGGCGACGCGGCTCTGTCATTGTTGTCAGTACAAACCCCTCGAACAACCAGCAGTGGGCCATCAAAAATCCCTCAAGGAGCCGTCCGTGGGCCACCCCTTCCCGATCCGGGAGATCGCACGTCAGGCGGGCCTGAGCGAGGCCACCGTCGACCGGGTCCTGAACGGGCGGGGCGGGGTGCGGGAGAGCACCGAACGCGAGGTCCGCCAGGCCATCGAGGACCTGGACAGGCAGCGCACCCAGGTCCGCCTGGTCGGCCGCACCTTCATGATCGACATCGTGATGCAGACTCCGGAGCGGTTCTCCACCGCCGTACAGGCCGCCCTGGAGGCCGAGTTGCCGTCCCTGCACCCGGCGGTCGTGCGCTCGCGCTTCCACTTCCGGGAGACCGGCCCCGTGGAGGAACTGACCAGGACCCTGGACCGGATCGCCCGACGCGGTTCGCAGGGAGTGGTGCTCAAGGCACCGGACGTCCCCGGGGTCGCCGCCGCCGTCAGCCGGCTCGCGGAGGCGGGCATCCCCGTCGTCACCCTCGTCACCGACCTGCCCTCCTCGGCACGCCTCGCCTACGTCGGCATCGACAACCGGGCCGCCGGAGCGACCGCCGCCTACCTCATGGGCCAGTGGCTCGGCGACCGCCCCGGCAATGTGCTCACCAGCCTCAGCAGCGGCTTCTTCCGCAACGAGGAGGAGCGCGAGATGGGTTTCCGCGGCGCGATGCGTGCCCGGCACCCGGAGCGCACCCTGGTCGAGATCGCCGAGGGGCAGGGGCTGGACGCCACCCAGTACGACCTGGTCCGGGCCGCGCTGCGGCGCGACCCGGACATCCGCGCCGTCTACTCGATCGGCGGCGGCAACATCGCCACCCTGCGGGCCTTCGACGACCTGGACCGCGAGTGCGCGGTCTTCGTGGCACACGACCTCGACCACGACAACACCCGCCTGCTGCGCGAGCAACGCCTGTCCGCCGTCCTCCACCACGACCTGCGCCAGGACATGCGCGAGGCCTGCCACATCGTGATGCGCGCCCATGACGCCCTGCCGCCGGCCGGCCCGACACTGCCGTCGGCGATCCAGGTGGTCACGCCGTACAACATGCCGCCGCAGGCGACGGCCGGGTGACGCGCGGCCGTCGCTCAGTGCGTCGGCACCGGTGATCCGGCGCTGCGGCAGAGGGAGATGCCCAGCGCCAGCAGCCAGTAGCTGAGGACGGCTCCCATCAGCGCGGTGGTGCCCCAGCCGTTCGCCGCGTAGAAGTCGGCCGGGGTGTTGCCGAAGAACAGGGACGGCACGAAGGCCACGTTGATCCCCGCGAGGACGTACGCCGACCGGCCGGTCCAGCGTGGCAGCAGCCGGGTACGGGAGACGGCGTACCCGAACGCGGTCAGGAACAGCGCCAGCATCAGCCGGGAGATCGACCCGTACAGGATGTAGGTGCCGCTGACGTCGATCGTCGGGTCGATCGGGCGGTCGGCCGCGATGACCGCGCCCGCCTCCAGACCGCTGGAGACGAGGGTGACCGTCGCGTAGACCAGCCCGGTGGCGAAGGCCATCGAGCCGACCCACTCGTGGGCGGGACTCACCCGCTTCACCAGTTCACGGAAGGCCGTCATGAACACCACCAGGGACGCCAACCCTACGATCCCCAGCAGCAGCCTGGTCAGGACGTTCGCGTCCGGTGGCGGGCCCGAGTAGACGAAGTACAGCGGTACTTCGACGATCAGGGCGGCGGCCGCGGTGATGCCCGCGAGGCCCGTCAGGCGCCTGGCGATGGTTTCGTTCATGGGTTCCCCCGGGAGTCGGTGAGGCGGATCCGCCGGCGGGTGTGCCGACGTATCGAAGCCTGCCGTCCCCGGGGCCCGCCGTCGCTGGGCCTGAGAACCGGATCGGGGGTGGCCCTAGGGACACTCTCCCGGGTGTACGTCCACCCACGTCCGGCTCTCGGCGGACCGTGCCATGGCGTCCACTACGGCGGCACTGTGCACGGCGTCCGTGAGTGTGGCCCCGTGCGAGGTGCCCTCGGCGATCGACCGGAGGAAGCGGTACGCCTCCACGACCTTCAGGTCGTCGTAGCCCATCGCGTTGGCGGCTCCGGGCTGGAACGCGCCGAACTCGCCGTCGCCCGGGCCGACGTACACCGTGCTGACCGGCTGGTCCTGGTAGTGGCCGCCGCGGCTGACGCCGAGTTCGTTCATCCGGCGGAAGTCCCAGAACACCGCGCCCTTGGTGCCGTGCACCTCGAAGCCGTAGTTGTTCTGTTCGCCGACCGAGACCCGGCAGGCCTCCAGCACGCCGCGGGCGCCGGAGGCGAAGCGCAGCAGACAGTTGACGTAGTCCTCGTTCTCCACGGGGCCGAGTTCGCCGCCGGAGGCACGGCTGTGACCGGCGGTGACACCGGTGGGACGGGCGCGTTCCGGTACGAAGATCGCCGTGTCGGCGGTGAGGGAGGTGATGTCGCCGAGCAGATGGCGGGCCAGGTCGGCGCCGTGCGAGGCCAGGTCGCCCAGCACTCCGCTGCCGCCGCGCTCCCGCTCGTACCGCCAGCTGAGCGCCCCCTCGGGATGCGCCGCGTAGTCGCTGAACAGCCGGACGCGGACATGGGTGACCGTGCCGATGTCACCGGAGGCGATCAGCGACCGGGCCGTCTCGACGGCGGGCGCGTTGCGGTAGTTGAAGCCGACCGCGCCCCGGACGCCCGCCCCGGTGACCGCGTCGGCCACCGCCCGGGCGTCCGCCACGGAGAGGCCGACCGGCTTCTCGATCCAGATGTGCTTGCCTGCCTCGGCCATCGCCACACCGATCTCGCGGTGCAGGAAGTTCGGGGCGGTGATGCTGACCGCCTGGACGCGCGGATCGGCGGCGACCTCTCGCCAGTCGCGGGTCGTCGAGGCGAAGCCGAACTGCGCGGCGGCCTCCTCGGCCCGGCCGGGCGCCTCCTCGGCGACGGTCACCAGCTCCGGGCGCAGCCCGAGCCGCGGGTAGTGGTGCGGGACCCGGGTGTACGCCTGGGTGTGCACCCGGCCCATCCAGCCGAACCCGACGACGGCGACACCGAGCGCATCCACCATGAGCCCCTCTTTGGACCGGTCCATTCCTTGCCCGACCCACCCTGGGCGGCACTCCAGCAGGTGTCAAGCCCCTTCGCGTGCCCATCACCTGCCCATAGCCTGCTCATCGCCCGCCCTTCGTCCGCCCTTCGTCCGCCTTTGACAAGGCCGACGGGCCATGGAACGGTCCAGGACATGAGACAGCCGACGATCCGGGACGTGGCCGAGCGGGCCGGTGTCTCCAAGTCGCTGGTCTCGCTGGTGCTGCGCGGCTCCGAGCAGGTACGGCCGGAGCGCCGGGAGGCCGTGCTGCGGGCCGTCCGCGAACTCGGCTACCGCCCGAACGCCGCCGCCCGCAGCCTCAGCGAGCAGCGCACACGGACGGTGGGCGTGCTCCTGAACGACCTGCGCAACCCCTGGTTCGTCGACCTCCTCGACGGCCTGAACTCGCTGCTGCACGACCATGGCCTGCACATGCTGCTGGGCGACGCCCGCCTCAACCGCCGCACCGGCCAGGACCTCGCCCGGCCCTTCCTCGACCTCCAGGTCGACGGCCTGGTCGTGGTCGGCACCCTCCCCGACCCGGCCGCGCTCGGGCCGGTCGCCGCCCGCATGCCGGTCGTCGTCGCGGGCGCCCGTGAGCCGGTGCCGGCCGGGGTTGACGTCGTCGCCGGCGACGACGAGCGGGGCGCCCGACTGATCACCGAGCACCTCATCGCGCTCGGCCACCGCCGCATCGCGCACCTCGCGGGCTACGGCGCCGTCGGCGAGCTGCGCCGACGCAGCTTCGAGGCGGTGATGCGCGCCCACGGCCCGGCCGGCCAGGCGCCCGTCGAGGCCGGCGACATGACGGAGGAGGGCGGCTTCCGCGCGACCGTCCGGCTGCTGAGCCGACGCGAACGTCCGACCGCGATCGTTGCCGTCAACGACATCGCCGCCGTCGGCGCGCTGTCGGCCGCCGAGGAACTGGGCCTGCGCGTCCCCGAGGACCTGTCCGTCACGGGCTACGACAACACGAGCATCTCCCGGCTGCGCCACCTGTGGCTCACCACGGTCGACAACGCCGGCCACGAGGTCGGCCGACGCGCCGCCCGCTGTCTGCTGGACCGCTTCGACGGGACCGGGGGAGCGGGCCGGACCCATCTGGCCGCGCCGACCCTGGAGATCCGCGGAACGACGGCACCGCCGCGGACGGGCGTGCCGGACCCCGCGTCCGCGACCTGATTCGATACGCACGTCGGGCGACGACGCCGGGCGGCCTCCCTCGGTGAGGGAGGCCGCCCGGCGTCCGGTCAGGTGCGTCGGTGTCAGGCCTTGGCCGCGGTGACCTCCACGGACTGCGCCGGGCCGTCCGTGGGCGCGGTTTCCCCGGCCGGGCGCTGCTTCGGGATGAGGGAGGCGACGGCGAAGGCCAGCAGGGCGGCGCCGGCGCCGATGGCCATGACCACCTTGAACCCGTTCTCTGAAGGCAGGGCGTAGCCGCCGAAGTCCGTGGTCATCTGGGCCATGATGACGCCGGCGATGGCGCTGGCGAAGGACGTGCCCAGGGACCGCATCAGGGTGTTGAGGCTGTTGGCGGCACCCGTCTGGGACGGGTCCACGGCGCCCATGATCAGGGCGGGCAGGGCGCCGTAGGTGAAGCCGATACCGGCGCCGATGAAGCAGGAGACCAGGATGAGGTGCCAGACCTCGCTCATCAGGAGGATGTTCAGGCCGTAGCCCGCCGCGACGATCAGCGCGCCGATCAGCAGGGTGACCTTGGGGCCCTTGGCCTTGGTGATCCGGGCGGACACGGCGGACATGACCATCATCACCAGGCCCTGCGGGGCGAGCACCAGGCCGACGGTCAGCATCGACCTGCCCAGGCCGTAGCCGGTCTGCTCGGGCAGTTGCAGCAGCTGGGGCAGGACCAGGGACATCGCGAACATCGAGAAGCCGAGGGCGATCGAGGCGAGGTTGGTGAAGAGCACCTGGGGCTTGGCGGTGGTGCGCAGGTCGACCAGTGGCTGCTCGGCCTTGAGCTCCCACCGGCCCCAGGCCGTCAGGATCACGACGGCGGCGACACCCAGGCCCAGCGTCGTACCCGAGGTCCAGCCCCAGTCGGCGCCCTTGGACACGGCGAGCAGCAGCGACACCAGACCGGCCGACAGCCCGAGCGAGCCGACGAGGTCGAAGCGGCCGCCGACGCGGCCCGGCGACTCGGGAACGAACATCACGACGAGGAGGAGGGAGACGACGCCGAGGGCGGCGGAGGTCCAGAAGAGGATGTGCCAGTCCCAGTTGTCCGCGATGAACGCGGCGGTGGGCAGACCGAGCGCACCACCGACGCCGAGCGAGGCGCTCATCACCGCCGTCGAGCCGGCGAGCCTGTCGGAGGGGACCGTGTCCCGCAGGATGCTGATGCCCAGCGGCACCACGGCGGCCGACAGGCCCTGCAGGGCGCGGCCGACGATCATCGGGACAAGGGAGTCGGCGAGCGCGCAGACCAGCGAGCCGGACACCAGCAGCAGGATGCTGACCATCAGCATGCGCCGCTTGCCGACCATGTCACCGAGCCGGCCGACGACCGGGGTGGCGACGGCGGCGGCGAGCAGGGTGGCGGTGACCGCCCAGGCGGTGTCGGACGCCGGGGCGTCCAGGAGTTTGGGCAGCTCCGGGACGATCGGGATGACCAGGGTCTGCATCAGCGAGACGACGATTCCGGCCAGGGCCAGTACCGCCACCACGGCGTTCGCCTTCGGCGGGGCGGACTTCCCCGCTCCGGCGGGTGGGGCAAGGGCGTCGGACATGGCGGGGCCTCCATCAGGGATACGGGGGAGTGTGGTTGCTTGACTTAGGCAAGCATAAGCGTGTTACTTAAGTCAAGCAACCATTTCCTGTCCGTGCGGAGCGCCTGGCGATGGCCTCCGTGCGGGCGCCCATCAACTGAAGGTGATCGCATGACGGCAGAGCCACCCACGGCGGCACCCGCCCCTGCACCCGCCCTCACGCCCGCACCCGTCCGCACGACCGTCGCCGAGATCGAGGGCGCCCTCACGCGCGTCGCCTATCTGGCCGGCCGCGCCCGCCAGCATGAGCGCCTGATGGCGGTGGCGGGGCTGGCGCTGGACCGGGCGGCCGTGTCCATCCTGCGGCACATCGGTGAGAGTGAACCGCAGCGTCCGGGGGTGCTGGCGGTCCGGCTGTCGGTGGAGGCCTCCCATGTCACCCGGCAGATAAGGGAGTTGGAGCGGGGAGGGTATGTGGTCCGGGTCCCCGACCCGGAGGACCGGCGGGCTCGGCGCGTCCAGCTCACGGAGGCCGGCATGGCGGCGGTCGAGCGCATACGGGAGGTCAGTCGCCGAGGCATGGGGATGGCTCTGGCCGGATGGTCCGACGAGGACCTCGGACAACTCGCCACGCTCTTCCGCCGGCTCGTCCATGACTTCGTCGCCCACGCCGAGGACCAACTGGAGGTCCCGCCCGTCTCGTGAGGGGAGAATCCCGGTGGACGATCCATGCCTGCGACACCGACGAACTGTGCCCGCGATACAGCGGACAAAATTGTTGACAATCTTGTCTGGCTAGATTTAGGTTCGACAGGCACTCACTCAGAGAGGGCGCACATGCCGAAAGAAGCCCGTCCGAGCACCGGAGAGCAAGCCAAACAGCATGCGCTCGCGCAGCTGCGGCAGGCGATCCTGCACGGCGACATGGCACCGGCGCAGCGGCTGGTGGAGAACGAACTCGCCGAGCAGTTCGGTGTGACACGGGCAAGCATCCGTGCGGCACTGATCGATCTGGAGGCCCAGGGTCTCGTCGAGCGGATCCGCAACCGTGGCTCGCGGGTGCGGGTGGTGACCGTGGAGGAAGCGGTCGCCATCACCGAGTGCCGCATGGTCCTCGAAGGGCTGTGCGCGGCGAAGGTGGCCACCCTGGCCGACGACGACCAACTGGCCGAACTGACGGACCTGGGTACGGCGATGACCAAGGCCGTGGCCGACGGCGAGCCCGTGACCTACTCCGACCTCAACCACGAACTGCACACCAGGATCCGGGAGTTCTCCGGTCAGCGGACGGCCCTGGAGCTGCTGGAGCGGCTCAACGCCCAACTGGTCCGCCACCGCTTCCAGTTGGCCCTGAGGCCGGGACGTCCGCAGCAGTCCCTGAGTGAGCATCTGGCAATGATCGAGGCGATCAGGTCCAGAGACCCCCAGGCGGCCGAGACGGCCGTCCGTGCCCACCTCACCAGCGTGATCGAGGCGCTGCGCGGCTGAGCCGCGCGAGGCGGGCGCACACCTGTCACCCCGGCGAGTGAGCCGAAGGGGCGCACCGGTGGCGAACGCGTGACCGCGCCGCGGCCCGAAGGGCCGGGCACGGTACGGGGCTCGACACTGGACGCCCCGGAGGCGAACCGCCCGAACAGAGAGCGATTCGAGCAATGACGCACGCAGGCGCCGCGCCCGCCACCCCACGATCGACACTCGTCATCACCGCGCACGCCGGGGACTTCGTGTGGCGGGCCGGCGGAGCCATCGCCCTGGCCGCCTCCCGCGGGGAGAAGGTCACCATCGCCTGCCTGACCTTCGGCGAGCGGGGCGAGTCCGCCAAAGCCTGGCGCGAGGGCAGGCAGTTGGACGAGATCAAGGCGATACGCCGGGACGAGGCCGAGCGTGCCGCCGCGACCCTCGGTGCCGAGGTCCGCTTCTTCGACGCCGGCGACTATCCCCTCGTGGCCACCGCCGAGCTGACCGACCGGCTCGTCGGCGTCCACCGGGAGACCCAGCCCGACATCGTGCTCACCCACCCGGTCGAGGACCCGTACAACTGCGACCACCCGGCAGCCAACCGCATGGCGCTGGAGTCCCGGATCCTCGCCCAGGCCATCGGCTACCCGGGGGAGGGCGAGATCATCGGCGCCCCGCCGGTCTTCTACTTCGAGCCGCACCAGCCCGAGATGAGCGGATTCAGGCCCGAGGTCCTGCTCGACATCACCGAGGTGTGGGACACCAAGCGCAAGGCGATGGAGTGCCTCGGCGCCCAGCAGCACCTGTGGGAGTACTACACCGACCTCGCCGTGCGCCGGGGCGTCCAGCTCAAGCGCAACGCCGGCCCCAACCTGGGGCTGACCCACAAGACGATGGCCGAGGCGTACATGCGTCCGTACCCGCAGATCGCGAAGGAGCTGGCGTGAGCGAGCTGAGGTCCGGCGGAGCTCGGCAGAAGGAGGAAGCATGAGCGGCGTGATCGTCACCAACCCGCCGAAGGCGGACGCGAAGGACGTCGAGGCGCTCGCCGGGTTCGGCGTGGCCACCGTCAGCGAGGCGCTGGGCCGAACCGGCCTGCTCGGCCCGGAGATCCGTCCCGTCCAGCAGGGCGTACGGGTCGCCGGCACCGCGGTCACCGTGCTGAGCTGGCCCGGCGACAACCTCATGATCCACGCGGCCGTGGAGCAGTGCGGCGAGGGCGACCTCCTGGTCGTCACCACCACCTCCCCGTGCACGGACGGCCTGTTCGGCGAGCTGTTCGCGACCGCCCTTCAACAGCGCGGTGTGCGTGGCATCGTCATCAACACGGGCATCCGCGACACCCAGGAGCTGCGGGAGATGGGCTTCGCCGCCTGGTCCCGGGCGGTCTCCTCGCAGGGCACGGTCAAGGCCACCGGTGGGTCGGTCAACGTACCGATCGCCATCGACGGTCAGGTGATCCATCCGGGCGACGTGATCCTCGCCGACGACGACGGTGTCGTGGTCGTACCGCGTGCGCGTGCCCGCGAGACGGTCGAGAGGTCCGAGGCCCGTGAGGCCAAGGAGGCCGCCACCCGCGCCGCCTTCATCGACGGTCAACTCGGTCTGGACCGCTACGGGTTGAGGGACACTCTGAAGAACCTCGGCGTCGAGTACAAGACGTACGAGGACTACGCGGGGGAGCGGCCGTGACCCCCGTGCCGGAGGAGGTGCCCTGTCTGCTGATGCGGGGCGGCACCTCCAAGGGTGCCTACTTCCTCGCCGACGACCTCCCCGCCGAACCGGCGCCGCGTGACGCGCTGTTGCTGCGCATCATGGGCAGCCCGGACGAGCGGCAGATCGACGGCCTGGGCGGCGCGCACCCGCTCACCAGCAAGGTGGCCGTGGTCGCTCCCTCGGCCGACCCGGAGGCCGACGTCGACTATCTGTTCCTCCAAGTCGGCGTCGACAAGCCCGAGGTGAGTGACCGTCAGAACTGCGGGAACCTCCTCGCCGGCATCGGCCCGTTCGCCGTCGAGCGCGGGCTCGTGCCGGCGGGGGAGGAGCGGACCTCCGTCCGTATCCGCATGGTCAACACCGGTGACCACGCCACGGCGACCTTCCCGACCCCCGGCGGCCGGGTGCGCTACACCGGGGACGCCGAGATCTCCGGCGTGCCCGGGACGGCCGCGCCGGTGGTGATCGAGTTCCCGCCCGGTGCCGGGACGTTGCTGCCCACCGGCAACGTCCGGGACGAGATCGACGGCACGCCGGTGACCTGCGTGGACAACGGCATGCCGACGGTCCTCGTCGTGGCCGCCGCGCTCAAGGTCTCCGGCTATGAGCCGCCCGCCGAACTGGAGGCCGACCAGGAACTGGCCGGCCGGCTGCGCGCGATCCGTCTGGAGGCGGGCCGGCTGATGGGCCTCGGTGACGTCTCGAACGCCACCGTGCCCAAGCTCACCCTGCTCGCCCCGCCCCGCGAGGGAGGCGCGATCACCACCCGCACCTTCATTCCGGTGCGCTGCCACCCGTCGATCGGAGTGCTGGGCGCGGCGAGTGTGGCGGCCGGTCTGCGCATCGACGGCAGCGTGGGCGCGGACCTCGCGGCACTCGACGCCCACAGCGACCGTGTTCGCATCGAACATCCCACCGGATTCCTGGACGTGGAGAGCAGCCTCGGGACCACCCCCGCCGGCCTGCCCACCGCCGGCCGTACCGCCGTGGTCCGCACCGCCCGCAAGATCTTCGACGGTGTCGTCTTCCCCCGGTCCGCCGAGACGGCACCGATTCCCCCGCAACCCCAAGGAGGCCAAGGATGACTCCGCCGCTCGGCGACATCGCCCATATCGGCCACGCCCAGTTGTTCACCCCGGACCTGGACGCCAGCGTCGCCTTCTTCACCGACTATCTCGGGCTCACCGTCAACGGCCGGGACGGCGACACGGTCTACCTGCGGACCTTCGACGACTACGAGCGCCACAGCCTGGTGCTCACCGCCCGCGATCAGCCGGGCCTCGGCCGGCTCGCCCTGCGCACCTCCAGCGAGGCGGCCCTGGAACGCCGTGTCAGGGCGGTCGAGGAGGCGGGCGGCACCGGCCACTGGGTCGAGGACGAGCCGGGCCTCGGCAAGCTGTACGTCACCACCGACCCGGACGGCCACGAGCACGCCCTGTACTGGGAGAGCGAGCACTACCGGGCCCCCGAGGAGCTCAGGCCCGCCCTGAAGAACCAGCCGCAGGCCAAGCCCAACCGGGGTGTGGGGGTACGGCGCCTGGACCACATCAACTTCCTCGCCGCCGACGTGCTCGCCAACTCCGAGTTCCAGCAGAACGTGCTGGGCGCCCGGCCCACCGAGCAGATCCTGCTGGACACGGGCACGGTCGCGGCGCGCTGGCTGACGTACACGAACAAGTCGTACGACGTCGTCTACACCTCGGACTGGACCGGCAGCGCCGGGAGGCTGCACCACATCGCCTTCGCGACCGACACCCGCGAGGACATCCTGCGCGCGGCCGACCTCGCCATCGACAGCGGCGTGTTCATCGAGACGGGCCCGCACAAGCACGCCATCCAGCAGACGTTCTTCCTCTACGTCTACGAGCCCGGCGGCAACCGTATCGAGCTGTGCAACCCGCTCACGCGACTCGTCCTGGCCCCCGACTGGCCGCTGATCACCTGGACCGAGGAGGAGCGGAAGAAGGGGCAGGCCTGGGGCCTGAAGACCATCGAGTCCTTCCACACGCACGGGACGCCTCCGGTCGCGTAACGCCACGTGACGCCTGACGCCTGACGCCTGATACCTCGGCCGAACTCAATTGTCGATGAGATTGTTGACAAAAACGTTGACGGATCTCTGCGTGGGTCTCTAGCGTCAGGGCACCCCGCCCGCACGAGAGGAATACAAGGATGTCCTCCTCCCCCGCTCTGTCCGCCCGCGGCAGCAGACTGGCCCTTCTGGCCGTCGGCCTGTGCTGGCTGGCCGTGCTCTTCGACGGCCTCGATATGTTCATCTATGGCTCGGTGCTGCCGCACCTGCTGGAGACGAAGACCTTCGGCCTCACCCCGGACACCGCCGGCGACCTCGGCAGCTACGCCACCTTCGGCATGCTGGTCGGCGCCCTGACCGCCGGCACGATCGCCGACCGGGTCGGCCGCAAGAAGCTGATGGTCGCCTCCGTGACTCTCTTCTCGCTGGCCTCCGGCCTGTGCGCGATCGCGGACGGCGTGGCGGTCTTCGGCCTCGGCCGGACCCTGGCCGGCGTCGGCCTCGGCGGTCTGCTGCCCACCGCGATCAGCATGGTCTCCGACTACGCCCCGCGCGGCCGCGGCGCCATCGTCATCGGCCTGCTGATGACCGCGCACCACGCGGGCGGCATCCTCTCCGCCTATGTGGCCAAGTGGCTCATCGACCCGGTCGGCTGGCGCGCCGCGTTCTGGGTCTGCGTGCTGCCGCTGCTCTTCGCCCCCGTGCTCGCCAGGTTCCTGCCCGAGTCGCTGAGCTTCCTGGTCGCCAAGGGCCGTACCGACGAGGCCCGCGCGCTGGCCGACCGCTACGACGTCGAGCTTCCGGCCGCGAAGCCCGGCAAGCAGGGCTCGGCCGACCGCTGGACCAACCTGGTCAACCTCTTCCGCGGCGGCGAGTGGATCCAGACCCTGCTGTACTGGCTGGCCTCCTTCGGCGGTCTCCTGCTGGTCTACGGCGTCGCCACCTGGCTGCCCACCTTGATGCGGGCCGAGGGCTACGAGCTGGGATCGGCCCTGTCCTTCGTGGTCGTCTTCAACCTCGGCGGCATCGTGGGCATGCTGGTCGCCGGCCGGGCCGCGGACGCCTTCGGGGCCCCGCGCATCTCGGCGATCTGGTTCGCCCTGACCGCCGCCGGCGTGTCCCTGCTCAGCGTGCACATGCCGATGAGCGTGACGATGATCGTCGTCTTCCTGACGGGCGTGTTCCTCAACAGCGCCCAGACGATGATCTACGCGACGGTGTCGATCCGCTCCAACGCCGACAACCGCGCCACCGCCGTCGGGTGGACCTCCGGGATGGGCCGCTTCGGCGCCGTCTTCGGCCCGTGGCTCGGCGGCCAGTTGCTCGCCGCGGGCAACGGCGACTGGGGCTTCACCGCCTTCGCGCTCGCCGGAGTGTCGTCCATGGTCTTCATCGGCATCGCCGCGATACGCGGTGCCAGACAGACCCCGAAGGACGGCGCCGACCAGGAACTCGTCAGCGCTCACTGAGCACCAGGGCCGTTCTGATGGGTCTCCGTGGGAGAAGGAGCGGCGTTCGGTGCGTGCGATCGGCGTGCGGCGTGGAGGGTCATGTGGCGGAGCCACCTGGCCCTTCGCGCCGTGCGGTTGGGGGTC
Source organism: Streptomyces sp. NPDC050997 (assembly GCF_040660135.1). Classification (NCBI taxonomy): domain Bacteria; kingdom Bacillati; phylum Actinomycetota; class Actinomycetes; order Kitasatosporales; family Streptomycetaceae; genus Streptomyces; species Streptomyces sp. NPDC050997. The sequence goes on from NZ_JBFAGK010000007.1 coordinate 18,758, forward strand.
CCCCCACGCCCTTGGGCAGTGGGGGAGGGCGTGCCGGGCGTCGCGACGCCGCGGAGACCCATCAGAACGGCCCTAGGTGCGCGCTGCCCGAGGGGAGCGAGGGCGAACGCCGGTCACCGTGGCGGACGCGGAGCCGGCGTTCGGTGGGTCGGAGGACCGCGCCGGTGTTCAGTCCTTGCCCATCTGGTCCTCGGCGGACAGGTGTTCCACCGTTTCACCGGTCTCCGTGAAGGTCCGCGTCACATGGCCCGAGGAGTACACCCACAGAATGCGCAGCGGAGTGTCGCCGATGTTCCGGAAGAGATGAGGAACGGGCGACGGAACGTAGGTGGTGTCGAACCGCTCCAGCTTCGTCACCTCGCCGTCGACCCACACCTCCGCCTCGCCGTCGAGGATCGTCACGTGCTCGTCGCAGTTGTGCGAGTGCAACGGCGCCCCGGAGCCGACCGGGTACACGCTCATCCCGCTGGTGATCCTGTTCTCCCCGCCGGCCGACGACGTGGTGACCAGCGGTGTCGAGACGACGGCTCCGCCGCGGTCGAGCGGCGGTACCGACGCGACCTTGATGATGGTGGCCATCCGGGGGTCCTCTCAGTTCTTCCGGTTTCCCGATACTGCGTCGGTCGACGTTAGGTCGCGCGCCCGTGAATGGGTGCCCTCCGGCGTGCAGCTTTACCTTGCGTTTCGGGAGGGGTGAGCTTCTCGAACCCGGCTGTACCGTCGGCTCGCACCGCACGGCTTGTGGACCCGTGCCGGACACGCGCCGGAAAGAAAAGGCAGGTATCGGCCAGATGAGGCTCCCCGTTCTCAGCGAAGAGGAAATGGACCCGCGGCAGCAGGAGTTGGCCGCCCGCATCGCCGGGCGCCGCGGCGCTGTCCGAGGCCCCTTCCGGGTCTGGCTGCACAGCCCGGAGATGTGCGAACGGGCGGAGTCCCTCGGCGCCTTCGCCCGCTTCGACTGCAGCCTCCCCGAGCATCTGCGCGAGCTCACGCTGCTGATGGCAGCCCGGAACTGGGACGCGCAGTACTCCTGGAACGCGCATGTGCACCAGGCGATCGAGGCCGGTGTCCCGGAGGCCGCCGTCAAGGCCATCGCCGAGAAGCGCGAGGCGGTCTTCGACAACGAGGCGGACCAGGCCTTCTACCGGTTCTGCCGAGAGATCCTCGACGAGCACTTCGTCACCGACGAGACCTTCGCGGCCGCCCTGGCGCACTTCGGGTCCAAGGGCCTGGTCGACACCATCGGCGCGCTCGGCAACTTCACCATGCTCGGCATGTGCCTGAACACCTTCCAGGTGGACCTGCAGGCCGACCGGGAACCCCCGTTCCCGGACATCCGCGGCTACGGGCGAGTCGTCCCCGACAGCGACGGACCGCGGCCGTGACACCCCGGTCCGACCGGGCCCCCGCGCCCGTGGTCCGGGTCCGGGGCATCACCAAGAGCTTCGGCGGAGCCGCCGCGCTCAAGGGCGTGGATCTCGACCTGTACCCGGGCGAGATCCACGCGCTGATGGGCATGAACGGCGCCGGCAAGTCGACTCTGGTGCAGGTGCTTTCGGGGGTGCGGCACGCCGACGGCGGCACGATCGAGGTGAGTGGGCAGGCACACTCCGGGCTGACCGTGCGCAAGGCCCGCAGGCTCGGCATCGCGTGCGTGCCGCAGCGCCGGGAACTGGCGATGGGGCTGACCGTCGCCGAGAACGTCATGCTCGGCGACCTGCCCACCCGGGGCCGCGCGGTGCGTTGGCGGGCCGTCCGGGACGAGGCCCGCGCGGCACTGTCCGGCCTCGGCATCGACATCGACGTGGAACGCGTCGCGGGCACCCTCACCGTCGCCGAACAGACCATGGTCGAGGTGGCCCGCGAGGTCCGCCGCGGCGGACGGATCCTGATCCTCGACGAGCCGACCGCCTGCCTCAGCGCCGACGACGCCGGCCGCATCCGCTCCCTGGTGCGGACCCTGCGGGACGACGGGGTCGCCGTCGTCTACATATCGCACTACATCGACGAGGTCATGGCGCTCGCCGACCGCCTCACCGTCCTGCGCGACGGGGCAGTGGTGACCAGCGCCACGGCCGCCGAGATGGACCCCGCCTCGCTGGTGCGCTCCATGGTCGGCCGGGATGTCGTCTCGCGGCGGCCCGAACGGCCCGCCCCGAAGGACGACAGCGGCCTGTCCGTGCGCGGCCTGAGTCACGGCCGGGCCATCCAGGACTTCACCGTCGATGTGCGCAAGGGCGAGATCGTCGCCGTCCTCGGCCCCGCGGGTGACGCCCAGTCACGGCTGTTCGACCTGCTCTGCGGGCGACGGCGCCCGGACGCGGGGGAGTTGCGCGTCGACGGCCGGAGCGTGCCCTTCGGCAAGGTCCCCGCCTCTCTCGCCAGCGGTCTGCGCTGCGTCACCGGCGACCGCCGCACCCTCGGCCTGGTCCAGGGCATGACCCTCGACGAGAACCTGATGCTGGCCGGTGACCGCTTCGCCCGCCGCAGGCTGCACCGCCGTACCGAACTCGCCCGTCGCGCCGCCCCGTTGCGTGCCGGCTACGGCGTCGTCGCCCTCACCGGGAACCCGCCCGTGGGCGCGCTGTCCGGCGGCAACCAGCAGAAGGTCCTGCTCGGCAAGTGGCTGGAGACCGAGCCCGTGGCCTGCTTCCTCGAGGACCCCACCAACGGTGTCGACGTCGCCGCCATGGCCGACATCCACACCCTGGTCGACGACCTCGCCTCGCGCGGTGTGGCCGTCCTGCTCGCCTCCTCCTCCGCCGAGGAGGTCATGCGGCTCGCCGACCGGGTCGTCGTCGTCAGCGCCGGCCGCACGGTCGCCGAACACGACATCACCGCCATCACCCGCGACGAGCTCGTCGCCACCGCACTCGGAGGTCAGCCGCAGTGAGCCTCAAGACCCCCTCCGCCACCCCGGACATCGCGGCCGGCCCGCCCGAGCGCCCCGCGTCCCGGCTGTCGCCCCGTGCCCTGCTGCGGGCCCCGCACGGCGGTCTGATCGTGGTCCTCGTCCTGGTCGCGCTGTTCACCGCCGCCCAGGCGGAGTCCTTCACCAGTTCACAGAACCTGCTCAACGTGCTGCGGCAGATCAGCGTCACCGCCGTCATCGCGGCCGGACTGACCCTGCTGATGACCGCGGGCGGCATGGACTTCTCCATGGGCAGCAACGCCGCCGTCACCGTGTCGGTGGGCGCGACCCTGCTGCACGACGGCCGCTCCACACTCGTGACCGTGGTCCTCACGCTGCTGCTGGCCACCCTGATCGGTCTGGTCAACGGCCTGGTCGTGACCTTCACCCAGGTCGCCCCCTTCGTCGCCACCCTCGCCTCCGCGATGCTCCTCGACGGGGTCGCCCTGCTGGTCCTCGACGGCGAGTCGATCACCATCGGCCGGCGGATGTGGGCCCTCGGCAACGACAAGCTGTTCGGCATCCCCTACCTGTGCGTCGTCGCGATCCTCGTGCTCGCCGCGATCGGGCTGGCGATGCGGTTCAGCACCTTCGGCCGGGACGCCTTCGCGATGGGCGGCAACGAGCACGTGGCCCGCCTCAGCGGCATCAACGTCTTGGGCCGCAAACTCGCCCTGTACGCCCTCGCCGGCGCCCTCGCCGGTCTGGCCGGACTGATGCTGCTGTCCCGGCTCGGCGCCGCCGCCCCCAACACGGGCGGCTTGCAACTCCAGTTGACCGCCGTCGCCGCGGTGGTCATCGGCGGCACCTCGCTGGCCGGCGGCCACGGCACCGTCGTGGGAACCGTCCTCGGCGTGGTGCTGCTCGGCGTCGTCGCCAACGCGCTCAACCTGCTCCAGGTCAACAGCTACTACCAGTACGTCGTGACCGGCGCGGTACTGCTCGTCGCGGCGATCATCAACGAGTTTCAGCGGAAGTCAGCGCCGGGGCGATAGGGCCGTACGGACACCACACCTTCTCTTCAACGACGCAGGAAAGGTCAACCCCATGAAGTCCACCGCCCGCGCCCGCGGTTACGCCGCGGCCTCGCTCGTCGGCACGGCCGCCCTGGTGCTCTCCGGATGCGGCACCGCGAACGACGGGGCGGGGGCCGCCGACGGCTCGGTCAGCCTCGGGTTCGTCAACGGCGCCAACACCAACTTCCACCAGTGTCTGCTCAAGTCCGTCGAGCAGTCGGCCAAGGCGGACGGTGCCACGGTCTACTCGGCCAACTCCAAGCAGGACGCCGGTACCGAACTGTCCAACATCGAGGACATGATCGCCCGGAACGTGGACGCCCTGATCGTCCAGACCGTCAACGTCGACGCCCTCGAAGGCGACATAGCCAAGGCCAAGAGCGCGGGCATCCCGATCTACCTGACCTCCGTCGCCACCTCCGACATGTCGGACGTCCTCGGTGCCGCCGTCGTCGACCTCAAGAAGGTGGGCGCGCTGGACGCCGGCTGGATCGAGAAGGACGCGGCCGGCAAGAACGTAAAGGTCGGCATCGTCGCGGGCGCCCCCGGTGCCGCGTCCGACCTGCTGGTCGCCGGCTTCCAGAACGCGCTGCCGTCGACCGCGAAGGTGGTGGCGAACCAGCCCGGCATGTTCAACCCGGCCAAGGCGCAGGACGTCGCCGAGAACATGATCCAGGCTCAGCCCGGCCTGGACTACGCCTTCGTCGCCAACGAGGAGATGGCCTTCGCCGTCCGTAAGGCCTTCGACGCGGCCGGCGCCGAGGACGTCAAGATCGTCACCGTCAACGGCACCAAGGACGGGCTGGCGGCCGTCAAGAGCGGCCGGCTGTCGGCCACGGTGGCGAACTCGGCGATGACCATCGGGCAGACGGCGGTGAAGAACACCCTCGGCCTGCTGGACAAGGACAAGGCCAAGACGGTTGACAAGATTGCCAACATTCCTCTTGTCTTGGTCACCGAGGACAACGTGAGCGACGCACCCCAGTACTGCCCCGCGTAGCGAGCCGCACCGGGAAACGGTGCCTGCCCCGCCGCGTCCGAGCCGCATCCGCGCCCCCGCTCCCGTGCTGCGCGTGAGCGGGCGGGAGCCCCCGGAGGAAAACATGGATCGACTGCTCCTCATGCACAGCTTCGTCACCGTCGCGCAGGTAGGCAGCTTCAGCGGAGCCGCCAAGAAGCTGGGCTCCTCCGGCTCGCTGGTGTCACGGCACGTCGCCGAACTGGAACGACAGGTGGGGGTCCGCCTGGTCAATCGCACGGCCCGTTCCGTCAGCCTCACCGAACCGGGTCAGCGATACGCCGAATTCGCCGCGCGCATTCTCGACGAGATCGACGCCGAGGACGCCGGAATCGCGCAGCTGCACGACCGTGCCGAAGGCACACTGAGCATCATCTGCCCCAAATGGATAGGCAGTCTGGATCTCGGCGACGCCATCGCCGCGTTCTCCGCCGCCCATCCGAAAATCCAGGTCCGTTTCGAACTCGGAGGCATGTCCGACCGGACGTACGACTTCCTGGACAGCGGGTTCGACATCGCCTTCCACACCAGGGACCTGCGGGACTCCAGCGTCCGCCTGAAGAAGATCTCCTCACTGCCGTTCGTGCTGTGCGCCTCGAAGTCGTACATCGACCGGCACGGCGCCCTCGCCCACCCGAACGACCTCGCCACCCACGACTGCCTGGTGCACGTGAACGACCCGGTCTGGCGCATCGGCCACGGACACGCGAGCACCCTGCACAAGATCCGCAACATCGCGTTCTCGTCCAACTCCTACATCGCCCTGCAGAAGGCGGCCGTCCACGGCCGGGGCATCGCCCTGCTCCCGCAGCGTCCGGTCTACGACGACCTGGTCTCCGGCGCCCTCCAGGCCCTGCTCCCCGAACTGGCCGTCCCCGACCGCCCCTTGTACGCGATCTACGGACCCGGGCAGGACACCCCGCGCAAGGTCAGCGTGTTCCTCGCCTTCCTCGCCGAGTGGTTCTCGCAGAATCCCATTCCCGCGATCCGGCCGTAAGGGATTCCCTGAGACCGTCCCTGACCCGCAAGAAACGATTGCGAACCTCGTAGAGCTCGGGACGTTGAGGCTCTCGGTCTGAGAAACCTACGCTCACCAGGGCGACCCGGAAACGAGGAATCCATGGGAATCCAGAGAATCGAATCGGTCACCTACGGCATCGACGACCTCGCCGAATGCGTCCGGTTCTTCGACGACTTCGGGCTGTTCCCCGTGGAGCGGACCGACGAGCACGCGGTGTTCGAGACACGCACCGGCCAGACCCTCCACCTCGACACCCGGCCGCATCCCTCGCTGCCGCCCCCGGTGGAGGACGGCCCCACCCTGCGCGAGGTCGTGTGGGGCGTCGACACACCTGAGGAACTGCGGCGGCTGGCGGCCGCGGCCGGCACGGACCGCGAGGTCCGCGAGAGCGCCGACGGTGTCTTCCACACCGTGGACGAGACCGGCTTCGGCGTCGGACTGACCCTGGCCCGGCCGAGGCCGGCGCCGGTCACCGCGCGGCCCGCCAACGCGCTCGGCGACGTCAACCGCTGGAACACCGCACTGGAGCCGATCGAGCGGGCCCACCCGCTGCGGATGTGCCATGTCGCCCTCAACATCCCGAAGCCGGGCAAGGACCAGGCCGTCGCCTTCTACACCGACCGTCTCGGATTCCGGCCCACCGACGTGGTCGAGCCCATGGGCGTCTTCATGCAGGCTCCGGGCGACGACGACCAGCACACCATGCTGCTGTGCCACCGGCCAGACCGGGCCGGGATCAACCACATCGCCTACGAGGTCCCCGGCTTCGACGACGTGATCGAGGGCGGCAACCACATGATCGAGAAGGGCTGGCGGGAGGCGCGCAGACTCGGCCGCCACACCATCGGCTCCAACGTCTTCCGCTTCCTGCACGCCCCGTGCGGCGGCCGTGTCGAGTACGCCGCCGACATGGACCGGGTCGACGACAGCTACGAGACCCGCGTCCACGAGACCACCCCGCCCCACCACATCTGGGCCCTGCGCACCAACCGCGACCAGGACGCCTCCGCTTCCTGAACTCAGCCTCAGCCCCGCCCTGCTTCGCCCGCCAGCCTGAGAGGCACCCACCCATGACCACCGACCAGGGCTACCCCGCCGTCCGTATGTACATAGCGGGCGAGTGGTGCCGGGGCGGGACCGGCAGTACCGCCCCGATCGTGAACCCGGCCACCGAGGAGGTGATCGGAGAGGTTCCGCTGGCCACGACCGCCGACCTGGACCGCGCGCTCGGCGCCGCCGAAGAGGGCTTCCGCGTCTGGCGCGACACATCCGTCGACCGGCGCACCGCGATTCTGCACACCGCCGCCGACCTGATCACCGAGCGCGCCGCCGAGATCGGCCGCGTGATGACCCTGGAGCAGGGCAAGCCGCTCGCGGAGTCGACCGGAGAGGCCCGCCGCACCGCCGGCACCCTGCGCTGGCACGCCGACGACGCCCGCCGCGCGTACGGCCGCATCATCCCCTCCGCCCCCGGCACCGTGCTGACCGTACGGCGTGCGCCCATCGGCCCCGTGGCCGCCTTCGTCCCGTGGAACTTCCCGGTCGGCGGACCCAACCGGAAGATCTCCGCCGCGCTGTCGGCCGGCTGCTCGATCATCATCAAGGGCTCCGAGGAGACGCCCGCCACCGTCGCCGCACTGGTCCGGTGCTACGCCGACGCGGGCCTCCCGCCCGGTGTCCTCAACCTCGTTTTCGGCGAGCCCGCCGAGGTCTCCGCCCACCTCATCGCCTCCCCGACCACCCGTCTGATCGCCTTCACCGGCTCGGTCCCCGTCGGCAAGCTCCTCGCCGCCGAGGCCGGCAAGGTCATGAAGCCGTCCCTGATGGAGCTCGGCGGCCACGCCCCGGTGATCGTGTGCGCGGACGCCGACCCGGTACCGGCCGCCCGCAACGCCGCCCGGGCGAAGTTCGCCAACGCCGGCCAGGTCTGCACCTCACCGAGCCGCTTCCTGGTCCACGAGAGCCTGGTCGAGGAGTTCACCGCCGAGTTCGTGAAGGCCGCCGAGGGGATCGTCGTCGGTGACGGGCTGGCGGACGGCACGACGATGGGCCCCCTCGCCAACGAACGCCGGCTGACGGCGATGGAGCGCCTCACCGCCGACGCCGTCGCCCGGGGAGCCACGGTCCTCACCGGCGGTCGACGGCTCGACCGTGCCGGGTACTTCTTCGCGCCGACCGTCCTGACCGACGTACCGGCGGACGCCGAGCTGATGCACGAAGAGCCGTTCGGACCGGTCGCCCCCATCGTCGCCTTCACCGACCTGGACGAGGCGCTCACGACCGCGAACGGACTGCCGTACGGCCTCGCCGCCTACGGCTTCACAAGGTCCGCCGCGACCGTCGAGCGGCTCTCCGGTGAATTGGAGGCCGGCATCCTGTCGATCAACCACTGCGGCGGCTCGGTCCACGAGGCCCCCTCCGGAGGGGTGAAGGACAGCGGCTACGGCCGTGAGGGCGGCCCCGAGGCCCTGGACGCCTACCTGATCACGAAGCGCGTCTCCCACCAGCTGGTGCCATGAGGTACACGCGAGTCTCGGTGGACGGGCGACCGGTGTGGGGCCGGGTGGGGGAGGAGGACATCTCGTTGCTGTCCGGTTCCCCCCTGGAGGGCGAACCGGATGTCATCGGTACGGTGTCGCGTGCGACGGCCGTATGGCTGCCGCCTGTTGTGCCTCCCGTCTTCTACGCGGTCGGTTTCAACTACCCCCGGCACATCGAGCACGCCGGGGTGCCGACCCCGGACCGCCCCGAGGTCGGCTACCGCGCCAACAACGCGCTGACCGGACACGGTTCGCCCATCGTCAAGCCGGACGAGGTCGAGGGCCGGTTCGAGGCCGAGCCCGAACTCGTCGCGGTCATCGGCCGTACGGTCCGCCGCGCCACCCACGAGGAAGCGCGCGGGTCCGTCTTCGGCTGGACCATCGGCAACGACGTGAGCGCCCGCAGCTGGCAGCACCAGGACCGCACCTTCTGGCGCAGCAAGAACAGCGACACGTTCAAGCCGATGGGCCCGTGGATCGAGACGGACGTCGAGGCCCTGGCGCAGACCACCACGCTGAGCGTCAACGGCGAGGTCCGCGCCGCGTTCCCCACCGGCGACATGGTCTTCGACCCCTTCGACTACATCGTCGAGATCACCCGGCACATCACCCTGCACCCCGGCGACGTGCTGTGGATGGGCGCCGAGTCCACCTGCCGGATCGAGCCGGGCGACACCGTGGACGTCGAGATCAGCGGCATCGGCGTGCTCTCCAACCCCGTACACCCAGAAGGGAACCACGTATGAGCAACGCACCCCGCTACATCCACCACGTCAACTTCCCCACCACGGACCCCGACCGGACCGCCGAGTGGTACACCAAGGTCTTCGGCATGAAGCGGATCATGCCCAAGTCCAACACGCGTGTGGTGCTGATGACCCGCGGCACCTTCGACCTGCACTTCACGCCCGTCGAGGAGATGGAGCGCATGGCGCCCTATCACTTCGCCGTCGAGGTCGACGACTGGGACGAGTTCCTCGCCCACCTCAAGGAGCTGGGCATCCGACACACCCGGCCGATCGAACGGCCGGAGAACCAGTCGAAGTTCTGCTACATCCACGACCCGGACCACACCATGATCGAGCTCGTCTTCCACGGCCGTCGCCCCAACTGAGCACGTACATACGGGAGTTCATCCTCATGCCCATTGCCGACTCCGACGGCACCGCCATCTACTACGAGCGCCACGGCAGCGGCCCGGCGATCCTGTTCGTGCACGGCAGCGGCGGCCACCACGCCGCCTGGTGGCAGCAAGTGGCCGCGCTGCGCGACGAGTTCACCGTCGTCACCGTCGATCTGCGCGGCTTCGGCAAGTCCGACTCGTCGATGAAGGAGTTCGACGGCCAGGACTTCCCCGGTGACGTGGTCGCCGTCCTCGACCAGGAGAACCTGACCGACGCCATGCTGGTCGGCCAGTCCATCGGCTCGGTCGCCGCCCTGCGCGCCGGCCTGCTGCGTCCCGAGCGGGTCTCCTCCGTCGTCCTCGGCCACTCCCTCGGCGGCATCAGCCACCCCGAGCTGAGGGAACTGGCCGCCGCCGACCGCGCCGAAGCCGTCAAGCTGCCCGTCATCGACCGCCTGTTGACCAGGCCGTTCCAGCAGGAGCGCGCCGACCTGACGTTCCTGTTCCAGCAGATGGGCACCTTCAACGTCGCCAAGATGCAGGACCTGCGCAACCTCGACACCGACGGGCCCTCACTGGAGGACATCCAGAACTCGGGCGTCAAGGTCGCGTTCCTCGCCGGCGAGCGGGACGCGGTGCTCAGCGTGAAGACCGTGACCCGCGCCCACGAACTGCTGCCCGGCTCCCACCTGGAGATCGTCGAGGGCGCCCCGCACTCCATGTACTGGGAGACACCCCGGAAATACAACGCGGCCGTCGCCCACCTGCGCCGCACCCTCAACGCCCGCACCGAAGCCGCATGAGCCCCGCACCGAAGGAAGCCGTATGAGCAGCCTGACGCTGGACGCCGCCGAGGAGATCATCGACGCCGCCCACGAACGCGCCCGGGCGATCGGGAAGGCGGTGAGCGTCGCCGTGGTGGACGCGGGCGGTTTCCCCATCGCCATCCGCCGCCCGGACGGAGCCCGCCCGCTCACCCCGGACATCGCCCGTGCCAAGGCCTACACCGCCGCGATCATGCAGCGCCCCGGCACGATGCTGAGGAAGTGGCAGGAGAGCCAGCCGGTCTTCTTCTCCCAGCTCTCCCAACTCCCCGGCGCCGCCATGCCGATCATGGCCACCGAGGGCAGCCTCACCATCAAGAAGGACGGCGAGATCATCGGCGGCCTCGGCATCGCCGGCGGCACCGCCGACGAGGACCAGCAGATCGCCGAAGAGGTCCTGCGATCCCTCGGCTACGAGCTGGAGTTCGCCGCCTGGGGCGTCACGGGCGGCCAGGCCACAACCTCCGGAAAGGACGCGTGAGCCATGGCGGACACGTTCAACTACCGCATCGACCACCACGGCAGCCTGGTCCGCCCCGTCGGCCTGTCCACGGACGATCCGGAGTCGGTGGCGGACGCGGTGCGCGAGGCGGTCGCGTATCAGCGCAAGCTGCGCTCCACCGTCGTCACCGACGGCGACTTCCCGCGTGAGGACTTCCGCAGCGCGATTTTTGACGGCGTGTCAGGATTCCGTCGTACGGACGAGACCGGCACCGACGGCCTGGTGCGCTGGGTCGCCGAGTCCCTGCCGAAGGCCAACGGCCCGCTGCTCGCGGACTGGGCGACGCGGCTCGCCGAGCTGACGGTCATCGCCCCGAAGACGTCGCTGCCCTCCCCGGCGTACCTCGCCGCCACGACCTTCCAGCCGGGCCTCGGCATCCCCTCCGCCCGCGAACTGGGCGAGGCCCTCGCGGAGATCATCCAGGCGGAGATCGAGCTGCTGGTCGCCAAGGGCGTACGTCTCATTCAGCTCAACAACCCTCTCCTGCTAGGTCAGTTGGGCACCGACCCGGCCGATCCGGGCGCGCTGTCCTTCGAGGACGCGCTCGCCGTGGACGCGCTCGCGGTACGGCTGGACGAGCGTCCCGAGGGCGTACGGATCGGCGTCGCCCCTGGCTGGGTCGCTCCCACCGCGGTGGACCGGGCCCGCGCCGAGCAGCTCTACGGCACGATCGGGGCCGACCGCTGGATCCTCCCCTTCCACCAGGGCACCCCGGCCGAACTCGCCCTGGTCAGGGCACTGCCCGAGAACCGCGACTTCTGCCTGGGCATCGTCGACGCGACGGTGCCCGAGCTGGAGGACATCGACACGGTGATGGAACGGATCGACCCGGCAGGCGAGTTCAAGGACTTGGAGGACGCGGCCGTATCGCCGTCCCGAGGCTTCGCCGACATGGCATCGCGCCCCCTGCTGACAGCCGAGGACCAGCACAAGAAGCTAGTGCTGGTAGAGACAATCGCCCGATACTGCTGGGGCAACGAGTTCTGAAACGCCCCAAAGGGGCGCGGGGAACTGCGCGACAAGCCACACACAAACCCGCGCCCCAAAACGCACACAAGCCCGGCAGACGCTAAATCACCTCGGCGAAAGTAACCGTACGGTCGGTCAACAACGGCCACACGGTCTCTACGATGATCTCCTTGAAATGCTCCGCAACCTTGTGCGCCTCGAACCCGGCCCGATCCGTGTAGCGCTCGTACAGCAGAAAACCGCCAGCCTCGTCGGCCACGGCATGCACCTCGTACACCTCGTTCCCGGGCTCGCCCCTGGTGTATTCGCGCACCCTCAGCAGAGCGTCCCGCACCGTCGCCTCGTGGTCGGCGGCGCAGCGGTACTGGGCGACGACTGTATAGGCCATCTGTTTCCTCCTGGTGGCGGGTCCGACCCGCACGATTCCAGCACGGATCAACCGTCGGCCGACCCCCGCACGACGCAACCAATGCCTGCCCCCACGGGGCTGGTGGCCCGCTCCCACATGGTGTGTTGTCGCATCCTGCCCGCACGATCCGCCTCCGCGGACGACAAAGGAAGTGATCTCCATGCGCACACTGGAAACCCTCTCCGGCGGGGAGTGGGTCACCACCGGGGACTGGATCGACGTCCACGACCCGGCCGACGTCCGCGCCCCGATCGCCCGCGTCCCCGCCCTCGCCGCCAAGGACGTCACCCGCGTCTACGACCACGCCGAGCGTGCCTTCGCCGCCTGGAAGCGCACCAGCCCCTTCGAGCGGGCCCGCGTCTTCACCGACGCGGCCCGGCTGATCCGCGAGCGGGTCGAGGAGATCGCCGCCGACGTCACGGCCGAGAACGGCAAGACCCTCACCGAGGCGACCGGCGAGACCCTCAAGGCCGCCGACTTCCTGGAGTACTACGCGGGTCTGGCCCGCCAGGGCTACGGCACCCTCCTGCACGACGTCCGCCCGAACCACCGCACCCACACCCAGCGCGAGCCCATCGGCGTCATCCTGGTGATCAGCCCGTGGAACGACCCGCTGATCACCCCGGCCCGCAAGCTCGCCCCGCTGCTCGCGGCCGGCAACGCGGCCGTGTTCAAGCCGGCCACCGAGACACCGCTGTCGGGTCTGCACTTCGCCCGCGCCCTGCACGACGCCGGTCTGCCCGCCGGAGTGCTCAACGTCGTGACCGGCCGTACCGCGGAGATCGAGGAGGCCCTCCTGGACGACCCCCGGATCGTCGGCATCACCTTCACCGGCTCCAACGCCGTCGGCAACCGCATCCGCCGCCGCCTCGCCGACCGCAACGTCCGCTTCCAGGGCGAACTCGGCGGCAAGAACGCCTCCGTCGTACTCAAGGACGCCGATGTGCCCGCCGCGGTCAAGGCCGTCGTAGCGGCCTCGTTCGGACAGGCGGGCCAACGCTGCACCGCCACCAGCCGTGTGATCGTCGAGCGGCCGGTGTACGAGGAGTTCGCCCGCCTGCTGGTCACCGAGGTCGAGGCCCTGAGAGTCGGCCCCGGCTGCGACCCGGCCACCACCCTGTGCCCGCTGTCCAGCCCGAAGCAGCGGGACTCCGTCCTCGCCGACATCGGCCGCGCGATCGAACAGGGCGCCACCTTGCTGACCGGCGGCACGGCCGACACCGAGGGCGAGCGCGCCCACGGCTGCTACGTGCGGCCGACCGTGCTGGCCGACGTCACCCCGAAGACGGCGATCTGGCGTGAGGAGGTCTTCGGCCCGGTCCTCGCCGTGCGCACGGTCGACGACTTCGCCGCCGCCGTCGAGGCCGTCAACGACTCCGACTTCGGCCTGGCCGCCGCCGTCTTCACCCGCGACCTGACACACGCCTACCGCTTCGCCGACGAGGCCGAGTGCGGACAGGTCGCGGTCAACACCACGACCACCGGCTGGGACGTCCATCTGCCCTTCGGCGGGTTCCGCGACTCCGGTACCGCCTACAAGGAGCAGGGCGACGAAGTCCTGCGCTTCTCCACCCGCGTCAAGACGGTGGCCGTCCACTTCGGCGCCTGAGCACAACACCCGTGCACAGCAATTGAGTACAGCACCTGAGCACAGCACGAGAGAGGAGCACGCCGATGGCTGACGAGACGATCGGCATCGTCGGCGCCGGCATCGTGGGTCTGGCCACGGGCCGCGAGATCGCCCTGCGCCGCCCCGGCACCCGCGTCGTGGTGCTGGAGAAGGAGCAGCGGGTCGCCGTCCACCAGACCGGGCACAACTCGGGCGTCGTCCACGCCGGGATCTACTACCCGCCCGGCAGCCTCAAGGCCGACCTGTGCGTACGGGGCGTGTCCATGCTGCGCGAGTACTGCCGGGACCGTGGAGTGCCGTACGACGAGATCGGCAAGCTCGTCATGGCCGTACACCCGGACGAACTGGGCCGGATGGAGAGCCTCTACGAGCGGGCCAGGACCAACCACGTGCCCGATCTGCGCAAGGTCTCCAAGGAGGAGATCCGCGAGATCGAGCCCCACGCCGGCGGCATCGCGGCCCTGCATTCCCCGCGCACCGCGATCACCGACTACCCGGCGATCGCCCGGGAGTTCGCCAAGGACATCGAGGCCTCGGGCGGCGAGGTCAGGCTCGGCTTCCCGGTCACGTCCCTCACCGACGTGCCGGGCGGCATCGCGGTGGCCTCCGGGCAGCACCGGGTCCGCGTCGACCGGCTGATCCTGTGCGCGGGCCTGCACGCGGACTCGGTGGCCAGGATGGCGCGGGACGGACAGGAGCCGAGGATCGTCCCGTTCCGGGGCGAGTACATGCTCCTCAAGCCGGACCGGACGCACCTCGTCCGCGGGCTCCTCTATCCGGTCCCGGACCCGCGCTACCCCTTTCTCGGCGTGCACTTCACCCCGCGCGTCGACGGCTCGGTGGAGGTCGGCCCGAACGCCGTCCTGGCCCTGGCCAGGGAGGGCTACCAACTCGGCAGGATCTCGCCCAGGGACCTCCTCGGACTCGCCGCCTACCCGGGCTCCTGGAGGATGGCCGCCCGGCATTGGCGTACGGGCGTCAAGGAGTACCGCGGCTCGCTGTCCGCGGCGGCCTTCATGAAGGACGCCGAGGCGTACGTCCCCGGTGTCGGCGTCAGGGACGTCGTGCGCGGCGGGGCGGGCGTCCGCGCCCAGGCCCTGGACCGGGACGGCACCCTCGTGGACGACTTCCGCATCCACCGAACGGGACGGGTCACGGCCGTACGCAACGCGCCCTCACCGGCCGCCACGGCCTCCATGGCGATCGCCGAACACATCGTCGACGCTGTCTTCGGCGAGGCGTGACGACGCGTGACGACGCATGACGACGCGTGAAGCAATCAGTGAATGCCCTGCGTAGAGCGGTCTTTCGCGCAACAACAGCTTGCGTTCCCAGGGCTCTGCAAGGCCTCCCGTCCCGCCTAGCGTTCCAACCGCACCACCCCGCCAGCCCCGTTCGAGAGAAAGAGCCCACGACATGTTCGTCGTCGACACCCAGATCCACATCTGGAAGGAAGAGACCCCGGACCGCCCCTGGGTCCCCGGCGCACGGGAGCGCATCCGCCTCAACGGACACCGCGAGGACCCCTTCTCGTACGAGGAGGCCCTGGAGCTGATGGACGAGGCCGGCGTCAATCGCGCGCTGATCCTTCCGCCGTCCTGGGAGGGCGACCGCATCGACTACGCCCTGGAAGCCTGCGAGGCGCACCCGGACCGCTTCGGCATCATGGCCCGCATCCCGCAGAACAAGCCCGAAGAGGGCAAGGCGATGCTGGCGGACTTCGCCCAGAACCCGCACGTGAAGGGCACCCGCCTCACCTTCCACCGGCCGATCGACCGCAACTGGATGATCGACGGCACCAACGACTGGTACTGGCCCATCGCCGAGGAACTCGGCATCCCGACCATGGTCCACGCCCCGATCTGGAAGCGGGAGTTGGGCGAGATAGCCGCCAAACACCCCGAGCTGAAGATCATCATCGACCACATGGGCATCATGGCCCGCTGCGTCGACGACGCGATCGGCTACTGGGTGCAGGAGACCGCCGACCTGGCCGCCCACCCGAACATCTACGTCAAGGTCTCGGCGCTCCCGGGCTACTCCACGCAGCCCTTCCCGAACAACAACATCCAGAAGTACGTGCGCGAGATGGTCGACAAGATGGGCCCGCAGCGCTGCTTCTACGGCACCGACATCACCCGCCTGCTCGGCCACGGCATCACCTACACCGACACGATCGAGCAGTTCACCAAGCACTGGGACTTCACGCCCGAGGAACTTGAATGGATCATGGGCCGCGGTATCTCCGAGGTCCTGAACTGGCCGATCGAGGGCTGAGGAAGCACGAGAGATGACCGACACCACCAACTCCCCGGGCGCCGACGGCGGCGACGCTCTCGTCACCGCCTTCAACGCCGTCGGCGCCGACTACCTGTTCTGCTCGTCGGGCTCCGAGTGGGCCCCGGTGTGGGAGTCGCTGGCCCGGCGCCACCGGGAGGGGCTGCCCTGCCCCGAGTACCTGGACCTGACGCACGAGACCGTCGCCGTCGGCATGGCCACCGGCTACGGCCTGGTCGAGCGCCGCCCGCAGGGGGTGCTGCTGCACGCGGCCCCCGGTCTGTTGCAGGGCTCGATGGCCGTCCACGGGGCGCTGCTCGCGGGCGTCCCGATGGTGGTCTCCTCCTCGGAGTCGACCACGTACGGCGACGGCCCCGGCCGGGACCCGGGCGGCCAGTGGTACCGCAACCTGTCCGTCGTGGGCGGGCCGCACCAGATCGCGCAGCCCTTCACCAAGTGGTCCAACGAGGCCGCCGGCGTCCACACCCTGCCCACGATGGTCGCCCGGGCGGCGGAGCTGGCCTGGCGGGCCCCGGCGGGACCGGCGTACCTGAACATCCCGCTGGAGATCCTCCTGGAGGAGTGGGACGGCCGCGAGGCCAAGCCCATCGTCCCGCCGGGCTCCACACACAGCTCGCCGGAAGAGGTCGACCCCGTCGCCCGGATGATCCGCGAGGCGGCCGACCCCGTGATCGTCACGGAGACGGCAGGCCGTGAGGCGGGCGGCTTCGAGGCCCTGGTCGCCTTCGCCGAGGCGTGGCACATCCCGGTCGTCGAGCCGGACTCGGCGGTCTGCGGCAACTTCCCGCGCACCCACCCGCTGCACGCCGGCAGCGACATCGGCCCCTGGATGGACGAGGCGGACCTGATCCTCCTCGTCAACTGCCGCGCCCCCTTCTACCCGCCGTCGCGCCGCCCCTCCAAGGCGCGGATCGTCGTCATCGACGAGGTCCCGCAGCGCCCCCACGTCGTCTACCAAGTCCTGTTCGCGGACAAGTACTTGGAAGGAAACGTCACCAACACCCTGCGCCAGCTCGCCAAGCGGGCGAAGGATCTGGACGAGGCCGCGGTCGCGCTACGGCGTACCGCGCAGGAGCAGCGGCACGCCGCCGAGCAGGCCGCCATCGCCGGTGCCGAGGCGAAGGCCTCCGCCCAGGCCGAGGGCATCGACCCCGTGCTGGTCGCCGCGACACTGCGCAAGCTGCTCGACGGCAAGGACGGCATCGTCGTCGACGAGACCATCACCCACAGCCGCGTGGTGAAGCGGCACGTCCAGACCGACGCCCCCGACTCCTACTTCTATGTGCAGGGCGGCCTCGGCCAGGGCATCGCGGTCGCGCTCGGCGTCAAACTCGCCGCCCGGGAGCGCCCGGTGGTGCTCACGATCGGCGACGGCGCGTTCGCGTACAACCCCGTCATCCCGTCGTACGACGCTTCGAAGGCGTACGACCTGCCGTTGCTGATCGTGGTGTTCAACAACCGCGTCTACAAGTCGATGAATCTCAACCACCGCAGGTTCTACCCCGAGGGCGCCGCCGCCGAGACGGGGGAGTGGCTCGGCACCGATCTGCACCGGCTGCCCCGACTCGCGCAGTTCGCCGAGCCGTTCGGCATGCACACCGAGACCGTCGACGCGCCGGACGCGCTCGCGCCCGCGCTGGAGCGCGCGCTCAAGGCCATGTCCGAGGGCACCACCGCCGTCGTCGACGTCCTCGTCACCCGCTGACCCAGGAGGCATCCGCCACCATGACCGACACACCGACCGCCAAGCCGGGCAAGGTCCGCGTCCGGGCCGAGGACCTGCGCACCTTCTCCGCCGCCCTGCTGGAGAAGGGCGGGCTCAGCCCCGAGGACGCCGCCACCACCGCCGACGTGTTCGTCTGGGCCGCCCTGCGCGGCGTCGACTCCCACGGCATCGCCCGGGTCCCCGCCTATCTGGAGCTGCTCGCCAAGGGCGTGGCCAACGCGCGGGCCGAGATGAGGGTGGAGTCGACCACCCCGGCCGCCGCCGTCCTGGACGCCGACCGCGCCCCCGGCCCGGTCGCCCTCGTCGCCGCCGCCGACGAGGCCGTGAGCCGGGCGCGCACCAACGGCATCGCCTCCGTCGGCGTACGCGGCACCGTGCATACCGGCGCCATCGGCTACTACGTCTCGAAGATCGCCGAACAGGGCCTGGTCGGTCTCGGCTTCGTCGCCGGGATGCCCAACATGGGCTACACGGGAGTCAAGGGCGCCGCCGTCGCGACCAGCCCGCTCGCCATCGCCGTACCGACCGCTTCGTCGTCCGGTCACCCGCCACTGCTCCTCGACATGGCGACGGCCACCGTCGCCCTCGGCAAGATCCGCCAGGCCAGGGCGAGCGGCACCCCGCTGCCCGAGGGCGCGGCCGCCACCGAGGACGGCACCCCCACCACCGATCCGGAGAAGGCGGTCATGCCGCTGCCGCTGGGCGGCGCCAAGGGGTCCGGCATGTCCCTCGCGTTCGAACTGCTCACCAGCGTGCTGGTCGGGGCCCCGATCTTCGCCGCGTTCCACTCGGACGACCCGCAAGGCCGCACACACCGCCAGAACGCCCTGCTCATCGCCGTCGACCCGGCCGCCTTCGGCGGAGCGGAGGGTTTCACCGCCGCCGTCGACGCCACACTGAGCACCCTCAAGGGCCTGCCGGTCGCGGACGGCGCCGACGGCGTGTACTACCCCGGCGAGCGCAGCGCGGCCGTCGCCGTGGAGCGGGCCGAGCGTGGGATCCCGGTGGCGCCGAAGGTGTGGCGCGAACTCACGGAGAACGCCGAGAAGTTCGGCCTCGTCCCGCCCACGCCGACCTCCTGAACGGACCACCGGACCGGATGCCGCCGGCCGCTCGGGGCTCGGCCGGCGACATCCGTCGCCTCACGGTGGACGGCCGCCCTCACCTGGCGGGCGATCAGGGCGTACGTCTCCCGCGCCTTCTCGTCGTCCGAGCCGTCGTAGCCGTGGTCCGCCCCCGTCACGTCGTGGTGATCGACCAGGGAGCCCGCCTTCCGCAGCCGGTCGGCGTAGCTCTTCGCCTCCGCCCGCAGCAGGTCGTACTCGGCCGGATCTCAGTGCCTGGCGCGCACGCCGTCCAGGGCGACGGAGAGCACCCGATCGCGCTGGGCGTCGTCGTCGAAGGCCGTACCGGTGATGCCCGCGACCATCCGCACCAGGTCGGAGAAGTCCATGTCGACGCGCGCCTCGCCCGCCTTCTGGGCCCGTTCGAACAGTGGGCCGCCGGCCGCGTACATCGACTCACGGCACGCGGCGAAGATCTCCGACTCGTCGTTGAGCGCCTCGCGGACGGCCCGCTTGGTGACCATGTAGCCCGCGAACCGGTCCAGCCAGGCGATCAGGGCCTCCCAGGGGGCCCGGTCGGCGACCTCCTCGGCGACCCGGCACAGGGCGTTGACCTCGTCCGCGTAGACGCTCTCGAAGAGGTGACGGCGGGTGGGGAAGTTCCGGTACAGCGTGCCGATGCCGACACCCGCGCGCCGGGCGATGTCCTCGAGAGAGGCCTCCGCGCCGTGCTCCGCGAACGCGTCGCGGGCGGCGGCCAGCAGGGCGTCGTAGTTGCGGGCGGCGTCCTTCCGGTGCGGCCGCCGGGACGCGACGATCTCGCTGACGGGGAACGGCTGGGCGGTCACGGCTGCCTCCCGGGCGGGGACGAGGTTGAAGCGGAGGTACGCCTCCGTTATGGTGGAGGGGTACCTCCACTTTACCAGTGCGGGGTGCGCTCGCCGTGGATGCGTGCGGCCGCACGCATCGGCGACGGGGCGACATCCCCGTACCCCCCGTCCTGTACTCACCACGGGCTCCGCTGCGTGCATCGCCCGTGGGCCCACCACCTTTCCGCGACCGCTCACCACGGCCGTCCCCGTGCCCCGTGCCGCCCCCGGCGCGCACCGGGCCCGCACGGCCGTGGGTCGAGGCGTCGGCCGCACCCCGTGTTCGGAGAGGCACTTCCCATGCCCAGCAAGTCCACCCGTCTCACCTTCGCCGTCCTCGCGGCCGGCGCCGGTGTGTTCTCCATGCTGCAGTCGCTGATCGCGCCGGCCCTGCCGACCGTCCAACACGCGCTGCACACCTCGCAGTCCACCGCGACCTGGGTGATGACCGCCTATCTGCTGTCCGCCTCGATCTTCACCCCGATCCTCGGCCGGGTCGGCGACCTGATCGGCAAGAAGCGCACCCTCGTCGCCGTCCTGGTGACGGTGGCGGTCGGCTGTCTGCTCGCCGCGCTAGCTCCGAGCATCGGCGTGCTGATCGTCGCCCGGGCCGTCCAGGGGGTCGGCGGCGCCCTGTTCCCCCTGTCCTTCGGCATCATCCGGGACGAGTTCGCCCCCTCCGAGGTGAGCGGCAGCATCAGCAACCTGTCCGCCGTGATCGCGGCGGGCGGCGGCGTCGGCATGGTCGCCGCCGGGCCCATCGTCACCGCGCTGGACTACCGGTGGCTGTTCTGGATCCCGGTCGCCATCGTGGCGGCCGCCACGATCATCGCCGTACGGTATGTGCCCGAGTCCCCGACCAGGGCGCAGGGGCAGGTCAACTGGCTAGGTGCCGCGCTGCTTTCGGCGTGGCTGGTCGCCCTGCTGCTACCGCTCAGTCAGGCGGCCGTGTGGGGCTGGGGCTCGGCGCGGGTGCTCGGTCTGTTCGCCGCCGCGGTCGTCCTGTTCGCGCTGTGGCTCGCCGCCGAGGCCCGCTCCCGCACCCCACTGATCGACCTGCGGGTCATGCGGCTGCCGGCCGTGTGGACCACCAACACCACCGCGTTCCTCTTCGGCGCCGGAATGTACGCGATCTGGTCCTTCCTGCCCGGGTTCGTGCAGACACCGTCCTCGGCCGGGTACGGCTTCGGCGCGAGCGTCACCGGCGCCGGACTGCTCATGCTGCCGATGCTGGTCGCGATGTTCCTCTCCGGCGTGCTCAGCGGCCGACTGGAGCCGGTCCTCGGCGCCAAGGTCCTCCTGACGACCGGTGCCGCGCTCGGCGCGCTCGCCTGCGGCATCCTCGCCCTCTGGCACGACGAGCAGTGGCAGATCGCCCTCGTCGCAGGGCTGTTCGGCCTCGGCGTCGGCCTCGCCTTCGCCTCCATGGCCAACCTGATCGTGAGCAGCGTCCCCGCCGACCAGACCGGCGCGGCCACCGGCATGAACGCCAACATCCGCACCATCGGCGGCTCCATCGGCGCCGCGGTCACCAGCGTCCTGGTCACCGGCCGCCTCCAGCCGTCGGGCCTGCCGTACGCCTCCGGCTACACCCACGGCTTCACCCTGCTCGCCGTGCTCTGCCTGGCCGCGGCGCTGGCCGCGCTGCTCGTGCCGGTCCGGCGCGTTGGTCGTACGACGGGCCGCCCGCTCGCCGCGGGTGACACCACCGCCGCGGAGCAGGTGACCGTGGCCCCCGGCGCGCGCGGCTGACGTGCGCGCATGCGGTAGGGTTGATCCGCGCGCTCACACGGGCGACCGTGGTAGCGCACCGGGACGTGGCGCAGCTTGGTAGCGCACTTGACTGGGGGTCAAGGGGTCGCAGGTTCAAATCCTGTCGTCCCGACTTTACGAAGTCGCAGGTCAGGGGCCGTTTCAGAGGAGATCTGAAACGGCCCCTTGATCATTCTTTCCCTCGCTTGACAGCCTGGGAGGTCGCGGCGAGGTCGGCGGCGGTCCAGGCCATCGCGATGGCGCCGTCCAGGACGGCGCGGTCGGCGGCCGGTGTGACGCATGCGGCGGTGAACTCGGGCTGGTGGTTGACCGCGGGTGCGCAGTCCAGTCCGAGCATGGGATGGATGGCGGGCACGGCGTGGGACACGTTGCCCATGTCGGTGGCGGCTCCGACGGCCGCGCCGCCGGGCAGGTCGGGGAAGGATCGGCCAAGGGCCTCGGCATTGGCCCGGTACAGCGCCAGGAGCCCGGGGTCGGGTCGCATGTCGGCGTAGTCGGGGCTGACCTGAGCGATCGACAGTTCGCATCCGGTGGCGAGTGCTCCGGCTTCGAAGCAGCGCTGTACGCGTGCCGTGAGCGGTGCGAGTGCCTCCAGGTCGTCCGAGCGGACGATCCATCGGCCTCGGCTGGCGTCCGGGATGATGTTCGCCGCGCTGCCGGCTTCGGTGACGATGCCCTGGATGCGGTCCGCGGCTGTGGTCTGCTGGCGCATCAGTCCGATGGCCACCTGGGCGACGGTCATGGCGTCGGCCGCGTTGACCCCGCGTTCGGGATAGGCACCCGCGTGCGCGGGCGTGCCTCGGTAGGACACGTCGAACATGGAGACCGCCGAGCCGGGCATGGCTTCCATCTCGACGGCCGCGGGATGCACCATCATCGCGGCGTCGAGTCCGTCGAAGGCTCCGCGTTCGAGCATGAGAACCTTGCCGCCGCCGCCTTCCTCGGCCGGTGTCCCGAGCACGGTGATTGTCATTCCGAGGTCGTCGGCGAGGCCGGCCAGCCCGAGTCCGGCGCCCACCGCGGCGGCGGCGATCACGTTGTGTCCGCAGGCGTGGCCGATCTCCGGCAGCGCGTCGTACTCCGCGCAGATCGCGATGTGCAGCGGTCCGGAGCCCACGGTGGCGCGGACCGCGGTGGGCAGGCCGTAGCAGCCGTGTTGGACCTCGAATCCGGCTTCGCTCAGCTGCTGGGCGACCCAGTCACTGGCACGGATCTCCTGGAAGGCCAGTTCCGGGTGGGCGTGGATCCGGTGGGACAGATCCAGCAGGTCGCGTTCCGCTGTCCGGACCCGCCGCTCGATGATGCTTTTGGGGTTCGTCGGCGAGCTCCTCACGACGCGGGCCGCGCGGCGATGTGGACGGAGGTCGGGCGGGTGGCGGCGTCGTAGGACGCGGTCGCACCCGTGGCGCCCATGCCGCTGTCGCCGGCCGGTTCGTAGAGGCGTTCCGGGCCACCGCCCTGCCACTGGTTGATCCAGACGACGCCTGCGGGGATCCGGGCGGCTGCGGCTATGTGGTCGGGGTCGTCGGTGTAGACCGTCGCGGCGAGGCCGAAGCGGGACCGGGAGGCATGCTCGAGGCCCTCCTCGAAGGAGGAGACGACCACGACGGGGGCGAGCGGGCCGAAGGTCTCCTCGTTCATGACCAGCATCGAATCGTCGACGCCGGTCAGGACCGTGGCCGGGTAGAAGAAGCCCTTGCCGTCCGGCTCGACTCCTCCCGCGCGGATCGTCGCACCGCGCGCGACCGCGTCGGCGACGTGCTGCCGGACGATGTCGAGCTGACGCTCGTCGACCAGCGGGCCCATCATGACGCCCTCGTCGTGGCCGTCGCCCATGGTGTACGTCTGGGCTTGCTCGACCAGCGCGTCGATGAACTCGTCGGCGATGTCCTGATGGACGTAGACGCGTTCCATGGACGTGCAGATCTGGCCGGTGTTGATGAAGGCGCCGAACGCGACGGCCGCCGCCGTCGTGGTGGGGTCGACGCCCGAGTCGATGACGACGGGGTCCTTGCCGCCGAGTTCGAGCACCGCGCGGTGCAGCAGGCTGCCGGTACTCGCGCCCACCTTGCGGCCGGCCTCGACAGATCCGGTGAAGTGCACGAGCTGGATCTGCTCGTGTTCGGCCAGGGGTACTCCGGCACGTGCGTCGCCGAGGACCAGGTTCACCACCCCCGGTGGCAGGTTCAGCAGTTCGAAGAGCCGTACGGTCGACAGCGGGGAGCGTTCCGAGGGCTTGACGACGACGGTGTTGCCGGCCGCCAGCAGCGGGCCGAGCGCGACAAGAACCATGGTGACCGGGAAGTTCCACGGTGTGATCACCGCGGTGGCCCCCAGCGGGTGGCGTCGGATCACCGTCGCGCCGGCGTCGGGGTGGCTGACTGTCTCCTCGAAGGCGTACGACAGGGCCTGGTTCGCCGACGCCTTGAGGCCGGCCACCGCGCCGTCGATGAAGGTGCGACCGATCCCGGTCGGCTTGCCCATCTCCCGGCACTCGAGTTCGGCGAGTTCCTCGGCGTGCTCGGCGATGATGTCGGCCCATGCCGAAATCCGCGCGACGCGCTCGCCCACGGGCAGCGCCGCCCATGCGGGCTGTGCCCGCATCGCTGCGGCCACCGCGCGGTCGACGTCGGCCCGGCAGCCGCCGGGAGCGCGGGCGACGACCTCCTCGGTCGCGGGGTTGACGACATCGAGCAGCACGTCATCCAGGGAGTCCTCCCAGATGCCGCCGATCAGGTTCTGCAGGGTCTTCATCGGGGCGGTCTCCTCCGTGTGACGGGCCGGGAAGCGTGGCAGTGGTCCGGGCCCGCCGGAATCGGTCGGGCAGGCGTGGCCGTGTCAGGCGATCCGGTCGGCCATGAGCTCACCGGCCATGATCGTGGCGAGGTTGGTGTTGGCGCGGGGCACGGAGGGAAAGACCGAGGCGTCGACCACGTGCAGGCCGTCCACGCCGAGGACGCGGCACTCGCTGTCCACGACGGTGCCGGGGTCGCCGGCCACACCCATGCGGCAGGTGCTGGTGCCGTGCTGCGCGTCCATGACCGTGGCCAGCAGGTGGTCGTCGAGTCCGCTGTCGCTGTCCAGCACACGGAACAGGGCCTCGTTCTCCTTCTCGAGCGAGCCGGCCGTGATCTCCGCGGCCTCGGGCCGACACGCCAGGTCGACCAGCGCCCGCACACCCTGACGCATGCGGGCGAGGTCCCGCCCGTCGGACAGCATTCGCTGCCGCACCAGCGGCTGATCAAGGGGGTCGGCCGAGGCAAGCGTCAGCACGCCGGTGGAGTAGTTCTGGTTCAGCCAGACCCCGAAGGCTCCCGAACTGGTGCCGGTCGAGGCAGTGGCCATGGCCAGCACGTTCTGGTTGAGCGAGACGAACATCAAGTCGTTTCGTGGGGCATCGGAGCCGCTGGTCCATCGGACGCAGACGTTGGTGTGCCGGTCGTGCGGCGTCTTGACCGCTGCCGCATCCGTCAGCGGGATCGACACCAGAGCCATCGGGTGGTCCTGCATGCCGTGCCCCACCGGAAGGTCGTGGCGCACGTCGATTCCCACAGAGCGCAGGTGCGCCGCCGGGCCGACGCCCGAACGCATCAGGATCGCCGGGGAGTGGATCACACCGGCACTGAGGACGACCGTGTCGGCGTGTTCGGTCACCACCCGGCCGCCGACGAGCAGCCGGACTCCCACCGCCCGGCTCCCGGCGAAGACCACCCGGTCCACCAGGGCGTCTCCGCGGATGCTGAGCGTGCTCAGCTCCCGGCCCGCCTCCAGGTACGCGTCGTTGACCGTCACCCGCCGACCGCCACGCGAGTTGATCGGGTACGGCGAAACACCGGTCGCCGAAGGCGCGTTGACGTCCGGGGCCCAGCCGAACCCGGCGGCGAGAGCGGACCGGGCCAGTGCGGTGTCGACACCGCCCCACCGGTCCTGTGGCATCCGGTGGATCGGCGTCGGCCCACCGCGGCCGTGGTGCGGCTCGTCACCGAACTCCGAGTCGTCCTCCAGCTTCGCGAAGTAGGGCAGGACGTCCTGTGGCGACCAGCCCGAACAGCCGAGGGCCGTCCAGTCCTCGAAGTCCTCCATCGGCGGCCGGATCGCGATCTGTCCGTTGATCGACGAACTGCCACCGACCCCCCGACCGCGCCAGTACGGCGCCTGCTGCTGCTTGTCGGTGCGCGAGGATGTCAGCCCCATCCAGAGCAACCCCTCGGCCGCTGTGGGGTCCATCAGCGCGACCACGGGGTTGGGCGAACGCCACGCCTCGTGCATCTGCGCCGACCGGTAATCGGGGCCCGCCTCCAGCAGCAGGACCCGCTTGCCCTTCTCCGCCGAGCGAACCGCGAACGCGGCGCCCGCGGACCCGGCCCCCACCACGATGACGTCCCAGCCGCCGCTCGTCATGTCTCGTCTCCCGCCGTAGGGTGATCGCTCGTGGCCTTGGTGGCCCGCTGGCTTGCCTGGTACTGTGCAGCGCTCGAAGAGTTCAGTCAAGACTGAACGTTCACTTTTTTCTGACCGCTCGGAGGGTCTCCGTGTCCCAGGCGGCTGAGGGCGTCAACCCCGACGCCCACGACGCACTTGTCGAGGAGTTCGGCATGCACGTCGGCCGGGCGATGGGCTGGCCACCGATGGCCGGCCGGGCAGCCGGCCTGTTGATGCTGAGCGAGAAGCCGATGACCCTCGCCGAACTCCAGGACGCCCTCGACGCGAGCAAGGGGTCGGTCTCGGAGATGACGCGGCTGCTCATGGACAACGGCACCGTGGAGCGCTCCAAGGAAGAAGGACAGCGGCATTTCGTCTACCGCTGGAGGGACGACGCCTGGGTCGGTTGCCTGCAGCACATCGTCGCTTCGACCACGCAACTGCGCGAGCTCGCCGAACACGCGCAGGTGCTGGGTGCCGGGATGACGGCAGTGCAGCAGCAACGGCTCAGCGAGATGCAGGAGTACTACCACTTCATGGTGGGCCGCCTCGAGACACTCCTGTCGGAGTACACCGCCGCACGGGAGTCTCGCAGGGCGCAGCCGTAACGGCCGACCGAGGATGCGATGGCGTCCTCGCGATCGCCCACTCCGACAAGGAGTACGCGGACGCAACCTTCGCGGTGCTGCCGGGGCAGGGGCGGTCTTGCCCGGCCGCCCCTCCAAGGGGTCGGTGATCCTTTCGCAACCGGGTGTCCGAAACCGCTGGGTACCGTCGAGACGTGCTTGATCACATGGACGTCGAACATGATGAGCAGGGAACTGTGCGGAAACGGGGCGGCAAACGCCGGTGGGTGATCGCGGGCGGTGCGGCTGTCCTCACGGTCGTCGTCGCGGTCGGAGTGGTTCTGGATCAGTCCGGGCCCGAGGCCATCGCCGCACCCCGCACCTGCCACACCGCGGCTCACGGCACCGCGCCCTCCGGCGCCCCGGCGAAGGGCACCCAGGCACCGGCCGGTACCGCGCCCGCCCCTGACTTCGACGGTGACGGCCACCCCGACCTGGCCATGGGAGCACTGGGCGACGTGGAGAACGGCAGCGGCGGCGGCAGCATCGCGGTGGCGTACGGATCGGGCGAAGGGACCGGTATCGCCCGCTGCCAGTACCTCACGCAGAACGACGCCGGGATACCGGGGGAGGGCCGGGACGAGGCGTTCTTCGGGACCGATGTGGTGGCCCGCGACTTCGACGGGGACGGGTACACCGACCTCGCCACCGCCGTCTTCGACTGGAAACCGAGCGTGATCATCATGTGGGGTTCCCCGGACGGGCTGAAGAGTGCCGTCCGGGTGCCGGGGACGGACGGCAGCCACGTCTCCTGGGCGCTGGACCCGATCCTGGAGGAGCAACTCGTCGCCGGCGACTTCGACGGGGACAGGCATGCCGATCTGGTCTTCGGGCTCGGTTCCGACAAGGGCCTGCTCAGGGGTCCCTTCGAACGCGACGGCACCCCGGCGGGCACCGGCCCGGTGTCCGCACCGCGCCGGCCCGCGAAAGACATCGACACCGCGAACTACCGCGGCCTCGTCGCCGGGGACCTGGACGGTGACGGTGCCGACGAGTTGATGGCCTTCCACCACGACAAGTCCCTCGGCACAGCCAAGTTCGAGGAGCGCTGGCCGGTCAGTTACTTCCACTTCCGCCGCGACGGCCTCGCCCAACCAGATGACATCGACCTCCCCGACGCGGCGGCAGCGGAGGTCGGCGACGTGGACGGCGACGGCGTCGCGGACCTCGTGCTCAGTCCCCGGCGCGGCAAGGCGAGCCATAGCTCGGTGACCGTCGTGTACGGCTCCGAGGCCGGGCCGGGGAAGGGGAAACGGCCGACGACCATCGACCGCGACACCCCGGGGGTACCCGGCGAGGAACCCCAGCACGAGGACGCCGCCTTCACCTCCCTGGACACCGGTGACGTCAACGGTGACGGCTACGCGGACGTGGTGGCCGGCTCACCCCGGAGCGAGGAGTACGCGAAGACGGGCCCGGAACAGGTGCTGCTCCTGCTGGGCGGTCCGAACGGCCTGACCGGTGGGGGAGCCAAGGTCATCGATGCGGGCGACATCGGCGGCAAGAAGAGCGCGCGGGCCACGTTCGGTATGTCGGTGCGCCTCGTCGACATGGACGGCGACCACCGGGCCGACCTGACGGTGGCCGCGCCGGGCGACGACAGGACTCGCAGCTCCGCATGGCTGCTGCCCGGCACGGACCGGGGGCTGTCGACCGGCGGCGTCACCCGGCTGTACGGCGACAGTTTCGAGCGCACCGGGAAGCTGGACCTCTATATGGGAGGCGGCGGGATCGCCCGCTAGCCGCACGCCTTCGCGACTGCGGGTGTCCTGCCTCGGCCTGGCCGCCGGCCGCCGAACCCGACGCCGAGATCTCACGGGCCGAGTACAGGTCGCGCGGGGGTCTCGACGCGAGGAATGACAGGCAGTCGGGAGCCGTACGGCGCGGCCCCGCTGCCGCGTCCGCGGCCGGCTCGGCCTTGGGTGCGACGACGGCCGGAGGGCTGACGGGTTCACCGCCGAGTCGCGGGCCGCGGTTCGGCGGCGGGGTGTCTCGCTCAACGGACCAGAGCCGTTCAGCGGCACTCGGGTCGTCCCTATGCTCCCGGCATGAGTGACTATCGGTCGGAGTGGAAGGACTCAGCGGGCCTCCGTTCCGGTCGTTCCGGTCGTTCCGGTCGGTTCCGTCATGGGCAGGAGATCCTTGCGTACGACGCCGTCCTGGATCACGCACACGATGTTGGCGGGATCGCCGAGCACGCCGATGTCCGCGAGCGGGTCGCCGTCGCACAGGACCAGGTCGGCGGTCTTGCCCGCCGTGAGCGTGCCCAGGCGGTCGGCCAGGCCCAGGAGTTCGGCCGAGGTTCGGGTGCCCGCGACGATCGCGGCCATGGGGTCCATGCCGAGGGCCACGAGGTGGCCGAGTTCTTCCAGGTTCCGGCCGTGCGGGCAGACCGCGGCGTCGGTGCCGAGCGCGATCCGGGCGCCCTGCTCGATCGCGCGGCCGATGTTCTCCTTGGTGACGCCCGACCAGCGGACCTTCTTCCGGTAGTGGTGCTCCGGCATCGTGTTCCTGTCGATCCCGGCGTAGACCGTCGACAGCGTCGGCACGATGAAGACGCCCCGTTCGCCCGCCATCTCCAGCGCCTGGGCGTCCAGGCCGTAGCCGTGCTCGATGCTGGTGACCCCGCCGCGGATGGCGTTGATGATGCCCGCCGTGCCCTGGGCGTGCGCGGCGACCGGCTTGCCGCCGTGGCGCCGGCACTCGTCCACGACGGCCCGGATCTCCTCCTCCAGCAGGCCCTCGTCCTCGGGCTGGTCGTAGGGGCTGGCCATGCCGCCGGTGGCGCAGATCTTGATCAGGTCCGCGCCCGCGCGCAGCGTTCTGCGCACGGCGAGCCGCGACTCGTCCACGCTGTCGGCGAGTTCGGCCATCTCGCCGCCGGTGAGGTCGGTGCCGTCGGGCAGCCGGAAGTCGGCGTGGCCGCCGGTGTGGCTGATGATCCGGACGGCCGTGTGCAGCCGGGGGCCGGGGATGCGGCCGCTCTCGACGGCGGTGCGGTAGCCGGTGGACAGGCCGCCCAGGTCGCGGGCGGTGGTGATGCCCGCGTCGAGGGTCTGCCGCAGCCGGGTGGCGGTGTCGTAGGCGACCAGGACCGGGTCGAGTTCCGCGCGGCGGCCGGGCGGCGAGCCGTGCGCGTACGCCAGGTGGGTGTGGCAGTCGAAGAAGCCGGGGAGCACCGTACGGCCGCCGGCGTCGATGACGCGCACCGACGGGGCGTCGCCGGTGGCCGGTGGGGCCAGGGCCGCGGGGCCCGCGTAGGTGAGGACTCCCGCCGAGTCCGCGACGACGACGGCGTCGTCCACCGGAAGGGCGCCGGTGCCGTCGGCGAGGCGGGCGTTCACGATCCGCAGCGAGGTCCTGAGGATCTTGTGCGTCGTGGCTTCGGTCATGGAGATCGCAGCACTCCTCGATATCAGGAACAGGCGAATTGGAGTCTGGAATGAACGAGAACGCCCCGTGTCGCGGTGCAGCTTCGCGTGGGGATTCCACGGACACACGCAGGAATACGCCGTCCCAGAAAGCGCAGGATTCCGCCGCGGAAGAGCTCGATGAGCTGGACCTCCGTGTCGTACACGCGCTCCAGGTCCGTCCGCGGGCCCCGTGGACGCTGGTGGGGGACGTTCTCGCGGTCAACCCGGTGACGGCCGCCCGGCGTTGGCGGCGGCTGCGGGACGCGGGCCTGGCCTGGGTGACCGCCTATCCCCGACTGTCCGACCACCGCATCGTGGTGACCGGCATCGTCGAGGTCGACACCGAGCCCGGCCGGGCGCAGGAGGTGGCCCACGCGCTGGCCGCGGAGCACTCGGCGGCGAACGTCAAACTCACCGCGGGCGGCCGCGATCTCCTGGCCACCGTGCAGGCCACCGACCTGAACGAACTCGCCAACCTCACCACCCTGCTCTTCCAGCGGACGCCGGGGGTCCGGGCGACCCGGACACATGTCTCGACCGGCGTGCCCACCGAGGGCAGCCGCTGGCGGCTGCGCGAACTGGACGACGCGCAGTGCGCCCGGCTGGAGGAAAGCCGCCTCGCGGACGTCCCGCCGGACGCGCGGGCGAGCACCGCACCGGCCTGGGATCCGCTGGACGCGCAGCTGCTGGCACTGCTCAGCACGGACGGCCGGATGTCGATCTGCGACCTGGCGGAGGCCACCGGCGGCGGTCTCACCACGGTGCGCCGCCGGCTTCAGTCGCTGCTCGCCTCCCGGGTGAGCCTGCGCTGCGACCTGGCCCGGCCGCTGTCCGGGTGGCCGCTGTCCGCCGTCTACTTCGCGTCCGTACCCGCCCAGTACCTGGAGGAGACCAGCCGGGTCCTGTCCGGCGTACGGGAGGTCCGGTCCTGCGCGATCACCACCGGACCGCACAACCTGGTGATCGACGTCTGGCTGCGCACGCTCGCCGATGTGCACACCTTCGAGGTCCATCTCTCGCGGCGGCTGCCGCGGCTCAGGATCGACGACCGTTCGGTGGTCCTGAGCACGGTCAAGCACATGGGGCGGCTGCTGGACCGGGACGGCCACTGCGTGGGGGTCGTCCCGCTGCGGCATCCGCAGGAGGCGACGGAATCGCTGGAGGCTGTGGTCTCCCCTTACGCCGGCGTGCTGGAGCTGTGATGCGATCCCTGTACGTCCCCTCGGCCGACGCTCATGTGCGCTGGACCGACATCCCGGGCGAGGGCGCTCCGCACGTGTACCTGCACGGGCTGGGGTCCGCCGGTTCCGCCGACTTCACCGGGATCGCCGTGCATCCGGGCCTGGCCGGCCGGCGGGCGATCGTCGTCGATCTGTTCGGGCACGGCTTCAGCGACCGCCCGGAGACCTTTCCGGGCACGCTGGAGGCGCATGCCGACACGGTCGCGGCCGTCCTCGACCATGGCGCGGTCCGCGGCGCGGTGCTCGTCGGGCACTCGATGGGCGGCGCCGTGGCGATCGTACTGGCCGCCCGGCGCCCGGAGTTGTGCTCACGGGTCGTCGTGGCCGAGCCCAACCTGCGGGCGGGCGGCGGGCTCTACAGCAGCGGCATCGCCGCCCAGCCGGAGCGGGACTTCGTCGACCACGGCTTCCGCGCCCTGCTGGCCGAACTGGAACCCGAGTACGCGGCCCGCATGCGGACGGCGGACCCGGCGATCGTGCACCGCAGCGCCGTCAGCCTGGTGCGGGGGACGGCTCCGGGGGTGGCGCAGCTGTTCCACGGCCTGACGCAGCCGCGCGTCCTGATCGTCGGCGTCCGCAGCCGCCCGTACCCGGACGAGGACGCGGTCCGGCAGGCCGGCATCCCGGTCCTCGAGGTTCCGGACGCGGGCCACCACATGGCGGGCGACAACACCCCGGGCTTCGTGTCGGCGCTGCTGCGGGCGACGCCGTCGGATCACCCGGCCTCGCCCGGCTTGTGACAGGCCGTCAGATGGCCGGGGGCCTGTTCGGTGAGCGCGGGCCGCTCGGTACGGCAGCGGTCGTCGGCCAGCCAGCAGCGGGAGGAGAAGGGGCAGCCGGACGGAACGTCCGTCGGTGACGGCAGCTCGCCCTTCAGCTCGATCCGCCCGCCGGTGCCGGGACCGTCGCCGGGTTCCAGGACCGAGGACAGCAGCGCCCGCGAGTACGGGTGCTGCGGTGCCGCGAACAGCCGCTGGGACGGGGCGAGTTCGACGATCGAGCCGAGGTACATCACCGCGACCCGGCTGCTGAGATGGCGGACCACACCGAGGTTGTGCGAGATGAACAGGTAGGCGATGCGGTCCTGTTGCTGGATGTTCTGGAGGAGGTTGAGGATCTGCGCCTGGATGGAGACGTCCAGCGCGGAGGTCGGCTCGTCGAGGACGATCACGGACGGCTGAGGGGCCAACGCACGGGCGAGCGCGAGGCGTTGGCGCTGGCCGCCGGAGAACTCGTGCGGGTAGCGGACGGCGGCCGTGCCGTCCAGGCCGACCTCCTCCAGCACCCGCGCCAGCCGGGCCCGCCGGTCGGCGCGCGGCACCCGCCGTACCCGCAACGGCTCCTCGATGCTCGCGCCGACGGGCAGCCGGGGGTTGAGCGAGCTGTTGGGGTCCTGGAACACCATCTGCACCGAGCGGCGGAAGGCCTTCAGATCCGTGCCGTCCGGGCGGTGGGTCATGTCCCGGCCCTCGAAGCGCACGGTCCCCCGGGTGGGCCGGTACAGCCGGGTCGCGATCCGGCCGAGGGTGCTCTTGCCGCAGCCGGACTCGCCGACCAGGCCCACGGTCTCGCCGCGGCCCAGGGTGAGCGAGACGTCGTCCACGGCGCGGACACCCGTACGGCCCGGTCCGTGCCCGAAGGTGTGCCCGACACCCGCGAGTTCCAGCAGCGGCTCGTCGTCTGTCACCAGGTGGAGCGGCGTCTCATTCATCACTCTCGCCCCTTGTCTCCGGCGTCTCCGGCGTCTCCGGCGTCTTCGTGGCCATCTCTTCCTCCGTCTCGCGCCAGCAGCGGGACGTCCGCCCGTCGCGGGCGTCGCGCAGCGGCTGCGGGGCGGCACAGGCGTCGGCGACGCTCGGGCAGCGGGACGCGAAGCGGCAGCCGGGGCGGCGGCGGTCGTCGTCCGTGAGCTGGCCGCGGATCGCGGTGAGCCGGGCGCCGTCGCCGTCCCGCATCCGCGGCACCGCCGCGAGCAGCGCCCGGGTGTACGGGTGCCGGGGTGCGGTCAGCACCTGGCCGGTCGTCCCGGACTCGACGACCTGCCCGGCGTACATCACCCGCACCCGGTCGCACATGGCGCTGATGACGCCGAGGTCGTGCGAGATGAGCAGCATGCCCATGCCGTGCTCCTGTTGCAGCGAGCGCAGTAGTTGCAGGATCTCGGCCTGCACGGTGACGTCCAGCGCGGTCGTCGGTTCGTCGGCCAGCAGCAGCTGCGGGGCGCCCGCCATCGCGATGGCGATGACGACGCGCTGCCGCATACCGCCGGAGAGTTCGTGCGGGAACTGCCGTGCCCTGCGCTCCGGTGAGGGGATCTCCACCGCGCGCAGCAGCTCCACGGCCCGGTCGCGGGCCTCCTGCCGGTTCGCCCGGCCGTGGATCCGCAGCACCTCGGCCACCTGGGCGCCGATCCGCATGCACGGGTTGAGGGAGGTCATGGGCTCCTGGAAGACCATGGCCACCCGGTTGCCGCGCAGGCTTTCGAGGTCGCGGGGGCCGCTGCTCAGCAGGTCGGTGCCGCAGGCCTCCAGCCGGTCGGCGCCGACCGAGGAGCCGGGACCGAGCAGGCCCATGGCGGCGAGGGCGACGCTGGACTTCCCGCAGCCGCTCTCGCCGATCAGGCCGACCACTTCGCCGCGTTCGACGTGCAGGTCCACGCCGGAGACGACCTCCGAGCCGCCGAAGCCGATGCGCAGCTCGCGGACGTCGAGGACCCGGCCGCCCGCGCCGGCCGCGGTGGCGGCCGGCGCGACGGTCGGTGCACCGGCTGTCACGACGCCAGCCAGGTGTTCTTGAGTTCGAGACGGGTGGCCGTGGCGTCCGGACGGTAGCCGCCCACCTTGTCGGTCCAGGCCTCGCCGCGCACCGCCTTGGCGTACGGCACCAGCAGATAGCACTGGTCGGCGATGTACTGGGCGAGCTGGTGGTAGAGGGTGACCCGCTTGCTGTCGTCGCTCTCGCCGGCCGCGGCCGCCATCTGGTCCCACAGGTGCTGGTCCTTGACCTTGGTGGCCGGGCTGCCCTTGGCGAACCACAGGCTGAGGTACTGGCTGGGGTCGGCGTTGAGCACGCTCGTCATCATGATCATGTTGCTGTAGTCGCCGGACAGTACCCGCGGGACGACCGTCGCGAACGGGATCAGCTTGAGTTCGAGGGTGATGCCGACCTGGGCCAGCTGGGCCTTCATCAGCTCCATGGCGGAGATGTCGGGGCCGTAGGCCGGGTCGCTGGGCGCGATCAGTTCGAGGCTGACCTTGGTCTGGCCGGCGGCCCTGAGCAGTTCCTTGGCCTTGGCCTGGTTCTGCACGTACACGGTGTCGGCGGAGGTCGGGGTGGTGCCGTACGGGTCCTGGGGCGGGATGACATAGCCGAGGGTCGCCGAGTTGCCGCCACCGAGGGTCTTGACCAGCGCCTCGCGGTCGACGGCGAGGTTGAACGCCTCCCGCACCCGCTTGTCGGCGAGCGGCCCGCTCAGCGTGTTCATGTTGATCCAGATGCTGGAGACGAGGGGCCCGTTGGCCTCGGTGACTCCGGCTGTCTTCTTGAGGTCGTCCACGAGTCGCAGGTCGCGGAAGGCCATCAGCTGTACGGCGCCCGAGCGCAGGGACGCCACCCGCGAGGTCTCGTCGGGGATGAGCCGGTAGGTGACGGAGGAGAGATAGGGCTTCGGCTTCTGCCAGTAGCCGGTGTGGGCGGCGAGCTGGATGGAGACGCCCTTGGTCCACTTCTTGAGCTTGAAGGGCCCGGTGCCGTTCTCCGCGGTCTTGATCTGGTCCTCGGTGCGGGCCGTCGTCCACTTCTTGCTCATGATGGCGCCGCTCCAGGGGCGGGCCAGGAAGTGGTGGAGCGACGGCTGCGGGGCGCTGAGCTTGACCTCCACGGTGGTGGCGTCCACCGCGGTGACCTTCTTGATCTTGTACTGCTGGGTGAACGGCGACCTGATGGCGGGGTCCATCAGCCGTTCCAGGCTGAAGATGACGTCGTCGGTGGTGAGTTCGCTGCCGTCGTGGAAGGTCACACCGTCGCGGAGAGTGAAGCGGTGGGTGGTGGCGTCGACCTGCTTGTAGCTCTTGGCCAGGCCGGGCTGGACCTGGCCCTTGTGGTCGAGGCTCAGTAGACCCTCGTAGAACTGGGAGACGATCTGCTGGTCGTTGTACGCCTGCGCCACCTGCGGGTCGAAGCCCGTGGTCGGCTCGGCGTCGAGGCCGATGGTGAGGGAACCACCGCTGACGGGCTTGCCGTTGCTCTTGCCGGCCGTCGTCGCCGTGCCGCCACACCCCGAGAGGAGGGCTGCGGCCACCGTGCTGCCGCCGATCGCGAGGGTGGTTCTGCGGGTGTACCCATGGTTCATGATCTGACCGCCTGTGCCTGAGGGTTGGGTGAGCGAGGAGGGGTGCCAGGAGGTGGGGGGGAAGGGGGGAAGAGAGAACCGGAAGGGAGATGCCGGAAGCGGGATGGGGGCAGATCAGGGCGTACGGCGGGTGCCGCGCGGGTCGATCCGTTCCTGCAGGCCGTCGGAGATCAGGCCGAAGGCGGCCGTGGCCACGGCGAGCGTGATCCCGGGGACGATCACGAGCAGCGGGTCGTGCGCCATGTAGCGCTGCCCCTCGAAGATCATTCGGCCCCAGCTCGGTGTCGGCGGCTGGATGCCGAGGCCCAGATAGCTCAGTGACGCCTCCACCAGCACGCAGGTGGCCGCCGTGTTGGCGTACTGGACGAGCGCGGAGGACAGCACGTTCGGCAGCACATGGCGGCCGATGATCACCGGCGAGCGCACCCCGGCGATCCGGGCCGCCGAGACGAAGTCGCGTTCGCGCACGGTCAGCGCCGGAGCGCGGACGATCCGCGCGAAGTACGGTACGAAGATCAGCCCCATGCCCACGATGAGCACCACCGTGCCCGGCGGGAACACGGAGACCAGCACCAGCGCGAGCAGCACCGAGGGGATGGACATCGCGATGTCCATCACCGCCATCAGCACACCGTCCACCCGCCGGCCGCTGTAGCCCGCGAGCAGTCCGATGGGCACGCCGATCAGCGCGGCGAGCGTGGTGGCTCCGAAGGCGACCAGGAGGGAGTGCAGCGCGGCGACGAAGGTCCTGGTGAACAGGTCGCGGCCGAGGTTGTCGGTGCCCAGCCAGTGGCTGCCCGTGGAGCCGCCGAGCAGGGCGTCGCTGACGTCCTCGGCGGAGTAGGGGCCGAAGCCGCTGACGAGCAGGGAGGTCAGCACCAGGCCGCCGAGCAGGCAGACACCCGTGGTGAGGGTCGGGTTCCAGCCTCGGAACGGCCGTCGCCGGGCGGTCCTGGCGGTCGCTGTCCCTGTCGCTGTCGCGGTCGCGTCGGGCAGTGCGGTGTCAGCCGTCACGACGTGCTCCTGTCGTCCGGATCCGGGGGTCGATGAGCGGGTAGAGCAGGTCGGTCACCAGGTTGATCACCACATAGGAGGCGCCCAGTGCGAGGACCGCCCCCTGGACCACCGTGAAGTCGTGCTGGGTGATGGAGTTGACGATCAGCGAGCCGAGCCCGGGGAGGGCGAAGACCTGCTCGACGATGACGGTGCCGCCGACCAGCACCCCGAGCTGAAGGCCGCCCGCGGTGACCACGGGTACCAGCGCGTTGCGCAGGGCGTGCCGCAGCATCAGGCGCCGTCGCCCGGCGCCCTTCGCCGCCGCGGTCCGCATGAAGTCCTGGCCCGCCACGTCGAGGACGGCGGCCCGCATGTAGCGGCAGAGCGTGGCGCCGAACGGGATGCCCAGCGCCACCGCGGGCAGCAGCAGATCCTGGAGGTTCAGCAGCGGGTCCTGGTCGAACGGCACGAAGGAGAACAGCGGCCAGCCCGGTGTCAGCCTGCTCACCAGCAGGACCATGACCGTGCCGACGACGAACGGCGGGAACGCGAGCCCCAGGAACGCGGTGCCGTTGACCAACCGGTCGACCGCCCGGCCCTGGTGCATGGCGGACCAGATGCCCGCCGGGACGCCCCACACGGCCGCGATCACCGCGGCGTAGACGGAGAGTTCCAGGCTCACCGGGAGCCGGTCGGCGACCTGCGCGGCGACGCTCTGCCCGTCGAGCAGGGACTGGCCGAGGTCGCCGCGGACGGCGTGCCCGAGCCAGCTGAGGTACTGCGACCACACGGGCTGGTCGAGTCCCAGCTCCCGGGTGATCTGGGCGCGCAGCTCGGGCGTGGAGTTCTCGCCGGCGATCAGGGTCGCCGGATCGCCGGGGATCAGATGCGCGAGCAGGAACACGACGGCGCTCAGGCACAGCACGACGGCGAGCGCCCGGGCGGTCCGGATCAACAGATAACGCAGCACTGGTCGTCTCCCTATCCCGTGGTGGCCGGTGTCGACGTGCGGCGCGGATGGTGCCCGGTCTCCGCGGACCGGCGCCTCGCGGCCAGGCCCGGGGGTACGGACGTGGCCGCGTTGGGGTCAAAGACCCGGCCCTCGCGCAGTACCGCGCGCAGCCGCCGCCGGTCCCCGAGCAGGCCCAGATCGGCGAGCGGATCGCCGTCCACGAGCAGCAGGTCCGCGTACATCCCCGGGGCGACGGTTCCTGTCCGGTCGCCGAGACCGAGGGCG
The DNA here is from genome assembly GCF_040660135.1 of Streptomyces sp. NPDC050997. Lineage (NCBI taxonomy): Bacteria > Bacillati > Actinomycetota > Actinomycetes > Kitasatosporales > Streptomycetaceae > Streptomyces > Streptomyces sp. NPDC050997. Next base: position 56,737 of record NZ_JBFAGK010000007.1, read on the forward strand.
TCCGCGGCCGCCGAGGTCGCCGCCACCAGGGCCTGCATCGGGGTCATGCCGACCTGCTCGTGCAGCAGCTCCAGCTCCCGGGCGTGGGAGCCGAACCGCAGGGTGTTGGAGGAGTCGCTGCCCGCGATCACCCGTACCCCGGCCTGATGGGCCCGGCGTACGGAGGCGAGCCGGAGCTCGCGCAGCCGTTCCGCCTTGTCCAGATGCTCGGCGGACAGCCCGCGCCGCTGCCCGTGCTCGGCCATGAACTCGCTGAGCGTCAGGGTCGGGCAGAGAAAGGTGCCCTGTTCCAGCATCAGCTCGATGAGGTCGTCGTCGAGTTCGGAACCGTGCTCAAGGGTGTCGACCCCGGCGCACAGAGCCGCCTCGATCCCGGCCCGGGTGTGCGCGTGCGCCGCCACCCGCAGGTCCAGGGCGTGCGCCTCGTCCACGATCGCGTCGATCTCGGCGGCCGTGTAATTGCGCCACCCGGTCTTGTCGCCGATGGAGAGGGTGCCGCCGCTGGTGCAGATCTTGATCAGGTCCACGCCCATCCGGGCGTACTCCCTTACGCGTTTACGGCATTCGTCCGCGCCGTCGGCGGGGGCCCACATCCGCTTCTCGTCGAGCGTCGCCGGGCAGAACATGTCACCGTGCCCGGCGGTCATGCCGACCAGGCCCGAGGCGACGACCCGGGCCCCGTCGAGGACGTGCTCGTCCATCACGTGCTTGACGGCCACCTCGGGCAACGAGCCCGCGGTGTCACGGACCGTGGTGAAACCGGACCGCAGCGCCTCACGGGCGTTGGCGGCCGCGTGCAGGGTCTGTTCCTCGACCGAGGTCAGCATGTTCCACAGGTGCACGTCGCGCGGCCGGGCGCCCGCGTTGGACCGCAGATGCACATGGCAGTCGATGAGCCCCGGCAGCAGCGTCGTCCCCGGCAGGTCGTACACCTGGTCCTGAGGGGTCGTCACCGTCCTTTCCGCCGGGCCGACTTCGGTGATCGTGGCGCCGTCGATCACCACGGACATGTCCGTCCGTGGGGCACGGCCTGTGCCGTCGATCAACGTCACCCCGGAGAGGACCGTTCGCTCCGCCATCCAAAGCTCCTCGGTCGGTGGCCGGAAACCGGGCGGCGCCCAGCGGCCGTCCGCGTGCCCGGCCCGGACCGTGACGGCGGCACACCGAGCGGTGGACGCGATCGCGGCGGGGCCGGAATCAGTGCCCGTTCCGCCGGTGCCGTGATGACCGCGACGACCAGGACGCGCGGCGCCCCGGCACCGTGGGCCGGATGCGTGATCCGCGCGGGATACGGTGCGGATGCTCGCGGGCCCGGCAGGTTTCGTCATGGCTTGTTCACCTCCCGGCAGGAACTGACACCGAGGAGTGTGTGCGGGGGATCGGCAGCCGGTGTTACGGCGCAGATTTCGCCGGAGTTCCGCACAGGACGAGCAGGAATCCGCCACTCCTGGAGGCGCAGTTTTCCGCCACGGCCGAGTCCAGGGGACCGACGTTCCAGCGCCGCGCCCGGCACGCCGAGTGCGGCACCGCCGTCACCGGCCGGGTGCCGGTATCACCACAAGATCCCGCGCACGGGCAGCGTGGGTTCCCGGCGGGCCGCTTCCCGGCACGGGTTCCTGCGGCGGCTGCGGCTGCGGCTGCGGCTGCGGGTGGCGAGCGGCGGGCGGGGGAGGGGCGGCCCGGGACGCTGCGGGCGGCGGGGCATGGGGCGCTCGCCCCGCCGTCCGGTCTGACCGGTGGCAGGTGCTGCCGGGGCCCCGAACTCCGCGGGCCTCGGTGACCAGGCCTTACGACCTCACGACGGGTGACGGATCCGTGTGCTGTCCTGTCCGCTGGTTCAGACGTTACGGCGGTACTGGCCGCCGACCTCGAAGAAGGCGTCGGTGATCTGCTGCAGCGAGCAGACCCGGGCGGCGTCCATGAGGACGGCGAAGACGTTGCGGCCGTCCATCGCCGCGTCCTTGAGGGCGGCCAGAGCGGCGTGGGCGGCCTCGTGGTGGCCGGTCTGGTAGGTGTGCACGCGCTCCAGCTGGGACTGCTTCTCCTCTTCGGTGGCGCGTGCGAGTTCGATGGCGCCGGGCTCGGCGGTGTCCGCGTGCGGGTTGCGGAAGGTGTTGACGCCGATGAGGGGCAGGGTGCCGTCGTGCTTGCGCTGCTCGTAGAGCATGGACTCGTCCTGGATGCGGCCGCGTTGGTAGCCGGTCTCCATGGCGCCGAGCACGCCGCCGCGTTCGCTGATCCGCTCGAACTCCTGGAGGACGGACTCCTCGACCAGGTCGGTGAGTTCGTCGATGACGAAGGAGCCCTGGAGGGGGTTCTCGTTCATCGCGAGGCCCCATTCCCGGTTGATGATCAGCTGGATGGCCAGGGCTCGGCGGACGGAGTCCTCGGTGGGGGTGGTGACCGCCTCGTCGTAGGCGTTGGTGTGCAGGCTGTTGCAGTTGTCGTAGATGGCGATGAGCGCCTGGAGAGTGGTGCGGATGTCGTTGAAGTCCATCTCCTGGGCGTGCAGGGAGCGTCCGGAGGTCTGGACGTGGTACTTCAGCTTCTGGGAACGGTCGTTGGCTCCGTACTTCTCCTTCATCGCGACGGCCCAGATACGTCGGGCGACGCGGCCGAGGACGGAGTACTCGGGGTCCATGCCGTTGGAGAAGAAGAACGACAGGTTCGGTGCGAAGTCGTCGATGTGCATACCCCGCGCGAGGTAGGCCTCGACGTAGGTGAAGCCGTTGGCCAGGGTGAAGGCGAGCTGGCTGATGGGGTTCGCCCCGGCTTCGGCGATGTGGTAGCCGGAGATGGACACCGAGTAGAAGTTGCGGACCTTGTGGGCGATGAACCACTCCTGGATGTCGGCCATCATCCGGAGGCTGAACTCGGTGGAGAACAGGCAGGTGTTCTGCCCCTGGTCCTCCTTGAGGATGTCGGCCTGCACCGTGCCGCGTACGTTCGCCAGCGCGTGTGCGCGCAGCTCGGCCGCCTCCTCCGGTGACGGGTCACGGCCCTCGACGGCCCGGAAGCGTTCGTGCTGCTGGTCGACGGCGGTGTTGAGGAAGAACGCCAGGATGGTCGGCGCGGGCCCGTTGATCGTCATGGAGACCGAGGTCGTCGGCGCGACCAGGTCGAAGCCGTCGTAGAGCGCCTTCATGTCGTCGAGTGTGGCCACCGAGACGCCGGAGGTGCCGACCTTGCCGTAGATGTCGGGGCGTTCGTCCGGGTCACGGCCGTAGAGGGTGACCGAGTCGAATGCGGTGGACAGCCGGGTGGCCGGCTGGCCCTCGGAGAGCAGCTTGAAGCGCCGGTTGGTGCGGAACGGGTCGCCCTCGCCGGCGAACATCCGCGCCGGGTCCTCTCCGTCGCGCTTGAAGGGGAACACCCCGGCGGTGAAGGGGAAGCGGCCGGGCAGGTTCTCCCGGCGCCAGAAGCTCACGAGCTCCCCGTGGTCGGTGAAGCGGGGCAGTGCGACGCGGGGGATCTTGTTGCCGGAGAGGGACTCGCGGGTCAGCTTGGTGCGGATCTCCTTGTCGCGGATCTTCACGATCTGCTCGTCGCCGGAGTAGGAGGCGATGACGGCGGGCCAGTCGGCGATCTGCTCGCCGATGTCGTGCGGGAGCTGCCTGTGGGCGTCGTCGAGCAGCGACCGCACGTTCCCGGCGTCGGAGCCGGCGTCGACGAGCTCACCCTTGACCGTCTCCAGGCGTTGCACCCGCCGTGCCGCCTCGGCCAGTTGACCGGTCGCTGTGTGGTAGCCACGGACGGTGTCGGTGATCTCGGCGAGGTAGCGCACCCGGTCCGCCGGCACCACCTGCCGGATGCCGGAGGAGTGACGCACGTCGACCGGCGCCAGCGCACCCTCCGACAAGGGCAGCCCCTTCTCGGCGAGCACGGTCTTCAGGTGCTGGTGCAGGGCGGTGACGCCGTCGTCGTTGAAGGTCGCCGCCGAAGTGCCGTACACCGGCATGTCCTCCGGCCGCATGCCGAACGCCTCACGGTTGCGGACCAGTTGGCGGCCCACGTCACGCATCGCGTCCTTGGCGCCGCGCCGCTCGAACTTGTTGATCGCCACGACGTCGGCGAAGTCGAGCATGTCGATCTTCTCCAGCTGCGAGGCCGCACCGAACTCCGGCGTCATCACATACAGCGAGGTGTCGACGAACGGCACGATCGCCGCGTCGCCCTGGCCGATGCCCGGCGTCTCCACGATCACCAGGTCGAATCCGGCGGCCTTCACGACGTCGATCACGTCGGACAGGTGCTCGGGCAGCTCGCGACTGCCACGGGTGGCCAGGCTCCGGAAGAACACCCGGCCTCCGTCGAGGGAGTTCATCCGGATCCGGTCACCGAGCAGCGCGCCGCCGCCACGGCGCCGGGTCGGGTCGACCGCGATCACCGCGATCCGTAGCTTGTCCTGCTGGTCCACACGGAAGCGGCGCACCAACTCGTCGGTCAGCGACGACTTCCCCGACCCTCCGGTGCCGGTGATGCCGAGTACCGGAACCGGCCGGGCAGCGGGCCTCAGCCGCTCCAGGAACTCCGTCGGCAGCTTGCCGAGTTCCGCGCCGGTGATGGCACGGGCGATCGCGAACCGGTCGCCCGCCAGCACGGCGGCGGCGTCGGCAGGCTTGCCGTCCCACAGGTCGAAGTCGCAATCCCGCACGACCGAGTTGACCATCCCGGCCAGGCCCATCCGCTGACCGTCCTCGGGAGAGAAGATGGTCACCCCGCTCCCGCGCAGCCGGGCGATCTCCTCGGGAACGATCACGCCGCCGCCACCGCCCACCACACGGACGTGGTCCGCTCCCCGCGCGCGCAGCGACTCGACCAGGTACTCGAAGTACTCGACATGTCCGCCCTGGTAGGACGAGACCGCCACGCCGTGTGCGTCCTCCTCCAGTGCCGCGTCCACGACCTCCCGCACCGACCGGTTGTGTCCCAGGTGGATCACCTCGGCGCCCTGGGACTGGAAGATCCGCCGCATGATGTTGATCGACGCGTCGTGCCCGTCGAACAGGGCGGACGCGGTGACCAGGCGGACGGGATGCACGGGACGGTGCAGGTCGCTCATCGGGGCCTTCCCGGACGGGTCGGGGGAGTTCTTGCTGTAGAGATAGTAGGACGTCCTAGTAAATGACAGAAGGTGATGAGCGTGTGACCAGAAGCACAGAGGTGGCGGACCCCCCCAAGCAGAGGGGCCGCACCCTGGTGGATGCGGCCCCTCGCCATGACGGGATGTTCAACCGGTGGTTACGTCGTCCGTGTCAATGGTGGTGGGGCGACGTGAGGTAGTGCTGCCGGAGGAGCTCCTTTCCGTAGTCGTTGCCGTTGGGGGTGCGCACGATCGAGTGGACGTGCATCTGGGTGGGGACGCCGCTGGTGCCGCCGTAGGCGCCGCGCAGCGGGCCAGGGGCCTGGCAGTCGACCTCGATCCACACCACCGGGCTGTGCACCCGGACATAGAAGGCGTCGTCCTCACCGGTGCCGCCGGCCCAGGTGACGTAGGTGTCGTCGATGTGCTTGCGGATCTCGGCCAGCGGCACCTTGGCCACGTCGGCCTTGGCGCGACCGACGAAGGCTTCCGCGATACCGAGGAGCTTGGTCTTCTGCGTGCCCGTCAGGGCGTTGCCGCGGATGCCGGTGTACGCCTGGACGGCGTTGTCGGCGAACGCGCCCGCCTTCATGGACTCGTTCGACTTGGTCGCGGACTCGATCGCGACCTTCTGCTGCGCTTCGGTGAGGGAGTTGACGAAGGCGAGGCTCGCGACGACCTCCTCGTGGCAGACGGTCACCGTCGCACCGTCGATCTCCATGGAGGTCGGCTCCGAACCCCAGAAGCAGGGGCTCATGACGACCTGGTCGCCGAGGACGAAGTAGTTGACGACCAGGTGATGGCCGTCGAACTGGAAGCCCCAGGGCTCGGTCGCGGACGGGGTGCCCATCACCGTCCAGTAGTAGGCGTCCTCGTTGAAGGCGGTGGTGTTGCCGATCGCCTCGCCGGCCGCCTGGTTGATCTTCCGGATCTTCTCGGTGGTCTCCAGGCCGTCGGCGCTCAGTGCGGCCTTCAACAGGGCGGTGCCCAGGGCTTTCTGATCGTCACTCAGATCTGCGAGGGAGACGCCCTGGCGGTCGTAGGAGTCGATGTTGCTCCACAGCCGCCACTCGGTGGAGTGGACCGTGAACTGTGTCGAGGTCTTCTGGGTGTCGGTGAGGCCGGCCAGGAAGGCGTTCGCGGCCGAGATCACCGGTGCGGTGGTCACGCCCGTCGAGTGGATCGTGAACAGGTCGTCGATCCGCTTGCCGTCGGTGGTGAGGCCGAAGAAGTCCTCGGTGATCGACTGGTTGCCGGGGCCGCCGCCGCCGGGGCCGCCCGGGCCGCCGCTGGGTGCACCGCTCGGCGTGGGGCTCGCCGTGGCGTCGGCGGTGGCGGTGTTGTCGTCAGCCGTCGCGGCCCAGGCCCCGGCGCCGCCCATGGTGGCGACGGCCGTCGCGCCGCCGGCGAAGAAGACCTTGCGCATGAAGTTGCGGCGGCTCGCGTGAGCACGGCGGCCGGCCTCGGACTGCGGCCCCTGGGCCGTCGGCTCACCGGTCTCGAGCTCGGTCATCGTCGTTGGTTCCCTTCGTTGTGGGCACGTCCCCGCAGGACGGGCGCCGGGCCCCCACCTTGGGCGAGCCAACTGAGTCGGAGCTGAAACGGGGACCCCACGGCGGGCGCGATGGACGTCCGGGCAGCCCTCAGCGACTCACCTGACCTGGGAACCTGTGGAGACGCTTAGAGTCCGCGGCGGAGCGCCGGACCGGCGCCGCCGTCGGCCGAGGGGAGCGTCACCGAGAACTCCGTTCGCCCGGGCTCGCTCACCACGTCGATGCGGCCTCGGTGCGCCTCGGTGATCGCCGCGGCGATGGCCAGGCCCAGGCCCGAACCGCCCTCCTCGCCAGGGGCCCGCGAACGGGAGGCGTCGGCCCGGGTGAAGCGCTCGAAGACCGAGGGGAGAAGGTCGGGCGGGATGCCGGGGCCGTCGTCCAAGACGCGGACGACACACCACGCGTCCGTGGCCTCGACGGCGACGGTGATTTTCGTGCCTACGGGCGTGTGCACACGGGCGTTGGACAGCAGGTTGGCCACCACCTGGTGAAGCCGGGACGGGTCGCCGACCACGGCCGCCCGGCCGTCGTCGACACGCAGCGAAAGCTGCCAATGGTGACCGCTCCCCGCCGCCCGGGCGTCCCACACCGCCTCGGCGACCAGCGTCGCCAGGTTCACCTCGTCCGACCTCAGGGGCCGTCCCTCGTCGAGGCGGGCGAGCAGCAGCAGGTCCTCGACGAGACCGGTCATGCGTGCCGACTGGGCGGCCACGCGGTGCCAGGCCAGCTCGGGTTCGATCCTGCGGGTGCCGCGCTTCATCATCTCGGCGTAGCCCGCGATCGAGGCGAGCGGCGTGCGCAGTTCGTGGCTGGCGTCGGCGAGGAAGCGCCGCATGCGGTCCTCGGTGCGCTGGCGTTCGGCGAGCGAGGACTCGACGTGGTCGATCAGGCGGTTGAGCACCACCCCGACCTGTCCGGTCTCGGTGCCGGGGTCGGTGTCCGTGGCGGGCACACGGGTGAGCCCGGCGACCTCGCCGCGGTCCAGCGGCACGCGCGCGACCTCCGCGGCGGTGGCGGCCACCCGGCCCAGGGGCCGCAGTTGGCGCCGTATCACCACCGTCGCGGCGCCCGCGGCTGCGGCCAGGCCGACGGCGGCGATCACGGCCTCGATCACGACCAGACCGTCGATCATGCCCTGTACGTCGCCCATGGGGAGGCCGACCAGTACCGGGACCCCGTCGCCGCCGAGGGCGGTCACCCGGTAGGTGCCGAGGCCGGGGACGTTCCGGGTGTGCAGCGAGCCGTCGGTGGTGATGCCGTCGAGGGCGGCGCGCTGAGCGGCGGTGAGGACCCGCTGGTGGCCGTCCGCGGTCACCACTTCGGCGGCGATGACGCGGCCGGCACTGAAACGGGCCGCCAGCGTTCCGGCCGGTTGTCCGCGTTCGTTGAGGAAGCCCAGATCCGTCTCGTCGCCCGTGCGCCGCTGGAGTCCGCCCTGGCTGCGCTCGGCGGCGTCGGTGACGCGCTGGTCCAGATCGCCGAGCAGATAGACGCGTTGGACGAACACCGTCGTGAACGCCATCGCCGCGCACACGATCACCATGGCCACGGAGACGAAGAGCACCAGGCGGACCCGCAGCGAGCGCCGTCCCAGACCGGAACGGGACATCACCGCACCGCACCGCGCCGGCGTCCGGTCATGCCCCGTCGTCCGCGGCCCTGATCACGTATCCGACGCCCCGCACGGTGTGGATCATCGGCGCCCGGCCTTTGTCGATCTTCGAGCGCAGACTGTAGACGTAGACCTCCACGAGGTTGCCCTCGCCGTCGAACGAGGCGTTCCAGACGTGGTCGAGTATCTGGGACTTGCTGAGCACCTGGTGGGGGTGGCTCATGAGAAAGCTCAGCAGGTCGAACTCCTTGGCCGTGAGCGGGATCGGCGTTCCGCCCCGCCGCACCTCGCGGGTCTTCTCGGCCAGCACGAGGTCACCCAGCACACGCACCGGCTCGTCCTCGCAGGTGTCGTCGTGACCGACGCGGCGCAGCAGACCGTGCAGCCGCAGCATGACCTCCTCCAGCGAGAACGGCTTGGTCACGTAGTCGTCCGCGCCCGCCGACAGCCCGTCGATCCGGTGCTCCAGCGCGTCACGGGCCGTGAGCATCAGCACGGGCAGCCCGGCGTTCTCGCTCCTGAGCCTGCGCAGCACGTCGACGCCGTCCACGTCGGGCAGCATCCCGTCGAGGACGACGAGATGCGGGGCACAGTCCCGCGCGATCCGCAGCGCGCCGCGGCCGTCCGCCGCCGCGAAGGGCCGCCACCCCGCCTCGGCCACCGCCGCCGACAACAACTCGGTGAGCTCGGGCTCGTCGTCGACGATCAGCACGCGAACCGTGCCGTGGCGGGGGCCGGAGGTGCCAGACATGGCCCGATCCTGACACGGGGTGCTGTGCGAACGATGTGCGCGATCTGAGCACGCCCCGTGCATCTGAGCACGCCCCCTGGACCGCCGCCGGCTACCTCCTGCTCGCGGGGGCCCACGAACAACGGAACACGCCGCCGGCGACGGACTCCTCGGCCTGACCCGGTGGTACGACCCCAGGAGGCTTCGAAGGCACCGAGATCCAGAGCCGCCCGCTGTAGGGCAGGCCGACACCGACACCGACGCCGACTGCGCGGGGGGCGTTCCAGCCGGACGTCGACACACTCCGTGGCTGAGAAAAACGCGTGGACTCCGTGGCCGCCGTCGCAGGACACTGCGGTTTCGACGCACGTGGCGGGGTGCTGTACGACACCACGGGGTGGGGATGGGATCGTCACAATCGCGCGAGGCCCCCAAGGTCAGGGGCAGGGGCTCGGTGCTCCTCGCACTTCGTTACTACGGACGGGAGTTGGCCCGGCTCCGATGGCTGACGGTGCCCGCGATGCTGCTGTGCGCGCTGGGCAACATCGGACTCAACTACATCGCGCCGCTGATCGTCGCGAAGCTGGTCGGCCGTATCGCCGACGACCCCGGTATCGCCGTCGGCGCGACGCTGCCCTACGTCCTCGGCTTCGCCGGTGTCCTGCTGTTCGCGGAGACGCTGTGGCGCATCGGCCTGCACTGTCTGAACCGACTTGACGCCCTCGGCATCGAGCACCTGTACGTGATCGGCATGGACGAACTGTTCGCCAAGGACGCCGCGTTCTTCCACGACAACTTCGCCGGGTCGCTGACCAAGCGGGTCCTGAGCTTCGCCTCCCGCTTCGAGGACTTCGTCGACACCCTGACGTTCCAGGTCGTGGGCAGCTTCGTGCCGCTGGCGTTCGGGTCGGTGGTGCTGTGGCGCTACGAACCGCTGCTCGTGGCCGGGCTGCTCACGATGATCGCGCTGACGGCACTGTGCGTGGTGCCCCTGATCCGTCGCCGCCAGGCGCTCGTCGACCGGCGCGAGGAGGCGATCGCCCGGGTGTCGGGCCATGTCGCCGACAGCCTGATGAACATGGACACCGTCCGCGCGTTCGCCGCCGAGGAACGCGAGGCCGCGGAGCACCGGTCCCGGGTCGCGGCGTCACGGCGGCTCACGCTGAGGTCGTGGGACTACGGCAACCTGCGCATCGACACGCTGGTCGCGCCGATGTCCGTGCTGACCAACGTGCTGGGCCTGCTGCTCGCGGTCGCGCTCGGTGGGGGCAGGCTGGGCGTGGAGGCGGTCGTGGTGGCCTTCACGTACTACACCAACGCCACGCGGATCATGTTCGAGTTCAACCAGATCTACCGTCGGCTGGAAAGCTCGATGACGGAGGCCGCGCAGTTCACCGAGCTGCTGCTGACGCCGCCGACCGTGCTCGACCCGGCGTCGCCGGAGCCGCTCGGGTCCCGGGCCGCCGACGTCCGCTTCGACCGGGTGGGGTTCGCCCACGCGGGAGCGGAGCCGCTCTTCGAGGGGCTCGACCTGATGGTGCCCAGCGGGGCGAGAATCGGTCTCGTCGGCCGGTCCGGCGGGGGCAAGACCACGCTCAGCCGACTGCTGCTGCGGATGACGGACATCGACGCGGGCCGGATCCTGATCGGGGGCCAGGACATCAGCAGGCTGCGCCAGGCAGACCTGCGCAGCCTGATCGCCTACGTGCCACAGGACCCGGCCATGTTCCACCGCACACTGCGGGAGAACATCGCGTTCGCCCGGCCGGACGCCACCGACGCGGAGATCCGCCGCGCTGCCGAGGCGGCACACGTCACGGAGTTCGCCGAGGCGCTGCCCGACGGCTTCGACACCATGGTGGGCGAACGCGGGATCAAGCTGTCCGGCGGGCAGCGCCAGCGGGTCGCACTGGCCCGGGCGATCCTGCGCGACGCGCCGATCCTGCTGCTCGACGAGGCGACCAGCGCCCTGGACTCCGAGAGCGAGATCCTCGTCCAGGAGGCGCTGTGGCGGCTCATGGCGGGGCGGACGGCGCTGGTGGTGGCCCACCGACTGAGCACGGTCGCCGGCATGGACCGACTTGTCGTCCTCGACCGCGGACGGATCGTCGAGCAGGGCACACACAAGGAGCTGCTCGCCTCGGACGGCGCCTACGCGAAGCTCTGGCAGCACCAGTCGGGAGGCTTCCTCGACGACAGCCCCGCGCAGGCCGACCTGCGGTGAACACGAGCCCGGTGGGCCTCGCGGAGCCGTGTCCGCCGCGTCGAAACGGTCAAGCGGCAGATACGCAGCTCAGCCCTGATGACCCCGATAACCGCGCAGCTTCCGGTACAGGGTGGCGCGGGCGATACCCAGTGCCGCCGCCGTCCGCGCCTTGTTGCCGCCGTGGCGCTGCAGGGCCTCCAGGATGGCGGCGCGCTCGGCGTGTTCCATCGGGCTGAGGCGCCGGGTCGCGGGTCCCTCCCGCACGGGGTCCGGCAGTTCGGCGCGCCGAACCGGGCCCGTCGTGCGTCGGGTCTCGGCCAACGCCCGTACAACGCCGGAGAGTTCGGTGACATTGCCGGGCCACGGGTGCTGTTCCAGGGCGCGCAGCGCCTCCAGGGTCCAGGTGAGCGGGGGGCGCCCCGGCACGGGCGGAGGAGTCAGGGCCGGGAGCAACTCCCGGATGTCCTGCGTTCGTTCGCGCAGTGCGGGCAGGGTGACCGAGCGGGGGGCGAGGGTGTCCAGGAGCCGTTGGAGGCAAGGTCCGGGAGGTGGCCCGGGGGTGTAGGTGACCAGCAGGGGTGCGCCTGGTCGCGCTTCGAGCAGCGAGTTGAGGGCTGCCGTGTCGGGCTGGGTGAGGCGCTCGACATGACGGATCAGAAGGGGGCGGCCGTCCGTCAACTCGCCGAGTGCGGAGCGTATTTCGGCTTCCGCGGCGTCCGTGACCGACGGGTTCGCGACCAGTTCCCGGGCGAGTGAGGTCTTCCCGGTGCCGCGCTCGCCGACCAGCAACAGGGGCTCGGGGGACCGGGCCAGCTCCGTCGCCCGGCCGGCCGCGTGCCGCCAGGGCACCGATCGTCCGACGAGTCCCACGACCACCGGCCCGTCCGACGGCGCGACCGTTCGCCCCGCCGGCTCCAGCACGGCCACCGCACCGACGACCGAACCGAGGTGCGGCACGGGGGTGACGATCGCGAAACCTCCGGTGCCGTTCGGGAGCGGGACACGGCACGAGGCCGAAGGCACCGGGCCGGCCATCGGCTCGGGACCGGTGGTGGGTTCGCAGGGTCTGGCGGGTGTGCCGATTGTGGAATCGCACGGCGCCGTGGGCGCACCGGCTGATGGATCGTGAGGCCCCGTGGCTGGACCGGTGGTGGGATCGCAAGGCCCCGTGGCTGGACCGGTGGTGGGATCGCAAGCTCCCGTGGGCGCACCGGTGGCGGGACCGCGATGCCCCACGGTCGCACCGGTGGCCGCCCCCGACCCCGGTCGCGCCCAGCGGTCCGCGTTCCGCAGCAGGTCGACCGTCCGCCGCTCCAGCTCCTCCAACCCCTCCGGTGACAGCAGCCGCCCCGCGGCCTCGCTGACGAGCCGGTTGCGTCCGTCGAGGGCCACGACGGCGCGCCCGTGCTCACCCGCGGCCCGCAGATACGCGTCCAGCAGCACCCGCTCCGCCGCCCGTGACCCCGCGAGGAGCTCCGCCTCCACGGCGATCGCCGCGGCCTCGGCGAGCGGGGCCCCGGGATGCGGCCCGCACTCGGCGCACAGCCTGGAGGCCACCGTCACCGTGCCCAGGGTCTGCCCGGTCTCCGGCGCCCGCACCGGCACGCTGACCGCGGAGAGGTCCTGCCACAGATCGAGGAAGTGCTCGGGGCCGTGCACCTCGGCGCGGTGGCCGGTGCGCAGGGCGCGGGCCGCGCTGTTGTGGCCGACCACCTGCTCGGAGAGGTCCAGGCGACGCAGGTCGACCGGCGCGAACCCGGTCGCCCACAGCACCCGCAGTCGCTCGTCGGTGAGTACGAGCGACGCCCGCCCGGTGTCGAGGGCCGGGGCGATCCGTTCGAGCGCGGACCGGGCCGCGGCCAGCAGAGGGGACTCGTGCGGTCGTACGGCATGCCGCGGTACCGGATCCCGCACGTCGTGCCGCACGCCGAAGAACCGGGCGCGCCGCCACGCGGCGACGACATCCTCCGGCACCTCGTCCGGCAGTCGGCGCCCCATCAGGAACTGCTCGCGGGCCTCGCGCAGGGTAGCGAGCGCGGGGCGGGCGGAGGGATGCTCTGCGGTGGTCACGACGTCGCTCACCCTACCGGGGGTGGTGGAACGCGCAACCAACTGTGTCATGTCCCACGCGATGACTCGTTTTGAGACACCCGGACTGCCGCGTTTCCGGACATGATCTTGAACAGTCGGCGCCTGTTCTCATCCCTGGAGCGTTCCCCGTGCACACCGTCGAGCCCGATGTCGTGACCGACGTGCTGATCGTCGGCAGTGGCCCCGCGGGCGCCTCCGCCGCGCTCGCCCTGAGCACCTACGGCGTACCGAACATCGTCGTCACCCGCTACGCGAGCCTCGCGGTCACACCCCGGGCGCACATCACCAACCAGCGCACCATGGAGGTGCTGCGCGACCTCGGCGTGGAGTCGGAGGTCGTCGCCAAGGCGACGCCCCAGCACCTGATGGGCGACACGACCTTCTGCACCAGCCTCGCCGGCGAGGAACTCGGCCGGGTCCGCTCCTGGGGCAACGACCCGCTCGTCCAGGCAGCGCACGAACTCGCCAGCCCCACCCGCATGTGCGACATGCCCCAGCACCTCATGGAGCCGGTGCTCGTCGACGCGGCCGTCGCGCGCGGCACGCACCTGCGCTTCAGCACGGTCTACAAGTCCTTCGTCCAGGACGCCTCCGGAGTGACGGTCACCGTCGAGGACCGGCTGCGCGGCGACGAGTACACCATCCGCGCCAAGTACCTGATCGGCGCCGACGGCGGGCGCTCGCAGATCGCCGAGGACGCCGGGCTGCCGATGGGCGGCCAGATGGGGGTGGCCGGCAGCGTCAACATCGTCTTCGACGCGGACCTGTCGAAGTACACCGCCCACCGTCCGTCCACCCTGTACTGGGTGCTCGCCCCGGGCGCCACCGTCGGCGGCATCGGCGCGGGCCTGGTGCGCTGCGTCCGCCCCTGGAACGAGTGGATGATCGTCTGGGGGTACGACGTCACCGCGGGCGCCCCCGACCTCACCACCGAGTACGCCGAGTCGGTCGTCCGCAAGCTGGTCGGCGACGACGAGATCCCGGTGACCGTCAAGTCGTCCTCGGCCTGGACCGTCAACGAGATGTACGCGGAGACCTACTCCACCGGCCGCGTCTTCTGCGCCGGTGACGCCACGCACCGCCACCCACCGTCCAACGGCCTCGGCTCCAACACCTCCATCCAGGACTCCTACAACCTGGCCTGGAAGCTCCGGCTCGTCCTCGACGGCACCGCGTCCCCGAAGCTGCTGGACACCTACACCGCCGAACGCGCCCCGGTCGGCAGGCAGATCGTCACCCGCGCCAACAAGTCCATCGGCGAGACCGCCCCCGTCTTCGAGGCGCTCGACGGGCTCTCCCCGCAGACGCCCGAGCAACTGTGGGCCAACATCGACGCCCGCAAGGACGACACCCCCGCGGCCCAGAAGCAGCGCGCGGAGCTGCGCGCGGCGATCGGTTTCAAGGTGTACGAGTTCAACGCGCACGGCGTCGACCTCAACCAGCGCTACACCTCGTCCGCGATCGTCCCCGACGGCACCTCCGACCCCGGTTTCGACCGCGACCCCGAGCTGCACCACCAGCCCAGCTCCCGCCCCGGCGCCAAGCTCCCGCACGCCTGGATCACCTCGGGCACGCGCACCGTGTCCACGCTCGACACCGTCGGACAGGGCCGCTTCACCCTGATCACCGGAATCGGCGGAGGGCACTGGCTGCCGGCGGCCCGGGCACAGGCCCGGGCACAGGCACTGGAGATCGCCACCGTCGTCATCGGGCCCGGCCAGGAGTACGAGGACCCGTACGGGGACTGGGCGCGCCTGAGCGAGGTGGCCGACGGGGGAGCGCTGCTCGTGCGGCCCGACGGGTACGTCGCCTTCCGGCACGCCACGGCGGCCACGACGCCTCAGGACGCCGAGCGACTGCTGGACGGGGCGGTGCGGCGGATCCTCGGGCATGCCTGACGGGAACGACGGGCAACAGCTCCCAGGAACAGCCCCATCACCGACTGACCGACTGAACGACCGACCGACTGAACGACCGACCGACTCACGGACTGGTCGACCGACGAAAACTGAAAGGTGAACACCATGCCCCTCGGACTGCTCCGGCGGCATCTCAAGCGTGCCCCCGCAGGCGCCGCGGGCCTCACGCTTCCCGTTCCGGCCGGCGCGGGTGCCGTCATCGTCGAGGTCCTGGACCCGCTGAACGAGCCCATGGGCGCGGCCGAGGTGACGGTGACGGAACTCGGCAGCCACCGGGTCGCGGCGCGCGGTGCCACGGACCCGTACGGCTACTTCATGGCGGTCCTGCCGCCGGGCAGCTACAGCCTGCTGATCGTGGCCGAGGGGCTGGAACCGCATCGCGAGACCCTCGACATCGTCGGAGACACCGGCCCGTCCCCGCGGCGCGTGTGGCTCCAGTCGGCCCGGCAGCTCGAACTCCCGGTCCCCGGAACCTGGCTCTTCGACCCGCCGCACACGGCGATCCGCTTCGTCGCCAAGCACGTCGGCATGGCCCATGTGCACGGCCGTTTCGAACGTTTCAAGGGCGGCCTCCAGATCGCCCAGGACGTGACCCGGTCCCGCGTCGACGTACGCATCGACGCGTCCAGCATCACCACGGGCAACAACACCCGGGACACGCACCTGCGTTCCGCCGACTTCCTCGACGTCGACCAATTCCCGTACATCGATTTCACGAGCACCCGCTTCGCCTACCGGGGCGGCACCAAGTGGGCGCTGCAGGGCAGCCTGACCATGCACGGTGTGAGCCGCTCGGTCTCGCTGGACACCACGTACCTGGGCATGGTCAACGGCGGCTACGGCGAGGAACTGCGCTGCGCGGCCCTGGCCAAGGCGGAGCTGCACCGCGAAGACTTCACGCTCAACTGGCGCTCGATGCTGGCCCGCGGCATCGCGGTGGTCGGTCCGACGGTCCAACTGGAGCTGGACGTCCAGGCGATGTACCGCACCCACGACACACCGACGCCGCCGGAGTAGTCGCGGTCGGTGCCCGCCCCGTGGACGCCCTCTTGACGCAGACCCGAAGCCGATCGACACTCCAGAGGGGAATCCTAGTGAACGGGTAGGGAAATATGGGGCGCCTTGAGTCGATGACCGGCCGTGTGAGCCGTACGTCTCGGCCGTCGCCTCTTCTGACCTCCCGCCGTCACATCGATCTTCAGCGGGTCTGCAGTGCGATCCGCCCCCTGAGCTGAGCGACCCCGCCCCACCCCCTGCGCGCACGCCGCACTACGGTGCCCCACCGGCTGCGCGCTCGGGTGGACGCCGGCCGCTCACGGCCCGACGACGCTTCCGCCGCGCGTACGTCTGCGCATTCATCCCCGGGGAGATCCATGTCCGTCACACCGCTCGCCGCCGTCCCGTCCGCCCCCTCCACCCCCGCGTTCCGCGGCCGGATCGGCCGGGACGCGCGCAGTGGCCACTACGCCGTGCCCCGCCGCTATCGCCTGCATCTGTCACCCGTCTGTTCCGACGGCCTGCGCATCGCCGTCGTGCACGCCCTCCTCGGCCTCGCCGACGCCTGTCCCGTGACCTGTCTGGACGCCGTGCCCGACAGTTCCGACGGCGGTCACTCCGCGCTGCGTCCGCTGTACGACGCGAGCGCGCACCGGTACACCGGCCCGGCCGTCGGGCCGGTGCTCAGCGACGACTGGTCCGGGCGGATCGTGAGCACCCACGCCCCGGACATCACGCGCGACCTGGCCCGGCACTTCGGCGCCGGGCGGCCCGCGCTGTACCCGTGCGGGACGGAGAGCGAGATCGAGGCCGTCGAGAGGATGTGCGCCCGGGACATCAACGAGGCCGCGCAGCGCGCGGGCCGGGCCGGAGCCGACGCGGCGGAGCGGGCGACCGCCCTCGACACCCTGCTGGCCGCGCTCGGCGTGCTGGAGCGCCGGCTGGCCTTCCAGGACTACCTGATCAGCGACCATCTCACCTTCGCCGACGTCGAGTTGTGGGTCACTCTGGTGCAGCTGGACACCGTGCACCGCAACCACCTCGACGCCGCCGCGGTGCACCGCGTCGCCGGACACCACGCCCTGTGGGCCTACGCCCGCCGCCTGGCCGCCCACCCGGCCTTCGGCGCGCACCTGGACCTCGACGGCATCGCCCGCCGGCACCACGCCCACTGCCGGGGCCTGGAGGCCGCCGGAGCGGCCGTGCAGATCCTCGACTGGGCCGCTCACGCGGCGCGGGGCGTGTGACCCGTTTCAATGGGCGGACCGGCGTTGACATGCGTTCCGGCGTTTGTCTTAACTTGCGGCCAGAAGGTCATGAGCGTCAGCGACAAGCCCTGGCTTGCTGACCGGCAACCCTCGCACGCGGTGGGGTGCCCCAGGTGACGACCGGACCGAAGTTTCGGTAAGTGCGAGGCCCACAGGGCCGGAAGAGTGACGGTGACGCCATGTACGCAGCTCCCAGGACGGTCACGCGCCGCCCTCAGGGCTGCGTACTGTCGTACACGACCCTCCTCGTCGCCGACCGAACCGTTGATCTGCTGCGCGTGAACAGCGCACTGTGTACCGCACCGGGCCGTGCCCGCTGTCGGGGCTGAACTCCTTCCCCCAGCCCCAGCGTTCCTGACGAACACCGCCCGCGCGGTGTTGCCGATGTCCGCCCAGCCCCCGGTTCCGTGCATTCCCGTGTGTAGCGTCCCCGTCGCAGAGCGGCCGTCGGCGCACGCCGTGTTCGCCGCGTCCGAGGGGTCCCGACTCCGCCGGAGCCCTCCATGAGTGAACCCCCAGGCGCCGCCGTGTCCCTCGCCGAGGCACCGCCACCCACCGACACCCCGTCACCCCGCCTCACGGCACAGCGAGTTCTGCCGCTGCGCCGCCCGGGCCGCTGGATCGCCACCGCGGTCGTGCTGGTCCTGGCGGCCCAGTTCGTCCACGGCCTGGTGTCCAACCCGTTCTACCAGTGGGACCGTTTCGGCTACTGGTTCCTGCGGCCGACCATCCTCGACGGGCTGTTCATCACCCTCGAAGTCGCCGCCTACAGCGCGGTGTTGGGTCTCCTCGGCGGCATCCTGCTGGCCCTCGCCCGGCTGTCGCGCAGCCCGGTGCTCCGAGCGGTCAGCTGGACCTACGTCTGGGCGCTGCGGTCGATCCCGCTGATCGTGGTGCTGCTGTTCCTCTACAACTTCAGCGCCCTGTACCAGACGCTCAGCGTGGGCGTCCCCTTCGGACCGGCCTTCTTCACCTTCGACGAGTCCCGGCTCGCCACCGACATGGTCGTCGCCGTCATCGGGCTCAGCCTCAACGAGGCGGCGTACGCGGCCGAGGTGGTCCGCGGCGGCATCCTCTCCGTCGACCAGGGCCAGCACGAGGCGGCCTCCGCGCTCGGCCTGCCGAAGGGCTACCAGTTCCGGAAGATCGTCTTTCCGCAGGCGCTGCGCTCCATCACCCCGAACTACGTCAACCAGCTGATCGGCCTCATCAAGAGCACCTCGCTGGTCTTCTACGTGTCCCTGCTCGACCTGTTCGGCAGCGCGCAGACCATGGGCGCCACCTACCCCGGCGACATCGTGCCGCTGCTGCTGGTCGTCACCGTCTGGTACCTGCTCCTCACCAGCGTCGTGTCCGTCATCCAGTTCTACGTCGAGCGGTACTACGCCCGGGGTGCCACCCGCACCCTGCCGCCGACGCCGTCGCAGAAGCTGCGGACCGGTCTCACCGACCTGCGGGCCCGCATCCGCCGGGAGGCCGCCGTATGACCACCGAGACGCTTCTGAGCGACGCCGCCGCCGTCGAGGTGCACGACGTGCACAAGTGGTACGGCGCCCACCGGGTGCTCGACGGGGTCGACCTGACGGTGCGGGCCGGCGAGGTCACCGTGATCCTCGGCCCGTCCGGTTCCGGGAAGTCCACCCTGCTGCGGGTGATCAACCACCTGGAGAAGCCGGAGATCGGATACGTCAGCTTCGACGGCGAGCTGATCGGCGTACGCCGGCAGGGCGAGCGCCTGAAGGAGCTGAGCGAGCGGGCCATCCTGACCCAGCGCAGCCGCATCGGCTTCGTCTTCCAGAACTTCAACCTCTTCCCGCATCTGACCGTGCTGGACAACGTGGCCGCCGCCCCGGTGGCGACCGGGAAGCTCGGCAAGGCCGACGCGCAGAAACTCGCCCGTGAACTGCTGGACCGGGTCGGTCTGGCCGACAAGGCCGCCGCCTATCCACGGCAGTTGTCGGGCGGACAGCAGCAGCGCGTGGCCATCGCCCGCGCCCTGGCGCTGCGTCCCGGCGTCATCCTCTTCGACGAGCCGACCTCCGCGCTCGACCCCGAACTCGTCGGTGAGGTCCTCGCCGTCATCAAGGACCTGGCGAGGAGCGGCACCACCCTGGTGATCGTCACCCACGAGGTCGGCTTCGCCCGTGAGATCGCCGACCGGGTCGTCTTCATCGACGACGGCCGGATCGTCGAACAGGGCCCGCCCTCCGAGGTCCTGGACAAGCCGCGGCACGAGCGGACCCGGGACTTCCTGAGCAAGGTGCTCTGACCCGGCCGGCGCCGGGAACCACCGCTTCCCCCACACAGCCTTCTCCATCCTCTGAGCGACAAGGACAGCCATGCCCACCCGGATCTCCCGACGCGGCCTGATACGCGGTATCAGCGCGGCGACCGCCGTCACCGCCCTTGCCTCCGGGCTCGCCGCCTGCGGCGGCGAAAGCGACGCCGCCACCAGAACCGACGCCGCCGGCACGGTCACCGTGGGGCAGCTGTCCAACGGCGCCGCGAAGGAGACCTCCCTGAAGGTCTCCCAGGTGAAGTCCATCAGCGCCGAGCTGCCGGCCGCCCTCAAGAAGAGCGGCAAGCTGGTCATCGGCTCCGGCACGCTGCCCTCCGGCAGCCCGCCGCTCGGCTTCGTGGGAGACGACCAGAAGACGATCACGGGCTCCGAGCCCGACCTCGGCCGACTGGTGGCCGCCGTCTTCGGGCTCAAGCCGGAGATACGCCGGTCCACCTGGGAGAACCTCTTCATCGGGCTCGACAGCGGAAAGGTCGACGTGGCCCTCTCCAACGTCACCGACACCGAGGAGCGCAAGCAGAAGTACGAGTTCGCCTCCTACCGGAAGGACGATCTCGCCTTCGAGGTGAAGAAGGACAACACCTGGAACTTCGACGGCGACTACGAGAGCCTCGCCGGCAAGACGGTCTCCGTCGGCAACGGCACCAACCAGGAGAAGGTCCTCCTGGAGTGGAAGGCGAAGCTGGCCAAGGAGGGCAAGAAGCCCCTCACCGTCAAGTACTTCCAGGAGACCAACAGCATCTACCTGGCGCTGAGCAGCGGAAAGATCGACGCGTACTTCGGCCCCAACCCAAGCCTCGCCTACCACACCACGAAAACCGCCAACACGCCCCAGGCGACCCGTATCGCGGGCCAGTTCTCCGGTGCCGGCGAGACACTCCAGGGCCTGATCGCCGCGACGGCGAAGAAGGACAGCGGCCTCGCCAAGCCCCTCGCCGACGCCATCAACTACCTGATCGAGCACGGCCAGTACGCCAAGTGGCTCAAGGCCTGGAACCTCACCAACGAAGCCGTGTCCAAGTCCGAGGTCAACCCGCCCGGACTGCCGCTCGACAACTCCTGACGAACCATCACATCAGCAAGAACACCTGTCAGTTGAATGAGAAGGGACTCCGCCTCCGTGGCCCCACAGACCGACCTCCGCGGAGGCGGAGCCCCGCCCGCGCTCGACACGTCCCTCCTCGACAACGCCGTGTGGGCGGCGCTCGACGGCCCGCACGCCCATCTCGCCGAAAGGGTCGGCCTGGCCGCCCGCTATCCGGCCGACGTCTACGCCTTCGCCGCCCTCGCCGATCCCGGGGACCCGGCCGCCTGGGCCGACCTGCACACACTCGTCGGCGCCGGGACCGTCGTACGGATCAAGCCGGTGGAGCGGGTCCCCGACGGCTGGGAGGTGGTCGGCGGCGGAGTGGGCGTCCAACTGGTCGATACCGCGCTGCGGGCCGAACCCGCCCCCGAGGCGGTACGCCTCGGGCCCGACGAGGTCCCCGAGATCCTCGACCTGGTCGCCCGCACCAGGCCGGGCCCGTTCCTGAAGCGCACCGTCGCACTCGGCGCCTACCTCGGCATCCGGGAGCGGGGACGGCTGATCGCCATGGCCGGCGAACGGCTCCGGCTGCTCGGCTGGACGGAGATCAGCGCGGTGTGCACCGACCCGGAACATCGCGGGCGGGGCCTGGCCACCCGGCTGGTGCGCGCGGTCGCCGCGGGCATCCGCGAACGCGGCGACACCCCGTTCCTGCACGCCGCCGAGAACAATGCCGACGCGATCCGGCTCTACGAGTCGATCGGCTTCGCCGTGCGCCGCCGCTCTAGAATCCTCGTGGTCCGCAGCCCAGGAACATCGGGCGCGGCGGAGGCGTTGTGACGTGGAACGAGATCCGCGAGGCGCCATCGGCGCCGAGAAGGAGGAGGTGGCGGACGTGATGTGCGTTCTCCGTTCCGTCCACCTCCACTCCCGGCCGCACATCGACCTCCAGCGCGTGGCCGGCGCACTCTGTCGCTCCTGACCTGTGCCCCCAGCAGCTCCAGCCTCCCCAGCCTTCGGCCGGGGCACATCCTCCCTTCGGCGCCCAGCCGCCGTGCCCCCGATCCGTGCGGGCCGGTGATCTCGTACGGACCTCCAGGAAGGCACCCATCCGTGTCCCCATCCCCTTCTTCCGCCCTGCACCTCGCCGTCGCCCTGGACGGCACCGGCTGGCACCCCGCCTCCTGGCGCGAACCGGTGGCCCGGCCCCGTGACCTGCTCACCGCCGGGTACTGGGCCGACCTGGTCGCCGAGGCGGAAGGCGGCCTGCTCGACTTCGTGACCATCGAGGACGGTCTCGGCCCGCAGTCCTCGCACTTCCTCGACCCGGACGAGCGCACCGACCAGGTACGCGGCCGTCTGGACGCCGTACTGATCGCGGCGCGCATCGCCCCGTTGTCCCGGCACATAGGCCTGGTCCCCACCGCGGTGGTCACACACACGGAGCCGTTCCACCTCTCCAAGGCGATCGCCACCCTCGACTACGTCAGCACCGGCCGGGCGGGCGTACGGGTGCAGATCACCGCCCGCCCGAACGAGGCCGCGCACTTCGGCCGCCGCACCATCCCGCGCATCGAGGCCTACGACAGCCCGGACACCCAGGACCTGGTGACCGACCTCTTCGACGAGACCGCCGACTACGTCGAGGCGGTGCGCCGTCTCTGGGACAGCTGGGAGGACGACGCGGAGATCCGGGACGTCGCCACCGGCCGCTTCATCGACCGGGACAAGCTGCACTACATCGACTTCGAGGGCAGGCACTTCAGTGTCAAGGGGCCCTCCATCACGCCCCGCCCGCCCCAGGGCCAGCCCATCGTCAGCGCCCTCGCGCACGACACCGTGCCGTACCGTCTGGTGGCCCGGTCCGCCGACGTCGGCTATGTGACCCCGCACGATGCCGACCAGGCCCGCGCGATCGTCGCGGAGATCCGCGCCGAGCAGACGGCGGCCGGCCGCGCCGACGCGACTCTGCACGTCTTCGGCGACCTGGTGGTCTTCCTCGATGACGACCCGGCCGAGGCCGCGGCACGCCGCGAGCGCCTGGACGCCCTCGCGGGGGAGCCGTACACCGGCGACGCCCGGATCTTCACCGGAACCCCCGCCCAACTAGCCGACCTGCTCCAGGAGTTGCAGGAGGCCGGGCTGAGCGGCTTCCGGCTGCGTCCCGCCGTCGCCGGCCACGACCTCCCGGCGATCACCCGCGGCCTGGTCCCCGAACTCCAGCGCCGTGACGCCTTCCGCCGCTCCTACGAGGCCGACACCCTGCGCGGACTGCTGGGCCTGGCCCGCCCCGCCAACCGCTACGCAGCCCCTGCCACCGTCTGAGCCGGAAGGACCACCGACCATGAGCAAGCCGCTCAAGCAGATCCATCTGGCCGCCCATTTCCCGGGCGTCAACAACACCACCGTGTGGAGCGACCCCGAGGTCGGCAGCCACATCGAGTTCAGCTCCTTCGCCCACTTCGCCCGGACCGCCGAACGCGCCAAGTTCGACTTCCTGTTCCTCGCGGAGGGGCTGCGGCTCCGCGAACAGGGCGGGAAAATATACGACTTGGACGTCGTCGGCCGCCCCGACACCTTCACCGTCCTCGCCGCGCTCGCCGCCGTCACCGAGCACCTCGGACTCACCGGCACCATCAACTCCACCTTCAACGAGCCCTACGAGGTGGCCCGCCAGTTCGCCAGCCTCGACCACCTCTCCGGCGGACGCGCCGCCTGGAACGTGGTCACCTCCTGGGACGCGTTCACCGGCGAGAACTTCCGCCGCGGCGGCTTCCTCCCGCAGCAGGAGCGCTACTCCCGTGCGAAGGAGTTCCTCGCCACCACGCACGAACTCTTCGACTCCTGGCAGGGCGACGAGATCCTCGCCGACCAGAGCACCGGCACCTTCCTGAGCGACGCGAAGGCCGGGTCCTTCGTCCACACCGGCCAACACTTCGACATTCACGGGCAGTTCAATGTGCCGCGCTCCCCCCAGGGCCGGCCGGTGATCTTCCAGGCGGGTGACTCCGACGAGGGCCGCGAGTTCGCCGCCTCCGACGCCGACGCCATCTTCAGCCGGTACGCCACCCTGAACGAGGGCCAGGCCTTCTACACGGACGTCAAGAGCCGCCTCGCCAAGTACGGCCGCGGCCACGACCAGCTCAAGATCCTGCCCGCCGCGAGCTTCGTGCTCGGCGACACCGACGGCGAGGCCGAGGAGCTCGCCAAGGAGGTCCGCCGCCGGCAGGTCAGCGGCGCCACCGCCATCAAGCACCTGGAGTTCGTCTGGAACCGGGACCTGTCGTCGTACGACCCGGACGGACCGTTGCCCGACATCGACCCGGAACTCGGCGAGCACACCATCGCCCGCGGCCGCGCCCAGGTGCGGATGTACCGCGACCCGCTCGCCACCGCCCAGGAGTGGCGGGAACGCGCGGCGGCCAACAACTGGTCCATCCGCGACCTGGTCATCGAGATCGGCAACCGGCAGAACTTCGTCGGATCCCCGGCCACCGTCGCGAAGACCATCAACGACTACGTCCAGGCCGACGCCGCCGACGGCTTCATCCTCGTCCCGCACATCACCCCCGGCGGACTCGACACCTTCGCCGACCAGGTCGTCCCGTTGCTCCAGGAACAGGGCGTGTTCCGCACGGAGTACGAGGGCCCGACCCTGCGCCACCAACTCGGCCTCGCCCTCCCGGACGACGTACGGGGCGAACGGGCGGCGGCGGCCACATGACGTAGCCGGGCCCGGGGCGCCTGAGCCGGGGCTACTCAAGTCCCCCTGTATCAGGCGGGAGTATGGCGGCTCCAGTTAGCGTGACGACTTTCGAAAGCGGCGCGAAGACCCTGGAGCCGCCGCTCGACGACGCTGCCTGAGCGACCCCATGGACCGGCGGTCTGACCCCCGTGGGGGAGGGGTCAGGCCGCCCGCGAGGCCGACTGGAGCGGCCCCCACGCGGCTCACGCCGCCCCGAACGCCGAGAACGACCACCCGGTGGCCTGGTGGGTCGCGTCGCCCGGCAGCGCGGTCCGGGCGTCGCGCAGCGCCTCCGCCAGGGACAGACCCGCACTGAGCCCCTTGTGCAGCGCCAGCATCAACGGCACCACCGCTTCGTCGTTGACGGGCGCGCTGCACGCCACCACCCCCGCCGTGCCCAGCGGCAGCAGCGCGGTGACCAGGCCGAGCAGCTCGTCGGCGCCGACGGACGCGAACCGGGCGGTGTCGCAGCAGGACAGGATGATCCGGTACGGGCTGCGGTCCAGGCGTTCGAAGTCGTGGACGATCAACGGGCCGTCGGCCATCCGCAGCGAAGAGAACAGCGGACTGTCCGCCCGGAACGTGCCGTGCGCGGCGATGTGCGCCAGCGCCGCCCCGTCGAGCTCCTCCAACACCCGGGGCACCCGCGCCCCTTCGTGCTCCAGCACGGTCGATCCGCCGTACCGCCCGGCCAGTTCGGGGACCTCCGCGCCGCCGCTCGCCAGACCCGGGCCACGCACCAGCACCTGTCGGCCGCCGGGCGGCGATGCCGTCTCCCGGGCGCGCAGCCAACTGCCGGCCGACGGCGACACGCTGAACACCCGCTCCCGCAGCGACGGCAGCAGCGCCCACGGCACCCGGTGCAGCCGGCCCGGCGGCACCACCACGAGCGGCCCGCCGCCCAGGTGCGCCGCCGCCGGGCCGAACAGAAGTTCCTCCAGACGCCGGCCCGCCGCCTCCACCACCGGGCGCCGGGCCTCCGCCCCCGGGTGGGCCAGTCGCCGCAGCCCGGCCTGGACGTGCTCGGCCTCGGTCTCCGCCTCGGCCAGCAGCCCCGCCTCGAACCGCCGCACCCGCCCCTGCCCGCACAACAGCACGTGAACCCGTCCGTCGAGCACCGCCAGCTCCACCAGCCGTACCTCGTCGCCCAGCCGTGCCAGCAGCCGCGCCGGGTCGAACCGGCTCCCCTCGCCGGGCACGTCGCCGCGGATGTGCAGGGTCCGGGAGCGGATCTCCCGCTCCAGACGCCGCTGGTCCCGCTCCAGCGCCGGGACCGGACGGCCGTCCTGGCGGGCGGCCTCCGCGCGGGCGGCGATCTCCCGGAAGGCGGTCAGACCGCTGAGCAGGGTCGGATCGGCGGGCGGCCGGGTCGGCGGCGCGGACAGCACGGTGGCCCGCCAGCGCTCGCTCCACACCAGGAGCCGTCGCGGCCCGCCCGAGTCGAGGCTCGCCCGCTGGGCCAGCCCGGCGAGTTCCGCGCCCTGCGCGGTGGCCCGAGCCCTGAGCTCCGAGGCACCGAGCGTCATCCGATGGTCGTCGAGCACGTCGAGACCCCGCCGGCAGGCCTCCAGGACACCCCGCCCGGAACCGGCGGCCCGGGCCCGCAGCGCCTGCGCCGCCCAGCCCGTCATCCGCGCCAGCGGCGGCCCGCCGTGCCGACTGCGGGCGGCGATGGCCAAGTGCCGCTCCGCGTCGGCCGTCCAGCCCAGACCGAGCGCGATCCGGCCCGCGAGCAGCGACGCCTCCGGCGCGGCCGGCGCACCGAAGGACGCCAGCCGGTCGGCGACCGCGGCGGCGTCCGCGACCAGCCGCCCCGAACCGCGCCCGGTGGTCACCCGCGCCTCGATCAGCACCAGCCGGGCGTGCGTCTCCCACCAGCTGCGCCGCTGCCCCGCGAACAGCCGCACGGCCACGGCCGCGCGGGCGATCGCCGTGTGCGGATCGCCCGCCAGCCGGGCCGCCCGCGCCGCGACCAGCAGCAGCTCCGCCTTGCGGGTGGACTGTCCGCCGATGCCGTCGAGGACACCTATCGCCGCGTCCGCCTCGGCCAGCGCCTCCGGGGCGAGCCCGGCCGCCATCAGGACCTCGCAGCGCCGGATGGTCAACATGAAGGTGGGCGTGCCGAGTTCGGCGTACCGCTCCGCGGCCTCGTCCAGCAGCCGCAGCGCCGCCGGGATGTCGCCCGACCGGAACGCGGCTAGGCCCCGGCTCTCCACCGCGTCGGCCTTGTCGTGCTCCTGGCCGGTCGTGTCCCACAGCGCCTCGGCCGCGGTGAAGTCGGCCTCGGCCCGGTCCACCGCGCCCAGCGCCAGATGCACGGTCGCCCGCAGGGTCAGCGCCCGAGCCGTCCAGATGACGTCGCCCGCCTGCCGCAGCACGGGAATCGACCGGCGTACGTCCTCCAGCGCCTCCCGGTGACGCCCCAGCACCCACGAGGCGTACGCCCGCCGGAACAGCACCCGCGCGCGCGTGTGGCCGCCGCTCACCGCGACACCCCGCTCCAGCGCCGCCAGGCCCTGCCGGGTGCGCCCCGCGTGCACCAGGGCCACGCCGAGCGCGGCCAGGACGTCCGCCTCCCGGTCGGGCGACTGGGCGCGCGCCGCCAGATCCCGGGCGAGACGCAGATGGTGCAGCGCGATCCGCAGATCGCCCCAGTCCCGCTGCCAGATCCCGATCACCTGATGGGCGACGGACGCATCCCACGGAGACGGATCGGAGTCGAGTACCTCCCGGGCCCGCGCCAGCGCCTCGTTGGGCGCGGCGAACACCATCGGCAGCAGTTCGAGAACCGAGTCGCTTCCCGCTGTCACTCCACGGATGGTAGTGGTCCAGGTCACCCGCCACACAGGCTTGGCGCTGTATCAATCAGCGGGCGCGGGGCTCTGACTGACGACCGTCGCCCACGGGGAGGACACACCATGGCACCTCAGCGATTCCACGAGCAGTTCGACCAGATCCAGCGCTCCATGCCCGACGTCCCGCTGGCCCTGGGGCCCGACGACGCGGCGGAGTTCATCTACGAGAAGGGTGTCGTCCTCGCCCGTGATGGTGAGGAGGCCCGGCTCGTCGAGGACCACGTGCGCGCCCACTTCACCGAGGCGACCGAACTGACCGGGGATCAGGTGCGGCGGGCCGGCCCGCAGACCAACCGCTCGGGCATCACCCGTATCCAGGTCGGCGACCCCGGCCACGGCGATCGGCACGCCGACCTGGCCGTCGCTCACGCCATGCGGGCCATGCGCGAGCACGAGGGACGCGCCGGACACCGGCTGATCAGCCGCAACCACGTGGTCTCGATCGCGGTCAACTCCTGCCCCGGTGACGAGCCCGTGCCCGCCCCGCTCACCCAGGGCCCCAACCCGGCCCCCGCCGAGACCGGCCACGACGCGGACACCGCCGTCGACGTCCTCGTCATCGACAACGGACTCACCCACGACCACACCGTCGTCCCGCTGCTCGCCCACGTCCGCGGCGACCTGCACGCCACCGAGACCGACAGCGCGGGCAACCTCCTGCAGTACGTCGGTCACGGCACGTTCATCGCGGGGCTCGTCGCGGCCGTCGCCCCGAACACGGACGTCACGGTCCGCAACACGCTCAACGACGCCGGGGCCGTTCTGGAGTCCGAGTTCGGCGAGAGGCTCTTCGACGCCGTCGACGAGCATGGCTGGCCCGACGTCATCAGCCTCTCCGCCGGCACCTCCAACGGCCGCACCGACGGTCTGCTCGGCATCGCCGCCTTCATGGAGGAACTCCGCGGGCAGCGCACCCTGTTGGTCGCGGCGGCCGGCAACAACGCCAGCGCCACCCCCTTCTGGCCCGCCGCGTACGCCTCGCTGCCCGAGTACCGCGACGTCGTCCTGTCGGTCGGCGCGCTGCGCGGCGACGGCGAGCACGGCGCCTGCTTCAGCAACCACGGGCCCTGGGTGAACGCCTACGCCCCCGGCGAGCGCCTCACCAGCGCCCTCACCGGCTTCGACGCGCCCGTCCCGTACGCGTACCAGCACTCCACGTACGACGACTGCCGCTACGGCTTCACCTACGTCTGCACCTGCCAGGCCCCGCGCCACACCGGTGCGTTGAGCGAGGAGGGCACCACCGCCAAGCCCGACCAGGTGATGTTCGAGGGGTTCGCACATTGGAGCGGCACCTCCTTCGCCACCCCCGTCGCCACCGGGATGGTCGCCGCCCACATGAGCGCCCACAAGGAGTCCGACCCGCGGGTCGCCCGACAGCAACTGCTCGCCGCGAACACCGAGTTCGCGGAAGTGCGCGGGGCGCACGTTCCGGCGCTGCGACCGGGCACCTGGCGCCCGGTCCCGGTCGTGCGCCGCTCGGCCCCCGCATGAGGTCCGGAATCGCCCCCTCCACGGCGTACGATGACGTGCCGTACACGAGGGGTGGGGCCGTGGACCGTGCAGATGTCGGCGTGCTCGTCCAGTCAGCCGTCGACGGTGACGCGGCGGCCTGGAAGGCGCTGGTGGAAGGTATGAGCCCGCTGGTGTGGTCGGTGGTGCGCGCACACCGGCTCTCCGACGCCGACGCGCACGAGGTGTACCAGACGGTGTGGTTCCGTTTCGCCCAGCACCTGGGACGGATCCGGGAACCGCAGAAGGCCGGGTCCTGGCTGGCGAGCACGACACGGCACGAATGCCTGAAGGTGCTCAAGAGCCTGCGGCGGCTGATGCCGACCGACGACCCCCAGCTCTTGGACCGGGTCAGCGAGGACCGTACGCCCGAGCAGTCGTTCCTCGACTCGGAGGAGGCCGCCGCCGAGACCGAACGCATCCGGCGTGTGTGGCAGGAGTTCGAGGAACTCGGCGAGCGGTGCAGGCAGTTGCTGCGCGTCCTGATGGCCTCACCGCCGCCCAGCTACCAGGAGGTGTCCGCCGCCCTGGGTATCGCGGTGGGCAGCATCGGACCGCTGCGTCAGCGCTGTCTGCGCCGGCTGCGCGCCCGACTCGACGCACGGGGAGCACTGTGAGCGCCATGGACGGCATGAACGACATGAACGACGAGGTCGACGGTGACCTGCTGGAGGAGGAGCTGCGGCGGGCCGCCGGCATCCTGGACCCGGTCCCGCCGGCGTTGCGGCAGCTCGCCGTCGAGGCCTACGCGCTGCACGACCTCGACGCCCAACTCGCCGAACTGACCTTCGACTCGCTGACCGACGCGATCCCGGTGCGGGGGGCGACGGACGTTCCCCGGATGCTGACCTTCCACTCGGGGGACGTCACCCTCGACGTCGAGGTGACCGCGCAGGGCCTGATGGGCCAGGTGCTGCCTCCGCGGTCGGGCACGGTCGAGGTGCTGAACGGGCCCCAGCCGGGCGTGCCGCTCCTGGCCGACGACATGGGACGGTTCGCGTCCGACACGACTCCCGCCGGTCCCTTCGCGCTCAGGCTGCGGACCGGCGGGCAGGTGGTGGTCACCCAGTGGCTGCGCGTCTGACCGGGGCCAGGTCGTCCGTCATCAGGTGACAGGCAGGGTCCCCGTCAGCCGCTCACGGCGTCGACGAGACCGGCCAGGGCGTCGGCGAGACGCCCGAGACCCTGCCCCGCGGGCCCGCCCGGCTCACTCATGTACGTGTCCCGACGGATCTCCACCATCAGCGCGCTCACCCGGGGATCCCTGCCGTAGAACTCCAGCGGCACGTAGGCCCCGCCGAACGGGCTGTCCAGGCCGATCTCCCCGAGCCCCGCGAAGGCCTCCCGGGCAGCGCCCAGCAGCCCGCCGGGGGTGTGGAAGGAGTCGGTGCCCAGACAGACGGGCGGCCGGGGCCCGTCGCCGTGCAGCTCGTAGGGGAGCGCCTCGGTGGGATAGGAGTGCACGTCGATGACGACGGCCCGCCCGGTCGCGGCCAGCCGCCCGGCCACCGCGTCCGTCATCGCTCGCGCGTACGGCCGGAAGTACCGCGCGACCAACGGCTCGGGGCCGGTGTCCGCGGACCGCAGCGGGGCGCGGTGCGTGGTGCGTGTGTACACGGCGCCCATCCCCACGGCGAGCATCTCCTCCCGCTCGTCAGGAAACCGCTCCGGATCCACCACCAGCCGGGAGAGCCGGTTGACGAACCGCCAGGGAGCGACGCCGGACAGCCTCGCCGCCGCCGCGGCGAGCTCAGCGGTGTGCGCGTCGACGATGTGGTCGAGCTCCCGCTCCAGCTCCGCGTCACCGAGCAGGATGCCGTCGCGCACGTCGGCCGGTATCTCCCGCGAGGAGTGCGGCACATGAAGGATCACCGGCGACATCCCGGCACCGGGCAGCAGCTCGAAGGACGGCGCGGCGGAGGTCATGAGGCTGCTCCCGGGGGCGTTGTCAGTGGTGTGGGTGCACGATCAAGGTGTCACAACAGGGGCTGCCGGGCGGCGGCCGTGCCGAGCGGGACGAAGGCGTCCGGAACACCGCCCTCGCCGGTCCGCACGCCGATGTGGTCATACGGCTCCGCCCCGGCCGGTTGGTCGCCGGTCGGGGCGGAGTCACACAACGGGCCCGCGAGGGCGTGGCGTCAGCTGAGGGACGCCAGTGCCTCGTTCCACGTGGTCGACGGGCGCATGACCTTCGCGGCCTTCGCCGGGTCGGGCTGGTAGTAGCCGCCGATGTCGGCCGGCTTGCCCTGGACGGCGTTCAGCTCGTCGACGATCTTCTGCTCGTTCGCCGCGAGGGTCTCGGCGAGCGGGGCGAAGACCTTCGCCAGGTCCGCGTCGTCGGTCTGCCGCGCCAGCTCCTGCGCCCAGTACAGGGACAGGAAGAAGTGGCTGCCGCGGTTGTCGATGCCGCCGACGCGACGGGTCGGGGACTTGTCCTCGTTGAGGAAGGTCGCCGTGGCGCGGTCGAGGGTGTCGGCGAGGACCTTGGCGCGGGTGTTGCCGGTGACCGTCGCGAACTGCTCCAGGGACGGGACCAGCGCGAAGAACTCGCCGAGCGAGTCCCAGCGCAGGTAGTCCTCCCTGACCAGCTGCTGGACGTGCTTCGGCGCGCTGCCGCCGGCGCCCGTCTCGAACAGGCCGCCGCCCGCCATCAGCGGGACCACCGACAGCATCTTGGCGCTGGTGCCCAGCTCCAGGATCGGGAACAGGTCGGTCAGGTAGTCGCGCAGGACGTTGCCGGTGACGGAGATGGTGTCCTCGCCGCGGCGGATGCGCTCGACCGACAGCTTGGTCGCCTCGACCGGGTTGAGGATCCGGATGTCCAGGCCCTCGGTGTCGTGCTCCGGCAGGTACGCCTGGACCTTGGCGATCAGGTTGGCGTCGTGCGCACGGGTCTCGTCCAGCCAGAACACGGCCGGGCTGCCGGAGGCGCGGGCGCGGGTGACGGCCAGCTTCACCCAGTCCTTGATCGGGGCGTCCTTGGTCTGGCAGGCGCGGAAGATGTCACCGGCGGAGACCGTCTGCTCGATCACCACGTCGCCGGCCTGGTCGACGAGGCGGACCGTGCCGGTGGTGGGGACCTCGAAGGTCTTGTCGTGGCTGCCGTACTCCTCGGCCTTCTGCGCCATGAGGCCGACGTTCGGGACCGAACCCATCGTCGACGGGTCGTAGGCGCCGTTGGCACGGCAGTCGTCGATCACGGCCTGGTAGACGCCGGAGTACGAGGAGTCCGGCAGCACCGCGAGGGTGTCGGCCTCCTCGCCGTCCGGGCCCCACATGTGGCCGGAGGTGCGGATCATGGCCGGCATCGAGGCGTCGACGATCACGTCGGACGGCACGTGCAGGTTGGTGATGCCCTTGTCGGAGTCGACCATCGCCAGCGCGGGGCCCTCGGCGAGCTCGGCGTCGAAGGAGGCCTTGATCTCGGCGCCCTCGGGCAGGGCCTCCAGGCCCTTGTGGATACCGCCCAGACCGTCGTTCGGGGTGAGACCGGCCGCGGCGAGCGTCTTGCCGTACTTCGCGAAGGTCTTCGGGAAGAAGGCGCGCACCACGTGGCCGAAGACGATCGGGTCGGAGACCTTCATCATCGTGGCCTTGAGGTGCACGGAGAACAGCACGCCCTCGGCCTTGGCCCTGGCGATCTGCGCGGTCAGGAACTCGCGCAGCGGCGCGAC
This sequence comes from Streptomyces sp. NPDC050997, assembly GCF_040660135.1. Taxonomy (NCBI): domain Bacteria; kingdom Bacillati; phylum Actinomycetota; class Actinomycetes; order Kitasatosporales; family Streptomycetaceae; genus Streptomyces; species Streptomyces sp. NPDC050997. The sequence continues at coordinate 89,307 of NZ_JBFAGK010000007.1, forward strand.
GTGCAGGACGGAGGCGTCGACGACCTCGCCCGCGAGGACCGGTACCGACTCGCGCAGCACGGTGGTGGAGCCGTCGTCGCCGACCAGCTCGATCCTCAGCGCGCCCGCCTCGGAGATCACGGCGGACTTCTCGGTGGAGCGGAAGTCGTCGACACCCATCGTCGCCACGTTCGTCCTGGACTCGGGGGTCCAGGCGCCCATGCGGTGCGGGTGGGTCTTGGCGTAGTTCTTGACCGACGCGGGGGCACGGCGGTCGGAGTTGCCCTCACGCAGGACCGGGTTGACCGCGGAGCCCTTGACCTTGTCGTAGCGGGCCTGGATGTCCCGCTCCTCGTCGGTCTTCGGGTCGTCCGGGTAGTTCGGCAGCGCGTAGCCCTGGGCCTGCAGCTCGGCGACCGCGGCCTTCAGCTGCGGGATCGACGCCGAGATGTTCGGCAGCTTGATGATGTTCGCCGCGGGCGTCTTGGCGAGCTCGCCGAGCTCCGCCAGGGCGTCCGGAATCCGCTGGTCCTCGGTGAGGTACTCCGGGAACAACGCGATGATGCGCCCGGCCAGCGAGATGTCACGCGTCTCCACGGCGACACCCGCCTGCGAGGCGTACGTCCGGACCACCGGCAGGAAGGAATACGTCGCCAGGGCCGGGGCCTCGTCAGTGTGCGTATAGATGATGGTCGAGTCAGTCACCGGGTGCTCCGCTCCACGTCTGCAACATTGCTCGACATCAAGATATCTCGTGGTCGACCCGGCATCGACAGCGGTCCTCGGGTACTTCCGGACACACTCCCGCGAGACGCGTGCATCCTCCGAGGCAACCGAAGCGTCTGATCTTGTGGTCATGCATTGTGATCACCCTTTGACCGACGGCCGGACCCGACCACCCGGCCGCCCGAGCGAAAGCGGACCATGAGATATCGCACCAGAGTGACGGCACCCGCCACCGCCCTGATAGGCGCCGCCACGGCGCTGACCGTGGGATCCGCCGCCCACGCCGCCCCCGCGGCCTCCTCCCCGGCAGCCTCCTCCCCGGGCGCCGAGACCCTCGGCGACCCCGTCTTCCCGAGCCTCGGCAACGACGGCTACCGCGTCAACGCGTACACCCTCGACTTCGCGTACGACGCCACGACCAAGCTCGTCACCGCCACGGCGACGCTGGAGATCCTCACCACCCAGGCCCTGAGCCGCTTCTCCCTGGACGCCCTCGGCCTGGACATCACGTCCGTCCGCGTCGCGGACAGCGAGGCCGCCTTCGAACAGGTCGGCGAGAAGCTGCGGGTCACGCCCGTGCGCGACCTGCCGGACACGTGCACGGCCACCGTCGTGGTGGCGTACACCGCCGACCCGCGCCGTTCCCTCGCGCACACCGCCTGGGTCGCCACACCGGACGGCTTCGCGGTCTGCCCGCAGCCGGACTCGGCGCACACCGTCTTCCCCTGCAACGACCACCCGCAGGACAAGGCGGCCTTCACCTTCCGCGTCACCGTGCCCAGCGGCCTGCGCGGGGTCGCCGGCGGCCTCCTCGTGAACACCGAGACCCTCACCGACGGCCGGACCGCGTACACCTACCGCTCGCGTGAGCCGATGGCCACCGAACTGGTGCAGATCACGGTCGGCGACTACGTGGTCAAGGACCGGCAGGGCCCGGGCGGACTGCCCCTCAGGGACGTCGTGCCGACCGCCCGCGCGAGTGCCCTGGAACCGGCGCTCGCGCTCACCTCGGGGCAGCTGAGCTGGGTCGAGCAGCGGCTCGGCGCGTTCCCCTTCGAGACGTACGGGCTGCTGCCCTGCAACTCCGACGCCGCGAACGCCTTCGACTTCACGGGTCTGGAGACCCAGACCCTCACGCTGTACAAGCCGAACTTCCTGCTCCAGGAGGAGTCGAAGATCGGCTCGCACATGATGCACGAGCTGGTCCACTCCTACTTCGGCAACAGCGTCAGCCCCGCCACCTGGGGCGACCTCTGGCTGAACGAGGGCCACGCCGACTTCTACGGGCTGCTCTACCGCTACGAGCGCGGCTGGGCCGACTCTCTCGGGCTGACCACCATGGAAGCCCGGATGAAGGACACCTACGCGCGCGGCGACCAGTGGCGCAAGACCTCCGGTCCGGTCGCCTCACCGAACGCGACGAACCTCTTCGACAGCCAGCGCTACCTCGGCGGCGTCCTGGTCCTGTACGCGCTGCGGCAGTTGATCGGCGAGGCCGCCTTCGGCTCCGTCGAGCGCACCTTCCTGGACCGGTACCGCAACTCCGCGGCGACCACGGAGAACTACATCAGCGTCGCCTCGGAGGTCTCCGGCCAGGATCTGTCCGGCTTCCTGCGGGACTGGCTGTACGGCACGAAGACCCCGCGGATGCCCGGCCACCCGGACTGGACGGTCACCCCGGCGAGCGCCTCGCTCGTCGCGCCGAACCGCCGGACGAACGGGCACTACCACGACAACTCGGCCACCCTGTAAGGGATCAGCCGGGACCAGGGATCAGCCGGGACATCGGCCTAGTCGGGACATCGGCCTAGTCGGGACATCGGCCTAGTCGGGACATCGGCCTAGTCGGGACATCGGCCTAGTCGGGACATCGGCCCGGCCGGGACATCGGCCCGGCCGGGACATCGGCCCGGCCGGGACAGTGGCTCAGTCGAGCCGGGTGGAGGCGACTTCGCCCGGCTCGATCTCCGCGCCGCCGCGCTGCTGCGGGATCACCACCGCGCCCTGCTGCAGGGCCACCGTCCGTGCGGGCGCCGGAATCCGGATGCCCTCGTCGCGGTAGCGCCGGTGCAGCCGCTTGATGAACTCGTGCTTGATCCGGAACTGGTCGCTGAACTCCCCGACGCCCAGGATCACCGTGAACCCGATCCGGGAGTCACCGAAGGTGTGGAAGCGGACCAGCGGCTCGTGATCGGGGAGGGCGCCGGTGATCTCGGTCATCACCTCGGTGACGACCGCGCAGGTGACCCGCTCGACGTGCTCCAGGTCGCTGTCGTAGCCGACCCCCACCTGGACCAGGATGGTCAACTGCTGCTCGGGACGCATGAAGTTGGTCATGTTCGACTTCGCGAGCTCCCCGTTGGGGATCACGACCAGGTTGTTGGAGAGCGCGCGTACGGTCGTCTGACGCCAGTTGATGTCCTCGACATAGCCCTCCTCGCCGCTGCTCAGCTTGATGTAGTCGCCGGGCTGGACGGTCTTGGAGGCGAGGATGTGGATGCCCGCGAACAGGTTCGCCAGGGTGTCCTGGAGGGCCAGGGCGACCGCCAGACCGCCGACCCCCAGGGCGGTGAGCATCGGCGCTATGGAGATGCCCAGCGTCTGCAGCACCACCAGGAAGCCGATCGCCAGCACCAGCACCCGGGTGATGTTCACGAAGATCGTGGCCGATCCGGCGACCCCGGAGCGGGACTGGGTGACGGTCCGCACGAGGCCCGCGACGAACCGCGCCGACGCCACCGTCACGACGAAGATCAGCAGCACGGTCAGGGTCTGGTTGATGGTGTGCTGGACCGCCGAGAGCAGCGGCAGGGCCGCCGCCGCGGACGCCGCGCCGCCCGAGATCGCCGCCCACGGCACCACCGTGCGCAGCGCGTCCACGATGACGTCGTCGCCGCCCCAGCGGGTGCGGTCGGCGTGCTTGCCCAGCCAGCGCAGCAGCATGCGCAGCAGGAACGCCGCCAGCAGGCCCGCGGCCAGCGCGATCCCCGCGACGACCAGGTCGTCCACGGTCAGGTCGCGCTTCACCGGTCACCTCCGGAAGGGAGGACTGCGGCGAAGGCGTTCGCCGACGGCCGGATGTGAAGTTGCGTCACGTTGCCACCTGCTCGATTCCGGGAAGTGCGATCGCGCGGGCCAACCGGCCCCCCGTGGCCCGCGCGACCGCTCATCCTGCCGTATCCGGCACAGGGGTTCGTACCTGGACGGGCGCCGGATGGCATGGTTTCAGACGATTCCCTCGGCCAGTTCGGCCTGTTCCCGGTCGGAGTACGCGGCCGTGGTGGGTGTGCCGTACGAACCGCGGGCGACGAACCACCACACCGTGGCCAGGACCAGGACGACGGCGAGGGCCACGGACGCGTAGTTCATCGTGTCCACCGTCACCGGCGACGACTGTGGCAGACAGAACAGGACCGTCACACAGGCCACCCACGCCACCGCGACCCAGCCGATCGGCCTGCTCCACCGCCCCAGGTTCCAGGGACCCGGCTCAAAACGGTCGCCCGCGCGTAGACGCAACAGCACGGGAATGGCGTACGCCGGTGTGATGCCGATGACATTGATGGCGGTCACCGCGCCGTACGCGGTCGTCGAGTACAGGGACGGCAGCGCGAGCAGGCAGGCGGCCACCACCGACAGCCACACGGCGGCGACCGGTGTCTGCGTGCGCGCGCTGACCTTGCGCCACAGCGTGGAGCCCGGCAGGGCCTTGTCCCGGCTGAACGCGAACACCATCCGACTGGCCGCCGCGACCTCCGCGTTGCCGCAGAACAGTTGCGCCACGATCACCAGGAGCAGCAGCGCGCTCGCGCCGTCCGTGCCCAGGCCGTCGAGCAGGATCTGCGCGGGCGGCACCCCGGTCTCGCTGGCCCGCGTGGCGTCGTAGTCCTGGATGGCGAAGGTGAGACCGGCGAGCAGTACGAAGCCGGCCAGCCACGACACCCAGATGGAGCGCACGATGCCCTTCGCGGCCGACACCGAGGCGTTGGACGTCTCCTCGGACAGGTGCGCGGAGGCGTCGTAGCCGGAGAACGTGTACTGCGCGAGGAGCAGGCCGATCGCGGCCACGTAGACCGGGTTGGACCAGCCGGTGTCGTTGACGAACTCCGTGAACACGAAGGACGGCGACTGGTGGTGGTCGGGGACGATCGCCAGCGCGCCGACGATGAGCGCGACGCCCGCCAGGTGCCACCACACGGAGATCGAGTTGAGCACGCTGACCAGCCGCACCCCGAACAGGTTCAGCACGGCGTGCAGCAGCAGGATCACCACGAAGATCAGCATCGTCTTCTCCGGTGTCGGCTCGAAGCCCCACCGGAGGTTCATGAACGCGCCGGTGAACAGGGCGGCGCCGTAGTCGATGCCGGCGATCGCGCCGAGCAGCCCGAGCAGGTTCAGCCAGCCCGTGTACCAGCCCCAGCGGCGCCCGCCGAGCCGGTCGGCCATGTAGTACAGGGCGCCGGATGTCGGATACGCGCTGGTGACCTCCGCCAGCGCGAGGCCCACGCACAGCACGAACAGGCCGACGCCCGCCCAGCCCCACAGCATCACGGCCGGACCGCCCGCGCCCATGCCGAAGCCGTACAGGGTCATACAGCCGGACAGGATCGAGATCACCGAGAAGCTGATCGCGAAGTTGCCGAAGCCGCCCATGCGGCGGGCTAGTACGGGGCGGTAGCCGAGTTCGCGCAGCCGCCGCTCCTCGTCGTGCTGCGGGGCCCCGGGGGAGGCCGACGGATCGGGGCTGGTGGACATGGGGAACCTCCGATGGGTGGGCGGGAGAAACGGGGGACGACGTCAGGCGTCGGGATCGGGCGCCGCCGACCGGCTGCGCGCACGCGCCTGCCGGAAGATCCGTACGGCCTCGGACTGGTCGCCCGGATCCGTGGCGCGGTAGGCCCAGGGCAGGGGGGTGTAGTACGGGCCGATCGCCTCGAACACCCGGGCCGCGTCCTCGAACCGCAGCGCACCCCACAGCGCGTGGGCCAGATGGTTGAGGTCCAGCGGCGAGCGTTCGGCGGGCCGGGACCGCTCGAACCAGGACGCGTACGCCCGGCTCGCCTCGCGGGTGGCCTCGTCGGCCACCCAGTGCAGGTCGAGAGCGGCGGAGCGCCCGCTGCCGCGCCGGTAGCGCTCGACCCGGACATACAGCGGCAGAACGTGCAGCGCCGAGCCCGGCGGGGCGGTTGCCGCCACCCGGTGGGCGTGACCGGCCGCCTCCGGGAGCCGGTCCGAGGCGGCGTGCGCGTACAGGAACTGCAGCACACGGTGGTGGGCCTCGCGGTTGCCCGGGTCGCGCTTCTCGGCCTCCGCGAGCAGCCCCCACGGTCCGGGCGGCAGCATCGGCTCGGGCGGCGCCACCCGGTGCTCCTCCCACAACTGCCGGCGGTCCAGTTGCGCGAGCGCCAGCAGACACACCCAGGGCACCGGGTCCAGGGGCGCGACCCGGGTGGCCGCGTCGCTCACGTCCCACGCCTCGATCCACAGTTCGTGCGTACGGCGATGCCCCTCGCGCCGGGCCCGTAACGCGCGCTCCACCGCGACCCGGGCCCGCATCACCGCGGCCGGAACGCTGTGCGGCTCCTCCGCGAGCCAGGCCCGCACCACGTCCGTGCCGGCCGCCCCGGCGGCCAGGACCTGGGTGCGCTGCGTCCACTGCCACCAGGCCGTGGTCCGTTCCAGCAGGGCGCGCATCGACATCCAGCGCCCGGTGCGCACTTCCTGGAGAGCGGCGCGCAGTTCGGTGTCAGGGCCGGCGGGATCGTACGAGGGTCGGGCTCCGTCTCTGGCCATCAACCGCTCGCCCCGGACTTCGGGTCGGGCGGGGCGACGGCAGGGTGGAGTAACAACAGCCCTCCTCTGGGCGGCGGTTGAGGAGATCGCGTCGGTCGGCGGTCACTATAGGGGCGCCATCCATGTGTCAGCCAAGGGTTCCCCGATCATTTCGAACTTCTTTTCACGGCAGGTCTGTTGACTGGCCATCAGTCAGTGGACGGAGCGAGGTCGTCGCTGGTCGGAGGCCCTTGACGCGGTGCGGGAGGCGGCGGCAGGCTGGCGGGGCCGTGATCACCGAGGGAGGGGCGGGATGACAGGTCCGGTGCTCGCCGTCGACCAGGGCACGTCCGGCACCAAGGCTCTGGTGATCTGTCCCGAACGGGGTGTCATCGGCGCCGGGTTCGCCGCAGTACGGCCCCGCCATCTGCCCGGCGGCCTGGTGGAGGTCGACCCCGCCGAGCTGTACGACTCGGTCGTCGACGCGGGCCGGCAGGCCCTGGCCGAGGCCGGGGAGCCCGTCGTCGCGCTGGGCCTCGCCAACCAGGGCGAGACCGTGCTCGCCTGGGACCCGGCGACCGGCCACCCGCTCACCGCCGCCCTCGTCTGGCAGGACCGCCGCGCCGAGTCCGTGTGCGCCGAACTCGCCGAACACGCCGACGAACTGCGCCGGCTGACCGGACTGCCGCTCGACCCCTACTTCGCCGCGCCCAAGATGGCCTGGATACGACGACACCTCACCGCCGAGGGAGTCGTCACCACCAGCGACGCCTGGCTGGTCCACCGCCTCACCGGCGCCTACGTCACCGACGCCGCCACCGCCGGCCGTACCCAGCTCCTGGACCTGGACCACGCACGATGGTCGCCGCGGGCGCTCGACCTGTTCGACCTGTCAGGCGAGCGGCTCCCGGAGGTCGTCGAGAACGCCGGTCCGGTCGGCACCACCACCGCGTTCGGCACCGATCACCCGATTCCGCTCACCGGACTCGTCGTCGACCAGCAGGCCGCCCTGCTCGCCCAGCGCGTCACCGCGTCCGGCGGCGCCAAGTGCACCTACGGCACCGGCGCGTTCCTGCTCGCCCACACCGGTGACACACCGACGCGGGGCACCTCCGGACTGGTCGGCTGTGTCGCCTGGCGGCTCGCCGGACACACCAGCTACTGCCTCGACGGCCAGGTGTACACGGCCGCCTCCGCCGTCCGCTGGCTCGCCGACCTCGGCGTCATCGGGGGCGCCGCCGACCTCGACACCGTGGGCGGTGCCGTACCCGACAGCGGGGGCGTCACCTTCGTCCCCGCCCTCGCCGGACTCGCCGCCCCCTGGTGGCGCGGCGACGTGCGCGGCTCGCTCACCGGACTGGGCCTCGACACCGGCCCCGGGCACCTGGTGCGCGCGCTGTGCGAGGGGCTGGCCGCACAGGTGGTCTCGCTCGCCGAGGCCGCCGCGACCGACCTCGGCGAGACACCGGCCGTGCTCCGCGTCGACGGCGGCCTGACCCGCTCCGCCCTGCTCATGCAGACCCAGGCCGACCTGCTGCAACGCCCCGTGGAGGTGTCGGCGCTGCCCGACGCGACAGCTCTGGGCGTGGGCGCTCTGGCCCGGCTCGGCGCCGAACCGGGACTGACCCTCGCCGACGCGCTTCCGGACTGGAAGCCCGCCGCCGTGTACGAGCCACGCGTCCGCGCCGACCAGGCCGCCGAACGCCTGGCGCGCTTCCGGGCCGCGGTGACCGCGCTGCTCGACGGGCCGGCCGGATGACGGTCACCCGCCGCGGCCCGCTGCCGTCGGCGACGTACGACGTGGCGGTCGTCGGCGCCGGAGTCGTCGGCTGCGCCATCGCCCGCGCCCTCGCCCGCCACCCCGACCTGCGGGTCGCCCTCGTCGAGGCGCGGGACGACGTCGGCCAGGGCACCTCCAAGGCCAACACCGCGATCCTGCACACCGGTTTCGACGCGGTCCCCGGTTCGCTGGAGGCACGCCTGGTCAGGGAGGGCGCCCGGCTGCTGGCCGGCTACGCCGCCGAGTCCGGCATCCCCGTCGAACCCGTCGGCGCGCTCCTCGTCGCCTGGGACGAGGAACAACTCGCCGCGCTGCCCCGCCTCGCCGAGAAGGCCGAGCGCAACGCCTACCGGGACACGCGGGTGATCGGTCCCGCCGAACTGTACGACCGCGAGCCGCACCTCGGCCCCGGTGCGCTCGCCGCCCTGCACGTGCCCGGCGAGAGCATCGTCTGCCCCTGGACGACGACCCTGGCGTACGCCACCCAGGCCGTCCGTCACGGCGTCGACCTGCACCTCGACTGCCCGGTGCGGCAGGCGAGTCGGCGGGACGGCTCGCATGTCCTCGCCACCGGCCGGGGCACCCTGCGCGCCCGCTGGCTGGTCAACGCGGCCGGTCTGCACGCCGACACGCTCGACCGGCACCTCGGCCACGACGACTTCACGGTCACCCCACGCCGGGGCCAGCTGCTCGTCTTCGACAAGCTCGCCCGCGCCCTGGTCCGGCACATCCTGCTGCCCGTCCCCACCGCCCTCGGCAAGGGAGTCCTGGTCGCCCCCACGGTGTACGGCAACGTGCTGCTCGGACCGACCGCCGAGGACCTCGACGACAAACAGGCCACCGGCTCCACCGCCGAGGGGCTCGCCCTGCTCCGTGACCAGGGCCGCCGCGTCCTGCCCGAACTGCTCGACGAGGAGGTCACCGCCGTCTACGCGGGCCTGCGCGCCGCGACCGAACACGACGACTACCGCATCTCGGCCCACCCCGAGCAGATGTACGTCACCGTCGGCGGTATCCGCTCCACCGGTCTGACGGCGTCCCTCGCCATCGCCGAACACGTGACAGGTCTGCTCACCGACGCCGGCCTGGACCCGGGCCCGGCACGGGAGTTGGACCCGGTCCGCATGCCCAACCTGGGCGAGGCCTTCCCACGCCCGTACCAGCGGCCCGACCTGATCGCCGCCGACCCGGAGTACGGCACCCTCGTCTGCCACTGCGAGCGCGTCTCCCGCGGGGAGATCCGCGACGCCCTGAACAGCACGATCCCGCCGGCCGGCCACGACGGACTGCGCCGCCGGACCCGGGCGAGGGCCGGGCGCTGCCAGGGCTTCTACTGCGGGGCGACGGTGCGCGCACTCTTCGAGGAGGCACTGTCCGAGGAGGCACCGCCCGACACCGGGTTGGTGCGGAACCCGGCCGAGGAGGCCCGGCCGTGAGCGCGGGACGCGAGGTCGACGTCCTCGTCGTCGGTGCCGGACCCGCCGGGCTCGCCGCCGGAGCCCGGCTGGCCGCCGCCGGCGTGCGTCGGGTGGAGATCCTGGACCGGGAGCGGCAGGCCGGGGGAGTACCCCGGCACTGTGCCCACGGCGGCTACGGCACCCTGCTGCACCCCCTGACCGGCCCCGCCTACGCCCGCCTCCTGGTCACCGCCGCCGAGCGCGCGGGAGCCGTCGTACGCACCGGAGTGACGGCCCTCGACTGGGACGGGCCCCTGGCACTGCGCACCGTCGGCCCGCAGGGACCCGAGACCGTCCGCGCCCGCGCGCTCGTCCTGGCCACCGGAGCCCGCGAACGCCCCCGCGCCGCACGTCTCGTGCCCGGCACCCGCCCCGCCGGGGTCTACACCACGGGCGAACTCCAGCAGGCCGTCCACCTGTACGGGCAGCACATCGGCACGCGCGCGGTGGTGGTCGGAGCGGAGGACGTCTCCTACGCCGCCGCCGACACCGTACGTTCCGCCGGAGCCCGGGTCGTCGCGATGCTCACCGACCTGCCCCGCCCCCAGACCACACCCGCCCGCGCCCTCGACACCCGGCTGCGCCACGGCATCCCGCTCCTCGCCGACACCACGGTCACCGAACTCCTCGGCCACGGACGGCTGTCGGGCGTGCGGGTACGCCACCAGGACGGCAGGACGGCCGTACTGCCCTGCGACACCGTCGTGTTCACCGGCGACTTCGTACCCGACCACGAACTGGCCCGGCGCGGCGGACTCGCCCTCGACACCGGCACCCGCGGCCCGGCCGTCGACGGCGCCCTGCACACCTCGCGTCCCGGTGTGTTCGCCGTCGGCAGTGTGCTGCACGCCGTGGCGAGCGCGGCCACCGCGACCCGCGAGGGCGTCCACGCGGCCGGCGCGGTCCTGGAGACGCTCGCCGCCGGAGCCGTACGGCAGGTCGGCGTCCCCCTGCTCGTTGATCCGCCCCTGCGCTGGATCGCCCCGAACCGTGTCACTCCGGCCGACCGGCTGCCGTACATCCTGCGGACCTCGGTCCCACTGTCCCGGCCGGTCCTGCGGATCACCCAGGACGGCCGTCTCCTGCACCGCGCACGTCTGTCACCGGGCACGGCCCTGCCCAACCGAACCCTGACCCTGACGGCCCACTGGACGGGCCGCATGGACCCGAAGGGCGGGCCGGTGCGGATCTCGGTGTGACGCACGGGCGCCGGTCAGATCACCTTCAGCCGTACCAGGGCGCCCAGCGTCAACGCTCCCGGCACCAGCGGCAGCCAGACGGTGATGATCCGGAAGGCCAGCACCACCGCCGTGGCGACCGCGGCCGGGCCGCCCGCCGCCACCAGCGCCACGACCAGCGCAGCCTCCACCGAGCCGATCCCGCCCGGCGTGGGCACCAGCGCGACGGCCACCGTCGCCGCCAGGTAGGCGACCGCCATGTGCGCGGGCGGCACCGGCAGTCCCAAGGCCTGCCCCACCGCGGCCAGCCCGGCCGCCTGCAACGCGGGGAACGCCAGCGAGCCGCCCCACAGGGCGAACGCCCGCGCGGGCCGGGTGTGCACCGAGCGCGCCTCGCCGAACGCGGTACGCAGGAAGGAACACGCGGCCGTACGCAGTCGTCGTACGCCCGCCAGCACACCCGCGGCGACGAGCAGGGCCGCGCCGACCGCCAGCAGCAGCGGGCCGACCGCCCCGTCCGGAAGGAGGGGGCCCAGCCGCAGCGCGTCGGGGAAGACGACGAGCAGCGCGGCCAGCAGGCTCAGCCGGCCGATCGTCTCGGCCAGCATGTACAGCGCCAGCGCGGCGGACGAGCGGGCGAGCGGAATTCCGCACACCGTCATGAACCGCAGGTTGACCGCGCTCGCGCCCAGCCCGGTCGGCAGCAGATGGTTGGCCGCGCCCGCGGCGAACTGGGTGGCCAGCAGCCGCCGCTTCGGCAGCGCCTCGACGACGGCACCCTGCCGGGTCACGGAGGCGGCCACCCAGGTCAGACACGTGGCACCGATCGCGGCCACCAGCCAGGGCCACTGGGCATGCCGCAGATGGCCGAAGCCCTCGGCGAGCACCGACCGGTGCTGGACCGCGACGACGGTGACGAGCAGGAGCGGAAGCAGACACAGGATCTGGCGGATCCGACGGATCGGGACGCGACGGGGGAGTCGTCCCTCGGGGATGTCGGATCGTTCGGAGAGGTCGGCGAGGTCGGAGACGTCGTCGGCGAGGTCGCAGATGTGGGAGAAGTCGGGGTGTTCGGGGCGGCCGGGGATCTCGGGGAGGTGTACCGCTGTCACAGTCGGCAAGGTTTCCCATCCCGCGCCAACTGCGGGTTGCGGAAGCGGGGACAGGGGCTTACGTACGGTCATCGGATCCTTCGTACTGTCGGGACAGCGGGGGTTCCCTTGACCTCAAGCATGCTTGAGGCTCTACGGTCCCTCCTATGAGCATGGAGACCACGGCCTGGACACAACTGCACAGTGTCATGAACGCCGAGCAGGAACGACGCCCCCTGGCCCGCGCCACGCTGCGCCGCATCGGGGCGTTCGCCCGCCCGCACCGCCGCCGCATCGCGCGGTTCGTCGCCCTCGGAGTGGTGACCGCGCTGCTCGCCGTCGCGACCCCGGTCCTCGCCGGACGGGTCGTGAACGCGATCGTGTCGGGCGACGACGAGGGCACCGTTGTCCGCCTGGCCCTGCTCATCGCGTTGATCGCCCTTGCGGAGGCGGCGCTCGGCATCCTCGGCAGACGCCTGTCGGCGTCGCTCGGGGAGGGACTCATCCTCGATCTGCGGACCGCTGTGTTCGATCATGTGCAGCGCATGCCGGTCGCGTTCTTCACACGCACTCGTACGGGTGCGCTCGTCTCCCGTCTCAACAATGACGTCATCGGCGCCCAGCGCGCCTTCAGCAACACCCTGTCCGGAGTGGTCAGCAACCTGGTCACGCTGGTCCTCACCCTCGCCGTCATGCTCACGCTCTCCTGGCAGATCACCCTTCTCGCGCTGGTGCTGCTGCCGGTGTTCGTGGTCCCGGCCCGGCGGATGGGCAGCCGCATGGCCCGGATGCAGCGGGAGGCGGCGGCGCTGAACGCGGCGATGGGCACCCGCATGACCGAGCGCTTCTCCGCCCCCGGCGCCACCCTGGTCAAGCTCTTCGGCCGTCCGGAGCAGGAGTCGAAGGAGTTCGCGGTCCGGGCTCGCCAGGTCCGGGACATCGGCGTACGGACGGCGATGGCCCAGTCCGTGTTCATCACCGCCCTGACCCTGGTGTCGGCCCTGGCGCTGGCCCTCGTCTACGGCCTCGGTGGCTGGTTCGCCCTGCGCGGCACCCTCGACCCGGGCGCCGTCGTGGCCCTCGCGCTGCTCCTGACCCGCCTGTACGCCCCGCTCACCGCGCTGGCCGGCGCCCGCGTCGAGGTGATGAGCGCCCTCGTCAGCTTCGAGCGGGTCTTCGAGGTGCTCGACCTGAAGCCGCTGATCGAGGACAAGCCGGACGCCCGCGAGGTCCCCGACGGCCCGGTTGCCGTCGAGTTCGACCAGGTCCGCTTCGGCTACCCGTCAGCCGACAAGGTCTCCCTCGCCTCCCTGGAGGAGGTGGCCGCCCTCGACACCCGGGGCGGCGCCGTGGTCCTGCACGGCATCTCCTTCCGCGCCGAACCCGGACAGACCGTCGCCCTCGTCGGCTCGTCCGGCGCCGGCAAGTCGACCGTCGCCCAACTGCTGCCGCGGCTGTACGACGTCGACGAGGGCGCCGTCCGGGTCGGCGGTGTCGACGTCCGCGACCTGAGCGCGCGGTCCCTGCGGGAGACCCTCGGCATGGTCACCCAGGACGGGCACCTCTTCCACGACACCGTCGGCGCCAACCTCCTGCTCGCCCGTCCCACGGCGACCGAGGAGGAGCTGTGGGACGCCCTGCGGCGCGCCCGCCTGGACGACCTCGTACGCTCCCTGCCCGACGGCCTCGACACCGTGGTCGGCGAACGCGGCTACCGGCTCTCCGGCGGCGAACGCCAGCGGATGACCATCGCCCGGCTGCTGCTGGCCCGCCAGCGCGTCGTCATCCTCGACGAGGCCACCGCCCACCTGGACAACACCTCCGAGGCGGCCGTCCAGGAGGCGCTCACCGAGGCGCTGGAGGGCAGGACGGCCGTCGTGATCGCCCACCGGCTGTCCACGATCCGCGGCGCGGACCAAATCCTGGTGGTCGAGGCCGGCCGGATCGTGGAACGCGGCACCCACGAGGAACTGCTCGCCCTGGACGGACGGTACGCGCAGCTGCACCACACACAGTTCACGCAGAAGCCGGGCGAGCTGGCGCCGATCGCCTCGGAGGACGGGGCGGCGGCCTGACCAGGGGCGCCGCCGGAGCCTCGCCTCAGCCGGCCTTCGTGACCTTCACGGAGAGGTCGTTGTCGACGGTGTAGTAGGGGTGCACGAGGGCACCTCCGACCGTGACCGTCGGATAGACGAACACCGCCTTGCGGTCCGCCACGTCGTCGAGGAGCCTGGCCATCCGGATGGGAGACGCTTCCGGCGCGGGTTGCACGAAGGCGTCCCAGATGCCGCTCCCGGCGCCCGTCCCGGTGGCCAACTTCTCGTAGTCGACGGTGAAGGAGAAGCTTCGGTCGTCGTCTCCGGCCCGTGGTTCGAAGGTGTGTACGGCGCCGTCGCCGCTTCGCCGACGCAGGCGCACGACGGCTCCTTCCCGGAGTGAGGCGCCGTGCAGACGGGCGCCGACGGTCATCGACCGGTCCGTGACCTCGATGCCGGCGGCCTCCGCGTGGGCGGTGCGCCGCCAGGCCCGGATCGCCAGATGGCCGTCCTTGGTCACGTACGGAATCCGGACGGCGAGAGGTGACCGCCGGTCACGAAGGTGTCCGTCGACGAGGACTCGTACGTCGCGCGGCCCCGGCAGCAGACGCAGTCGCCGGGACTCGGGGTCCTGGAGGAGGAAGACGTCCCACCGGCCTTCCGCGAGAACGGGCCGGGTGTCCAGGACGGCACGTCGGCCGCCGTCGCCGGTCGGCTCCAGGTCGAGGACGTGGAGGGTCTTCTCCGGCTGTCCCTTCTTCGGACGCAGCCGAAGCAGCAGCTGGTTGGCCTCCGCCGGCCGCGACGGCACGTCGAACGTGATCCGGCCGTCCGTGTCGACCGCACAGCCGACGCGTGGCCGCGCCTCAGGTTCCGCGCTCACCGCTGTCCCTTCCGCCTCTTTCGTCCCTTCCGGTTCCGTGCTCACCGCTGCCCCCTTCGTACGACGCGCAGCGCGTTGCCCGCCGCGGTGATCGCGGTGTCGCGAGCGGCGAAACCCTTGCTGACCAGGACCCGGTGCACGGGGGCGCGTTCCTGGGCGACCGGTTGTCCCGCCCGTCTCGCGGAGACCGCCTCGGCCAACAGCCGCTCGGCCTGCTCGACCACCGGGCCGGGGGCGAACCGCCGGGCGTTCTCCAGGGCCGCACGACCCATGCGGCGGCGGTGCTCGTCGTCACGGACGAGTTCCAGCAGGGCCGCACCCATCGCGTCACGGTCCCCGACCGGTACCAGCCGGCCGTCGACGCCGTCCTCGATGATCTCAGCGGGCCCGTGCGGGCAGTCGGTGCTCACCACCGGCAGGCCGCAGCGCATTGCCTCGACGATCGTCATCCCGAACGGCTCGAAGTTGGAGGCGGCCGCGCCGATCGAACCCTTGACCCACTCCGCCTCCATGGGTGCCACCGCACCCATCAGGAAGACGTTGTTGTACAGACCGAGCTCCGATATCAGCCCTCGCAGCCGGTCGTGCTCCTCGCCCTTGCCGTAGATGCGCAGCTGCCAGTCGGGGCGTTCGGCGACGACCATGGCGAAGGCCTCGATGAGCAGGTCGTACCGCTTCACCGGGACCAGCCGGCCGGCCGCGACGACGACCTTCGCGGTGCCGTCCGCGGCCGGCAGGCCGGGGTCCGGCACGCTGTTCGGGAGGGCCTCCACCCGCACCCCGGGCAGTCGCATCTTGCGCCGGTAGGCGGCGGCGTCCGCCTCGGTCACCGTGGTGAGCGCGTCCAGCCGGCGGTAGGCGGCGCGCAGCGCGCCGCGCAGCCGGGGTGAATGGTTGTCCAGGGTGAGGTGCTCCTGCCCGACGCGTGCGACATGGCGCGGAGCCTGGAGCGCGAGATGCACGTTGAGCCCCGGCCGGGTTCCGATCACCACGTCGGCGTCGATCGTGGCGAGGCACTCGCCGATCCGCTGGTCGGTCAACTCGCTGTACTGGCCGTGCCGGTACTCGGAGCGGGGGAACACCTTCGCCGGTCGGAGATGTAACGGGTGCTCCTTCTCCTGCCTGAGGTCCACCAGCGGCCGCAGCGAAACCCTCGGGTCCAGGGTGAAGTTCGGATGCTCCCGGTGCCGCAGCACAGAGACGATCTCCACGTCATGGCGCTCGGCGAGTGCCTGGGCCAGATTGAAGGTGGTGGTGATCGTGCCTCCGATTCCATAGGCGTTGTGGAGCAGGAAAGAGATCTTCATAGTGGACTGGACCACGCGAAGTGCCGCACGGTTGCGTCTCGTTACCACTTCGTAGCGCCCCCGGACCTACGACCGCGTCAGGCGGGCGCCGGGACGTCGGGTCAGGGCAGCGCGATGCCGTCCAGCTTGCCCGCCTTGGCGTCGCCGACCAGGTTGGAGAACTGGTCGAAGCTCATCTGGACGCGCTGACCGAAGTCGTCGGTCAGGATGATCCGCTGCTCCGCCGGGGCGTTCGGGTCGACGAACAACTGGGGACAGCCGCAGTCGCACTCTCCGCAGAACGTCGCGACGGGCCGCAGTCCGCTGGTGTCGGTCATGGTGCTCCACCTCCGTGGGCATGGGGTCGCGGCGCGTCGGCGTCCCGGGCCGGCGGTCGCGAGGACTGTCCGGGGGATACCCGGCGTCAGCGACGCGGACGCCCGCTGCCGGTGTGTGCGAGGGGCGCGCCGGGCGGCGAGTGTGCGCTCCTGCTCCTACGGCTGCTTCCCTTGCTTCGATTTCACCCGGTGCGGCGGGAACTGAACAGGGTCCGCGTCCGACTCGTAGGGAGGAGGCAGGTCGGCCGGACAGGACGTGGGCGGTGGTACGCATGCGCAGACGAGGGGAGCGCGTCTCGGGCGGCATGGCAGCATCGGCCGATGTGAGTGCGTCCCTGGCGGTTCGGAGCCTGCGCGCGGCGGTGTTCGCCGTGCTGTGTGTGCTGCTCGCCACCGCGGGACATGTGCTGGCCACGGGCGCGGCCCCGCCGGTGTGGACGCAGATCGCGGGCGGGGTGCCCGTCTTCCTGGCCGGTTGCGTGTTCAGTGGGCGGGAACGGGCGCTGGCCGGCATCGGTGGCGGGACGCTGGCCGTCCAGGGCGGGCTGCACTACGCGTTCGACGCCACCCGCCCGCATGCCGTGATGGCCATGCAGGGCATGCGGATGTCCCACGTCCACGCTCATGCCCACGTCCACGCCCACACCCATGCTTTGACGCCGCACGCCACCGCCGCCCATGTCGGGGCGGCCGTCGTCCTGACCTGGTGGCTGCGGCGCGGTGAGGCCGCGTTGTGGTCGCTGCTGCGGTGGGCGGCCGCGTTCGTACCCGGGCTCGCTGCCTGGTGGCAGGTGGCGAGAGGAGCGCGGGGACCTGTCGTGCCGCGTCCGGTACGTCGGGTCGCCAGTGAGACTCGGCCGTCGCGTCAGCTGCGGCTGCGGTACGCCGTACACCGGCGCGGACCGCCGACGGGGATGTCGTACGTCATCTGACCCCCGACATCCCTTCCTCAGTACGGAGACCAACCCACCCATGTCCACGACACGCACCACCCTGCGCCGCGTCGGTCTCGTCACCGCGCTGGCCACCGCCGCAGTGCTCACCGCCGGCGGCGTAGCCTCCGCGCATGTCACCGTGCACCCCGACAGCTACGCGAAGGGAGCCACGGACGGTGTCCTCACCTTCCGGGTCCCCAACGAGGAGGACACCGCCGACACCACCAAGGTCCAGGTCTTCCTGCCCACCGATCACCCCGTCCTCGGGGTGCTCGTCTCCCCGCAGGACGGCTGGACCGCCAAGGTGACGAACACGAAGCTGAAGACACCGGTCAAGACCGACGACGGCACGATCACCGACGCCGTCTCCGAGATCACCTGGACCGGCGGGAAGATCGGAGCCGGCCAGTACGAGGACTTCGACGTCGCCTTCGGTCAACTGCCCGAGGACACCGGCCAGTTGACGTTCAAGGCACTCCAGACGTACTCCGACGGCAAGATCACCCGTTGGATCGACGAAGCCGAGTCGGGTGGCGAGGAGCCGGAGAACCCGGCGCCGGTCGTCAAGCTCACGGCCAAGGTCGCGCAGGGCGAGGGCAGCAGCGCCTCGACGACCTCTTCAGGGGTACCGAGGAGTGCCGACAGCTCGACGTCGGCCACGTCCAGCAGTGACTCGACGGCCCGCGGGCTCGGCATCGCCGGGTTGATCGTGGGCCTGCTGGGGCTGGCCGCGGCGGCGTTCGCCGTCGTACGCGGCCGGTCCGCCGGTTCTCGGCGCGAGTAGAACGCGCCTGCCCTGAGTAGTGAGTGCGGACCTGTGGAGATTTCCGTACCCCGTATGACGAGCGATGTCCGGATGCGAGGATGAGGCGCCATGACAGCAGGGTGGTGTTCTCGCACGCTACGGGCCGCGGTGTTCGCGGCCGTCTGTGTGCTGCTCGCCGCCCTGGGCCACGTCATGATGTCCGGCAGCCACGTGCCCGCGTGGACGCTGGCCGCCGGGGTGGCCGCGACCGGTGTCGCGGGCTGGTGCCTGGCGGGCCGTGAGCGCGGGCTGCCGCTGATCATGACCGCCGTGGTCGCCACCCAGACGGCGTTGCACTCGGCGTTCTCACTCGCGCAGTCGGCGAGCGCGGCTCCCACGGGTCACGGCATGGAGCCCCTGACCATGGGGCCCCGGGGCATGGGCCCGATGAATATGGGTCCCACGCACATGGGGCCGTTGCACAGGCGCTCCATGGACTCCATGGACGCCATGGATACGGGCCACATGGACGTGGGTCACATGGACGTGGGCCACATGACCCACTCGGGCTCATCCCTGGTCGACTCCTCGTCGTTCGGCATGCTCGCCGCCCACCTGCTGGCCGCCCTGCTGTGCGGGCTGTGGCTGGCCTACGGCGAGAAGGCCGCTTTCCGGATCCTGCGGGCCGTGGCCGGATGGCTGGCGGCTCCGCTGCGGCTGCTGCTCGCGCTCCCCGCCCCCGCGGACCGCCCGCGCGTCCGTGCGCGCCGACGTCGCTCGGACCGGGCGCCGCGTCTCCTCCTCGTCCACGCGATCACCTCTCGGGGTCCGCCCCTGGGGACCTCTGTCGTCTGAAGACAGTCGGTTTCCCGAGGCAGCTCCACGCGCCTAGGGCATCGGCCGTACGCCCACGCAGGCGTCGTACGGCCGTCTCCCCACTCACCGGACCGCACCGTTCGCGCTCTCCCGCGCCACCGGCCCGGATCATGGATGACGAGAAGGACACCAGGTGATCACTTCTGTCTCGCCCGCCTCACGCGACGAAGGCCACAAGGGCGAGAAAAGCGAGAGAACGGCATCGCTCGACGAGTCGATAACCGCATGGGCCCTCGCCGCACGAGGCGGTGACGCGGACGCGGTCGAGCACTTCGTGCGCGCCCTGCACCGCGACGTCCAGCGGTACGTCGCCCACCTCTGCGGCGATCCCCAGGCCGTCGACGACCTGGCACAGGACACGTTCCTGCGCGCGCTGGGCAGCCTGCACCGGTTCGAGGGCCGTTCCTCGGCCCGCGCGTGGCTGCTGTCCATCGCCCGCCGCGCGGTGATCGACAGCTACCGGCACGCCTCCGCCCGGCCCCGCCTGTCCGACGTACCGGACTGGCAGTTGGCCGTCGAGAACGCCCAGCCGCGGGACCTGCCCGGCTTCGACGACGGCATCGCCCTGCTCGATCTGCTGGCCTCCCTTCCGGACGAGCGTCGGGAAGCCTTCGTCCTCACCCAGATGGTCGGCCTGCCGTACGCGGAGGCGGCCGAGGCCGGCGACTGCCCGGTCGGCACGGTCCGTTCACGCGTGGCCCGCGCCCGGGCGACCCTGATAGATCTTCTCGACGAGGGCGGAACCGCCGACGCCCTGCTGGCAACTGGCTGACCGTGACGGATCGTTCGGCGGCGCTCGTCCGGCGTTCGCCGTTCGCCGTTCGGCCACGCTCCGGTCGCGTGACGAGATGCGCTATCTGCTCGGAAGTGTCACCTTCGAAGTACGGTATGGGTGTGGAAGTAAGTGAGACGACGCTCGTGGACCGTGTGCGGATGGCCGACGGCGGCACGACGTGCCCGCACCGCGTGGCCATGGAGCACGTCACGAGCCGCTGGGGCACCCTGGTCCTGATCGCGCTGCTGGACCGCTCCTACCGCTTCAGCGAACTGCGCCGGGAGATCGGCAAGGTCAGCGAGAAGATGCTGACCCAGACCCTGCAGACCCTGGAACGCGACGGCCTGGTCCACCGCGACGCCAAGCCCGTGATCCCGCCCCGCGTGGACTACCGCCTCACGGACCTCGGCCGCGAGGCCGCCGAACAGGTCCGCGGCCTCGCGCAGTGGACGGAACAGCGGATAGCGGCGATCCAGAAGGCCCGCGAGGAGTACGACACGGCGAAGGCGTGACCATCGGGCCTGAGGCCGGTCGACCTCGTCGAGCGCAGTCGCGGTCACCTTGCGCAGCTGACTCGGACGTGCGGCGGGGCCAACTGTCACTCTTGCGTGCTGAGAGTCATGTCCTGCGTGCCGATCACGGAGAGAAGCTGCAGCTGGGCGGCGCCTTCGGTGCCGGGTGGAGCGCTGAACCACAGCAGACGCTGGCGCCCGTCCTCGCTGAACAGGCTGTGGCAGTCAAGCTCGATGACACCCAGCGTGGCGTGCACGATGCGTTTGTGGTCGGTCCGTCGCAGGGCGACATCGCGGGTGTCCCACAGGTCGGCGAACTCCTGGTTGCGCCGCCGTAGCGCGGCCACCATCTCGTGCACCTCGGTGTCGCAGCCGCGCCGGGCGGCGACCGCCTGGAGGTCGGCGACGAAGACCCGCGAGTGGTGGGGGTGGTCCTCGGCCGGGTAGAGAGTGCGGGCGTCGGGGTCGGTGAACCAGCGGTGGACGAAGCTCGCCGCGGGGCCGCGCACCGCCGGGGGCCGGCCGACGAGCGCGGCGGCCAGGGGGTTCTGGACCAGGGTCTCGTGCAGGTCGGTGATGACCTGGGCGGGAGTGGTGGTGAGCTGGTCCAGCAGACCGAGCAGGGCCGGCTGCACATGTGCGGTGGGGCCGTGCGCGGCCGGGGGGACGAGACGGTCGGCGAGATGGAACAGATGGTCCCGCTCGTCGCCGTTCAGACGCAGCGCCCGGGCCAGGGCGGCCAGCACCTGAGCCGAGGGCTGGGTGCCGCGGCCACGTTCCAACTCGGTGTAGTAGTCGGCGGACAGACCCGCCAGTTGGGAGACCTCCTCGCGTCGCAGTCCGGGCACCCGGCGCCGCGGACCAGTGGGCAGGCCGACGTCGGACGGGCGGACGCGGGCGCGCCGTGACTTCAGAAACGCGGCGAGTTCGGAGTGGTTCACGCTCCCCATCGTCGCTCGCACCGGTGTCCTGAGCCAGGGGGTGCCAACCCCTGGGTAGAGACAGCCCTGGTTGGCGCGGCAGTACCGGCGCACGCTGGAGACGCAAGCAGGGAGCAGCCGGTGACGACACCGACGCCCCCGCCACGATCCACCCGTCGTGGCGTTCCGTATCCGGCAACTCGTAGGAGTCTCCATGTCGACCCAAGGAACCGCGACGAGCCGCGCCGCGGTCGACCACCCCGCGGGCCGGTCCCGCGTCGCCATCGTCACCGGAGGTTCCCGAGGTATCGGCCGCGAGACGGTGAGTCGGCTGGCCGCTGACGGATTCGCCGTCGTGGTCGGCTACTCGGGCAGTCGTGATCTGGCCGAGGCCGCCGTCAAGGAGGTCAGGGCCGCCGGCGGCCGGGCGGTCGCCGTCCAGGCCGACGTCGCCGACGAGCATCAGGTGGCCGCGCTGTTCGACGCCGCCGAGTCCGAGTTCGGCGGCGTCGACGTGGTCGTCCACGCGGCCGGCCGGCTGTACCTGTCTCCGGTCGCCGACCTGGACCTGGCCGAGTTGGACGCGGTTCACCGCACCAACATCCGCGGGAGCTTCGTCGTCGCCCGGCAGACCGCCCGGAAGATCCGCGGCGGCGGCGCGATGGTCACCTTCTCCACGTCCGTGGTGGGCCTCGCCTTTCCGGGCTACGGCGCCTACAGCGCCAGCAAGGGTGCCGTCGAGGCGCTCACGATGATCCTCGCCCGAGAACTGCGCGGCCGGGACGTCACCGTCAACGCCGTCGCCCCCGGCCCCACCGCCACCGACCTGTTCCTCGACGGCAAGGACGAGGAGACCATCGCCCGCTTGGCCGCCCAGCCCCCGCTGGGACGGCTCGGCACCCCCGCCGACATCGCGGAGGTCGTCGCCTTCCTCGCCTCGCCGGCCGGGCACTGGGTCAACGGCCAGGTGATCCGCGCCAACGGCGGCATCATCTGACCCCTCGCACCCCGCAGGCAGCTCCCTCCCACCCATTTCAGTAACCCACAACCCCATTCAAGAAATGAGAACCACCATGCCGTTCGCCAACTTCAAGGTCGTTGCCGGCACCCTCGACGAGAAGCAGAAGGAGAAGATCGTCACCCGCACCACCGAGCTCTACGTGGAGATCTACGGGGAACGGGCCCGCGCCAACACCATGGTCCTCGTCGAGGAGGTCACCGACGGCGGCTGGGGCATCGGCGGCAACGTCCTGACGCTCGCGATGCTCGAGCACACGCCCGAAGCCTGAGGACCACGGCGGAGCAGTGACAGTACGGCGCCGATGACGCCGTGTACGACGCCTGTGGAAGCGGTGTCGGTGGGCCCGTTTATGCTGCCCCGGACGATCACGCGGGACCAGGGGAGGGCGCGGCATGTTCGGCAAGCTGTTAGGCAGGGGCGCGGAGAGACAGGCGGCGGATCCGCACGCCCTTCCCGTCCCGCGCAGGCAGAGGAACGGGACGTACACGCTGCGCGCGCTCGGGGACGCGCGGGTGCTCGCGCTGGTGGAGGCCGCCCAGGCGGGCGACTGGGAGGCGGTCAGGGCCGCCCTGGCCCCCTTCGATCTCGGCCGCGACCACCAGGTCCTGGGTGAGCTGGCCGACTTGGACGGTGTGCAGGACTGGATCGGCCGGGCCGTCGAGGAGGACAAGGAGCACCGGGCGACCGCCCTGCTGATATCCGGGACGCGCCACATCAGCTGGGGCTGGGAGGCACGCACCGCCGCGCGTGCCGTGAACGTCACGCAGGACCAGTGGCGGGTCTTCCACGAGCGGCTCGACATCGGCGAGGAACACCTGCTCGAGGCCGCCGAGTTGCGGCCGGACTGGGTCACGCCGTGGTGCCGTCTCCTCACCTCCGGCCGCGGTATGTCGCTGGGCCCCGCCGTCAACGAGACCCGGCTCGACGCCGCCCTGCGCCGCGACCCGCTGGACCTGGAGACCCATCTCGAGTGGGTGTCGCAGTTGCAGCCGCGTTGGGGTGGCGAGCCGGGGCAGGCACTGGCGTTCGCCCGCGAAGCCTTCGCCGACGCGCCCGACGGGCATCGTCTCGGCTGTGTGATCGCCATGGCCCACATCGAGGAGTGGGTGGAGTCGGACCACCAGGACCATCTCGACACACCTGGGACCCAGGACGAGTTGAGGGAGGCGGCCGGACGCAGCATCCTCCACCCCGCCTACGAGCGGCGTCCGGGCTGGCAGGAGGACTTCAACATCTTCGCCATGGCCCTCGCCCTGTCCACCGAGAGCATCGTGGCCCCGCGCGTCTTCCACGAGCTGGACGGCGCCTACACCCCGTGGCCCTGGAAGTACATGGCACAGCCGGAGAAGGCGTACGCCCGCTTCCGGCGTCGCGCCTGACTCCGCCCCCGCCTGCCACCGATCACCTCACCCCGGACTGCCCGATGACTCTGCCCGACACCCCCTTGAGCCCGGCCGCCGGCGCCGACCGCACCTTCCAGGTGGATCTGCGCGGCCTCGTCGACCTCCTCTCCCACCACCTCTACTCCAGCCCCCGCGTCTACCTGCGCGAACTGATGCAGAACGCCGTGGACGCGCTGACCGCCCGGCACGCCCTCGAACCGCCCGCACCCGCCGACGCCTTCGGCATCCGTCTGTACGCCGACGGTTCGGTGGTCCGCGTCGAGGACGACGGCGTCGGCCTCACCGAGGCCGACGTGCACACCTTCCTCGCCACGATCGGCCGCAGCAGCAAGCGCGCCGAGGGTATAGCCGAGCAACGCGCCGACTTCATCGGCCAGTTCGGAATCGGCCTGCTCTCCTGCTTCCTGGTCGCGGACGAGATCCACGTCCTGAGCCGATCCGCCCGCACCCCCGACGCCCCCGCCGTGGAGTGGCGGGGACGCGGCGACGGCAGCTACACCGTCCGTACCCTGCCCGCCACCGCCCGCCCCCGGCCCGGCA
The DNA here is from genome assembly GCF_040660135.1 of Streptomyces sp. NPDC050997. Lineage (NCBI taxonomy): Bacteria > Bacillati > Actinomycetota > Actinomycetes > Kitasatosporales > Streptomycetaceae > Streptomyces > Streptomyces sp. NPDC050997. The sequence continues at coordinate 113,560 of NZ_JBFAGK010000007.1, forward strand.
CCACCGTCACGCTGACGCCGCGCGCCGACGCGGGCGAGTGGACCCGCCCGGCGCAGGTGCACGCGCTGGCCCGGCACTTCGGCTCCCTGCTGCGCCACCCGGTGACCTTCGACGACGGCACCGGCGGCGCGGGCGGCCCGGGCGCGTCCGTCAACCCCGAGCCCGCACCCTGGGCGCGTACGTACCCCACGCCGGGAGCCCGTTCCCGTGCGCTGGCCGCATACGGCGCGGACGTCTTCGGATTCACGCCGCTGGACACCATCGAGCTGGACCTGCCGGCCGTGGGCCTGAAGGGCATCGCGTGCGTGCTGCCCGAGACGGTGCCCGCCGGGCGTCGTCACGGCCACCGCGTGCACGTCAAGGGCATGCTGCTGTCCGAGCAGGCCGAGGAGATCCTGCCCGAGTGGGCCTTCTTCGTCCGCTGCGTCGTCGACGCCGAGAGCCTGCGCCCTACGGCGTCCCGCGAGTCCCTGTACGAGGACGACACGCTCGCCGCCGTCCGCGACGCCCTTGCCGACCGGCTGCGCGCGTGGATCGCCCGGGCCGCCGCCAGTGACCCGGACCTGCTCGCCCGCTTCCTCCAGGCCCACCACCTGGCCGTGAAGTCGCTCGCGGTGCACGACGACGAAATCCTGCGGATGCTGTTGCCCTGGCTGCCGTTCGAGACCACCGACGGGCACACCACCCTCGACGAGTTCGCGCGCACCCACCGCACCGTGCTCGTGACGTCGAGCGTGGAGGAGTTCCGGCAGGTCGCCGCGATCGCCTCGGCCGCCGGACTCGGCGTCGTCAACGGGGGCTACACCTACGACCGTGAACTGGTCCACCGGCTGCCCGAGATCAGGCCCGATGCCGCCGTCGCCGACCTCGACCCCGAGACCCTCACCGCCCACCTCGATCCCGTCGACCGGGAGACGGAACTCGCCGCCGCGGCCTACCTCGCCCGGGCCCGTGACGTCCTCGCCGTCTTCGACTGCGACGTCGCGCTGCGCACCTTCCAACCCGCCTCCGCCCCCGCCCTCCTCGTCGACAGCCGCGAGGCCCGGCACGAGCGCACCCGGTCCCAACTCGCCCGTGAGCAGGAGGGCGGCCTGTGGGGCGACATCCTCGGCGCCCTGCGTCAGGAGGCTCCGCGGGCCCAGCTGATCCTCAACCAGCTCAACCCGCTGGTGCGCACCGCCGTCACCATCGACGAGCCCGAGCTGGCCCGCACCAGTGCCGAAGCCCTCTACGGGCAGGCCGCGATGCTGTCCCGGCGCCCGCTGAGGCCATCCGAATCGAGCCTCATCAACCGCTCCTTCCTCGACCTGCTCGCCCACGCCCTCCGCAAGGACAGCTGACGATGCCGACCGCACCCCATCCCCAGAACACAGACGAGCTGCACCAGGCGCTCCAGGAGAACGACCGGCGCCCCTACGGACGCACCCGCACCGTCACCGCCGAGGAACTCGTCGACGCCGCCGAGCAGTTCGCGGAACCCGTCCCGCTCATCCACGCGCTCCTCGAACTCCAGGAGGCGTACACCTACGGCTCCGAGCCCCGGAAGTCGCCCGTCGTCTTCGCCCGCCTGCTCACCCTCTTCGACGAGCAGCCCGACGTCTTCGACGAGCGCCTGCGCCACATGCTGTTCTGGCGGTTCAAGTGGGTGTCCAACGCCCTGCGCGCGTTGCCCGAGATACCGCTGGCCAGCCTGCGCCAGTGGCTGACGGAGATGCGCGACCGCTACGAGAAGGCCGGCCTCGGCCTCCAGCCCTACTACGGGCAGGCGTACCAGCTCGCCGCCCACGTCGGCGAGGACACCACCTTCGCCTACGAGTTGTGGGCGGGCCGCACCCGCACCCGGCTCAGCGACTGCGAGGCCTGCGAGATCTGCGAGCGCGCGCTGCACCACCTCACCGCGGGCGACGACAAGCGGGCGCTGCGCACCTGGGAGCCGGTCCTGGCCGGGAAGGAATCCTGTCAGGAAGAGCCGGCCCGCTCCGTCTCGCACGCGCTGTTGCCCCTGCTGCGCACCGGCAGCACCGACCGGGCCCGGGAACTGCACCTCGCCGGCTACCGCAGCTGTCGCCGCAACCCCTCGATGTCCCCGGAGGTCGGCCGGCACCTGGAGTTCTGCGCACTCACCGGCAACGAGGCACGCGGCCTGGAACTGCTCGCCGAGAACCGGAGCCTGTTCGACGAGGTCGACTCGCCGCTGGACCTGCTCAGTTTCCTCACCGGCGTGGAGGTCCTCCTCCAGCGCGTCGAGCTCCTCGGCCACGGCGAACTGCCCGCCGCCGGGTACGCGGGCCGCACCTGGACGGTGGCCGACCTGCGCGCCGAGGTGCGCGGCCGCGCCGACGACCTCGCCGCCCGCTTCGACGCCCGCAACGCAACCACGGCCCACACCGACCGCCGCAGGGCCCGCCTCGACCGCGCCCCGCTCCTGGACGCACTGGAACTGACCTTGCGCGGCCGCGGTCTCGACGACGTCGCCCCGGCGGCACCGGCTGCCGCGCCGGCCGCCCGTACAGCCGCCGCCGTCCCCGACTCACCGGCCGAACTCATCCTCCGAGCAAGGGCCTTGGACGAGGAGGGGCACCCGGACTCACAGGCCTGCTGGGCGCGGCTGCGCACGCTCGCCGCCGCCCGCGACTACACCCACCCCGACGACCCGGCCGTGGGCCCGCTCGTACAACTGCGCGCGGACCTGCTGGCCGAAGAGGCGAGCCGGGCGGGCGAGAAGGACGAGTTCGCCGACGCCGCCGCCCTCCACGAGGAGGCCGCGGCCCTGTACGACGACGCCGGACTGCCGGGGCACGCGGCGCTCGCCCGCGCCTTCGCTCTGCTCCGCGCCGCCGAGACCCCCGCACAAGGCGCCGACGGAGCCGAGGCGAAGGCCGCCGCGCTGACCGCCGCCCACGCGTCCATGGTTCGCCTGCACGAGGAGACGCCCGGCCTCGCGCCGTTCCAGGAGGCCCGGCTGCTGCGGCTGCGGGCCAGCGCGCTCGGCGTGCGCCTGCAGACGTCAAGGAGCGAGGCGCATGTCGCGCCGGTCCTCGCCGAGGCGGATCTGCTGCACGCGTTCGCCACCCGGCACGACCTCGTCGGGCAGATCTCCGGCAGCCTGCTGCTGCGGGCCAGCACGTACGCCATCTCCGGCGACCTGCCCGCCGCGGTCACCGAGATCGACGCCCTCCTCGACCAGCAGAAGGCGCACGGTCCCGCCTGGCACCTGCCCCGCACGCTCGGACTGCGCGGCCGGCTCCAACTCGGCCTCCAGGACGCGCAGGCCGCGCACGCGAATCTGACCGAAGGCCTGCGACTGGCCGCCGAGTGGCCTGCCGACGCTGTCGACGCCGCCCGCCTTCACGGTGATCTGGCCGAGGCCTGCATGCACCTGGGCAGCCCCGACGAGGCCCTGCGGCACCTGACGCGCTCCGCGGAACTGGAGCTTCGCCGCGGCAGCCGGACGGACGCGTTCTGCACGTACAGCAACGCGGCTCAGCTCAGCCTCGACCTGGGCCGCGTCGAGGACTGCATCGCTCTGCTCGACTCTCTGCTGGCGGAACCGGACGTCGCCGCCGGGGAGTTGGACGACCGGATCGTCGCCCAGCTGCGCCTGACCCGCGCCCGCGCGCTGCACGCGGGGGAGGACCTCAAGGCCGCCACGGCGGAGTTCGTCGCCCTCGCGGCCGAGTCGGCCGGCTGGGACGACGACCCGGCAAGCCACGCCATGATCGCTGCCCAGACGGCCGTACTCCTGGGCGAGTCAGGCGAGTTCGGCCGGGCCCGCGAGGCCGTGGACCAGGCACTCGTTGCCCACGCCCAGGCCCCGAGCTACGAGCAGCTCAGCAACTGCCTGCGCGAACTGGCCCGTCTCCAGGTCCAGCAGCAGGGTTCCGACGGCCTGGCCGACGCCCTCGCCCTCCTCGCCGACGCCGGCCGGATCGCCGACGAGGCCCGCGTCGCCGAACACGAGGCCCACGGCCGCTCCCTGGACACCGCTCTGGCCTACGAACACGGACGGGTCAACGCCCACGCCGGCGAGTACGAGGCCGCCCTGGCCGCCCTGGAGAAGGCCCTCGCTCTGCTCGGCGAGCCGGGAAGGGACGACGACCGCGCCGGCGAGTGGGCCGAGTGTGTCCGCCTCGCGGGTGCGGTGGAGGGCATCTACCTGGAACGCCCCGCCCCCGCCCTCACCCGCCTCGACGCGGCGATCTCCCGCCTGACCGCCCTGGGCCACACCGAGGAGACCGAGGCGCTGATCTCCCTGGTGGCCCGGCTGCGCGACGAGGAGTGACGCGGCGGTGCCGGGGCGACAAGTCGCCCCGGCACCGATGCCCACCTCCCCGGGCCATCGACGATGAGCGGGCCCGGAGACGGCGAAGCGCCGTGCGTCTGGAAGAGGCCCAGCTTCTTGCTCGCGCCCGCGACGCGGCGGGCGACCGCGTGACGCCCACCTGATTCAGCGGGCGGTGGCCTGCCGGCGGTTCGTCACCGTGAGGAGCGATCAGTGGGCGGACGCACCTCCAGGGCTTCCCCCCTTATTTGCGTGGCGGTCCGCTCAGCGGACTCCCAACGTTCTGGGACCGGACCGGTTGGCCGAATAATGAGCCCACTCAGTTCCAGGGGCTTCGCTGAGAGGCGGCTTCATGAGTGATACCGCCGCGAGAGCACCCACAGAACCCGTCAGGCCCCAGGCATTACTCGGACCGATCTCCACAAGAGTCGGCTGAGCAGCAGCTCTCGTCACACAGGGTGCAATATCACGAGCACCGGCCACACCCCGGCGCTCACTCACAGTGCCGCGTCCAGGCCATTCGTTTGCGGCAGCAATCCACAAGAGCGCGACTCGAGTGTTCTGCATTCATTCCAGGACACGTCGGCGGCTTTCCGAACGCCCAACCGCTCAGAGAACGTCCTGCCGCCCCCTACCTCGCGCGGACTCGCGCCACGGTCATCCATCGTGACGGTGGCCCCTTCCGCATCCCCGGTGACCCCCGCGTACCCATTTGCTGCTCCGACGCCGAAGGTTCAGATGACACGCTCGCGTCTCACTCTCACAATCACAGCCGGCGCCGCCGGGCTGGCGCTCCTGACCACCGCTTGCGGCGGCGGAAACAGCGCTTCGTCCGGCACCGCGACGGCCCAGAACCCGAACGTCCTGACGGTTGCCTCGGCAATCGCGCCCAACTCCCTCAACCCGGCTCTGGGCGGTTCCTCCGACCCGCAGCAGTATTTCTTCGAGCTGGCGTACGACACATTGATCCGGCAGGCCCCGAACGGGAAGTACACGCCTGCCCTCGCGGTCAAGTGGGGCTTCGTCGGCTCCGACAGTAAGACCTTCGACATCACCCTGCGGTCCGGCGTGAAATTCAACGACGGCTCCGCACTCACCGCCGCAGGTGTGAAGAAGTCCCTTCAGTACTACGCCAAGGCCGGCGGTCCGCTGGCGGCCGACCTGGCCCCCGTGGGATCGATCGACGTCCTGACCGGTCTCAAACTCCGCATCCACCTCAAGACGTCCGATCCGCTGTTGCCGCTCTATCTCTCCAGGCCGACAACCGGAGAGATCATCAGCCCCATCGGCCTCGACAAGAAGGACGAACTCGGGACCACCACGCACGGCGCCGGGCCCTACATGATCGACGCGTCGGGGACCGTCTCCGGGCAGACCTATACGTACGTCCCCAACCCCAGGTACTTCGACAAGTCGCGAGTGCACTGGAAGAAGGTCGTCGTCAAGGTCATCAAGGACGAGAACACCACGCTCAGCGCCTTCCGCTCCGGGGAGGTCGACTACGCGCTCGGGGACTCCACGACCGCGAAAGCCGCGAAGTCCGCCGGATTCCAGGTCCTGTCGAGCCCCTACTCGATCATGCAACTGATGATCATGGACCGGGCCGGCACCATGACCAAGGCCCTGAGTGACCGGCGCGTTCGGCAGGCCATGATGTACGGCATCAACCGGGATTCGATTGCCAAAGCCCTGTACGGCACGTACGCCAAGGGCTGGGACTATCCCGTTCTCGCGGGCACGAGCGGCTACACCCGGGGCAGCGAGGGAAAGTACGCCTACGACGTCGACAAGGCCAAGAAGCTCCTGGCGGAGGCGGGTTACCCGGGCGGCTTCACCCTGCCCATCACCGTGAACCTCACGGGTGTCGGCGAGCCCCAGGCCGCAGAGGCATTCGCCGCCGAGATGGCGAACATCGGCATCAACGTCAAGATCAACGTCCCGGCGAACGTCAACGAGCTCTTCTCCACCTACACGAAGTACCCGGCGATGATGTTCGACTACGGCGTCGGAATCGCCCCGCCGTATGCCCAGGGCAACGATCTCCTGTACAGCTGGGGCAACCCGTTCAAGGTCGGCGACAAGCAGCTCGACACGCTCTACCGCCAGGCGGCTTCCGCACCGACCGCCCAGCTCCAGGAGCAGGGATGGCAGAAGTTCACACAGCGCCTGTCCGACCTGTCCTGGACGATCCCGATGGTCTCCATGGAAAAGGTCGTCTACGCGCGGCCCGGTCTGCAGGGCATCGGCCTCTCGACCACGAACCTCACCCCGGACCTGACGTCCTTGCACGCCGCCAAGTGACCCTACCGAGAAAGGCACCACGTCATGTGGCGAACCAGCGGAATGCGGATCGTGCAGGCTGTGCCCTTGCTGCTCTTCGTCTCGGCGCTCACCTTCTTCCTCCAGTTGTTCATTCCGGGTGACGCCGCCCGGTCCATCGGGGGATTGACTGCCTCACCGCAGTCGATCGCCGCGCTGCGGCACCGCCTCCACCTCGACCAGCCGGTCTGGGAGCGCTACTGGGCCTGGCTGCGGGACGCGGTTCACGGCGACCTCGGGCGGTCGATCAGCAGCAACGAGTCCGTCGCGGGCACGCTCACCACCAGGGTGGGGGTGACGCTCTCCCTCGTGATCGCGACCACCCTGCTCGCGCTGGTCATCGGAGTTGTGCTGGGCATGGTCAGCGCGCGCGGTGGGCGCACCACGCGGCTCGCCGCGGACACCGCGTCCATCGCCGGCATGACCATCCCCGCTTTCTGGGTCGGTCTGCTGGGCATCTGGATCTTCAACACCCAGTTCGGCCTGCTGCCCGCGAACGGATACGTGTTCTTCGAAGCGTCCGCCGGCGGCTGGGTGCGCTCGCTGCTGCTGCCGGTGGCCGCTCTTGCCTTCGCACTGGTCACGGTGATCGCCAAGCAGGCGCGTGAGCAGTTCGCCGACGTGCTGGGCCGGGACTTCGTGCGGAACCTGCGGGCCAACGGCGTCAGCGAGCGGTCGATCCTGTTCAAGCACTCGATGCGGCACATCTCCGTCACGGTCCTGACCGTGGCGGGCAACCACCTCATCGGCCTGCTCGGATCGGCCGTGGTGATCGAGGAACTCTTCGGCCTGCCCGGTCTGGGCAGTGCGGCGGTCACGGCCGCGTCCAGCGGTGACATCCCGGTCATCCAGGGAGTGGCGGTGTACTTCACCCTCATCGTGGTCGGACTGAATCTCCTGCTCGACCTCGCCATCGGCTGGCTCAACCCACAGGCGGTCGACGCATGAGCACACAGGAGACACCGGAGATATCGGAGACATCGATGACGAAACCCGAGTATCCCGAACCCGAGCATCCCGAGCAGGCGGAGAACACTCCGGCCTCGCCCGCCTCCGCCACGGCGCGCACGCCGCACGTTTCTGTCCTGCGCCGAGTCCTGCGCCGGCCACGCATCGCGATTCCGGCCGTGATCCTGGTCCTTGAGCTGATCGCGTCGTTCGGTGCCCGGTGGCTCGCACCGTACCCACCGCAGCAGGCGGACTTCGCCGCGGCACTGACCGGGCCGAGCTCGAAGCACCTGCTCGGCACCGACCGGCTCGGCCGCGACGTGCTGTCGCGTCTGATGTACGGCGGCTCGGACACGTTCCGGGAGATCGCGATCGCCGTGGTGATCACCCTGGCGATCGCGGTTCCCCTCGGCCTGGTCGCCGGCCTGCGGCGGGGCCGCATCGACGCGGTGCTGATGCGGCTGGCCGACGTGGTGATGTCGATCCCCGGCATCATTCTGCTGCTGATCGTGCTGGCCCTGTTCTCGCAGAACATGACCGCGGCCATGGTCGTGATCGGCCTGCTGTCGGTCCCCGGCATGATGCGGGTCGTGCGGTCGGCGTCGCTGGCGGTCGGCCGGGAGACCTACGTCGCCGCGGCGCAGGTCTCCGGGCTCGGCACCTGGCGTGTGGCCCGCCGGCACGTGCTGCCGCGGATCACCGGTCTGATCCTGGTGAACGCGGCGCTGGCGTGCGCGAACACCCTGCTCATCGCGGCCGGCCTGAACGCCATCGGTCTCGGGGTGAAGCCGCCCGCTCCTTCCTGGGGCGGCATGATGGCCGACGCCGCGCAGACTCTGAACGAGAGCCTCTGGCTGGCCATCCCGACCGGCGGTCTGGTCGCCGTCACGGCCGCGGCGCTGATCGTCCTCGGTGACGGCCTGCGCGACATGCTCGCCGAACGCTGGTCCGGCGCGTCACACGCGGCACCGACCCGGCGCCGCAAGGCATCCGGCCCACTGGTGGCCGCCGCGGCGGTACCGGAGTCCGACGACGCGTGGCTGCTTGCGGAGCCGAATCCGGTCATACGGCTGACCAAGGTGACCGTCACCGCGGACACCGAGCACGGTGAGGTCGATCTGATCAGCGACGTGAGCCTGTCCGTGGGTCAGGGCCGCTCTGTGGGGCTGGTCGGCGAATCCGGCTGCGGCAAGTCCATGACGGGGCTGGCGGTGCTCGGCCTGCTGCCGACCGGAGCCCGCGTTTCCTCGGGCACCGTCGAGATCGACGGCACCGACGTCGGCTCGTTCGGTCCGGCACAGTGGCGGGCACTGCGCGGCGGCACCATCGCCTTCATCTCGCAGGAACCCATGGTCGGCCTCGATCCCCTGTTCACCATCGGCCATCTGCTGCGCGAGGCGGTGCGCACCCACGAGCGGCTTTCCCGTAAGGAAGCCACGCTCCGGGCCCGTGAACTGCTCGCCCAGGTTCAACTCCCCGATCCGGACCGGGTCTTGAGGCTGCGCCCGTCGCAGATCTCGGGCGGCATGGCGCAGCGCGTCTCCATCGCTGTCGCGCTGGCCGGGCGCCCGCGTATCCTCGTCGCCGACGAACCGACCACCGCGCTCGATGTCACCGTCCAGCGCGAGATCGTCCAGCTGCTGCGCACGATCCAGCGGGACACGGGCATGGCACTGCTGATGATCAGCCACGACTGGGACGTCATAGCGGAGGCATGCGACACCGCCCTGGTCATGTACGCGGGCCAGGTGGTGGAGGCCGGTCCGACAGACCGCGTCATGACCGCGCCGCTCCATCCCTACACCCGCAAGCTGCTCGCGGCGAATCCGCGGCTGGCGACGGTGGGCGAGCCCATCCCCACCATTCCCGGCACCGTGCCGCCCCCGGGGCAGTGGCCCGTCGGCTGTCACTTCGCCGACCGGTGTCCCGACCGTGTCTCCCGGTGCACACAGGCGCCGATTGTCCTGATGCAGCCCGATGACCAGGGCGTCGCCCGCTGTGTCCGGGCCGGCGAACAGCTGGAGGTGTCCTTGTGAGCACGACCGATCGGCCTCTGCTCGACATCCGCGACCTGTCCGTGTCGTACCACCGCCCTGGCAAGGGCACTCCGGCCATCCGAGACGTGTCCCTGGACATCCGGCCCGGCGAGACCGTCGCTCTGGTCGGGGAGTCCGGTTCCGGCAAGTCCACCCTGGGCCGTGCCGTGCTCGGGCTGACGGCCGCCACGCAGGGCACGATCCTGTTCGACGGCCAGGACATCACCCATGCCGGCGGGGCCCGGCGCAGGGAGCTCAGCAAGAGCATTCAGGCCGTCTTCCAGGACCCCAACGGTTCTCTCAACCCGGCTCTGACCGTGGGCCAGACCCTGGCCGAACCACTTCTGGTGCATTCGCGTGACCAGCGGTCCGTGGTCCTGAAGCGGGTACGGGAGGTGCTGGCGCTGGTGGGGCTGCCGGCCGAAGCGGCCGACCGTTACCCGCGCCAGTTCTCCGGAGGCCAGCGGCAGCGGATCGCGATCGCCCGGGCCCTGGTGATGTCGCCGAAACTCATCGTCTGCGACGAGCCGGTCAGCGCGCTCGACCTGTCGGTCCAGGCACAGGTCCTGAACCTCTTCACCGCTCTCCAGCGGGAGACGGGCGTCAGCTACCTGTTCATCTCCCACGATCTTGCCGTGGTCCGTCATCTCGCCCAGCGGATCGTCGTCCTGTACCGCGGTGACGTCGTGGAGAAGGGCACGACCGAGGACGTCTACGCCGACGCGGCGCACCCCTACACGCGACGGCTGCTGGCGGCGGCCGGGGCCGACGGGGTCCCGGCGCCTTCCGCCCGCTGACGCAGGCAGTCCCCGACTTCAGTACACGGAGGTATACGTGCAGCAGTTCGCCGATCGTTTCACCGTCACCAAGCCCCCGGAGCAGTCCGGCTTCAGCGCGGAACGGCTGGGGCGGATCACCGAATTCTTCAACCGGCAGACGGACCTCGGGGTCATCCCGGGATGGTCGGCGATCGTGGCCCGGAACGGAGAGCCCGTGTACGCGGCGGGCGGCGGTCTTCGGGACCTCGAACTCGGGCTTCCGGTCGAGCCCGGAACTCTGTGGCGGCTGTATTCCATGACGAAACCGGTGACGTCTGTCGCCGTCATGATGCTGGTGGAGCGGGGTCTGCTCGGACTCGACGACCCGGTCAGCGCCTACATTCCCGAGTTCGCGGACATGGCGGTGTACGACGGCGGGTCGCCGGGGAGCCTACGGGTCCGCCCGGCCGCTCACCCGGTGACGGTGGGCCATCTGCTCACGCACACCGCGGGCCTGACCCTCGGGCTGGCCCACATGGACCCGGTGGACGCGCTGTATCGCCAGGCGGGCCAAGATGTGCTCCCGCGGCCGGGCACGACACTCCAGGAGATGTGTGCCGATGTGGGCGGGCTGCCGCTGCTGTTCGAACCGGGCACCGCGTGGAACTACTCCCTCGGCGTCGACGTGCTGGGCCGGATCATCGAGGTCTGCAGCGGCGAGACCCTCGACAGCTTCATCGAGACGAACGTGCTCGGCCCGCTCAAGATGACCGACACGACGTTCTCGCTCGCGCCCGGGCGGGTGACGGACCTGGCGGAGGTCTACAGCCCGGAACCCGAATCGGGCCGGCTCGCCGTGAACCAGGAACTGCGGCCCACCTTCCGCCGGCCGGCCGAGTTCCCGTCCGGCAGCGGCGTCCCCGGACTGGTGTCGACTCTGGAGGACTACCACCGGTTCGCAACCATGCTCGTGCGTGGCGGTGAACTGGACGGCGAGCGGCTGCTCGGCCCCCGGACGCTCGCGCTGATGACGACCAACCACCTGCCCGGAGGCGCCGATCTGACCTCCTTCGGGCGGTACCCCGACGACGAGCACCGCGGCTGCGGGTTCGGGCTGGGGTTCTATGTCGTCACGGATCCCGTGGCCGCGGGTTCGTTCGGCAACAAGGGAGAGTTCGGCTGGTCCGGTGCGGCGAACACCCACTTCTTCGTGGACCCGGTCGACGGCGTCACGGCCGTGTTCTGCACTCAGGTCGTCACCTGGGGCAAGCAACGAACGCCCATACGCCGCCAGTTGCGGACCCTCGTGTACCAGGCCATGACCATCTGAACCGAAATCGGGAAGCCGCGGCCCTGCTTGTCGGCGTCCCATACGACAGTGGCGCGCCCGGCCGTCGGAGAACGGCCGGGCGCGCCACTGTTCATGGCGGTGAGCGTCGTCAACTCGATGCCCACCGCCAGGTGTTCGGACTCAGCTGCACTTACGGCCGGTGTTGATGCACTGGACCGCCTTGTTCATCACCTTCGCGTCGAAGATGTTGATGAAGTCACCGTGGTCGGTGACCGGCTTGTGCTGCTGTTCCGGGAAGCTGTCCAACGAGAAGAACGGACGGGTCTTGCCGTTGTTCTTCACGCTGGGCGCGTCCACGTCGTACACCAGACGCTGCACCAGCTGCGGAATGGCCTTGAAGCCGGTCGCGCACTTGCCGTTGGCGTCGGCGAAAGCCACGTGCGTACGGTGGTTGGCGCTGTCGATGTTCGTGCCGTCCCAGCAGCTCTGGAACTTGAAGGTGCGCACCACGTCGCTGCCTGACGGGCAGAGCGGGTACTTGTCCTTCAACTGCACCTTGTTCTCGAAGCCGGTGCAGCTCCAGGAGGCGTTGGCGTTGGCCGTGCCGTTGACGAACGCCTTGGCGTCACCGGTGATGATGCGCAGGAACTTGGGCATCGCCACCACCTTGCCGCGGGGGCTGCCCACGAAGTCCAAGGTGGCCTTCTTGGCCGTCAGGATCCGGCCCGTGTTGCCCTCGGCGCCGCCGCCCTGCTTGTCGGCGTCGAACTCCTTGGTGCCGTCCTGCAGGCGCAGCACCGGCCAGTAGTAGGACGACTTGTCGCCCTTGTTCTGGCAGCTGGTCCCGGCCTTGGCGAAGTCCTGGTCGCTCGAGAAAGCGTCATTGTCCTGGTTGCCGACGTAATCGTGCACGTGGTGTGCGCCGTTGGTGACACCGGGCGCGACAATGACGTTGTCGCTGTTGTACAGCTTGTTGGCGTTCACCCCGCACTTGCTGACGAAGACACCCTTTGAAGCCTTCGCCGACTTGGCCGGCGTGCGCACATTGGACTTCACCTTGGTGATGTCCACGAAGTCGGCGGCGACGGGGCCGTTGCCGGTCACTCCGGCATTGGTGTTGTTGCCACCCTGGTTGTTGTTGCCGCTCTGACCGGCGGTGGGCTGGTTGCCGGTGGCGCGCAGCGTGCAGGCCGCCAAAGCGTCAAGGCCCTGCGGCTTGGCTGCCACTCGGCCGATGGCGGTGGCGATCCGGTTGATCGTCGCCGTCCGCTTGTCCTTCAGCGGACCCACGATCGCGTTCTGGGCGAAATTGGGGTCCTGCTGAATCGCCTTCTGGGAGGTGGAAAGGCGCTGGTATGCCTCGGATATCTGCTTGTCGAGGAGTGCCAGTTCCTTGTCGACCTGGGCCTTCGCCTGGGCGGGCACCGATGTCACCTTCTGGCCGACGTCGGGGCAGTCAATGGTGGAGGTGCCGGCCGCGAGCACCTGGTTCTGGGCAGTGCCCTTCGACGTGCTGGATTCGTCGGCCGAGGCGTAGATGTTGACCGCCACCAGTCCACCGGCCCCCACGGCCAGTGCGGCCGCCGCGCCTACCGCCCGGCGGGCAGTCTTCGATCTTTTTCGCGTGTTGCGTCTCATCAGGCCTCTCAAGGACAACTCCGGAGCCGGCAGGACTTCCGGCATGGGTGAAGCGCGTCCTCAGATACGAATGTGCGCGCGGAATGCTCAGCGAATTCTCAGGTTCGTAGGTTCCTCCATCCGCAAACCGTGCATGAACGCCCAATCCGGGCACGGTCGGCTTCCGGTAATGGTTGCGATCAGTCACTGGCTGTCATCGCCACGCCCATGGCCGTGTCAGCTCCTTGCGTGACCGCCTCTGCCTGTCACGCGACAACCCCTGCTGATCGACATCACCTGGCTTGCGCTCTCCGGTACCAAGGGCGAGCGGAAGGGGGATGACCTTGGTGATTCAAAACCCGCGATGGCGCCTCACCGCACTCGGAAAAGTTCGATGCGGCTAGATTGAAGTGTGGGGGGTTTTCTAATCGGATGATCTACATCGAGGCGGCTCTCGTAGTCGGCTCAGGGGAGTGATCCCGGTGACCGAAGATTGGAGCGACCCGGACCGCGTCACGGCGCGGGCTCGCGAGCGGTTGCTCTCTGGCGAGGTCGTCATGGGAGGTCCGCGCGGGGCCATCCTGAGCTCGTGGCAGCGCTGTCAGGTGCTGGCCATCAGCCCGGACCGCTGGGCCCCGCCGTATGAGGCGGATCTCGACCTGGACGCCCCCTTGGTCCGCGCAGCGAGGCCGACGTTCGACTGGCTGCAGTCTCGGATCACCGGCACTCGGGCACGGGTGTCGCTCGCGGACCGCCAGGGGAGGAAACTTCTGCGTCGCGTCGGCGAGGCCTCTCTGGCCGGCCGCCTCGATGCCGTCTTCGACGCCCCCGGGTTCTGCTTCGCCGAACACGCGGTCGGCACCAACGGGATCGGCCTGGCGCTGGTCGAGCGGCGCCCCTGCCGCGTCCTCGGCGCGGAGCACTTCACCGAGCACACCCAGCCCGACGCCTGCGTGAGTGTGCCCATCCGCAACCCCCTCGACGGGCACCTGGAAGGGGTCATCGACTTCGCGTGCGACGTGGCCGACGCCACCCCGGAGGCCGAATACCTCATGTACGAAGCGGGCCATGCGATCGAACGGCGGATACTGGAGCAGGCGACCCAGCGGGAACGTGCCCTGCTGCGGGCATACGCGGCTGCCGAACGGCGCGTGCACGTACTGGACCACTCCGCAGGAACGCCGGCGGCCCCTGGCACGCCGACCGGTGGCGGGCGCGATGCCTCACTGATCCTGGGGGAGAAGGCCACCGAGCTCATCGCGGAGGGCCACCGGGCCGCCGTCGAGGTGCCCCTGGGACAGGGGCTCACGGCCACGCTGCTGTGCAGGCCGCTGGAGACCGCCTCCGGGGTGACCGGATTCGCCGTCGAGGCTCTCTTTCCCGAGGGCCCACTCCAGCACGTCATGCCCAGTACGGCGGATACCGCCCGGGTGCAGCGGAGCCCCGACGGCTCGCAGCGTACGAGCGCCGACACCCCACCGACACCGCGACACAGCCGTCCGGGCCCGGCGGCCGACCCGGCGTCGTACCCGATGGCCGACCTGCCCGACGCCATCGGCCCGGCTGCTCCTGGCCGCGCCGCGGCCGTACAACTGATCGGCGTGGGAGAACAGGGGATCGGCCGTCTCGCGGTGGCGGCCAGGCGACGCCTCACGCTGTTGATCGAGGCCGGTGCGCACATCGGCACCACCCTCGATGTGACCCGTACCGCCGAGGAACTCGTCCGGGCGGCCGTGCCGGAACTCGCCGACTTCGCCACGGTGGACCTGGCGGAGCCCGTCCTGCGTGGGGAGGAACCGGAAAGCGGCACGGTTGAGGCGGGCACCATGCTGCGCCGCACCGCCCTGCACGGACTCCACGAGGGCCTCGCCCTGTACCCGGTGGGTCACATGGTCAGCTTCCTGGCCACCACGCCGCAGGCACGTTGCCTGGCCGGCGGTCGAGCGGTACTGGAGGCCGACCTGCGCGCCGCTCCCGGCTGGAAGGCACAGCATCCCGAACGCGTCGAACGGATCCTCGCGCAGGGTGTCCATTCACTGATCACCGTCCCCTTGCGTGCCCGTGGCGTCACCCTGGGCGTGGCGAGCTTCTACCGCCGAACACAGGCGGAGCCCTACGAGGACGACGACTCGGCGCTGGCCTCGGAGCTCGCCGCCCGTGCCGCGCTGTGCCTCGACAACGCCCGTCGCTACACCCGCGAACGCGCCACCGCGCTCACCCTGCAGCGCAGCCTCCTGCCACGAGAGCTTCCCGAACAGACCGCGGTCGAGGTCGCCCACCGCTACCTGCCCGCCCAAGCCGATGTGGGCGGCGACTGGTTCGACGTCATCCCTCTGTCCGGCGCCCGCGTCGCCCTCGTCGTGGGTGACGTCGTCGGCCATGGCCTGCACGCCGCGGTCACCATGGGCCGCCTACGCACCGCCGTACACAGCTTCGCCACCCTCGACCTCGCCCCGGATGAACTCCTCGCGCGCCTCGACGACCTCGTCATCGCCCTCGACCAGAACCGGACCGGCGCATCGGACGACGCCGAGATCATCGGCGCCACCTGCCTGTACGCCGTCTACGATCCGGTCTCCCAGTGCTGCACCCTGGCCCGCGCGGCTCATCCCCCGCCCATCGTGGTCCGCCCGGACGGCACGGTGCAGTTCCCCGATCTGCCCGCCGGCCCGCCGCTGGGCCTCGGCGGCCTGCCCTTCGAGGTGAGTGAGCTGCACCTGCCCGAGGGCAGTCAGCTCGTTCTGTACAGTGACGGGCTCATCGAGGACCGCACCCGGGACATCGACGCCAGCCTCGACCTCCTGGATCAGGCTCTGGCCCACCCCGACCGGCCCCCGGAACAGACGTGCCAGGCCGTCCTGGACGCCTGCCCGACCCCGCACAGCAGCGACGACGTGACTTTGCTCGTCGCTCGAACCCGCGCACTTCCGCAGGAGAACATCGCGAGCTGGGACGTGCCGCACGACCCCGCCGCCGTCTCCGAGATTCGCGCCGCCGCCATGAGGCAGCTGTCCGAGTGGGGACTCGACGAAGCCGCCTTCACCACCGAACTCGTCCTCGGCGAGCTGGTCTCCAACGCCATCCGGCATGCCAAAGGCCCCATACAGGTACGCCTCCTCCGCGACCGCACGCTGATCTGCGAGGTCTCCGACGGCAGCAGCACCGCACCCCATCTGCGCCATGCCTCGGACACCGACGAGGGCGGGCGCGGCCTGTTCCTGGTCGCCCAGCTCGCCGACCGCTGGGGCACGCGCTACACCGCGGGCGGCAAGATCATCTGGGCCTCACAGCCCCTTGCCTGACGCTGCGGCATCAAGACATCCTCGGGCTGCGGCACTTCCCAACCGTGGCGTGCTCCTGGCAGTTGTCCGAATCGCAACATCGCGCTCGCCGGCTTCCGGCGAGCGAGCGCCCCAGGTGCTACTCGCCGGTAAGTGCCAGCTACCGTGCACTTTCTTCCGCCACGCCCCACGCGGCCACGGCGCGTCGTTGTGCAAACGATATCTCGAGGCCCGCATCTTCTTTGGCTCAAAGTGTTGACCCCACGGAAACCTTGGTGCAAAGGTTTGCGCACTCTGAGGCCGGATTCACTAAGGAGTGTCACCAATGCGACGTTTGCCCTGTTCGCGAAGACTCGTCGTTCGTCTGGCTGCCCTGCCCGCGGCGGCCCTTCTGGTCGCCGCCTGCGGCTCCAGCGGGGGCAGTGGCACCGCCGGTGGCGGCAAGACCGTCTACATGCTGTTGCCCAACACCACGACCGTGCGCTTCACCACTCAGGACGGCCCCGACTTCAAGGCCGCGATGAAGAAGGCCATGCCTGACGCCAAGGTCGTCATCCAGAACGCCGAGAACGACCCGCAGAAGCAGGTCCAGCAGGTCGAGACCGCCATCTCGGGCGGCGCGTCCGCGATCGTGCTGGTCGCCGCAGACCCCTACATCGCCGGCGGCGCGCTCCAGAAGGCGTCCGTCGCCAAGGTCCCCGTGCTGCTCTACGACCACGACGCCCGTGGTGGCCCCGCGGCGGCACAGGTCGTCTTCAACTCGCTGTCGGTCGGCCAGAATCAGGGCAAGGACGCCGCCAAGCTGCTCGCCGGCGGCACGACCGCCAAGCCCAAGGTCATCGCCCGCATCTACGGCAACCAGGGCGACTACGGCACGACCCAGTACAAGAAGGGCCAGGACCAGTACATCCAGCCGCTGGTGAAGGCCGGGAAGGTCAAGGTCGCCTGCGAGACCTACACGCCGAACTGGGACCCGGCCAAGGCGCAGTCCGAGATGGAGCAGTGCCTGACCAAGACCGGCAACAAGATCGACGCCGTGGTCGTGATGAACGACGGCACGGCCGGTGGCGCCATCGCCGCGCTCAAGGCCCAGTCGCTGACCGGCAAGGTGCCGGTGATCGGCGGTCAGGACGCCGACCTGCAGGCGGTCCAGTACATCCTGCTCGGCTATCAGTACAGCACTGTGTACAAGCCGTTCAAGCTGCAAGCCTCCAAGGCCGCCGAACTGACGGTGCAGCTGCTCAAGAACGGCAAGATCAACAAGGGTGACATCGACGGCTATGTGGACAACGGCTTCATGAAGCCCGGCGTCCCAGCGGTCTTCCTCCCCGTACAGGACCTGCACGCCGACACAGTCTCAACGCTCGTCAAGGACGGCGTCTGGACCTGGAAGCAGATCTGCGTGGGTCCCACCGCCGCCACGGAGACCTGCAAGAAGGAAGTGGGATGAGCAAGGAAGCGGCCGCCGTGACCACGGCGGCCCCGCTCCTCGAACTCCGCCAGGTGGTCAAACTCTTCGGCGGCGTGCACGCCCTGGAGGGTATCGACCTCACCGTCGGCCAGGGCGAGATCGTGGCCGTGGTCGGCGACAACGGAGCAGGCAAGTCCACCCTGATGAAGATCATCTCCGGGCTGCAGCCCGCCGATGGAGGAGAGATCCTTATCGACGGCAACCCGGTCGAGCTGCGCCGCCCGGTCGATTCCACGGCGCTCGGCATCGAGACCGTCTACCAGGACCTCGCTCTCTGCGACAACCTCGACACCGTCCAGAACCTCTTCCTCGGCCGGGAGGAGACCGGCTCTCTGCTGCGCGGCGCGCGCCTGCGCCGCGCGGACATGGAGCACCGAGCGCAGGAAACCATCCGCCGCCTGGGAGCGAAGATCCCCTCCCTGCGCACTCCGGTCGGCCGTCTCTCGGGCGGCCAGCGACAGTCCATCGCCGTCTGCCGCTCCACCCTCTCCGACCCGCGGCTCGTCCTGATGGACGAACCGACGGCGGCGCTCGGCGTCGAGCAGAGGACCGGCGTGCTCGACCTGATCCGCCGGCTGCGCACCGAGCACGGTTGCGCGATCGTGCTGATCTCGCACGCCCTGCGCGACGTCCTGGAGGTCGCCGACCGCATCGTCGTACTGCGCCTGGGCAACAAGGTCGCCGAGTTCGACAACAGCGAACGGACCACCAACTCGGACCAGCTCGTCGCCGCCATCACAGGAATCTCGGCACCATGACCCCATCGAACCAACCGCCCGCGGCCGCTGCCGCCACTTCCTCCCCGCCGCCCGTCGCGCGCGTGGAAGGCCGCCAGTCCCGCCGCCGGACGGCGCTCGACGCCGTCGCCGGACGATACCGATTCGTGCCCGTCGTCCTCATGCTGGCCGTGATCTGGGCCTTCTTCACCGCCCAGGACAGCGCGTTCCTCGGCAACCGCAACATCACCAACCTGCTGGTGCAGATCGTTGTCACCGCGACGATCGCACTGGGCATCGTCTTCGTCCTGCTGCTTGCCGAGATCGACCTCTC
This sequence comes from Streptomyces sp. NPDC050997, assembly GCF_040660135.1. Taxonomy (NCBI): domain Bacteria; kingdom Bacillati; phylum Actinomycetota; class Actinomycetes; order Kitasatosporales; family Streptomycetaceae; genus Streptomyces; species Streptomyces sp. NPDC050997. The sequence continues at coordinate 132,613 of NZ_JBFAGK010000007.1, forward strand.
GGTCGCGGCCAACAGCGGAGCGGCGGCGGCCCTCACCGCGATCCTCGTGGTCAACCAGAATTGGCCCGCCTGGCTCGGCCTGCTGGCCGGAATCGCGGCCGGGGCGGCGGTCGGCCTGATCCAGGGAGGCATCGTCACCCAGTTCGGGGTGCCGTCCTTCGTCGTCACCCTGGGCGCCCAGCTCGTGCTGCTCGGCGTGATCCTGGTACTGCTGCCCGGCGGCACCGGACAGGTCAGCCTCTTCGGCACCGGCATCGCCACGCTGTCCAGCACCTACCTGCCACCCGCCCTGGGGTGGACACTCATGGCCGTAGGCATCACCACGTTCGTCCTGCTGCGCCTGCTGGCTGTGGGGGAGTCCCGACGCCGGGGCATCGACATGAGCGTGGCGCGTGAGGTCGTACTCCCCGGCATCCTGGTCGGCGCCGCCAGTGTCACAGCCGTGGCGGTACTCAACAGCTATCTCGGTGTGCCCCTCCCCGTGGTGATCCTCTTCGCGCTGCTCGTCGTCTTCAGCTACATCACCACACAGACCCGCTTCGGTCTGCACCTCTACGCTGTCGGCGGCAACCCGGACGCCGCCCGGCGGGCGGGCATCCCGGTGGCCCGAGCCAAGATGATCGCCTTCAGCCTGGCGGGTGCGCTGGCCGCGCTCGGCGGCATCCTCGCCGCCTCACGCCTGCTCGGGGTGTCGGCCTCCTCCGGCACGGGCACGGTGCTGCTGGAGTCCATCGCCGCGGCCGTCATCGGCGGGACGAGCCTGTTCGGCGGGCGCGGCAGCGTCTGGGACGCCCTGCTCGGCGCCCTGGTCATCGGTTCCATCTCCAACGGCCTCGACCTGATCGGTGCGGAGACCGTGGTCAAGTACGTCGCCGAGGGATCCATCCTCGTCCTCGCGGCGACCGTGGATTCGATCCTCACCCGCGGCAGTGTCTTTGCCCGAGCGAGCAAATAGCGCAGGCTCGCCGCAGACACCGCCCTTGTAAGGAGCCCCGATGACTTCAAGCCAGGACCAGACTCCCGGTCCGGTCGATCCGTCCCGCCGACGCCGTCCCACCCTGACCGACGTCGCCGCGGTGGCCGGAGTATCCGTATCCACGGTCAGCCGGGCTCTGGACGGCAACCCCCGCATACCGGGGGACACTCAGCGGAAGGTCGTCGAGGCAGCGACCGCGCTGGGCTTCAGGCGCAACATCTCAGCGCGGTCCCTGCGTACCCAGTCGTCCATGCTCGTCGGCGTCGTCGTCCCCGACATCGCCATCGCCTTCTACGCCACGGTGCTGAAGGCGGCTCAGAACGTGCTTGAAGCCGCCGGCTACCAGGTCGTCGTGATGAACACCGAGCGTGACGCCCAGCACGAGACCGCCGCCCTGCGTACCCTGCAGGACCGCCAGGTCGACGGACTGCTTGTCGCCACCAGCGGCGGCTACGTTCCGGACCGGGGACCGGTCGTCTTCTTCGACCACGTCATCCGGGACACCGGACTGGGCTACGTCAGCCCCGACAACGTCGGGGGCATGACCACCCTCGTGGAACACCTGGCGGTCGTCCACGGCCACACCAAGATCGCCTTTCTGGGTGTGCCGCTCGGCCCGACCGACCGGATCCAGCGCCTGGAGAACGCACCCGCCACCGAGCGGCTGGAAGCCTTCCGCAACGTCATGGGCAGGCGGCGGCTTTCGGTGCCCCCGGAGTACCTGGCCTACGGCGACCACGAGTGGACCGAGGCCAGCGCACAACAGGCGGTGGCCGAGCTCATGCGGGTGGACGAGCCGCCGACCGCCATCATCGCGGCAGGCGACACCCTCGCCCTCGGCGCGCTCCGTCAACTGCGCGCCGACCAGTACAAGGTCGGCACGGAGATCGCCCTGGTCTCCTTCGACGACCCGGTCTCCAGCGACCTGCTCGACCCGCCGATGACCGCGCTCGGCCGGCACGACCGCGAGCTCGGCGAAATCAGCGCGCGGATGCTGCTGGCCGCGATCGAGGTCCGCAAGTCCGACGTCGCACAGAAGACACAGAAGACCGAGCTCCCCACCGAGATGCGGGTGCCACTCGACCTGATAGTCCGGCGCAGCTGCGGCTGCGCACCGGAAGCGCTTGAATCGGAGCCTCCACCATGAGCCGACGCCCCGTCACGCTCTTCACCGGCCAGTGGGCCGACATGCCGATCGAGGAACTCGCCCGGAAGGCAGGCGAGTGGGGCTACGACGGCCTCGAACTGGCCTGCTGGGGTGACCACTTCAATGTTCGCCAAGCCGTCACCGACCCCCGGTACGTCAAGCGGCGGCGCGCACTCCTGCAGCGCCACGGCCTCGGTGTCTGGGCGATCTCCAACCACCTGACCGGACAGGCCGTCTGCGACGTCCCCCTCGACCACCGGCACCGTGACGTGTTGCCGCCCCACGTGTGGGGCGACGGCGAGCCCGAGGGGGTGCGGGCTCGGGCCGCCGCCGAGATGGCCGACACCGCGCGGGCCGCCGCCGCACTCGGCGTCACCCGGGTGAACGGCTTCACCGGCTCCAGCATCTGGTACATGCTGGCCGGCTTCCCGCCCGTCTCGGCTCAGACCATCGACGCGGGCTTCGAGGACTTCGTGGAGCGCTGGACCCCGATCCTGGACGTCTTCCAGGCCGAGGGCGTCGTCTTCGGCCTGGAGATCCACCCCGCGGAGATCGCCTACGACTACTGGACCACCGAGCGCACGCTCGCCGCGATGCGGCATCCGGCGTTCGGCATCAACTTCGACCCCAGCCATCTGCATTGGCAGCAGGTCGACCCGGTCGCCTTCCTCGAGGGCCACGGCGACCGCGTGACCCATGTCCACTGCAAGGACGCCACCCGCCGCCTCAACGGCCGCAACGGCATCATCGCCTCCCATCTCCCCTTCGGCGACCCCCGACGCGGCTGGGACTTCCGCACCGTCGGGCGCGGTGGCATCGACTGGGAGGAGATCATGCGCGCGCTCAACCGCCTCGGCTACGACGGCCCGCTCTCCGTCGAGTGGGAGGACGTCGGCCTGGACCGGGAGACCGCCGCGCCGGAGGCGCTGCGCTACGTCCGCTCGGTGGCCGCCGAGGCGTCCGACCGGCAGTTCGACGCCGCGTTCAGCACTTCCCGCTGAGCCCTCACGTCTCGTAAGCAACCCCTCGGATTGGTAGTTGTCATGGTGGACATGGGGATCGGCGGCGCGGACGCCCGCGGCGTCGGGCGCGGCCGAGGAAGTGACCTGCCACGTGCACGGTCGACCGGCCCGGGCCGTGCCGCGTGCCGAGTACGAGACCGGGCTCGCCGAGCAGAGGTGGTTCGGATGATCTCCCCGCCACTGGACCACGGCCGCCTGACTCCACGTTGCCCGCCGCAGCCGTCACCACCCACCTCACCCTGGCACGCACCGCGTCCTGATCCCGCACACCCCTGGAGCACCACCATGAACAACGGCAACGACTCCGACGGCTCCGAGGACGCGCCGACGCTCGGTGTAGGCCTGATCAGCGTGGGCTGGATGGGGAGGCTGCACACCCGCGCCTACCAGGCCATACCCGTCGTCTACCCCGAACTCGGCCTGCGGCCGAGACTCGTGCACGCCGCCGACACCGCACCCGATCGCGCGCTCTACGCCCGCGAAGTGCTCGGCTACGCCCGATCCTCCGCCGACTACCGCGAGGTCCTCGCCGACCCCGAGGTCGACGTGGTCTCCATCTGCGGGCCCAACCATGTGCACCGCGAGATCGCGGTCGCCGCCGCCCAGGTGGGCAAGCCGTTCTGGATCGAGAAGCCGGTCGGACGGAATGTCACCGAGACCGCGGCGGTCGCCGCCGCCGCGCGGGCGGCCGGCGTCGAGACCTCGGTCGGCTACAACTACCGTGGCGCACCGGCCGTCGAGCGCATCCGCGAACTGGTCGCGGACGGGACACTCGGCCGGATCACCAACGTCCGCTCCGTCTTCTACTGCGGCTACGCGGCCGAGCCCAAGGGCGCGCTCTCCTGGCGCTTCCGCCGCGAGTTCGCCGGCAGCGGAGCGCTCGGTGACCTGCTCAGCCATGTCGTCGACCTCGTCCAGTACGTCGTCGGACCGATCGCCGAGGCCAGCTCGCTGCTCTCCACCGTGTACAGCGAGCGGCCCATCCTGCCCATGGGCTCCGGTACGCACTTCGCCGTCATCGAGGACGGGGTGATGGCGCCGGTCGAGAACGACGACCACGTCGCCGCGCTGGTCCGCTTCGCCGACGGCCCGCACATCACCGGCGCGGTCGGCACCCTGGAGGCTTCCCGCGTCATCGTCGGCCCGCAGTGCGGACTCGCCATCGAGGTCTACGGCACCGACGGCTCCGCGTCCTGGAACTTCGAGCGGCTCAACGAGTTGCGGCTCTGCCTCGGGCGCGGCGGACCCGACGTCGGATACACCACGGTCCTCGCCAACGCCTCCATGGGCGACTACGCACGGTTCCAGCCCGGACCGGCCAACAGCATGGGATTCGACGACCTCAAGGTGATCGAGGCCAAGAAGTTCCTCACCGCGCTGGCCGGCGGCGAACAGCGCAACGCGACCATCCACGACGCCCACCAGGACGCCGAGGTCCTGGCCGCCGTCGCCGCCTCGGCCGAGGACGGACTCTGGCACCCCGTCAGCACCGTCCCGGACGCCGCCTACGGACGTCGGCCACACGTCGAGGCCGCCCATGCCTGAGCGTCCGCGCCGAAGCCGCGACCTACGCCGGCCCGCCCAAGGTGTCGCCGAAGTACTGGCCGGACGTCGTCCTGCCGCGCTTGCCAACCCCGAGTGGATGCCCACCGGCCGTTTTGAGGAGAGACCTGGATGACACTGCTGGACGACAAGGTCGTGCTGGTCAGCGGGGGCAGTCAGGGAGTCGGCGCCGCCGTCGCCCGAGCGGCGGCCCGGGAGGGTGCGTCGGTGCTCTTCACCGGCCGCCGTGCCGAGCCCGGTGAGGCGCTGGCCGCGGAACTCATCGCCATGGGAGCCCAAGCCGCCTTCGTCAGGACCGATGTCGCCGACGTGGAGCAGGCCAAGGCGTCGGTGGCCGCCACGGTCAGCCGATTCGGGCGGGTGGACTGTCTGGTCAACAGTGCGGGCCTGACCTCACGCGGTTCGCTGCTGGACACCACGCCGGAGCTGTTCGACGCGCACATCGCCGTCAACCTGCGCGCGCCGTTCTTCCTGATGCAGGGCGCCGTCGCCGACATGCTCTCCCGGCAGGCACCCGGGACGATCGTCAACATCATGTCCACCTCGGCGCACTGCGGGCAGCCGTTCCTCGCACCGTACGCCGCCGCCAAGGCGGGCTTGGCCGGGCTCACCCGCAACGCCGCGCACGCCCACCGCTTCGACCGCATCCGCATCAACGGGCTGAACATCGGGTGGACGGACACCGAAGGCGAGGACGCCACCCAGCGCGCCTTCCACGGCGCCGGCGACGACTGGCGCGTACAGGCCGGCAAGAACCTGCCCATGGGTCGTCTGGGCCGGACGGACGAAATCGCCGACTTCGTCGTCTTCCTGCTCTCGGAGCGCAGCGGAGTGGTCACCGGATCGGTGATCGACTGGGACCAGAACGTGATCGGCGCCATCGACTGAAAGGAAGTACACGGCATGAGAATCGGACTCATCGGGCTGGGGCGGATCGGCGCGTTCCACGCCCAGACGCTCAGCAGCCTGCCGTCGGTGGACACCCTCGTGGTCACGGACGCCGTGCCCGGCCGCGCCGCCGACTTCGCCGGGAAACTCCAAGCCCACGCCGTCGACTCCGTGGCCGAACTGCTGGGCGCGGGCTTGGACGGCGTCGTCATCGCCGCCGCCACCGACGCCCACCCTGCCCTGCTGGAGGCCGTGATCGAGGCAGGACTGCCCGTCTTCTGTGAGAAGCCGGTCGCCGCGGACACCGCCGAGGCCGCCCGGACGGCCCGGCAGCTCGCCGACCGGGGTGTCCCTGTCCAGATCGGCTACCCGCGCCGCTTCGACGCCGGGTTCGTCGCCGCCCGCGAGGCCCTGCACAGCGGTGCCCTCGGGTGGCTGCACACCATCCGTTCCACCACCCTCGACCCGGCCCCGCCGCCACGCGACTACGCGGCCGTCTCCGGCGGCATTTTCCGCGACTGCGGCGTCCACGACTTCGACGCCGTGCGCTGGGTGACCGGCCGCGAGGTCGTCGAGGTCTACGCCACCGGCGGGAACCGCGGTGAGGAGTGGATCCGCGACCTCGGCGACGCCGACTCGACGGCCACCATCCTCACCATGGACGACGGCATCCTCGCCGTTGTCTCCAACACCCGTTACAACGCTCGCGGTTACGACGTCCGACTGGAACTCCACGGTTCCCGCGACAGCGTCGCCGCCGGACTCGAGGACAAGCTGCCGCTCCGCTCCGTCGAGCGCGGCACCACCTTCCCCTCCGGTGTCCCGCACACCTTCTTCATGGACCGCTTCGCCGACGCCTTCCGCGCCGAACTCGCCGCCTTCACCGAGGTCGTCCGCGGCGATCGCCCGTCCCCCTGCACCCTCACGGACGCGGTCGAATCCAGTTGGGTCGCCGAAGCCGCCACCGCCTCGCTCCGCGAGCACCGCCCGGTCCGCATCGAGGAAGTGCGCCGGTGACCACGCGGCCGGGCGCGGCGCGTCGCGCGAAAGCCACCCTGCTCCCCTCACACTCGGAAGGCACCTGACGTGAGCGCTCCTCCCCTTCGCACAACCCCATGGCGTCGTCTCGCGATAGCCCTGACCGCCTCCGCGTCGGCTCTCGCACTCACCGGGTGCGGCGTCATCGACGCCGTCGGAGGAGGCGGCGGCTCCGCATCCCCGAAGAAGGGCGACGACATCACGGTGGGGCTGCTCCTGCCCGACAAGGACACCGCACGCTTCGAGAACTTCGACCACCCCGTCATCAGCAAAGAAGTCGCCACCCTCACCCACGGCAAGGGCAAGGTCGTCTACGCCAACGCCGATGCGAGCCAGGACAGACAGAGCCGGCAATTCCAGCAGATGGTGGACCAGGAGGTCGACATCATCCTGGTGGACGCGCTGGACGCCAAGGCCATCGCCCCGGACGTCCAGAAGGCGAAGGACGCCGGCATTTCCGTCATCGCCTACGACCGGCTCGCCCAGGGCCCGATCGACGCATACGTCTCGCACGACAACGAACTCGTCGGCGAGGTCCAGGCCCGCGCCATCATCGAGGCGCTCGGCAGCAAGGCGGCAACCAGCAAGATCGTCATGATGAACGGCGACCCTGCGGACACGAACTACGCGAAGTACAAGAAGGGCGCCCTCGGCGAACTCGAGAACAGAGTCCGGATCGTCAAGGAGTACGACACCGACAAGTGGTCGCCGACGGTCGCCAAGGCGAACATGAAGAAGGCGATCCAGGCCGTCGGCCTCGACGACATCGCCGCCGTCTACGCGGCCAACGACAGCTTGGCGGGCGCCGTCATCGAGGCACTGAAGGAGGCGGGCGCCACCACCATTCCGCCCGTGACCGGCCAGGACGCGAACCTGGACGCGGTGCAGCGGGTCGTCTCGGGTGAGCAGTACATGACCGCGTACAAGCCGTTCCTGGAGGAGGCCACCCACGCCGCGGAGATGGCGGTGTACAAGGTCCAGGGCCGCGACATCGAGTTCGACGCGCTGACCCAGGACAGGGTGGACAGCCCGACCGAGAAGAAGATCCCTGCGATGCTCGTGCCGGTGGTCGCTCTCACTAAGGACAACATCAAGGACACGGTGATCGCGGACGGCGTCTACACCGTCAAGGACATCTGCACCCCGAAGTACGCGGCGGCCTGCGCCTCGATCGGCCTGAAGTAGCGGCCACCCTCCGTGCGGCAGAGAAGGGGAGCATGACAATGGCGGCGTTAGGGGCGCCTCTGGCAAAAGAGACGCACGCGGTGTTGGCCGTCCTCCGTCGCCGTTCGTGGTCCTTCCCCGTCGCCGGGGGACGGGTTCAGCGATGCTGTCAACCGATGTCGAAGAGATTCGGCAGTCGGAGGAGGTAACGGGTGCGGTCGTGGCGTTTGAGCGGCTCGAGCTCGGGGGCCCGGTACAGCGGGGTGACGGTGCAGCGTTCCGCGGCCGAACCGATCCCGTCCAGCAGGGCGTTGACGGCCTGCCGGGCCGAGGTGTTGGCGCCTTCCATGGTGGCCAGATCGATGGGCACGGCCACATAGTCGCCGGACAGGAAGAGGTTGGGGATCTTCGTGGCCGATCGCGGACGGTGGTGGAAGGTCCCCGTCGGATGGATGAGCAGTTGCTCCTCGTTGACCGGGTTCGGAGTGCCGAGACCGTCGACGGCCGGATCGAGGAACCAGGAGTGCAGCACGGAGTCCTTCAGGACCGTACGGCCGCTGTCATTGAGCGCCGCCTTCAACTGCGCCCACACCTCGCGGGCGACTTCGGCGCGGGTGCACTGCTTGGCGGTCTTGCCGTACAGGATGCCCGGCTGGTCCCACTCGGAGACGTCCACGGACAGACAGTCCGAGACCGTGCCGTCGCCGAAGTCGGCGGGGAAGTCGTGGCCCGGCCAGTGCTGGGCCTGGGCGATCGCGGTCAGCGACCAGGGGGAGTCGATGAGGTCGAAGTGGCCGTGCAGTATCGGCGTACGTTCGGTGAGATAGAACTGGATGCCGGTCATCCAGTCCGTCTCCAGCCGGTCGCACTCGGCCAGTTGGGGATCGGCGGCGCGCACGGCGGAGCTCCAGGTGCGGCGTGCGTGCTCGACCGGCATGGCCGAGATGTAGTGGTCGGCGGTGATGGTCCGGCGGGCACCACCCGGGTCCTCCACGACGGCCCCGGCGATCCGGCCCGTGTCCAGGGTCAGGTCCCGTACGGTCCAGCCAATGTGGAACTCGACCCCGAGTGACTTCAGATACGTCACCCAGGGGTCGATCCAGGCCTCGTTGGTGGGCGCGTTGAGGATCCGGTCCAGCGGTCCGTCCGCGCCCCGCCCGAGCAGGTTGAAGGCGAAGGCCTCCAGCAGGGTGGCGACGGTACGGGTGCTGGCCTCTTCCGCCTTGGTGGCCACGATGTTGCGGGTGATGCCGATGGCGAGGATCCGCTGGTAGTCGTACGACATCCGTTCGGCCCGTACGAACTCCCACCACGGCATCTGCTCCCAGGCCTCGTCGCGGCGTTCGTCGCAGCTGGTGAGGAAGACCAGGAAGCGGTTGGCGAAGTAGAGGGCCTCGTGGAGGGGGAGGTTGAAGGCGGTGTCCAGGACCGAGGTGAGGGCGCGGCGGATCTCGTCGGGGGTGAGTTCGGCCGGGGTGTTGCCGGGCCAGGGAAGCGGGATCCGGATGTCCTCGCGGCCGCCCGACCGGGCGAACAGCATCTCCTTGGGGGCGACGAGGTTGTCGTGGACACCGTTGGGGTTGCCGGGGAAGGGGATGCGCCGCATGGTGTCGGGCAGGTTGTGGTAGATGCCGGGGATGAAGCGGAAGCCGTGCTCCCCGGGCAGGGGCCCGCGGCCGCCCGTGCCGCTGTCCGGTACGTCCATGCTGCGGGCCTTGCCGCCCAGCGCCTTGCGTTCGTAGACCGTGACCCGGAAGCCACGTTCGGCGAGTTCGTGGGCGGCCGTGAGCCCGGCGACGCCCCCGCCCAGTACGGCCACGGTCTGTGGGGCGGCGCCGTTCCCGGCCGCGGCCCGCTGGGGGGTCGCGAGGGCGATCCCGCCGCCTGCGACCGCGGCCGATCCCAGGAACCCTCTGCGTGTGGTGCCGCCCATCGCTACCCCTTACCGTAGGTAACCACCGGCGCACGAGAATATGGGCGACGCACCGATCCCGGAAGACGACCAACGGAGCCTGGGCCACTTTGGCTTGATACCGCATCACCTCGGCACACCCGCCGGCGTGCGGCCAAGGCGTTCCAGACCCGACTGCGGCCAGCCGCCTGCCGAACGGCGGGGAAGTGTTGAGGGAGCGAATTTCATCCCAGAGCGGAGCAGCGGACTCATAATCCGTCGGCCGTGGGTTCGGGTCCCGCCCGCCCCATCTGCGCAGGTTTCTGACCTGCGGGAACGTTCATTCTTGGGTGTCGGGGAGTCGACTTTGCCTGGACGGACTGATTCCGCTGCTCGTGGGTTTGGAGTCGGGCGGCGCTCGGGGGAGTTCCAACCTCTCTGACCTGCGGTGACATAGGTGATCGAGGTTGTCGCTCGCCGTCCGGGCGACTGCTCTGAGGGTCAATGTCCAGGTCCAGGGGCCAGGCAGGGGCCGGGACGGCGTGGCCGTGTCCAGGCGACGGTGTCTCCGGGCCGATTCGGTGTCCCATGTGCGGGTTGCGTGGCACGCGCTGCTGTCCCCAGGGCGGGAGTCGAGCACCGGGCCGACAGCGGAGGCAGTGCAGATACCGGCGCGGCGGGTGCGCGGGCGGGGGCAGGGCGACGTCGGTTGTTCACCGCGCCGCGGAGACCCTGCCGCCTTCTTATCGCTCGATGTGTGATGTCGTCCAGGGTCGTTCTCGGCCTGCGTGTCGATGGCGCACCTGGTGTTCAGGGCCGGCAGGCGGCTGCTGAGAGAGCGTCTCGCGATCGCCCGAGGGGTCAAGGAAACGGCCCCGATGGGTTACTTGCCCCTCTTGCGCGGAGCCCTGCTGTTGGTGACAGTGGCCAACAGAGACTTCCCAGGGACGGTGGCGATCCGGCCCGGGTGGTGTCCGGTCCTGTGTGGCTGACCCTCTGCACCGCCGAACCCGGCACCACCTCCGAAGACCGACTCAAGCGCCTTGTCAGCTTGGCAGCGACACAACCGTCGGCCACAGAGTCCACCCGACGCGAGAGCCACTGAGACTGGACGAAGACGGCTTCCTGTCGGACTGCTGCGTACCGTGTCCCGGGAGATGATCGCGGCGGCCTCCGGGGCATTACCCTTCCCGGACCGTGAACCAGTGGCTGCCCGACTTCGGCCTCTGACCGCAATCACTGCTGGCTTCGGCCGCGCCGGGCAGGCAGGACATGGCGGCATGCCGCCATGCTCGGTGGGGCGGCCCGCACTGTCCGTCGGAGCCTCCGCCCGCCCACACCAGAGGCCGGCCCACCACTTCAACAGGCTGAACGCGACAGGGGAGATGTGCCTCGGCCACTCCTTGGCCGTGCCGACCGCAGCCGCTACGGACCCGGCGCTGCCGAAGGCGTTCGAAGCCGAGGTGGACGTTCTCCCGCACCAAGAGCTCGCCGTTCGAGCGCGGGACCTCTGGCTGTTGGAAGGGAATCCGCAGTGCCATGGCTCGACCGGGTCCGTTGAGTTGGAGCGATGTGCAGGATTCCGTACCGGGCAGGCACGCCCGCAGCAGACCGCCAAGATCTGAAACGAGAAGCCAGACCAGAGGCGAGCCACCGACTCACGACCAGATCACCAGGCGGAGCACGCCGGACATTCCACATGCGGCGCGCCACGACGACGGCGTAGAGGCCGACCCGCACGGGTGGGTACACGACCTCGACGTCGAGCGAGCCGTCACAGGCCCCCACTGTCCGGCCGGAGGGGCGTCATGACGTGCGGGGCGCCGTCGGCACGCTGCCGGCCGCGCGTCTGGACCTGACCACCGGGTCGATCGACACCACCAACGTCACGAGCCGGGGAAAGTCGACGTGTAGTGGAAGCGCACCCTGCTGCCGAGCCATACGGTCCGTGTCGTCTCCAGCAGGCGGCCGTCCTCCAGGTGGGCCACGGACCACACCACGAACAGCGGCGCGTCGAGGGTCGTGTTGAGCAGGCGGGCCTCCTGGGAGTTGGCCGCGCCGACTTCGAGGTAGTGGTTGGTGTCGGCGGGGGCGCGCTCGAAGGCCTCGCGAAGGGTCCTGGAGAGGGAGCCGTCAATGAGGAGTTGCTCGGACAACCCGGGCGCCATGTGCTCGGGGACCCAGGAGTCCGTGAGCCCGATGGCGCGGTCGTTGACCACGTGAAGCCGCTTGAGGTGGAGCCGCTTGGCGGAGGCTTCCTCCGGCGTGATGAGCTTGGTCAGCTCATGGGGCTCGGGCTCGGTGGGGGCATCGCGCAGGTGGATGGAGTTCGCGGTCTGGCCCGCGGCGTGAAAGCGGTCGCGCCACGGCGTGGTGAGCGCGAAGTCGTGCTGGACCGGTTCCGGAATGTCGGCGACGAAGGTGCCGGCGCCCTGTCGGCGCTCGACGTATCCGTCGGCGGCCAGGGCACTGAGTGCTTGGCGGATGGTGATGCGGCTGACGCCGTAAAGCTCGGAGAGCTCACGCTCGGTCGGCAGCCGGTAGCCCGTCTGGAGTTCCTGGTCGATCTGCCGACGCAGATCACGCTGTACCTGGGCCCAGGCTGGCATGGGCGACTTTCGATCGACCGGGTGCACTGACATGCGCCCCCGGTCGGTCGTCGCACCATCGACGACGGACACGGTCTGACTCCCCTCACTCTTCGCGCGCCGACAACCACGCCGCGCCACGCAATTGGTCTCAAAGTTATCACCTATCGTGGGCCTCACGGCAACGTCAGATCGCGCGAAGGAAGCATCGCTCGTGTCAGGAATCGAGTTTGATGTGCCGCGCGTCCATGTTCACCGCTCCACCGCGGAAGGGCGGACGGCCCCACCGCAGCGCCGCACCGTGGGCGAACCAGGTCCCTGCCACCGCTGTCGCGAGGTCACGCAGGACGGCGGCGTCAGGTGCGCTGGGGTCCGTCAGGTGGCGGGTGTCGACCTGACACACGGTCTGGCCGGTGGTACGCAGGGCCTCGGCCAGACGGTCGAATCGTGATCGACCGTGCGGACCCATGAGCTGGAGGGTCAGGTGCGCTTGGGGGCCGATGAAGTAGTCGACGTGCCCGCTCTCCTCCAGGGGCACGGTGCGCACCGCCAGCCCGCAGGCCTCGATCAGCTTCAGGACCCAGAAGTCGGCTCCGCTGCACAGCTCCGGAAGAGACAGGACGGACACGGCGGCCGGTGCGGACCCGGGCAGATCCCGCACGTGGGCGTCCACCGTCGCGCGTACGCCGTCCAGGCTCTGCGCGAGGGCCTGGTTGAACGGTGTGGTGTCAACTCCGCACACGGCGGCCACCCCTTGGGCGAGCATGACGTGTCCGGCGCAGGGGACCTCCTCCTCCACCCGCAGCGTGGGCACCAACCGGACCTCGTCGGCGGTGTCCGCCAGCGGTGAGGACGCCTGCGAGGTGATGGCGACGGTCTTCAGTCCGGCGTCCCGCGCCATGCGCAGGGCCCTGACAGTGGCGCCGGAGGTTCCGGAGTGCGAGATGCCCACGAGGGTGTCGCAGGCGGCGGGCAGGGTCTGGCTCCAGGTGACATCGCCCGCGGACAGGGCACGGTGGCCGAATTCGGTGGCGATCAGTCCCGAGGCCAGGGAGTCCCCCGAGCCGACGAAGACCGCACGCCCCAGGTCGGGGACGCTGTTGACGGTTACCGGGGGAGCGTCGAGCAGCGCGGCACGCAGCGCGGCACATGCCGAAGCGGAGGCGGACGCGGGAGTGGATCGGGGTGCGGCGGGCATGGTTCTAGTTCTCCTTGCGGGTGGTGATGTCCGGGAGGGGGCGCGAGAGGGGGGCCGCCGCTGCGAGCGCCTCGTGGCCCCAGCCGGCGAGGGCGGAACGCGCGACGCTGGTGCCGAACATGGCGGCCTCGACCGGGTCGGCGCCGGCGGTGAGGGCGGCCACGACGGCGGCCGCGCAGGCGTCTCCGGCGCCGGTGGTCTCGACGACGGTGACCGCCCGGTCGCGTACGGACCAGATGCCGTCGGCCGTGACGACGTAGCTGCCCTCGGCGTCGAGGCGGGCGATCACCGGCACGTCCAGCCCGGCCGCCAGCGACCTGGCGGCGCGGCGCGGATCGGGGTCCAGCAGGGTCAGTTGGACCCGGCTCGGCAGCAGTACGGTCGTCGCGGAGACCACCCGGCGCAGGTATGCCAGGCCCTGTTCGGCGATCAGGATCTGGTGCGGGTCGAGGCCGACCCGGGTGTTCGGATCCGCCGCGGGCCGCTCGGCCGGGGACGAGGCCACCAGTCCGTCGAGGCCGTCCTCGAAACCGGCCGTCGGCGCGGGGAGAGGGTTCTCCGACTCGGGCCGGTGATCCGGTGTTTCGAGTTCGGTACCCGCTGTGGTGTCCTGCCTGACGATGCGCCGTCCGCGGGCGGAGTTCAGGATCCACAACCTCGGCACGGTGGGTACCTGGTGGCAGTGGATCCGGTCGATGCCGAAGCCGTCGAAGATCCGCGCGAATCGGGGGTCGTCCTCAGGGAGTGGACAGCTCACGCGGACGTGAGTGCCGGTGACGAGCCGTGCGCCGAGTGCGGCGAACAGTGCCGGCCCGCCGGGGCACGAGAAGCGTGCCCCGACGGGTTCGGTGACCAGATGGTCGACCGACAGACCCGCTTGGATGCCGACCAGCGTCACTGAGAGAACCGGGAGAAGGCGTACTGGACGGTGCGGTCGCGCGGCCCGTCCAGCTCCAGGAGGTAGATGCCCTGGCTGTGGCCGATCCCCAGTTCCCCGTCGATGACCGGCAGGGTCAGCGACTGGGCGCCGAACACGCACCGCACGTGCGCGGACGCGTCCTGCGGTCCGTCGTGCAGATGGACGAAGGGGCGGTTCACGGGTATCTGTCCCTCGATGAACAGCCGGATGTCGTGGAGCGTGGTGCCGTCGACGCCGGAGTTGAGGATCAGCGTGCACGTGGTGTGCGGGATGTAGACCGTGAGTGTCCCGTCGCCCAGCTGCGGCGGGACGGCGTCCCTGAGCCGCGGAGTGAGATCGGTGAAGCCCACAGGAGCGGCGAAGCCGTCGGCGGGCTTGGTGTTCAGGCTGAAGCTCAGCCACTTGCCGATCGTGGGGGGAATGCTCATCGATAGTGCCTTTCTTGATTGTTCATATTCGTCTCCACGGGGGGGGCGCCCACGCCGTTCCCGCTTGCCTAGGGCGCGGCGAGTCGTGAGACGCGGACACCGTCGGCCGCTACGGCGCCGCGCTCGACGATGAAGCCGGTGCCGCCGCCGAGGGTGTCGGCGGCGGTGGCGGTGAGCCGGGTCCTGCCGTCGACGGACAGTGCGAGATCCCTGCCACGACAGCGCAGTTCGACCGCGTACGGGCGGTCGAGCTCGTACGAGAACGTGGTCTCGGCCAGGACGTGGCGTTCGCCGTCGTGCTGGTGCAGCAGGCGCAGGCGGTTTCCGTCGGTGAAGACCCCCGCGTAGAAGCGGCGGTGGCCCCGGCTGCGGACCACCAGGCCCGCGTTCTCGTGCAGGGAGAGGATGAGCCGGCTGGCGACGGCGTAGTCGGTCCACTCCCGGGTGCCGGTGGTGACCACGCCGAGGGCGTCCGGGTGGGAGACGGAGTAGGTGACGGCGAAGTCGGCTTCGAAGTTCTTCGCCGAACTCACCCAGGGCGCGAGTGCCGGGGGCCTGGTGTCCCAGATCGAGGAGAGCAGGACACCGCTCTGCTCGAAGTGCTCCGGAGCGCCACGCCAGTCCAGTTCGTGCAGGAACGCCTCCGCGCCGGGGCCGTCCGCGGTGAAGGCGAATCCGACCCGGAAGGGGACCAGGCCGCGAGCGGGAGGGACCTGCCAGGTGACCGTACGAGGGGCGGGGCCCAGGGAGTGCGTCTCGCCGAGGACCGTCCTGGCCCTTCTCCCGCCGATGCTCCCGCCGGTGTCGATGTGGGTGTCGCCGCCGACGCCGGAGTCGTCGGCGTACAGGACGTAGGGGCGGACGCTGGTGCCGTGGCGGGTGCCGGTCAGGCGGGCCGTCAGGGTCTGGCCGGGGTAGAGCGTGGGGCTGGCGAGCGTGGAGAAGTTGCCGCTGGTGTCGGCGGGGTCGAGGAACGTGGGAGTGGAGACGTGGACCGTGGCAGTTCCCGTCGGGCCACCGAGCCGGACGCGCAGTGCGTCCCCGGTGCCCACCGGTGCCGGCCCGTCGGCGCCGGGGTGGTACGGGCAGGCGGTGAAGCCCTGGACCGAGCCGCGGTGGGCGAAGGTGAACCGGGGCCGGGGCGGCGGGAGTTCGTGCCCCGCGAGGACGGCGGCGGAGGCGACGATCCGGTCGGTCTCGCGGGTGGCGTCGCTGACGCACTCGCCCCCGTCCGCGGTGACGACGACCAGACGGTCGGCCACCGGAGTCCTGAGGTCGGGGCCCCCGCCGAGCGCGTCGAGACCGAGGCGTACCCCGTTGAGGCAACCCACGGTTCCCGCGTTGCTGTCGGTGTCGAAGCCGACGGACGACGCGATCATCACCGAGGCGGGGAAGCTGTCGCCGGCACCGAGGAGGGCGCCGAGCGACATCGCCAGGTTGGACAGCGCGTGGCAGGGGCCGGGGTAGCGGGCGTACCCGTGGTGACGGTCCACCCAGTCGCGGATGTCGCGCCAGTCGCGGTCGGCGGAGCAGTTGGCGCGGACCTCGTCCAACAGGGTGCGCACGGCCGGGGAGCGTACGAAGCCGCTGCCGACGTCGAGCAGCCGGTCCAGGTCTGGCTCGTCGAAGGCCAGCGCGCGCATGGCGGCGAGCAGCCCGGCCGACTCCAGCGCGTCGCCGTCGTGGCTGACCGACGCGGCGGACCTGGTCAGGTCGACGGCGCGGTCGGGGTCGCCGGGGCACATCAGGCCGAAGGCGTCGCTGAAGATCTGGGCGCCGATCTGCTCGGCGAGGGTGCGGCCGTTGACGGCGATGGATCCGCTGTGCGGGGCCGGTATGCCGCGGCGCAGGTTGAGGAACGCGGTGTGCTCGGTGGACCGTCCCATGCCGCCCCACCACAGGATGGTGCGGTCCTCGATGACGTAGTTGAGCCAGGTGTCGCCGACGTCGGCCGGTTCGATCGTCCGGCCCGGGTTGTCGAGGACGACGCGGGCGAAGGCGAGGGTGCCGGAGATGTCGTCGTCGGCGACGATCAGGGGGACGCCGAGGTCGTCGTTGACGTACCGGCCGACCTCTCCGAACCGTTCGGTGATGTCCTGGTAGGGCCAGCCCTCGACGGGGCGCCCGAGGTAGACACCGATGATCTTGCCGAGAACTCCGGCGTACACCTGCTCGGCGTACCGGTCCGCGGGACGCGTCACTACGGGATGTCTCGTCATCTCATCCCTTGACCGCGCCGCCGGACATGCCGTCCACGACGTACCGCTGCAGGACGACGAAGACGCCGAGGACCGGGAGGATGAGGATGAGGGCGCCCGCCATCATGGCGCCCAGCTGGGTGGAGAAGGTGCCGTTCATCGACAGGAAGCCCAGGGTGACCGTCTGATCGGACGGGTCGTGCAGGAACGTCGAGGAGATGAGGAAGTCGTTCCAGGCGCTGAGACCGACGATGACCCCCACGGTGATCAGACCGGGCCGTACGACGGGGAGCAGGACCCGGTGGATCAGCTGGAAGAGGTTGACGCCGTCGATCACAGCCGCCTCCTCGAGTTCCTTGGGGACGTTGAGGAAGAAGGTGCGCATCAGGAAGGTGGCGAACGGCATGTTGATCGCGGCGAGGATCACGCCGACCGCGAAGACGTTGTCGAGGAGTCCCAAGGCGGCCATCCCGGCGTACAGGGGAAAGATGAACAGTTGGATCGGCACCGTCATGGCCATGGTCAGGTAGACCATGACGGCGGGCCACATACGGATCTTCTGTGCGGCCAGGACGTATCCGGCCAGGGACGAGCAGAGCAGCACGACGACGACCGTGGTGCCGGTGAGCAGGACGCTGTTGAGGAATCCGGTGCCGAACGCGCCGTACTGCCAGGCGGTCGTGAAATTCGACAGGCTGAACGACTTCGGCAGCGAGAAGGGGCTGCCGGTGACGCCCGCGTTGGACTTGAAGCTGTTGAGAAGGACCAGAAGGAGGGGGAAGAGCGCGGTGGCGGCGAACACCAGGAGGACGGTGTGGGCCAGGACGCCCTTGCATCGGCTCTTCACGCTGTGGTTCCTCATGACGACAGCTGCCTCCGGCTCATCCAGGTGTAGACACACGAGGCGATCAGTCCGAAGAAGCTCATGATCAGCCCGACGGCGGACGCCTTGCCGAACGCGAACGCCGAGAACGCGAAGGCGTAGGCGTAGGTGCCCATCACCTCGCTGCCGTGCGCGGGGCCGCCCTGCGTGAGCAGGTAGACGTAGTCGAAGGCGAGGAAGGAGAAGATCACCGTCATCACGCCCATGAGCTGCAGTGTGGGGCGGATGCTCGGGAGGTAGACGTGCCGGAAGACCTGCCACGAGCCGGCGCCGTCGACGATGGCCGCCTCCACCTGTTCCACCGGTGTCTGTCGCATGGCGCCGAAGTAGACGACGGTGAGGAAGCCCCAGTAGTGCCACATGTCGACCGCGGCCGCGGCGTAGATCGCCCCGTGCAGGCTGGACAGCGGTGAGTCGATGTGCAGGACCCCGATGACCCCACCGGTGGGGTTGTAGATGATGCTCAGCCACACCATGGCGTTGACCGCCGGCGCCAGGACGTACGGCATGAGGTAGACGACCTGGTAGAAGGTGCGCGTGCGGCGTCTGCGGAGCAGGAGCGAGGCGGTGAGCAGGCCGATGACGGCGGGGAGGCTCAGGAAGAGGGCGAGCCATTTGACGTTGTTGCCCAGAGCGGTGGTGAAGACGGGGTCGGCGAGGATGTCGGTGAAGTTGCGCAGGCCGACGTAGTGGGCGTGGAAGCCGACGCCGGTCCAGTCGGTGAAGGCGGCCAGCGCGGTCAGCACACCGGGTATGACGACTACCAGGACGGACAGGAGCAGGGCCGGTGCGACCAGCAGGTGGTTGACCAGGGACCGGCGCCGCTGGTGGGCGCGGCGGGCCCGCTGGTCCGTCGCGGGGGCCCGGTCGGCCCGGTGGGGCGCCGCGGTTGCCGTAGCTGTCATGCTCGCGTTCCTCCGAGCGCCGGATGCCGCGCTGTGTGCTCGCGGCATCCGACGGCTCTGGGTCGGTGGGGCTGGACCGTCACCCGGCGGGCTCGGGCACCGGGGGCACCAGCCCCTTGGCCTGCTCGGCGGCGAAGGTCGACTGGACCTTTTTCAGGAAGTCGCCCGTGCTCTCGGTGCCGAGCCAGACCCCGTCGATGTCGGTGAAGGCGGCGGCGGTGGCCGGCGGGAAGAATGTGCCGGCGAAGAAGCCATATTCGCCCTTGCCGACCATGTCGACCGTGTCCTTGACCGACTGCACGAACTCCTTGGACAGACCGGTGTAGGAGGCGGGGTCGAGGTCGAACTTCTTCAGGGGGACGCCCCAGTACCCGGGCCAGGTCTTGTTCATCTCCTGGGCGAACTTGTCGCTCATCATGTAGTCGATCACCTCGGCCGCCCCGTCCTTGTGCGCGGAGTGGGCGTTGATCGACAGTGAGGCGGTGGTGCCGAGTGTCCCGCTGGGCGAGGGCAGGCCCGGCGTGACGTTCGGGAAGGGGGCGAAGCCGAGGTCCGAGGTGTTCCCGGCGGCGTCGTTGAAGTAGTCGCCGGCGAACTGGAAGGCCAGGGTGGGACCGAAGAAGAAGGGCGACTTACCCTGGGCCAGCAGCTGCATGGACTCCACGAAGTTCAGGTTCGCGTAGTCCTTCCCGCCGAGGTAGCCCTTCTTGTAGAAGGCGGCGGAGTCGTCGACGGCCTTGACGATCTTCGGGTCGGTCCACTTGATCTTGCCCTGCAGCGCGTCGTAGACGGCCTTGCCGCCCGCCACATGGGTCAGGAACATCGAGATGTAGTTCTGGTTGACTGGCTTCCAGCCCTTGTTGCCGGTGACCGAGGGGTACATGCCCGCCTTGGCGGCCTTGTCCATGTCGGCGGTCAGCTCGGCGTAGGTGGCCGGCACGCCGACACCCAGCTTGGCGAGGACCTTCTTGTTGTAGAAGACCCCGAGGTTCTCCAGCGAGTTGGGCAGCGAGTAGAGCTTGCCGTGCACGGTCCCCGACTCGTACATCGGCGCCAGGATCCGGTCCTTCCACCCGTACTTCTTCGCGTACGGCGTCATGTCGGCCAGCTTGTCCTGGACCGCGTAGGCCGCCGAGAAGGCGGGGCCCGATCCGTAGACGATGTCGGGTCCCTTGTCGGCGGACAGCGCCACCTGGACGTTCTTGTCCACGGCGTTGTTGAAGGTGACCTTGAGGTCGTACTTGCTCTGCGACTTGTCGAAGCCGTCGACGAGCACCGACTGCATGGTCTTCTGCTGCTGCGGCGAGGCGCCCCAGAACCACAGCTCCAGGGTCTGACGACCGCCGGCGGAGGAGGAACTGCCGCCGGAGCACGCCGATAGTACGGCCGTCATCGCCATCAGACCCGCACCGAGCGCCCGGATCCCTGATCTGCTCATGTACCAGCTCCTTTTGCTTCCGCACAACCGACCCCTCGCGGGGGCCGCCAGGAGCACCGCGAACCTCGTCGTCACCGGCACTGTTGGCATTGGTACTGATCTCAGTACCATAGGACCACTGCTGTGTGGTGTCAACGAGTTCCGGCCATGGCTTCGAAGGACGCCGGCACCCAGTGGCCGTTGCCCGAGGCGGCCGTGGCTGCGTCGAGACGGGCGAGGTGCACCACTCCGCGCAACGCGACGTCGATGGCGGCCACATGACCGGCCCCGGCGGAGAAGGGGCTGTTGGCAATGACGTTGTCGGCGACGGAGCAGACCGAGCCGCCCCGCTTGCCGAACAGTCCGGCGAGCGTCACCACTGCCGCGGACTCCCGGTCCCCGTTGAGCACGCCGGCCCGGGCCCAGGTTTCGAGAACGTCGAGATGCCATGGCTGGAAGTAGCCGCCCACTCCGGGGCGCCCCACCCCGCAGAAGTCGGAATCGCTGGACCTGGTCAAGCCCTGGTGGAAGGCGCAGCCGAGTTCGACGGCGGCTCGTGACATCGCGAGGACCACTTCGTGGTGGGCGACCGCCGGATAGGACGCCGGAACGTAGGCGCGGGTCATCCCCTCGTCCCGGACGACACCGGTGGTGACCACCACGTCCCCGGGGCCGACCCGGGGGTGGATGCCTCCGGAGCCGCCGACCCGTACGAAGGTGTCCGCCGCGGTGAACTCCAGCAGCTCGTGCATGATCAGCTCGGCCTCGGGAGAGCCGCTCCCGCCCGAGACCACGGTCACGGGCACCCCCTCGCAGTGCCCCGAGTACGTCGTGAACATCCCTGAACGGCCGATGAGTTCGGGCTCGTCGAGCCGCCGGGCGATCTGGTCGGCCGGATCCTCGTCGTAGGCGCAGAGCGGATCACGGACGGTGACCAGGACGTAGCGGGCCACGCGCCGCGGGTCCAGGCCGGACAGCGCGGGCCTGCCGTTCCGCATCAGCCCCCGGCGGGGGAGATGGCCGGCGAACCGGTAGTCGTCGTAGATCTGCGCGGGGTTCCAGCTGGGGTTGGACATGGGGCTCCTCCGTCACGTGGTCGCGGACATCGCGACTGCTACTGCTCGGGCGTGCCGCCGGACGCCGTCCCGGTCGGGCGGGCCGACGGCCGGTGCGCCGTACTGGGTGATGACATGAGACGCGGCAGCCGCCGCCGCCCGCGCCGAGGACGGGACGTCGCCCGTCGCGGTGTACGCGGCCAGGAAGGCGCCCGAGTACGCGTTGCCGCCTCCGGTGGGGTCGACCACCGGCCCGGGAGCCACTCCCACGTGCCAGCGCCGGTGTCCGTGCCGGACCAGCGAGCCGGCCGCGCCGCACCGCAGCACGACGACCAGCCCGTGTCCCGGCAGCCGGGCCAGCGCCTCCAGCGGGTCCGTCCGGCCGGTCAGGGCCGCCGCCTCCGCGACGTTCAGGGACAGTACGTCGACGAGTCCAGCCAGCTCCGTCACCCGGGAACGGGCGTCCGGCGTACAGGCGTTGGCGGCGATCTCCCACAGGACCGGGCCGTGCCATCGCGGGCGCACGGCGGCGACCTCCTGCCAGTACCGCTCGTCGGTGTCGTGGAAGAGGTACACGCCCGCCAGGCGGTCCGGCCCGAGCGGCGACCGGCTGGGGAAAGGAGTATGCGAGGCGAAGTGGGCGTCCCCGAGCACGGACTCCTCGACGCGCTCCCCGTCGTCGAGATAACGGACGCGGGTGACCGGGCTGTGCTCGCCGACCTCGAACAGGCCGACGGGGTCCACCTCGCGCCGGCGGAACCAGTCACTCAGCCGCCCCCGGTCCGCGGCGCCCACGCCGGACACGATGGCCGTGCCCCAGGGCGCCGAGACCAGGCTCGCCCCGACCGCGGCGTACGCTCCGGCCCCGCCCACCTCGCGGGCCGCGAGTCTTCCGTCCGCCGTGTGGATCTCGTCGGTCACCGCGTGGGAGAACACCGCCACCAGTCGCTCGGACAACCTCGCACCTCCGTGCGCCGCCGACACCCGTTGAATCTTCCTGTTGTTATACCTACCATACCTTTGGGTTCGGGGCTCGGCCGGAGCGCCTGGACGCCGGACGCAGGAAGGGCGTACATGAAGAACGTTCTGATCGACACCGACCCCGGGATGGACGACGCGCTCGCGATCATCGTCGCGCTGAAGTCGCGCGAGCTGCGGATCCGCGCCGTCACCGCCGTCACGGGCAACCTGCCCTCGGACCGGACCGCCGCCAACGCGCTACGCGTCCTCGACCTGCTCGGCCGCGACGACATCCCCGTCGGCCAGGGCCCGCTGCTCCCGCTGGACGGCGACTACCCGGTCGACCCCTTCTCGCACGGCAGCGACGGCCTCGCCGAGTCCCACTTTCCCGCCTCGAAGCGCACCGTCGACCCGCGCCCGGCCGCGCAACTGATCGTGGACACCGTGAACGCCCACGCCGGCGACATCAGCATCGCCGGACTCGGCCCGCTGACCAACATCGCCTTCGCCCTGGAGATCGACCCGCACCTGCCTGAGAAGGTGACCGAACTGGTCATCATCGGTGGCTCCTACGGACTCACCCCCTACGCGTGGTCCCAGGCCACCGGCGACAACGCGGTCAGCGAATGGAACATCTTCGTCGACCCGGAAGCGGCCCACCGGGTCTTCCGGGCCGGGTTCGACCTCGTGGCCGTCGGACTCGACATCGCCACCCACCCCCGCATCAACTTCCGCGCCGGCGACCTCGACCGGCTGCGCCACGCGCACACCCCGGAGGCCGCTCTCGCCGCCCGGGTCGTCGACTACGTCAACGGCCGCGGCTACCAGTCCTATTGCTCCCTCATCGACAGCGTCGCCGTCGCGGCCCTGATCGACCCCACGCTCATCGAGTGTGTCGAGGTCCGCTGCGACGTCGAACGGCGCGGCGAACTCACCCGGGGAATGACGGTCGTGGAACGGCGCGTCCACCACGGGCGGGAAGACCTGCCCACCATCCGGACGGTGTCCGGCCTGGACTTCGACCGCTTCCTCGAACTGGTGACCACCTTGCTCGGTGATCCACGCACCTGACGGGACGGAACCGTCGGCGGCACCCTCACCCGGTCCCGAACGGGACGGGTCGACCCGTCAGTGGGCTCCCCGGCACCGGGGACCGAGCTTCTGCGCGGGGGGAGGGGAAATCTGCTGTGCCGAACCGGGTGAGGAGTGCCGCGGTGCAAGCGCCCACTCAGAGACGTGCAGGGGCCATTGAGGGGCCACAAGGACAGGAACAGATCGGCAAGCACCACACGGGACTGACACCGATCGACTCATCTGGCCTGCGAAAACGTCACGGATCGGTGTTGATCGGCAAGGGTCGCCAAGATCCCCAAAGGGCTCATAATCCGTCGGCCGTGGGTTCGAGTCCCACCCGCCCCACTTGTGCAGGTTGATGACCTGCGGAAGCGTTCCTCGTGAGGTGTCGGGCCGTCAACTCCCGCTCAACGGACTGAATCCGCTGCTCGCGAGTTTGACCCCAGGTTGGTCTGTGTCGGCTGATGTTGCTCTGACCTGCACGTATGCGCCCGGAAACGTAGCTGGTGAGGCGTGTTCTGGTCGGCTCTGCTGCGGCGTTGAGGCCATTCTGAGGCCGAAGCCGGCTCTGGAGGGTGTGTCTCGTACATGCGGATGGCGACGATCAGGCCGGATACGGCGGTGAGGGCGGCGACGGTCCAGATCGCGGTGGTGATGCCGTAGGCGTCGGCGAGGAAGCCGGCGAGGAGTGCGCGACGGCGAAGCCGCCGTCGCGCCACAGGCGGTAGACCCCGACGGCGCGGGCGTGTCTTCTCGGTCCCGTCTCCGGTGCGCACTTCAACCCTCAGCACGTCGAGCGCCCGCCGGTCCGTCGTCAGCATGCGGTCGAAGAGTTCGATGGGGGCCCTCTGGGTTGTGGACCGCTCGGGATGTGCCTTGGCCATGGCCGGTAAGTGGTGAGGAAACGGCCCCGAGAGAAAGCGGCCTCGCAGGGAGCCCTCGACGGTTGTCGGGGGCGGTCGAGGCCGAGTCTCGTTGAGGTGTGCTGACAGCCGCGAGGGACGGCGGTCGGACGTCCACGGTCGCACGGCGACCTGCACCCCGGCGTGCCGAGGCCAGCGGTTGTTCCACCCCGGTGTCCCATTCGGTCTGCGGCGGCGGGCTCCGCAACATCTCCCGCGGGTAGGCTTTGCCTGATCAGGCAAAGGCGGCGGGGACGAGACATGGGCGGGGTCGAGAAGACGCGGGGTGGCGGGGCTGAGCGGGCGACCTCGCGGGATGTTGCCCGGCTTGCCGGGGTGTCGCACACGGCCGTGTCCTTCGTCTTCAACGGGCGTGCCCAGGGCAACCTCTCCGCCGAGACGCAGGAGAAGATCCGCAAGGCGGCCGAACAGCTCGGCTACCGGCCGAACGCGGTCGCCCGTGGCCTGCGCCGGCGTCGTACCGCCGTGATCGGTCTGGTCACGGACGAGATCGCTACCTCGCCGTTCGCCGGGCGGCTGCTGCGCGGGGCCATGGACATGGCGTGGAGCAGTGAGCACCTGGTGCTCACCGTCGACTCCGGGCAGGACCCGGTCGCCGAGGACGCGGCTGTCGCCGAACTGCTCGACCGGAGGGTCGACGGGATCATCTACGCCGCGCTGTCGTTGCGCCGCGCCCGAGTCCCGGAAGGGCTGCGCCGCACGTTCGCCGTGCTCGCCAACTGTCTCCCCGAGGACGGCTCCCTCCCGGCCGTCATCCCCGCGGAGCGGGCCGGTGGCCGCAGCGCCGCGCGCGTCCTTCTCGACGCGGGCCACCGCCGTGTCGCCCTGGTGGGCGGTCTGGACGACATAGCGACCGCGGAACGGCTGCGCGGCTTCCGGGACGTGCTGCGGACGGTGGGGCTGACCGCCGAGAAGGACTGGATCATGCGGACGGGAGGGGAGATCGCCGCCGGGTACCAGGGCGCGCTGCGGCTGCTGGACGGTGTTCCCGCCTACCGGCGGCCCACGGGGATCGTCTGTTACAACGACCGGGTCGCCGCGGGCGTCCTCCACGCCGCCGCGCGCCTGGGCCTCGACGTGCCCGCCGAGCTGTCCGTCGTCGGCTATGACGACCAGGAACACATGGCGGCTTTCCTCAGCCCGCCCCTCACCACGGTCGCTCTGCCCCATCGCGCGATGGGAGAGACGGCCGTCCGCCTGCTCCTGGACGCCATCGACAGCGGGATCGCGCCGCCGGTCACCACCCGGCGGCTGGAGTGCCCCGTCGTCACGCGGGGCTCGGTGGGACCAGCTCCCAGCCCGTGACCTCGACGTCCGTCCCCGGCACGGTCAGCTCCGCGATGTCGTCGTCCCGTCGGTACACCCGTTCCGTGGCCGTCGCCCGGTCACCCGCGAACAGTTCCAGCAGGGAGCCGTCCACGAGGATCCGTACGGTGAGGGTCTCGCCCGGCGGGGTCGGCAGGACCAGGGGGGCCGTGCCGTCCGGGCGGGAGCGCGGCCAGGCCGTGCGGTCCAGGGTCACCGTGCCGGACGGCGGATCGAGTCGCACGGTCAGTTCGGCCCCGGACGTGGCCCGCAGCAGACTCACGGTCGCCGCTGAACGGGCAGTCACCAGCAGGTCGTACGCGAGGGGGAGTGACCGGTGCGGTCCTGGTGCGGCCGTGAACGGGACGGCCGCTCGCAGTAGTTCGAGCTCCGGAGCCGGTACGACCCGTAGCGTGCCGTCCTCGTGGGTGTCCATCACCCGGGGTGCCGTGAGGACGCCGGACCAGCCCGCGCGGTCCACCTCCTCGGGCGGGCGTGACTCCCAGGACCAGCCCCAGAGCAGGGCGCGACCGGACTCCGTGTCCTGGAGGACGGAGGGAGCGTAGAAGTCACGGCCGAGGTCCAGCGGGCCGCCGCCCGTACCGGCCGCGAACCTCGGTCCACCGTCCGCCTGCTCCACCAGACGGCCCGTGACGTACGCGGTGCTCAGCGGGTCGCCGTCCCACAGGGCCACCGCCAGCACCCAGTCGCCCCCGGGGGTCGCCCACAACTGCGGGCACTCCCAGCCGATCGCCCGCTTGCCGAAGGCGCGGGCCGCCGCTGGGTCCCGCCCGTCCAGCAGGACCCCGGCGAACCGCCAGTCGTGCAGGTCCTCACAGTCGTACACCAGGACGGACGGGGTGCCGTCGGCGTGGCCGGCGCCCATCAGCGCCCAGCGGCGTCCGGCGAAGCGGAAGACGAAAGGGTCCCGGAACATCGTCACGTCCAGGCCGGGTGGTGGGCCGGCGACCACCGGCACCGGCAGTTGCTTCCACTTCTGGAGGCCGTCGTCCTCGGTCACGGCGAGACAGATCGCGCTCAGGCCCTGGTGGTCGTGGTCGATCCCGGAGTACACCGCTGTCGGTACACCACCGTCGTCCACCACGCAGCCGGACCAGCAGCCCGCCTCGTCCGGGCCGTCGGGCGTGGGGCGCAGGGCGATCCCGTGGTCGTCCCAGTGGGCGAGGTCGGGGCTGGAGGCGTGGCCCCAGTGAACGTTCGTGTGCACGGGGGCGTCGGGGTTGTGCTGGTAGAAGAGGTGGTATCGATCGCCCCAGCGGAACGGGCCATTCGGGTCGTTCATCCAGTTGGCCGGCGGGCGGACCCTGAAACGCGGGCTGTTGGCGTCGGTCGACCGGCTCACGGAACTCAACGATTGACTCCTGCGGATGTGATGCCCTCGCGCAGAGGGCGCTGGCCGACGACGAACACGACGACGGCGGGGATCATGGAGAGGACGACTCCGGTGAGGACGACGGAGATCGAGCCGGTGCCGAGGTTGCCCTGGAGGGAGACCAGGCCCAGGGGCAGCGTGAGGTTCTCGGTGGAGGTTTCGAGGATCAGCGGCCGGAAGAACTCGTTCCAGTGGTAGTTGAAGGCCAGCACGCCGACGATGGCGAGACCGGGGGCCGCCAAGGGGGCGTACACCGACCGGAAGACGCGCCACGGACCCGCGCCGTCGATCATCGCCGCCTCGCCCAGGTCCTTCGGCATGCCCAGGAAGTACTGGCGCATCAGGAAGGTGCCGAAGGCCGACGGGAAGGCCGGGACGATGAGGCCGAGCAGAGTGTCGGTCAGACCCATCGTCTTCAGTTCCAGGAAGACCGGGACCATCGTGACCTGCAACGGCACCATCATCGTGGCCAGGACCAGCGCGAACAGCGGCTTCTTGAAGCGGAATTCGAGGCGGGCGAAGGCATAGCCCGCCAGGCCCGCGGTGATCATCTGGCCGGCCGCGATCAGCGCGGTCACCAGGGTGGAGTTCAGTGCGTACAGCCAGACGTCGATCTGGTCGAAGACCTCGCGGTAGGCGTCGACGGTGGGGTCCGTGGGGATGATCTTCGGCGGCAGGTCGAAGGACTCCGCCGGCGTGCGCAGTGATGTCGACACCGTCCAGATGACCGGGCCGAGCGTCAACAGGGCGCACAGCGCCAGGCCTGCGATCCGGCCCCAGGGCGCCAGGCCGTGCCGTACGCGTGACGCGGTGGGGCTCGTGCGGGGACCCGGCATCGAACCCGATGCCGAACCCGAGAGGGAACTCGTACTCATCTGACTCACCCGGCTCACTGGTAGTGGACGTAACGCCGGCTGAGCCGGAACTGGAGTGCGGTGACCGCCATGATCAGGGCGAAGAGCAGGACGCCCACGGCGGACGCCTCGCCGAAGCGGAGCTGCTCGAAGGCCGTCTCGTAGATGACCATCACGACCGTGCGCGTCGAGTCGCCGGGACCGCCCGCCGTGAGGACGTACGGCTGCTCGAAGACCTGGAGGGCGTTGATGATGCCGACCACGGACGCCACCAGCAGCGTGGGCGACAGCAGCGGCAGGGTGATGGCGAGGTGTTTGCGCACCCCGCTCGCGCCGTCCAGCGAAGCCGCCTCGTGCACCTCTTTCGGGATGTTGTTCAGGCCGCCGACGAACAGCAGGAACGAGAAGCCGAACTGCTGCCAGACGTACGCCAGGACCACGGCCGCCATCGCCCCGTTCTCCGAGGTCAGCCAGGAGACCGAGGGGATACCGACCGTGGAAAGGAGCCAGTTCACGGGGCCGAAGTCCTGGTTGAACAGGTACTTCATCACCACCGAGATGGACGCGGCGGACAGCACCAGCGGGAAGAAGAACGCCGAACGGAACACGGACCGCAGCCACTTGGGCATCCGGCCGTTCACCGCGATGGCCAGCACGAGCGCGATCAGCAACTGGAGTGCGACCGCGAGCACCATGAAGACGAGCGTGTTGCGGAAGGAGACGAGGACCGTCGAATCGGTCAGGATCTCCCGGTAGTTGGCCGCTCCGGCCCACCGCGGATCGTCGATCACGTCCCACTGGAAGAGGCTGAGGACGACCGAGCCGACGATCGGTACGACCGTGAAGACGACGATGCCGACGACGGTGGGCGCGAGGAACAGTACGGCGAGGAGACGGGTGCCCCGGGTGCGGATGGTGGTGGCGGCCGTGGACTCGGATGCCTTACGGGTCTGACCGGTCCTGCGGTTCCTGCGGCTCTTGCGGGTGCGGGCGGGCTCCGGCCCCACGGGCCTGATCTCGGTGTTCGTCACACTTCACGCTCCATGGCCTTCTCCAGGTCCCCCTGCAGCCGGCGCAGCGCGGGACGCACCGCGCCGGGGCTCGCAAGGGCGGTTCCGGTGTGCTTGATCAGCAGCTGCTCGACCTCGTTGACCTGCGGCGGGGCCGGGATCGGGCCGGTGGTGGGGATCTTGTCGAGGGTGTCGTAGAAGACCTGCCAGTGGGCCGGGCCGGTCTCCCGGTAGCGGGCCTCGTCGACCATGGAGCGGCGGGCCGGAGTGGTCTGGTTGGCCGCGAAGAGCTGGGTCATCACGTCCTTGCGGGCGGTGTACTTGATGAACTCCCAGGCCTCGTCCCGCATCTTCGACGTGCGCAGCATCGCGTACCCGGCGGCGCCGAACTGGTGACGCCGGGTGCGCCGGCGCGGGAAGTAGCGCACGTCGTAGTCGGCCGGTTTCATGCCCGCCTGATGCAGGCCGCCCGCCCAGAAGCCGCCCGCGGGCGTGACACCGACGCGGCCGGTGGAGAAGACGCCGACGAGGTTGCGGCCGTCGCCGCCCTCCGGCCGGGTGCACAGGTCCTCCTGGACGAGGGAGGAGAGGTAGTCGTAGACCTCCGCGACGCGGTCGGAGTCGGCCAGGGGTGTCGTCCACCGGTAGCCGCCGCCCCGGCCGCGCCGCTGTGCCTCGGGATAGAAGGAGTTCCAGAGCCAGTCGCCGCCGGGGGCCTTGGACTCGGTGAGGAGGTTGGTGTCGTTGGCGAAGAGCCAGGGGACCACTCCGCCCCACAGCCGGTTGGTCCAGAAGTACGGGGTGAACCGGTCGCCGTTGCTGCGTTTCATCGCTCGCAGCAGCGTTGTGAAGTCGTCGTGGGTCCAGTCGTCGTCGGGGAGGTCGGCACCCGCGCGTTCGAGGACCCGGCTGTTGAGGTACATGTCGGCCGCGTTGAACTCGACCGGCAGCTGGTAGAGGCTCCCCTCGTACATCATCGACTCGACCAGCGAGGGATGGACGTCGGCGAAGTACGTGCGCAGCTCGGCCGCGTCCCGCTTCGCCCACCTGTCCAGCGGTACGCCGAGCCGCTGGGCGAAGAGCTGCACGCCCTCGGTGGCGACGTACACGAGGTCGGGTGCCGTGCCCGCGGCGATCTGGGTGAGGATCTTGGAGAAGAAGTCCGACCAGTCGTAGGCCTGTACGGGGTTGATGCGGATCCTGATGTCGGGGTGGACCTCGCGGAATCCGTCGCGCAGGGCTCGCTGCGCCTCGGGGTTGAAGGCGGAGCCCAGGGTGGCGATGACGAGCGAGCCGTCGTCGCGGCCGGGGATGTCGGCGGCGGTGAGGCGGTCCCAGCCGGCCGCGACACCGGCGAGAGCGGCGGCTCCGGCGCCGTATGCGCCGTAGCGCATCAGGGCCCGTCGGGAGAGGAGCGAGTCGGTCATCGGCGAGCCTAACTCGTGTTAGCCGAATTGATTTCATGATGATGAGAACCCCGCTGCGGCTCTGTCAAGGGATGTGCGCGGATGGGGAGTTACGAACGGCCGGTGCGCGAGGGCTTGACCTTTAACGAGTTAGGTATACGGTTCCGGTCCACATGAGCCGCGTCCCGACGACGACGTCGGGGAAGGGAGCCGCACGATGCGTGGCATGAAGAGGAGTTCGCTCGGCTCGGGTTCGCTCGGCCCGGGGAAGACGCTGTCCAGGCGGTCGCTGCTGACAGCCTCGGCCGTCGGCAGCGCCGGGGTTCTGCTGCCGGACCTCGTGAGACCGGCGGAGGCGGTGCCCCGCGAGGCGACGGCCGCGTGCACGGGCAGCTACCGCGCCGAGTACCACTTCACGGTCCCCGACCAGTGGATGAACGACCCGCAGCGCCCGATCTGGATCGACGGCGAGTATCACTACTACTACCTCTACAACCCCGACTACTCGACGGGCGGCACGACGGCCGGCACCGCCTGGCGCCTGGCCACCAGCACCGACCTCGTCTCCTTCACCGACCGGGGCATCGCGGTGCCGAAGAACACGACTTCCAACGGCGATGTCTGGTCCGGCTCGGCGGTGGTCGACACGGACGACACGGCGGGCTTCGGCGCGGGCGCGGTGATCGTCATCGCCACCATGGCGCCCGACGACGTCACCCAGGCCCAGTACCTGTACTACTCGACGGACGACGGCCGCACCTTCACGAACCACGGCACCGCCCCGGTCCTCCCCAACCCCGGCGTACGGGACTTCCGCGACCCCAAGGTGATCCGCGACGAGGAGCGCGGGCGGTGGGTGATGCTGCTCGCCGAGAACGACAAAGTCGGCTTCTACCACTCCGCCGACCTCAAGGCGTGGACGTACGTCGGCGGCTTTATCAAGGGCGGCATCGGCGTCCTGGAGTGCCCCGACCTGTTCCGGATCAGGGCGGACGACGGGACCTGGAAGTGGGTGCTGGGCGTCAGCGCCAACGGCAAGGGCTCCGGGCTGCCGAGCACGTTCGCGTACTGGACGGGTTCCTTCGACGGTACGGCCTTCACCGCCGACGCGCCCGATCCCCAGTGGCTGGACCACGGCTGGGACTGGTACGCGGCGGTGACCTTCGACAAACGTGACGCGAGCGGGGTCCTGGACCCCGACGCGCGGTATGCGATCGGCTGGATGAACCACTGGGACTACGCGAACACCACGCCCACCATCGAGTGCGACGGCTTCAACGGCGCCGACTCGATCGTCCGCGAGGTACGACTGAAGCACGCGTCGGGTACGTACTACCTGGCGTCCCAGCCGGTGGCGGCCCTGGACGACCATGTGTCGCGCACGGTGGACCTCGGCGACATCGCGGTCGACGGCACACGACCGCTCGACTACACGGGCACCGCGTACGAGCTGACCTGTGAGATCACCTGGGACCAACTGGTGGGCGCCGGACTCCAGTTGCGGCGGTCGTCGGACGGTGGGCGGCACATCGACGCGGGAGTCTACGGCGACTACGCCTTCGTCAACCGCGGTTACTCCGTGAGCCCCGACGCCTCCGGCCGCTGGCAGGAGAGCCGCACGCCGTTCGACCTGTCCGCCGGCACGGTCCGCCTGCGGATCCTCGTCGACCGTACGTCCGTCGAGATGTTCGTCGGCGACGGCCGGTACGTGCACTCGACCGAGGCCTTCCCCGACCCGTCCGACACCGCACTGGCGCTGTTCACGATCGACGGGCAGGCGGTGTTCCGGAACGTGGTGATCCGGGAGTTCACGGTCTGATCCGACGGGGAGGTGGCCGGGGCGCGCCGAGAGGCTGCCGACGACCGGCGCGCCAGGGCTCTCCATGCCGAGGCAAGCTAGACATCGGCACCGCGGAAAGGGCACGAGATTCCACGCCCGCACATGTGGTGGAGCCTCGCCCGTCGGTAGGGGAATCCGCCGCGGGCGAGTTCGAGAGGTCCTATCCAGCTGGCGAGATCACTCTCGATGTCGTCGGTCTTGCCCCTTGCGGCCTCATTGAGGCCGCGTTGAGGCCGCAAGGACAGCAGGCGTTGGCCGCGGGGGGACCCGACCTCGCCACGTGGGCCGCCGACATTCTCCTCCAGGGTGGACGCCGTCTACTGTCCGGCTATGCCGACAACGTCGTGTGGGGCGCCCGCGAGGTCCTCCGCGCCATCGGTGGCGCCCTACCGGATCATACTGTCGGGCGGCTGGAGCAGTACCTGCTCCACCTGCGCCTCCCCCCGGACGAAGAACTGTCCCCCTGGCACGAGTTCACTCTGTTGACGGCGCTGCCCGAAGAGCGGCTTTCCGAGCGTGCGAGGCGCCGACTCGGAGAACTCAGCCGACTCCACGGCGACCGACGGGAACCGGACGAACCGGAGGGGATGACGGGTGGGTTCGTAGGCTCGCCGATCCCGGTGGAAGCGGCCCAGCGCATGAGTGACGACCAGTGGCTCAAGGCCATGAGGAAACACAGCCAGGACCGAATCGACTGGGCGACACATACTGGTGGCGCGCGCGAGTTGTCGCACGTGCTGCGGAGCACGACGGTGGCGGACCCCCGTCGGTTCGCGAGGCTCGCCCTGCGCGTCGACGCCGGTACACATCCGGCCTACGGTGCCTCGCTGCTCCTCGGCTTGGGGGAGGCCGAGCCGTACCGCGATCCGGAGGCCGTCTTCGCGGCGGTGCGCCATTTCGCCGGCAGGGGTTTGTCGTCGCATGACCGGTGGCTGGGGCACGCCCTGCAGAAGTACCTCGCCCTGGTGCCACTGGACCTGGTGGAGGCGCTTCTCGGCCGCGCTCTCGACTCGGGTGATCCGAGCGACGCCGACGGTGCTTACGACGCGGATAGGGGCGACGTGACGCGTGACCTGCTCACCGTCGGAATCAACACCGTACGGGGCAGCGCGGCGAAGAGTCTGGGCGATCTGCTCGTCCACGACGCCGACGGATCCCGCGCCGCCTTGATCGTCCCCCACCTGGGAAGATTGGCGGCCGACCCCTCCCTTGGCGTCCGGGCATGCGCGGCCCATGTGCTGCGTGCCGCGATCCGTCACGACCGCCTCGCGGCGACCGAGGCCTTCGCGGTGCTGGTCCAGGCTCCTGACCACCTGCTGGCGTCACCGTATGTTCCCCGCCTTGCCGTTGCCCTGATGCACGGGGACCCGGCGGCGGCCGTACCGCTGACAGAACGCATGCTGCACTCTGCGGCGGCGCCGGTGCGTCGGGTCGGCGGCCAAGTAGCCGCGCTTGCCGCGATGGAGTGGGAGACGCCTGACCTGTTGGCCAAGGTGCTTGCCGGGAACGACACGGCACAGCGGCGGGGAGCCGCCGCCGTGTGCGCCCAGCGCCTTCTGAACACCGGTGACGCGGCCCTCGCCCATCACGCACTCGTCCGGTTCTTTCACGATCCCGAGGAGGAAGTGCGGGAAGCCGCCGCTACGGTGGCCGCCGCTCTGCGCGGCCGACGTCTGGGGCCCTACCGGCGGACACTGACCGCACTGATCGACTCCCGCACTTTCGGGGCCGCTCTGCCTCAGCTGCTGATTACGCTCGAAGACGCTCCGGACCGGGTCGACGAACTGGTTCTGGCATGCGTGCGGCGCTTTGTCGCGGTGTTCGCAGTCGCTTCGGGCGACCTCGCCCGCAGTGCGGCGGCCGACGCCCGCCACATCGGCCGCCTACTGGTTCGCGCGTATGTTCAGGCAACTTCCCCCACGCGCCGGTCCGAGATCCTCGATCTGCTGGACCAGCTCTTGTTCTTCGGATCGTACGGCGTGGTCGAGGCGATCGCTGATTCCGGCCGGAGCTGATGGGAGGGGCTCCGCTCGGTTCTGGCCCCGCAGGATGCTCCGGCCGTGCGCCGCCGCGCGCCCCGGCGTGCGTCCGGCGCGCGCTGGCGGAGGGGGCGAAAACGTCCGATGCCGGGGTGACCGAGTGCTGTGCTGTGCAGATGACACAGGGCTCGAATTCCTACAGCTGTGCGACCTTCCTCAACACGCTGTCGCCCGAAGCGCGCGCGGCCTTCATCCAGCTCGGTACGCGACGCCGCTACGCCGTGGGAGACGTACTCATCCATGAAGGCGACCACGATCAGGAACTGGTGGTCCTCCACAAGGGCTTGGTGAAGGCAACCGCTCGGTTGGACCGCGACCGGGTGTCGCTCATGGACATCTGGATCGCCGGGGACGTCGTGGGTGAGAGGGCGGCGATGGGTGTCGGACCACGCTCAGCCACGGTTACCGCCTGCGGCGATGTGGTCGCTACTGTCATCCCGAGACACGAGCTCACGGACTTCCTCCTCGCTCATCCGGAGATGTCGCTGTCGCTCATCCAGATGGTTTGTGGTCGGCTGAGCCGATCCGACCGCCTGCGGCTCGAGTTGGGTGGATACCCGGTCCCGGTTCGGCTGGCGCGCGTCCTCGTCGAACTCGCGGAGTCGTACGGGCGGCCCGCGGAGACGTTCAGGGGACCCAACTGGAACAAGGTGCGCATTGACGTGGACCTGTCCCAGTCGGAGTTCGCCGCCCTCACCGCGTCCACCACGGACACCGTCCACAAGGCTCTCGCTCACCTGCGCAACCGCGAGATCATCACCACCGGCTCTCGGAAAACCTCTGTCGAGGACATGGCCCGCCTGCGCAAGGCAGCCCGGCTGAGTGTGCCGTCGCCTGGGAACAGGGCAAGCAAACCGCACTAATGCGGTTTCCTCGGCTACTCCCGCTCCTTCCGGGCACAGTTGGCGTGCATCGCACCCAACCCCTCCTGGAAGGTGGTCAGTTGTAGTGAAAGAGCTCTCTCATTCCCGCCCGCCGGACGACCTGACACAGCGTCGGCTGTGCCTGGCCGCGGACGTGGAGCAGTACAGCCGTCTCGACACCCGGACGCAGTCGGTCGTCCAGTCCGAGCTGGTCCGGATGCTGGACGAGGCGGCCGCGCTGGCCGGGCTGGACCGGGCGACCTGGACGCGTCAGCCGCAGGGTGACCTGGAGTTCGCCGTCCTCCCCGAGCTCACGCCGGAGGACGCCGTTCTCGGCCCCTTCGTCCACCATCTCGCGGTCCGCCTCGGGGACCGCAATGCCCGACCGGGCATTCAGCGGATCAGGCTGCGGCTGGCCGTGGACACCGGTGTGGTCTCGGACGCCGCTCTGGGCCACGCGGGCCCGGCCCCGGTCGCTGTGGCGCGCTACCTCAACGCGCCCCAGCTCCGAGCCGTACTCGCCACCCTCACCTCCGCGCATCTCGCCGTCATCGTGTCGGACCGGCTGTACCAGGACGTCGTACGGTCCAGGCGACGGGAACTCGACCCAGCGCAGTACGTGCGCGTCCACGTGAAGGTGAAGGAGTTCGGCGGCTACGGCTGGATCCGCGTACCGGGTCACGCGCCGGACGACGTGCGGTCGGCGATGACGCAGGCGCAGGCGCCCTTGCCGGATGCCGGCGTGCAGAGCTGTGCGCCTGTCTCCCAGTACGTCCATCAGGGCGCCGCTGTAGGCCGGGACGTCGTCGGCGGTCTCACCGTCGGTCTGCCCTCGTCTTCTCCGCAGGCCGACTCGGGGCGCGCCTGGTGACGGGCTCCTACAAGGCCCCGCCCCGGCGAGAGAGGGGCGACAGCCAGTGGGCGGACTACGGGGTGAACGTCGGTCACGCCGTATACGGCGACATTCACGTCCACCCGCCCACCGCGTGGTCCATGCGCTGGAACGCCACAGTGCGCCCGACCCACACGACATGGCACGTGGCTGTGAGGTCGGCCCTGACCGACCTCACACGTGCCTGCGGCCGAGCCGCAGCTGCCCTGGCGGACTTCCGGCCCGACGAGGTCAGCAAGGAGGAGGCATGACATCGACCGGACCCGGGAGCGTCTTCGCCCGGATCGATCGGGACGTCCTCGGACCACCTGACGCCACGCGGTCGTCCCTCACGGTACGCGTCGGCTCCCGTGAGGTCCTGCTCTCCCCGGAGGAGAGCAGGACGGCGCTCTACGGCCCGCGACGGGACGCGGCGCTGGGTGCGGCGGTATGGCGACAGGCCGTTACGGAGGCCCAGCGGGAGTCGAGGGGAGGCGACGGTACCGGACGGTTGCTCGTCGTCTGGCTGGTGCTGCCGGGGCTGTACCGGAATTTGCATCGGATCCTGCGCCGCTGGCGGCGGGTCGCGCGGGCTGACCTGGAGGCGGAGGCAGTCCTGGCCGTGCTTGCCGCCATCGAGACGGCGGACCCGGATGGCCCGGATACGGGCAGGTGCCTGGTCAAGGAGGCGGTGAACCGGATGTGGGCCTACGCGAAGCGTGTCACGCGGGAGATCCCCGTCGTCGACATCAGCGCCTTCGCCGAGACCCGCAACGCCATTCTTCCGCCGGAGGAACGGCCCCGCCCACCCGAGGGATGGGAAGTGCACATCACGCCCCCGCCCGACCGCGAGGGCCTGTACGCCACGATTCGCTTCGCCGAGCCGCGTCCCCGGCAAGATGGCCGGCAGACCGGTACCCGCCTGCCTGACCTGGTGTTCCAGGCCCGCCGCCACGAGGAGGCCGACCTCGTCGGCACACTGGTCCTGCACCCCGCGGGAGCCCGGCGGTGAGCGGGCGATCCGGCCCGCCGCTCGGCTTTGCGGAAGCCCTTGATCTGCCCCTGAGCGTCGACCTGCGCACCGCTGCCCGCGCCTTCAGGATCTGCCCCGCCACGGCCTACAAGCTGATTCGCCTCGGCACTTTCCCGTGCCCCGTGCTGCGGGTCGGCGGACGCTACCGCATCCCCACCGCTTACCTGCTGCGCACGCTCGGCATTGAGGAGCGGCCGGTGTACGTCGTCCCCCTGGAGGACGACGCGCCGTCCGCCGCCCCGCCCTACGACAACAACGCTCACGCATCGGAGGATCCCGAATGATTACGTCACAGACGCTCCGGCAGGAGTCCGATGAACCCCTGAGGTGCTTCGTGGTCGGCCCCATCGGAAACTCGCATGCCGCGCACGGCAGCCCCGAGCGCGAGGCGTACGAACACCACCTCGCCATCTTCGAGCAGGTGATCGCCCCGGCCTGCGAGAAGTACGGCATCAGCGCCTTGCGCGCGGACGGCATCGCGCACGCCGGTGACATCAACGAGCAGATCTGCCGATACGTCGTCGAGTCCGACCTGGTCGTCGCGGACGTCAGCGGCGGCAATCCCAATGTCATGTACGAGCTGGGGCTGCGGCACATCACCGGCAAGCCGACGATTCACATCGGGGAGGTCGGACAGCTGCCTTTCGACATCGCGTCGATCAGGACGATCCACTACGAGCGGGCGCGCAGCCATCTGGCCGGAGCGCGCAAGGAGATCGAGAGCGCCCTGGAGGCCGGCCTCCGGGACGGCTTCGAACTTCTCACGCCGGCACGGGTGCTGCGCGGACTCCAGGCCGGTGACGGACCGGACTCCGCATACGAGACCGACGACGGCGGAAAGGGGGAGGACGAAGACTCGCCCGGTCTGCTCGACGACTTCGCCGTGATCGAGGACGGGCTGGCCGAGATGGACGCCGACATGGAGGCGATCACGAAGACGATCGAGACGATCGGAGCACTGACCGAGCAGTCCAGTACCGAGATGGCCGATCTGACCCAGGCGAACGCGCCCGCGAGCGCACAACTCGCTGCCGTCGCTCGGTACGCGGAGACGATCAGTGCACCAGCGGGCGAACTGAACACCGTCGCCGCTGCGTTCGCGGAGCGGATGGCGACCCTGGACAGCGGGGTGCGAGCCGCGCTGGGGCTCATCGAGATGACGCCGCCCCACGAACGCGGCGAGGGAGCGGAGGAATTCCTGGAGCAGTTGATGTCCCTGGACGAGGCTGCCCAGGACGGTCTCGCACAGATTAGTTCCTTCGGCACCTCGGCGGTCGGCTTGCTACGGGTCAGCCGGCACCTCCGCAAGCCGGTGAAGGAGATCTCCGCCGCGGTGAAGCAACTGACCTCCGTCATCACGAGGATGGGGGAGTGGGCGGCCAAGGCCCGTGCGCTGGCGCACGGCACGACCGCATGACATTGCTGTGCAGGGACCCGGACCTCCTCAGAGGCTCGGGTCCTGTGTCGTCATGCCTATTGCTTGCACACTCACGGACGGTTTCGGCTGATTGACCTGTGGGTCATTCGCCCATAGCGGTGGAGGGACAGGGTCACTGATGGACCGCCGCGACAGCTAAGCCGTCATCCCGGTGCCGCAGCACCTCCCGGATCGGGTCGAACCCGTACACCGAGCCCCTGCACGTAACCGCGGTCCGTCGCAACGAGGGCGAAAGATGTGTGCATCGTCCGCTGTAACCCCACTGATTTGTCTGAGGCTGTGCCGCCGAGTGTGCGTGGTTCCCCGTGGCTCATGACGCGCTGCCCGGGCTCGGCGTCCAGTCGCCACAGTCCTGCCGAGGCTGGTCAGGCCAAGTGGGTGCGTTCCTTGGTCCGCGACTGGTCCGGAAGATCTGTCCAGGGCATAGACATATCGAGATGAATCGGTCAGGCGGATTGCCGTACGACGCGTTGGTGATGAGGGGGCCAACATGGCAAACGCCAAGCTAGGCCCCCCACTTCAGGCGCCCTAGAAGAACCCGAGTTTCTTGGGCGAGTAGCTCACCAGTAGATTCTTCGTCTGCTGATAGTGCTCCAGCATCATCTTGTGATTCTCACGCCCGATCCCCGACTGCTTGTATCCGCCGAAGGCGGCGTGCGCCGGGTAGGCGTGGTAGCAGTTCGTCCAGACGCGGCCCGCCTGGATCGCCCGGCCCGCGCGGTAGGCCGTGTTGATGTCCCGCGTCCAGACGCCCGCACCGAGCCCGTACAGCGTGTCGTTGGCGATTTTGATCGCGTCGTCGAAGTCGTCGAAGGACGTCACCGAGACCACCGGTCCGAAGATCTCCTCCTGGAAGATCCGCATCCGGTTGTCACCCTCGAAGATGGTCGGCTGGACGTAGTAGCCGCCCTTCAACTCACCGTCGTACTGGACGCGTTCACCACCCGTGAGGACCTTCGCGCCCTCCTGCCGGCCGATGTCCAGATAGGAGAGGATCTTCTCCAGCTGGTCGTTGGAGGCCTGGGCGCCGATCATCGTGTCGGTGTCGAGGGGGTGACCGGGCTTGATCAGCTTCGTGCGTGCTACGGCCGCCTCCAGGAACTCGGCGTAGTGGCCCCGTTGGACCAGCGCCCGGGACGGGCAGGTGCACACCTCGCCCTGGTTGAGCGCGAACATGGTGAAGCCTTCGAGCGCCTTGTCACGGAAGTCGTCGTTCTGCGCCCATACGTCGTCGAAGAAGATGTTGGGCGACTTGCCGCCGAGTTCCAGGGTGACGGGCTTGATGTTCTCCGAGGCGTACTGCATGATCAGCCGCCCCGTCGTGGTCTCGCCCGTGAACGCCACCTTCGCCACCCGCGGGCTGGACGCCAGCGGCTTGCCCGCCTCCGCGCCGAAGCCGTTGACGATGTTCACCACGCCGGGCGGGAGCAGGTCCGCGATGAGGCTCATCCAGTAGTGGATGGACGCCGGGGTCTGCTCGGCGGGCTTGATGACGACCGCGTTGCCCGCCGCGAGAGCGGGGGCCAGCTTCCATGTGGCCATCAGGATGGGAAAGTTCCAGGGGATGATCTGCGCTACGACGCCCAGCGGCTCGTGGAAGTGGTACGCCACCGTGTCGTCGTCGACCTCGCCGACTGAGCCTTCCTGCGCGCGGATCGCTCCCGCGAAGTAGCGGAAGTGGTCGATGGCGAGCGGGATGTCGGCCGCCAGCGTCTCCCGGACGGGCTTCCCGTTCTCCCAGCTCTCCGCCACCGCCAGGGGTTCGAGATGCGCCTGCATCCGGTCCGCGATCTTCAGCAGGATGTCGGAGCGCTCGGTCACCGAGGTGCGGCCCCAGGCCGGGGCGGCCGCGTGCGCCGCGTCGAGTGCCTTCTCCACGTCCGCCGCGGTGCCGCGCGCGATCTCCGTGAACGGTTGCCCGTTCACCGGGGACGGGTTCTCGAAGTACTGTCCGCCGGCCGGTGGCACGTACTCGCCGCCGATGAAGTGGTCGTAGCGCGCCTGGTAGGAGACGGTCGCGCCCTCGGTTCCGGGCGCCGCGTATCGGGTCATGCCGGTCTGCCTCCCTCAGAAGCGCTGCCCGCCGTTGGGCAGCTCTCGGCCCGAGGCTAGGAAGCGGGAGGTTGCAAGTACGTTGCGTGGCCGCCCGGGTCGCGGAGCCCGGAACGCGCGGCCGAGGCCGCATCACCCGGGTGTTCCGGTCAGGGTGTCGTCGGACGTGGCCACGCCGCCGGCGCCGCCAACTCGGACTCCAGTGCCGCCAGACGTGCCCGGACCGACGCCGTCGACCGCACCGTGGCGAGCGCCCGCCACACGTCCAGGTCCTCCTCGCCCCACGGAGCGTGTGCCCAGTCCGCCAGCAGGTCGGGGTCCCGGCGGGCGATCAGCGCCGAACGCAGGCCGTCGGCGAGGCGTCGCCGCAGCCTCACCACCGCCGGTGCCCGCGAGCCCGGCAACAGCGGGCCCGGGTACGCCCTCGTCGCCGCCGTCACGGCGCCGGTCTCCAACCTCCGTTCCACGACGGCGACATCCGACTCGACCGGCACGGTGAGCCGGTAGGGACGCGACGCGAGCAGACCCGGACCCAGTGTCCGGCGCAGTCGGGCCAGTTCGGCGCGCAGCGTCACCGGCGTCACCGACTCGTCCTCGTACAGCGCGCACAGCAACTCGTCGCCGCTCAGCCCCTCCGGACGGTGGGCCAGCAGCACCACGATCTCGCTGTGCCGACGGCTGAGCCGGACCCTGCGCCCGGCGGTGCACAGCTGTGCCTCGTCGCGGCCCAGCGCGCTGAGTTCCGGCATGTCGACCGCGGGCTGTTCGGGCAGCAGCAGCGCCAGTTGGGACTCGGCGGCCCGCGCCACGGCCTGTACGAACCCCAGGCTGTGCGGATGCGCCAGGCCGTTCCCGCCGGTGATGTCGACGGCCCCGAGCACCCGCCCGGAGCGGGGGTCGTGCACCGGGGCCGCCGCGCAGGTCCAGGGCTGCACCCGCCGGATGAAGTGCTCGGCCGCGAACACCTGCACCGGCCGGTCCACGGCGACCGCCGTGCCCGGCGCGTTCGTCCCGACCGCGGTCTCCGCCCACCGCGCCCCCGGGACGAAGTTCATCCGGTCCGCCTTGCGGCGGGTGGACGGATGACCTTCGACCCACAGCAGCCTGCCGTGCGTGTCGCACACGGCGAGCAGGTGCTCGCCGTCCGCGGCGAACGTGCCCAGCAGCTCACGGAACAGCGGCATCACCCGCGCCAGCGGGTGCTCGGCCCGGTAGGCGCCGAGGTCACCGTCCAAGAGCTCCACGCTCGCGGTGCCGTCGGGCCCGACCCCGGCCCGGGCCGAACGCCGCCAGGAGTCGGCCACCACCGAACGCACCGGGCGTGGCACGGTGCCCGCTTCCGTGAACGTCTCGTGCGCGCGCCGCAGCATCCGCACACGCTCGGCAGGGTCGGCCCCCGGTTCCAGGGCCACCCAGGGATCGGACAACTCGGCCTCCCGAAAGGCGAACTCTTGGGGACATCGTCACTCCGGGTACGCGCGCGGACAACCGTTTCGACCGTGCCACCCGAACGGCGGGCCGGGACGCCCGGTGATTCCGCCAGCGATTCCGCACCTTCGGTCAGGCGAGGTCGACCAGCCTCATGTAGCGGTCCCAGTCCCAGTGGGGGCCGGGGTCGGTGTGGTCCGCACCCGGTACCTCGTAGTGGCCGATGATGTGCTTGCGGTTCTTGGGGATGCCGTAGTTCGCGCAGATCGCGGCCGTGAGTCTCGCCGACTGCTCGTACAGTGCGTCGGTGAAGTAGGCGGGCCGGTCCACCCAGCCCTCGTGTTCGATGCCGATGCTGCGGGTGTTGTAGTCCCAGTTCCCGGCGTGCCAGCCGATGTCGGCCTCCCGGACGCACTGCGCGACATGACCGTCGGCCGACCGGACGACGTAGTGCGCGGACACCTGCCGCTGGGGGTCGCGGAAGATGGCCAGCGTGTCGGCGTACGTCTCCTGGGTGACGTGGATGACCACGAAGTCGAGGGGATAGGAGGCGGGGCGACGGGAGACCGTGTAGTTGGAAGCGACCGCCGGCTGCCATTCGGCCGACGGGTAGTCGACGGCCCGGGCCTGCGCTCGGGCGAGCGTGTCGGGCAGCAGAGCGGTCGGGATGGCGGCGAGGGCGGCGCCCTGCAACAGCCGGCGCCTGCTCGGGAACGGTCTTGCGCGTTCCATGGGGAGTGCCTTTCGAAGGTGGGGGGTTCACTCGTGGGACGGGGGGCGCGCTCAGCCTCGTAGCGTCGCCGCTGCCTGCCGAAGCCGGGCGTGCACCCCTCGGTGAGTCTCGCGCTCGGGCAGCCGTTCCTCGCGGATCTTGGCCACGCAGGTGTGGTTGGTGTCGCACACTGGCCGACGGGGACTCCACGGCCTGGGGCGCGAACCGGTACCCGTCCAGCCCGCTGTATCCGTAGGCGCGAGCAGGACCTCGCGCAGTCCGACGGCGTCGCGCCGCAGTTCCGGTGCTGCTGTCTTCACTCGACATGTGCCCCCCGTCATGTGCCCCGACATGCGCCCCGACAGGTAGCCCCTGCCGGCATGTGATCCCGCTTCAGCCGGACGCACCCGCTGTTCACGACGGCTGCGTCTCGCGTGAATCACGGTACGGCGCTTGCCGGTTGGGCAGCTGGGCGTCGTGTGCTTCCGTGGACGGCGGCACGGTTGTGGAAAACCTGCTCACCCGGACGAGTGAAGTCGCCGCGGATCGATGGGTCGGCCGGACCTGAGCCGGGGAAGTCGCCCAGGGATCAGACCCGTTCGGCCACCACCGCCGGATCGTCCAGCACCGCCCGTACCACCGAGTGCGCGGCCCCCAGCAACGGTCCCTCGGAACCCAGCCGGGACACGGACACCGGGCAGACCGGCCCCGCCGTGCGTCGGGCCAGCTCGTCCCGCAGCGACGGCAGCAGCCAGGGCGCCAGCCCCGCGAGCGCACCGCCGAGCACGACACCCTCGGGGTCCAGCAGGTTGACCGCTCCGGTCAGCGCGATCCCGAGCGCCTCTCCCGCATCGCGCAGGGCATCCCGTACGTTCTCGTCGCCGTGCGTGGCCCGCTGCGCGAGCAGACCGACGCGGTCCTCGCCCGGCTCCAGACCGGCCGCCCGCAGCACCGCCTCCTCGCCGGCGTACTGCTCCAGGCAGCCGCGTCCGCCGCACGGGCAGACCGGCCCGTCCGGATGGACCGGCACATGCCCCAACTCACCCGCGAAACCTCGGGTT
This sequence comes from Streptomyces sp. NPDC050997, assembly GCF_040660135.1. Classification (NCBI taxonomy): domain Bacteria; kingdom Bacillati; phylum Actinomycetota; class Actinomycetes; order Kitasatosporales; family Streptomycetaceae; genus Streptomyces; species Streptomyces sp. NPDC050997. The sequence continues at coordinate 176,155 of NZ_JBFAGK010000007.1, forward strand.
CCGTGCAGCAGGCGGCCGTCCACGACGACCGCGGCACCGATGCCGATCTCGGCGGACACGTGCAGGAAGTCGCGGGGGGTGCCGTCACCGAGCCAGAGTTCGGCGAGGGCACCGAAGTTGGCCTCGTTGCCCACGGTCGGCGTGAACTCCGCGGGCAGCAGGGCACCGAGGTCCGTGTCGTGCCAGTCGAGGTTCGGGGCGTGTACGACGGTCCGGGCGTCACGCGCCACCAGCCCGGGCACGGCCACGGCCAGCCCGGCGGGCCACAGCCCCTCGCCCTCCGCCTCGGCGACGACCCGGCACACCAGGTCGGTGAGCTCCACGATCACCGGTTCGGGGGAGCGGCCCCGGTTCGCGCCGTACCGCACCGCCCGGGCCCGTATCTCTCCGCGCAGGTCGACCGCGCACACCGCGAGGTGGTCCACGCCGACCTCGGCGCCGATCCCGGCAGGTCCGCGCCCGCTGACCGCCAGCGCCGACCCCGGCCTGCCCACTCGGCCGGGCCGCTCCGGCCCGAGTTCCTCCAGCAGTCCCGACCGGATGAGTTCGTCGACGAGGCTCGACACCGCGGCGCGGGTGAGACCGATGCGCGAGGCGACGGTGGCGCGGGAGAGTTGCCCCTCGGCACTGACGGCGTGCATGACCCGGGCGAGGTTGCGCCGCCGCATGCCCTGCTGGGTGTCGGGCAGCGCACGCCCGGGGCCGGCCGGGTGGGCCTGGTGCAGCGGTGCGGTCATGCCTCCGTCCGTCCTCGGTCGGTGGTGTCCGGCGGTCGGTCGACGGCCGGGTCCGCACGTCGACTGTCGTGCGTCACAGGTGTCCGTCAGCTCGGATCCGTCCCCCGCTCCAGCAGCGGGGCCGCGTCGGAGAGTACCCCGGAGATCCTGGCCAGGGCCGCCTCGTCCCGCTCCACGGCGTCGAGCACCGGCCCGGCTGCCGTGTTCCAGCGTCGGGCCACCGCGCCCGGGTCCTCGCCGGTCAGCAGGCCGGCCGCCTGGGCCGCCGCGCCCAGCGCGACCAGTTCCTTGGCCTCGGGTACCTGGACGGGCCGCCCCGACAGCCGTCGTACGGTCTGCTGCCAGGCCGTGCCCCGGGCGCCGCCGCCGATCAGCAGCAGTGGGGTCGAACGGTCGGCGTCCTCGTCGAGGACCAGGTCGAGCGCGCCGAGCAGCGCGTGGACGGCGCCGTCGTACGCGGCCTGCAGAAGCTGGCCGCCGGTGGTGTCGTGGCGCAGGCCGTGCAGCAGTCCGGAGGCGTTCGGCAGGTTCGGGGTGCGTTCGCCGTCCAGGTAGGGCAGGAGGGTGACGTCCGTCGTCGGCTCCACCGCCTCGCGGTCGAGACCCAGCAGCGCGGCGACGCGGTCGACGGCGAGTGTGCAGTTCAGGGTGCAGGCCAGTGGCAGCCAGTCGCCGTGGGCGTCGGCGAAGCCCGCCACGGTGCCGGTCGGGTCGGTGGGGCGGCGTTTGGAGACCGCGTAGACCGTGCCGGAGGTGCCCAGGCTCAGCACGGCGGTGCCGGGGCGCAGGCCCAGACCGAGCGCGGCGGCGGCGTTGTCGCCCGTTCCGGGGGCGACCAGGGTTCCCTTGGCGAACGGCAGGCCGTGGCCGTCGCGCACGGTACCGGCCACTTCGCCGGGGCGGACCACACGAGGCAGCAGGGCGGGATCGAGTCTCACATGGGCGAGGATCTCGCTGTCGTACGCCTCCGTCGCCGACGCCCACCAGCCGGTGCCGGAGACGTCGCCGCGATCGGTCGTGCCCTGGCCGGTGAGCCGCTCGGTGAGGTAGTCGTGGGGCAGACGTACGGCCTTGGTGGCGCGGAGGGCCTCCGGCTCGTGCTCGGCCAGCCAGGCCCACTTCGTGACCGTGAAGGAGGCGGCCGGAACGGAGCCGGTGCGTTCGGCCCAGAACTTCGCGCCGCCGAGCTCCTCGGTCAGCCGGCGAGCCTGCGGCGCCGAGCGCACGTCGTTCCACAGCAGGGCCGGACGCACCGGTTCCCCCTGTGCGTCCAGCGTGACCAGGCCGTGCTGCTGTCCGCCGATCGACACCGCGGCCGCCTCGCGCGCCGCGTCCCCGCACTGGCGCAGGGCCTCGCCCAGCGCGTCCCACCACTGGCGTGGGTCGCTCTCACGGCCGGCCCCCGAGGACACGGTGTGCGGGGCCTGTCCGGCGGCCACCACCCGTCCCGTCGACGCGTCGACGACCAAGGCCTTGGTGGACTGTGTGGATGTGTCCACACCGACGACGAGCGGACCCTCGGCTGCTGACATCGGGCTCTCCCTAAGTGCGGCTCATGTCTCTCACTGCGTTCGCGTCTCTGCCTGAAGACATCTTGTCCCTTCCCAGAGACGCGTCGGCATACTAATTTGTAAATCGCCATGACGAAATAGTCGGCAGCAAGCAGTCGCAAGCGACAAGGAGCCGCGGCATGAACTACCAGCCCACCCCCGAGGACAGGTTCACCTTCGGCCTGTGGACCGTCGGCTGGCAGGGACGGGACCCGTTCGGCGACGCCACCCGCCGGGCCCTCGACCCGGTCGAGTCGGTGCAGCGCCTGGCCGAGCTCGGCGCCCACGGTGTGACCTTCCACGACGACGACCTGATCCCCTTCGGGTCCTCCGACACCGAGCGCGAGGCGCACATCAAGCGCTTCCGTGAGGCTCTCGACGCGACCGGCATGAAGGTGCCGATGGCCACCACCAACCTCTTCACGCACCCCGTCTTCAAGGACGGCGCGTTCACCGCCAACGACCGCGACGTACGCCGTTACGCCCTGCGCAAGACGATCCGCAACATCGACCTCGCGGCCGAGCTCGGCGCCGAGATCTACGTCGCCTGGGGCGGACGTGAGGGCGCCGAGTCCGGTGGCGCCAAGGACGTGCGCGACGCCCTCGACCGCATGAAGGAGGCCTTCGACCTCCTCGGCGAGTACGTGACCGAACAGGGCTACGACCTGCGCTTCGCGATCGAGCCCAAGCCCAACGAGCCGCGCGGCGACATCCTGCTGCCCACGGTCGGCCACGCGCTGGCGTTCATCGAGCGCCTGGAGCGCCCCGAGCTGTACGGCGTCAACCCCGAGGTCGGCCACGAGCAGATGGCCGGGCTGAACTTCCCGCACGGCATCGCGCAGGCCCTGTGGGCGGGCAAGCTCTTCCACATCGACCTCAACGGTCAGTCCGGCATCAAGTACGACCAGGACCTGCGCTTCGGCGCCGGAGACCTGCGTGCCGCCTTCTGGCTGGTCGACCTCCTGGAGCGCGCGGGTTACGCGGGCCCGAGGCACTTCGACTTCAAGCCCCCGCGCACCGAGGACCTCGACGGCGTGTGGGCGTCGGCCGCGGGCTGCATGCGCAACTACCTCATCCTGAAGGACCGTGCGGCCACCTTCCGTGCCGACCCCGAGGTCCAGGAAGCCCTGCGCGCCTCGCGTCTGGACGAACTGGCGCAGCCCACCGCGGCCGACGGCCTCAAGGCGCTGCTCGCGGACCGTACGGCCTTCGAGGAGTTCGACATCGAGGCGGCCGCCGCGCGCGGGATGGCCTTCGAGCGGCTCGACCAGCTGGCGATGGACCACCTGCTGGGAGCGCGTGGCTGACCGCACGCGCGCGTGCCGCCTTGAGCGGCCCTCCCGGAGCTCCCCGCACGGAATGTGCCGGAATCATGCGGTCCATGGCGTGAGTCCGTATCAACTTCCGTGCGGGGGTCGCGACATGACCGGTTCGGGGCGACTCTGGAGGGTATGGGCATGCCGCCGGTACCCCCTCGACCACCCGGACCGCCGGACGACACCCCGCCTCAGGGCGGCGGTTTCGGACCACCTCCTGACGGCTACGGCCACCACGGACCGCCTTCGTACGGCAATTCGCCTCCGACTCAGCCTTTGAGCCCCACCGGCGATCCGGGCGGCCCGAGAAGGCGACGCGGCCCCCTCTACGTCCTGCTGGCCGTGATCGTGGCCGCCGTGGCGGTCGTCGCGGTGGTCCTCATGGCCTCGGGGAACGACGATGCGCCGGACAAGCAGCCGCCCGCCGAGAGCAGCGCCGGCACCAGCCCAGCTCCCGCGCCGTCCTTCAGCCTGCCGACCGAGGTGCCCAGCAGACTGCCCAGCGATCTGCCGTCGCGGTTCCCGACCGAACTGCCGAGCGGCTTTCCCAGCGATCTCGAATCGCTGATCCCGTCACTGGCCGGCGAACTCCCGCAGCCCTGAGCCGAAGGGCGCGAAGGGGATGTCAGCGAGTCTCTTCCCCTCAGGCCCGCTCGTCCTCCCCTTCGGCACGTTCGATCGAAGCCAGCGCCGTCGCGGGGTCCTGGGCAGCGGTGCCCGCCGGCATCCAACGGCCGCGTTCCTTCCGGTACGGCCACCATCGGCCGTCCCGTCCGAGGCGCAGCTGGCGCGGCGAGCCGACGACCGTCCAGCGGTTGCCCGTGGCCCGCAGCGCCGGTCGTTCGTTCTCCTCCCACTCCTCCCAGGCCGAGTCGAGAGCGGCACGCGCGCGGGCGAGCGCTTCCCCCTCCACGGTCCACGCCTCCTCGTACACGGACAGGGCTGTCACACCGCCGTACCGCCAGGCGCGTACGGCCGGGGCCAGCTGCTCCCTGCCGCGCCCGGACCCGTCGGCCAGCCGGTCCGCGACGTCCTTGGCCGCAGCGGCGCCCGCGGCGAGGCGGACGGCGTCCTGGGCCACCGTCAACTCTCCTTCGGGCCCCTGCGGTTCCGGCCGCGCCCGAAGCGCGTCGGCGAGCAGACGATGAGCCTCGACGACGGTCCTGGCGGCCAGGAACTCCAGGGCTGCCGGATCGATTCCGGGCGCGGGCCGGGCCTCGGTGTCCAGGGACGGCGGTACGCCCGGCTCCGCGGGGAGTTCGGGCACGGCGGGCAGCGGCGGCAGGATGCCCCCGGCCGCGTACGCCTCCGCGGCATCCACTCCTGGCGGCTCGGCACTCTCCTGGACGGGCGCGGAGCCGCGCTCCTGGAGGGCGTCCAGCAGGGGACGTTCGGCCCGTCCCCGCATCAGCAGCAGCACGAAGGGGTCCTGGTCCAGCAGCCGGGCCACCTGATGGCACAGGGCCGCCGTGTGCCCGCAGTGGTCCCAGCCACCGCAGTCGCACTCGGGCTCCAGGTCACCCACGCCCGGCATCAGCTCGATCCCCGCCGCGGCCGCGTCCTCGACCAGATGCGTCGGCATGTCGCGGTCCAGCAGCGCGGCGACGTGTCCCGCCCGTTCCACGGCCATGTCGGCAAAGCGGTCCCACTGCTCCTCGGACAACTCCGCCAGCAGGACGTCGGCCCGGTGTGCCGTACCGTCACGGTCCTGGACGACGGCCGTGATACGTCCCGGGCGCACCGACACCGCGCTCACCGCTCCCGCGCGCGCGAGCCCGCGGCCCGTCTTCACCTGCGCGGAGTCCAGTGCCGTGTCCTCCAGCGCCTTGAGCCAGGCCTGCCCCCACCACGACTGGGCGAAGCCCCGGCCGTGCGCGGGCGGCAACGCGGCGAACGTGCGCTCCAGGTCTTCGTCCGCGGTCATCGTCCGCCCCCTCGCAGCTCGACCAGATCGGCCAGTTCCACGTCCGTCAGTTCCGTGAGCGCCGCCTCTCCCGCGCCCAGCACCGCGTCGGCCAGCTCCTTCTTGCGGGTCAGCATGTCGGCGATGCGGTCCTCGATGGTCCCCTCGGTGATCAGCCGGTGCACCTGCACCGGCCGGGTCTGGCCGATGCGGTAGGCCCGGTCGGTGGCCTGCGCCTCGACCGCGGGGTTCCACCACCGGTCGTAGTGCACGACATGCTCGGCCCGGGTGAGGTTCAGCCCCGTGCCAGCCGCCTTCAACGACAGCAGGAAGACGGGGACTTCGCCGTCCTGGAAGCGACGCACCATCGCCTCCCGCTTGGGGACCGGGGTGCCTCCGTGCAGGAACTGCGAGGCCACGCCACGGGCCGACAGATGCTGCTCGATGAGGCGTGCCATGCGCACGTACTGCGTGAAGACCAGGACGCCCGCCCCCTCGGCGAGGATGGTGTCCAGGAGTTCGTCCAGGAGCTCCAGCTTCCCCGAGCGTCCGACGATCCTCGGCCGGTCCTCCTTGAGGAACTGCGCCGGGTGGTTGCAGATCTGCTTGAGGCCTGTCAGCAGCTTCACGATCAGCCCGCGGCGCGCCATGCTGTCCGCGCCGGAGATCTCCGCGAGCGTCTCACGCACCACGGCCTCGTAGAGACCCGCCTGTTCCCTGGTGAGCGACACGGCGCGGTCGGTCTCGGTCTTGGGCGGCAGCTCCGGGGCGATCCCCGGATCCGCCTTGCGGCGGCGCAGCAGGAAGGGGCGCACGAGGCGGGTGAGCCGCTCCGCGGCGGCCGGGTCCTGGCCGCCCTCGATGGCCTGCGCGTACCGGGTGCGGAACGTGCCGAGCCGGCCCAGCAGGCCCGGGGTCGTCCAGTCGAGGATCGCCCACAGCTCCGACAGGTTGTTCTCCACCGGGGTTCCGGTGAGCGCCACGCGCGCGCGTGCCCCGATGGAGCGCAGCCGGCGGGCGGTGTCCGAGTACGGGTTCTTCACGTGCTGGGCCTCGTCCACCACGACCAGGCCCCACGGGACGTCGGCGAGCCGTTCGGTGTCCAGGCGCATCGTGCCGTACGTGGTGAGTACGAACTCCCCGTCCGCCAGGGCATCCAGGCTGCGGCGCGCCCCGTGGAAGCGACGTACTGGCGTGCCGGGCGCGAACCTCTCGATCTCCCGCTGCCAGTTGCCCATCAGGGACGTCGGACACACCACGAGGGTCGGCCCGGCGCAGGCCGCGTCGGTCTGCCGGTGCAGATGCAGTGCGATCAGGGTGATCGTCTTGCCGAGCCCCATGTCGTCGGCCAGACAGCAGCCCAGGCCCAGGGACGTCATCCGGACCAGCCAGCTCAGGCCGCGCAACTGGTAGTCCCGCAGCGTGGCGTCGAGCGCGGCGGGCTGCCCGACCGGCTCCTGCGCCTCGGGGTCCGTGAGCCGTTCCCGCAGCGCCGCCAGCCACCCTGTGGGGTGGACGTCGACCCGGCGGCCGTCGACCTCCGTGGAGCCCGTCAGCGCCGCGCCCAGCGCGTCGATGGGCGTCACCTTGCGGTCCTGCTGGGTGCGGGCCCGGCGCACCTCCTGGGGATCGACGAGGACCCACTGGTCGCGCAGCCGCACCACGGGGCGGTTGGCCTCGGCGAGACGGTCCAGCTCCTCGCGCGTGAGCTGCCGGTCACCCAGTGCGAAGCGCCAGTCGAAGGCGAGCAGCGCGTCGGCGGACAGGAACGACGGTGTGTCCGAGGAGACCTTGTCCGGTTCCGGCGCGTGGTCCGGCGGACCCACCACCGCGCGGGCGGTCAGCTCGCGGGCCAGTTCCTTCGGCCAGTGCACCTCGACTCCGGCGCCGGTGAGGGCTCGCGTGCCCGCACCGAGGAGCTCGGTGATCTCCTCGTCGGCGAGGTCGACGGCCTCCGGCACGGTCGCCGAGAGCAACGGCGTCAGTGGCGGCCAGGCCCGTGCCGCGCGGCGGAGCGCGAGCAGGGCGTCCATCCGCGCGCGCGGACCGAAGCCCTCGCCCTCGCCCCCCGAGCCCTTCCAGATCTCGGCGGCGTCCGCGACGAGCGCCGGATCGCTCACGCTGTGCAGCTGCGGAACGGCTCTGAACGCCAACCCCGTTTCGTCCTGCGTCTCGGGGGCCAGACCGGACACCTCGACCCGCAGCGAGAGCCGCACGCCCGCGTCGTGGCCCGCGGCGACGTCGGCCGCCCACGCACGCTGTCCGGGCAGGTATTGGGGTTCCTGCGCCGCATAGGCGGGGCCATCGGTCACCAGCGGGGCCGCCGGGGAGCGGGGCAGGGAGTCGGCGACAGCGTCCAGGAAGTCCCGCAGCAGCCGTTCGGGATCGGGCAGTCGCAGCGGCCCGGCGCCGTCCACCGGTACGGCGTGCGCCTCGGGAGGCATGGCGGCGGCGAGCCGGCGGACGCGCTCGACGTCCTCCTTCCCCAACGGGCCCGCGCGCCAGGCGTCGTGGTCGTCCGCGGACAGGCCGGGCAACAGCAGCCCGCGAGCGAGGAAGTGCAGGGCGAGCACGGTCGCCGTCCCCCAGAAGAGGGTCCCGCGGTCGGCGTGGACGAGGGCACGCGCGCGCGTGAGCACCGGCACAGCGGCACGTACGGGCAGCCGTACGGCGGGCACGCTCACCCGCTCGACTCCCTCGCTGCCGGGCAGCACCACGGTCAGGTCCTCGACCGGGGCCGACACGAGGGCCGGCGGGGCGCTGCCGTCCGGCCGCCAGAACGCGACGGTGCCGGTACGGGCCGGGTCTCCGGGCACGAACACGGCGCAGCAGGCGGCCAGTTCGGAGAGCTCGGACGGTGTTGCCGGGGATATCCTCTGCACAGCTATGGCGTATTCCTCAAATTTGACTACCTAGCCGGAGTCGCCGAGGGTACAGCACCCGGCTGATCTGCGCGGCAAGGCTGGATCGTGGCCTGTGTCACTTCACCGCGGGGTGGCGTCAGCCCCCCTGCCGCGAGGTGCTGGCCCCCGCAGGTACACGGGGGGTGCCCTCATGGTCGCCGCATGTCATCAAAACGTACGTTTCCTCAGGTCAGCGCGTTTCCCTGAGAGAGCCGGAGCTCCGACATGTCCCAGACCACGTCAGCACTCGCACCCCGCCCACGGGACACGTCCGGCCTGCCGCCCGGCTCCAGCGAGTTCACGCCCCTGCTGCGGGCGGTCAAGAGCCACGGCCTCCTGCGACGTCGGTACGGCTGGTACGCGCGCGTCATCGCCTCAACACGCTCGCCCTGACCGGTGTGGTCACAGGCATCGTCCTGCTCGGCGGTTCCTGGTGGGTTCTGCTCCTCGCCCCGGTGCTCGCCGTGCTCGGCGCGCGTACGGCCTTCATAGGCCACGACGCCGGGCACGCGCAGATCACCGGCGACAAGAGGGCCGGCCGTCTCATCGGCCTCGTCCACGGCAACCTGCTGCTCGGGATGAGCTTCTCCTGGTGGAACCACAAGCACAGCCGGCACCACGCCAACCCCAATCACATCGACAAGGACCCCGACGTCGCCGCCGACGTCCTCGTGTTCACCGGCGAGCAGGCGAAGGAACGGACGGGCTTTCGGCGCTGGCTCACCCGGCACCAGGCCTGGCTGTTCTTCCCGCTCACCCTCCTCGAAGGGATCGCCCTGAAGATCCACGGCTTCAAGGATCTACGCCGCCAGTCGCCGGGGGAGCGCCGGGTGGAGGCCGTGCTGCTGGTCAGCCACCTCATCGGCTACGCGACACTGCTGCTCATGTCCATGTCGCCCGGCCAGGCGCTGGCGTTCGCCGCCCTCCATCAAGCCCTCTTCGGTCTGCATCTGGGGCTGTCCTTCGCCCCCAACCACAAGGGCATGGAGATGCCGGACCCGAACGGCGAACCCTGGGGGCACCTGCGCCGCCAGGTGCTCACCTCGCGCAACATCCGCGGCGGCATCGTGACCGACTGGTTCCTCGGCGGCCTCAACTACCAGATCGAGCACCACCTCTTCCCCAACATGCCCCGCCCCCATCTGCGACTCGCCCAGCCCCTTGTGCGCGCCCACTGCGGGGAATTGGGTATCACCTACGCGGAGACCGGGCTCGTCGACTCCTACCGGCAGGCCCTGCGCCACATGCACGAGGTCGGAGAGCCCCTGCGGGCCGGGTAGGGGTGCCTGTCAGGGATGTATCAGGGGTGTCTCAGGGTCGCGGTCCGGAACCGTGGGAGGCGCGGACCCGTTTTTCTGGACAGAGAGCGGCAGCTGCCGCGAAGGAGGCGACGCACATGTCGAAGAACGCGAAGATCGCCGCAGGAGGTGTGGCGGTCGGGCTGATCCTGCTGATCTGGCTGCCCTGGTGGGCCGCGCTCCTGATAGTCCTGGGAGTCCCGGCGGCCGCCTACCTCACGCTGGACCCCTCACAGCGGCGCAGGCTGCGCCGTGTGTCCCGCAAGGAGCTCGGCCGCTGACGTCTCGGCCGCCGACGCCTCGTCGCGCCGGACCGGCGGGCGCGCGGGAGCGGCTGCGCGCGGGAGCGGCGGGCGCGCGGTAGCCGGCCACATCGCCGCTCACGGACCGGCCGACGGCATGGTCCGCGAGCGGCGAGCGGCGAGCCGTCCGACGCTTGCCCGTCCGACCGCAGCCGGTCCGGGCGGGTGCCGTACCCCCCGTCGAGGTGCGCAACCGGCCGCTGGGGCGCGACCGGCCGACGCGGCCTCACAGCGGGCGTACGGCCATCTTGTCGAGTGCCTCCAGCAGGCCCGGCAGCTCCGGCCCCCGGCCCACCGGCAGGACCTCGCCGGGCTCGTCGTCGAGGAGGACGAACGCGATGTCGTCGGTCCGCGCCACAAGCGACCAGCCGGGACCGTCGGCACGCAGGGTCCGCGCGTCTCCGGGGGCGAACGACGACCTGACCCGGCCGAGTGGCGGCGGCGCGTCCGTGTAGGCACGCGCCTCCGCGAGGACGCGCCGGATGCCACTGTGGCCGCCCTTGGACCCGTCCTGCCGTGGAACCTGCCCGCTTCCGGTGTCTCCTGGGGAGGCGCCCTCCTCGGGAGCGTCGGCGGACTCGCCGTTCCCGGAGACGGGGGAGTCACCTCCGTCCGGCCGGGGGAACTCCGCGTCGTCGATCTGCTCCCGCCATGTCGCCCACTGGAGCGCGATCTCGTCGGCGCCCAGCCGCCGCTGTGCCGGCCCCCACCTGGAGGTGTCCGGCGGCGTCAGCGGGGCACCGTCCACGACCTCGGGCCCGGGATCGTGCGGCGCCGGCACGCCCGGGGCAGCCACGGCGACCTCCAGGGGCCAGCCGGGCAGCGCGGCGACCACCGTGCGCTCGTCGGGCGACAGATCGTGCTCCATGCCGCAGTCCCAGGACGCGATGGCGACGGCGACCAGCGACACGTCGTCGACGACGACCGTCCACCTGGCGCCGTCGCCGTCCTGACCGAGTACCAGACCGTATCCGTCGGCCATCGGTGCGAGCCCCAGCGCCGCGCAGGCCTCCGGATAGTCGTCGCCCAGCACGCTCGGGAACTTCGCCGGCGTCAGCAGCACCGCCGTCAGCACATAGAGCGCGTCGTCCTCGGCGGCGACGGTGTCCTCGTCCGTCCCGGCCATCCCAGCCTCCCCATCGGTTCGTCCAACGGCGCGCACCTTAGTGCGCCCGGAAGGCGCTTGTCACGAATCCCCCGCTCGCCGGAGCTGCAGTTTTCCGGCTGGACGGGGCGAATCGACCATCCGTCGCCGATGCGTCAGGCCGCCGGGAGTCCCAGAAGCGAACGCGCCACCGTTCGAGGCGACTCGTCGCGCTCCCTCGCGAGTGCGATCACGGCCCGGCACGCGAGCTCGTTCACCCCGAACGACAGGGCCTCCGGGGACACCCAGCCCGCGGTCTCCTCGATCCGTTCCTGGTCGTCCTCCGCGCAGGCCGAGACATAGGCGGCCGCGGCCTCGAACAGGTTGTGCGAGCGAACCTCCTGGCCGGTCTTCGCCTCGGTGCGCAAGGCGTTGAGGAATCTGGCACCCGACTCGCGGACCCTGCCCCACATGCTGACCACCTTTCCCCCTGCGTGATTGTCCTCACTGATCGTGCATATCCTGCTACTCAACGTAGAGTTGAAGCGTCGGCGGCAAAAGGGGGTAGCGCGGTGAAGCGCTTCGCGAGGCTCGAACAGATCCGGAGGATGGACCCGGAGAAGGACGCCCTGGAGATCTACCGTCTCTCATCCGCGTACGAGTTTCCCTGGGACTTCACTCGCGCACTCGAACTGGCCCTGTACCGCACCTACGCCGTGCCCCGTATCGGTCGGCTGCTCGCCGAGACCGCGGAGCTCACGGACCGGCCCCAGAAGCGCTACGACGACACGGTGCTGCTCCTCGACGCCGTCGTCGAACACGGCTTCGACAGTGAACAGGGTTGCACCGCGATCCGCCGCGTCAACCAGATGCACCGCAGCTACGACATCACCAACGACGACATGCGGTACGTGCTCTGCACGTTCGTCGTGGTGCCCAGGCGCTGGATCGACGCCTACGCCTGGCGCAGGCTGTCGCGCCACGAGATCGTCGCCTCCGCCGTCCACTACCGCACCCTGGGGCGGCATCTGGGCATCAAGGACGTACCTGAGTCCTACGAGGAGTTCGAGACCTGCCTCGACGCCTACGAAGAGGCGCACTTCGCCTGGGACGAGGGAGCGCGACGGGTCTCGGACGCCACGCTCGCCCTGATGGCCTCCTGGTACCCGCGCCCCCTCGCCGCGCTGCTGCGCACCTCGACGCTCGCCCTGCTCGACGAACCGCTCCTGAGGGCCTTCCGCTACACACCTCCGAGCCCTGTCACCCGTGACCTCGTCCGCGGCGTGGTCCGGCTGCGCGGACGCGCCGTCCGGCTGCTGCCACCCCGGCGGGCACCGCATCACGCGCGCCAGAACTGGGAGATCAAGAGCTACCCGAACGGTTATCGGCTGGAGGACCTCGGCACTCGCCCCGTCCCGGGCGCACGGGGCTGTCCGGTACGCCACACGGGCCCGTCGGCGGTCACCTCCAACGACTGACCGACGCGGAGCTCACGGTCACCCGACGAAGGGGGTCAACCCTCGCGGACAGCCAGGGCGTCAGCGGAAACGAAGGCCGTCAGCCCTCGCGGACGGCCAAGGCCAGGAACCGGTCGTCCTCGTCGACGTACGACGTCATGCGCCACCCGGAACCGGCCAGCAGCGGACGCAGGTTGGGCTCCGCGCGCAGATCGTCCGGCGTGATCCGCCGCCCCTGGCGCGCGGCCAGCGCCACCCTGCCGATCGGGTGGAACAGCGCCAGCATGCCGCCGGGACGCACCACGCGCGCCAACTCGCGCAGGTTCTCGGTCGGATGCGCCAGATGGGAGACGAGCCCCGCCCCGAACACGGCGTCGAGCGACTCCGAGCGCAGCGGCAGCACGGCCACGTCGGCGAGCATCAACTGCCCCTCCCGGTCCCGTCCGGCGCGCACGGCGGCTTCCAGCATGGCCGGGGTCAGGTCCGCTCCGACGACCACTCCCGAGGGCCCCACGGCCGCTCGCAGCGGCGTCAGGGCGCGCCCGGTGCCACAGCCGGCGTCGAGCACACGATCTCCAGCACGCAGCCCGAGGTCCGCGACCGCGGAGGCGTAGGCGGGGCCGTCGTCGGGAAACCGCCTGTCCCAGTCGGCGGCACGGGCGGTGAAGAACTCCTGCACGTGTGTGTGGTCGTCGCTCATGTCCCGCATGATCCCTCACCGACACGGATGACGCCCGGGTGCACACGTTCGAGCGTGCCGCGATCGTTCAGCTACACCTCTGCGCCAGTTTCCAACACCTTTCGAAATGCGCCCCCTTTGTACGCCCCTGCCCCGACTAGCGTCCCGGAGCCATGGGACACCTGGACCACGCGGCCCTGGGGTGGCTGACCCCCGTGCTGTCGTACGTGATGGCCTGCATAGGCGCCGCCCTCGGGCTGCGCTGCACCGTCCGCGCGCTCGGCGCCACCGGACGATCACGCCGCAACTGGCTCGTCACCGCCGCCTCCGCGATCGGCACCGGCATCTGGACCATGCACTTCGTGGCGATGCTCGGCTTCAGCGTCAGCGGCACCGACATCCGCTACGACGTGCCGCTCACGATCGCGAGCCTGCTCGTCGCCATGGTGGTCGTCTGCGCCGGCGTCTTCGCCGTCGGTTACAGCCGCGACCGCACCCGCGCCCTCTTCCTCGGCGGTCTCACCACCGGGCTCGGCGTGGCCAGCATGCACTACCTGGGCATGGCCGCGGTCCGCCTGCACGGCGACGTCGCATACGACCCCGCGCTCGTCGGGCTCTCCGTCCTGATCGCGGTGGTCGCGGCGACGGCGGCCCTGTGGGCGGCCCTCAACATCAAGTCACCCGTCGCCGTGACCATCGCCTCCCTGATCATGGGGGCGGCGGTGAGCAGCATGCACTACACCGGCATGCTCGCGGTGAGCGTGCGCGTCGCCCCTTCCGGGGCCGCCCTGCCCGGGGCCATGGCGATGCAGTTCATCTTCCCCCTCGCCGTCGGCCTCGGGTCCTACCTCTTCCTGACCTCGGCCTTCGTCGCGCTGTCGCCGACCACGGGGGAGCGTCAGGCCTCCGCCTCGGCCCAGCGGCCGGTCGAGAGCGCGGCCCCTTAGCGGCATCCCGTACCCGCCCCGCCCGCACGGGCACGCCCCCGACCCACTCCCGAGCGAGGAGGCCATGCGTACATCGCGTAGGACCCCCACAGCCGGCGCCGAGACGCCGCACCAGCCCCCCGTGCGCGGGCGTCGCGCGCACGCCGGACCACCCGCCGACGAACACCCGGACGAACCCCTGGGCGCGATACCGGACGACGCGCCCGCGCACGGAGGACGCTGGCGCATCCGACCGCGCACGGTGCGAGCCAAGATCGTCTGCCTGCTGATGGTCCCGGTCGTCTCCCTGCTCGCCCTGTGGGCGTACGCCACCGTCTCCACCGCCCAGGACATCTCCAGGCTCCGGCAGTTGCAGCGCGTGGACTCCACGATCCGCACCCCGGTCGCGGAGGCCGTGGCCGCGCTCCAGACCGAGCGGGCGGCCGCCGTCCGCTACGCGAGCGACCCGTCGGCCGGGCGGAGCGGCGACCTGAAGAACCTCGGCCTGCGCACGGACCGCGCCGTGGCGAAACTGCGGCTCGGCGACGGCAACACCGTCGCCGACAGCGAGGAGTTGCCCGCCGGCGTGGCGCGACGGCTCGGGACGTTCGTCACCGGCGCCGAGCGACTGCCCTCACTGCGCACCGCCGTACTCGGCCACCGAGTGGACTGGCACGAGACGTACGGGCGGTACACGACGACCATCACCAGTGCCTTCGGCGTGGGCGGCGCTCTCACCGGCATCCAGGACGCCGAACTCGGCTCCGACGCGCGCGTGCTGCTCGAGTTCTCCCGCGCGGGCGAGGCGCTGGCCCAGGAGGACGCCGTCCTGGGCAGCGCACGCCTGGCCGGCGGACTGTCGGGCGAAAGGCTGCGGCTGTTCACCGGCTCCGTCGGCACCCGCCGCGCCCTCACCGAGTCCGCCGTGGCCGACCTGCGCGGCTCCGAAAGCGCCGCCTGGCGCGAGGTCGCCGGAGGCAGCTCCTACGGCACCCTCCACGACACCGAGGACAGGGTCCTCGCCGCGGGTCCGGGTGGCCGGGCGCTCGCCGCGGCACCACAGGCCACCTGGGACGGCGCACGCGCGCGCGTGCAGGACGACATGCGGACGATCGAGCAGAACGCGGGACGCGAAGTCTCCGACCGGGCCGACCCGTTCACCCGCGGTCTGCTCACGCCGGCCGGCGCCGCCGTGCTCCTCGGCCTCCTCGCCGTCGTCGCGTCCCTCGTGATCTCCGTGCGTATCGGTCGAGGCCTGGTCGTCGAGTTGGTGAGCCTGCGCAACAGCGCCCTGGAGATCGCCCGCCGCGACCTTCCCGAGGCCATGCGGAAACTGCGCGCGGGCGAGGAGATCGACGTCCGGGCTGAGGCACCGCCCGGCCAGCCCGCGGAGGATGAGGCCGGCCAGGTCGCCGAGGCGCTCGGCATCGTGCACCGCGCCGCGCTCAGGGCCGCCGTCGAGCGCGCCGAACTCGCCAGCGGCATCTCCGGCGTCTTCGTCAACCTCGCCCGCCGCAGCCAGGTCCTGGTCCACCGTCAGCTCAGGCTCCTCGACAGCATGGAACGTCGCTCCGACGACCCGAACGAACTGAGCGACCTGTTCCGGCTCGACCACCTCACCACCCGGATGCGGCGGCACGCCGAGAGTCTGATCATCCTCTCCGGCGCCGCACCCGGCCGCGCATGGCGCATGCCGGTCTCCCTGACGAACGTGGTCCGTGCGGCCGTCTCCGAAGTCGAGGACTACGCGCGCGTGGAGGTACGCCAACTGCCCGACGCCTCCGTCACCGGCGCGGCCGTCGCCGACCTCACCCACCTCCTCGCCGAGATCATCGAGAACGCCGCCCAGTTCTCGCCTCCCCACACCCGCGTGCGGGTCACCGGCGAGCCCGTCGGCAACGGCTACGCCGTCGAGGTCGAGGACCGCGGACTGGGCATGGGCAAGGAGACCCTCGCCGAGGCGAACCGGCGCATCGAACAGTCCGAGGCCCTCGACCTGTTCGACAGCGACCGGCTCGGGCTCTTCGTTGTGAGCAGGCTCGCCGCCCGGCACGACATCAAGGTGCACCTGCGCACCTCGCCCTACGGCGGCACCACCGCGGTCGTCCTGCTGCCCACCGCGCTGCTGCACGCCGGATCGACGGAACGTTCCCCTCACAGGCCGGCGGACGCGGAACGGCCGGCGGAACACGAGTACGCGCGCGTGCCCGCCGCCGCCCAGGATCAGGAGTCCGTCCCCGCCTCGGCCGACCGGCCCGCACTGGTCGCTCCCGCACCCGCGGCGGTCCGGACCACCACAGAGCGCCGGGCCACGGCCGACAACTCACCTCCCGGGGCGGCCCGGACCACCACGGATTCGCGGACCACGGCCGACAACTCACCCCCCGGAGTCACCACCTTGCGTCTGCACCGTCCTCCGGACGACCTCGACGACGGGACTCCTGAGGGCCCCGACGACGCCGCCCCGGAGGACTCCGACGACCTGCCGCGCCGGGTACGGCAGGCCAACCTCGCCCCCCAACTGCGCGAGCGGGCGGCCGAGGAACCGGCCTGGGCTTCCGCCCCCCGGGACGATGGCCGGCGCACCCCCGAACTCGTCCGGGACCGCATGGCGGCGTACCGCGACGGCTGGGCCCGCGGCGGCGGCAGGCGGCCCGGTCACGGTGCCGCTCCAGATTTCCCAGTGGGCAGCGACAGCAGCGAAGGAGACTCCGCATGATCCAGGACCCGAGCATGAGAGCCGCCCAGAGGTCCGGCGAACTCGACTGGCTGCTGGACGACTTGGTGGTGCGGGTGAGCGAGGTGCGGCACGCGGTCGTGCTGTCCAACGACGGGCTCGCCGTGGGCTCCTCCACCGACCTGCGCCGTGAGGATGCCGAGCATCTCGCCGCCGTGGCCTCCGGTTTCCACAGCCTGGCCAAGGGCACGGGCCGGCACTTCGGGGCCGGAGGCGTGCGCCAGACCATGGTGGAGATGGACGACGGATTCCTGTTCGTGGCCGCCGCGGGCGACGGCTCCTGCCTAGCCGTCCTCACCGCGGTGACAGCCGACATAGGCCTGGTCGCCTACGAGATGGCGCGGCTGGTCAAACGCGTCGGCGAGCACCTGTACACGGCGCCCCGCATCGGCGCGCGGCCTCCCGCCGCCGGATGAGGCGAGAAGGCGGTCCGCTCAGATGACCGAGGACATGACGGACGCCCTGCGTGAGCTGGGCAGCCAGTGGTACGACGGCGAGGCCGGACCCCTGGTGCGTCCGTACGCCATGACGGGCGGCCGCACCGAACCCGGCCCCACCGGAGTGCGTTTCGACCTGATCGCTCTCGTGACCCTGGATCCCGGCGCGCCCGGCTTCGACGACGACACCGCGCTCGGACCGGAACACCGCGCCCTGGTCGACCTGTGCCGTACGGAGACACAGTCGGTCGCGGAACTCGGCGCGGGCGCCGACCTGCCCGTCGGCGTGGTCAGGGTCCTCCTCGGCGACCTCCTGGAGCTCGGCCTGGTCACCGTCAGCCGTCCGGTGCCGCCCGCGCAACTTCCTGACGAACGGATTCTGCGCGAGGTGATCGAAGGACTGCGGGCGCTGTAGATGAAGACTCACCACCATCCGGATACCCGGACTCGAACGACGCCGACTTTGACCGGCCCTCCCGAGAGAAGTGATCGATGGTCTCCGAGCACTCCGACGCCCAGGACGACGAGACGACCGCGCTGGCGTTGAAGATACTGGTCGCCGGCGGATTCGGCGTGGGCAAGACCACCCTGGTCGGTGCCGTCAGCGAGATCCGGCCGCTGCGCACCGAGGAACTGCTCAGCGAAGCGGGGCAGCTGGTGGACGACACCGACGGCGTGGACCAGAAGGTCACCACGACGGTCGCCATGGACTTCGGACGGATCACCATCCGCTCCGGCCTGTCCCTCTACCTGTTCGGCACTCCCGGCCAGGACCGTTTCTGGTTCCTGTGGGACGAACTGTCGCAGGGAGCCCTCGGCGCGGTGGTCCTCGCCGACACCCGCCGCCTGGAGGACTGCTTCCCCGCGGTGGACTACTTCGAGCACCGGCACATCCCGTTCGTGGTGGCCGTCAACTGCTTCGCGGGCGCCCGGTCCTACGGGGCCCAGGATGTCTCGCGTGCCCTGGATCTGGACGAGGGCACACCCGTGGTGCTCTGCGACGCCCGTGACCGCGACTCGGGGAAGGAGGTGCTGATCCGGCTGGTCGAGTACGCCGGGCGGATGTACACCGCCCGGCTGCTCGACTCGGTGGGATGACCCGCCTCCGGGGGCGACGGCCATGACTCGGGTACGGGCATCGTGCTCAGCCGGCGACGGCTTTCTGCGCCAGCACCTTGACGATCTCGACGCGGACGAGCAGTTCGCCCGGGACTCCGTTGCGGGCGGCGAACTCCTCGGCCCGCTCCTCGCCCATGTACCGCGCCCCGATACGCCCGGCCCAGTGCCGGACCTCGTCGAGTTCCTCGATCACCCGGGCGCGGCCCTGGAGCACCACGTAGTCGAAGGGCGGCCGGTCGTCGTCGACGCACAGCGCGACCCGGCCGTCCCGGGCCAGATTCCGCCCCTTCACCGTGGCCTTGCCGGTGTTTAACACCACCTCGTCCCCGTCGAGCAGGAACCAGATCGGTGCGATGTGTGGGCTCCCATCAGCCCGTACGGTGGACAGCTTGGCGGTGCGGGTGCCGTGCGAGACGAACTCCCGCCATTCGGTGTCGGTCATGTTCTCTGCCATGTCCCCATCCTCCTTGCCCGGACGCCGGTCGTGGGGAAGGCTGGCGAGGAGAGATCCTCCGGCCAGGGAGGAGACGTCACACGGGGAGACGGGAACGATGGCGCAGAATCAGGGACTTGGCTGGCTACTGGACGACCTGACCGAGCGGGTGGAGCAGGTACGACACGCTCTGGTCCTGTCCAACGACGGGCTGGTGACAGGGGCGAGCACGGGCCTGCGCCGCGAGGACGCGGAGCATCTCGCCGCCGTCTCCTCCGGACTGCACAGCCTGGCCAAGGGCTCGGGACGGCACTTCGGGGCGGGCCGGGTGCGCCAGACCATGGTCGAGTTCGACGACGCCGTGCTGTTCGTCACCGCGGCGGGCACCGGCAGCTGCCTGTGCGTACTCAGCGGCGCGGAGGCGGACATCGGCCACATCGCCTACGAGATGACGCTGCTCGTCAACCGGGTCGGCGAGCACCTCGCCGTGGACGCCCGACAGCCCGAGCGAAGCCCGGCATCGGACCTCTGACCTGCTGCTTCGCTGCTCCCCGTGGAGTTATCCACAGGCTCGCCGCGCCATGTGCCGAACCGGCTACGGTGTGTGTCACAGCGAGCGCACAGAGCGTGAGCGCTGACTCCACGGGGGAGACCGGACATGCCGACCGACACCATCACGAAACCACGCCACCTCTCGTACGCGCCGAGCCGCGCTGCCCGTGAACTGAGCCTGAAGCGAGGTGAGTTCGACCTCGCCGTGCAGCTCGGACACATCCGCACGCTGCCCGACGAAGGAGGCGGAGGCCGACGCGTCCCCCGCTCCGAGATCGAGCGGCTGCGTGCGGGCGAGGGCTTCCCCGACTCCTTGCGGAAGCGGGTGAAGACCGTGGGAGCCACGGAGGGCGCGGCCGTCATGGAGGTGAGCCCCGGCCGTTTCACCCGCCTCGCCCGGCTGGGCATGGTGGGACCGGTGACCTTCTACCTCAACCGCTACCGCGCCGTGGTGTGGCTCTATCTGGCCGAAGAACTACAGCGGTTCGCCGCCGACGAGAAGAACATCCCGCTGCTCAACGCCCGTATGCAAGCCGGACTGCGCGACCAACTGGGCGAGGGCGTGGACCTGCGCCCCCGCAACTGGCGCGTACGCCACCTGGCGTCCTTGCTGCTACAGGCCGAGGACCCGTGGGAGTCTGCCGGGGCGGTGGCCGCCTTCCTCGATCCCGTCCAGGTCGCGGAGGTCGTCCCGGACCCCTATGAGCGCTCCCACGTGAACCGTTTCCGACCCGGGCCGCCCGCCCATGGCGTGCCGGGCTCGCCCGCCGCGCAACTCACCGAGCGGATCATGACGGCGGATTACCCGGACGAGATCGGCTGGTTCAGGGCCGAACTGGCGGCCGTAGTGACGGAGGCGCGCAAGCACCGTCCCGCCCCTCGTCCCACTCCTCGTCCCGCCCTTCGGTCCGCCCCGAAACAGTCCCACCCGGCACCGCGGGCGACCACCGCCGTGCCCGACGGGCCGGAACAGTCTCGCGGACTGTTCGGCCGGCTGCGGCGCAGACTCCAAGGGCCTACAGAGCTCTGAACAAGCCCTCCTGGACGACCGACACGAGCAGCCGACCCTCCAGGTCGTAGATCCGGCCGCGGGCCAGCCCTCGCCCACCCGTGGCGATCGGTGACTCCTGGTCGTACAGGAACCACTCGTCCGCGCGGAACGGCCGGTGGAACCACATGGCGTGGTCCAGCGACGCCATGTCGAACCCCCGCGGACCCCACAGGGGCTCGACCGGGATGCGGACGGCGTCCAGGAGGGTCATGTCGCTGGCGTAGGTCAGCGCGCAGGTGTGCACCAGCGGGTCGTCGCCCAGCGGCCCGACCGCACGCATCCACACCGCGCTGCGCGGCTCGGCGTCCTTGACCTCCTCGGGCGTCCAGCGCAGCCGGTCCACATAGCGGATGTCGAAGGGCTGACGCCGGGCCATCCGCTCCAACTGCTCGGGCAGCGTGCCCAGATGCTCCCGGATCTCGTCCGTGACCGTCGGCAGGGAATCCGGGGCCGGGACCTTGCGGGCCGGCGGCAGTTGGTGCTCGAAACTCGCCTGTTCAGGTTTGTGAAAGGAGGCGGTGAGATTGAAGATCGTGCGGCCCTGCTGCACCGCGGTGACCCGGCGGGTCGTGAAGGACCGCCCGTCCCGCACCCGCTCGACCTGGTACACGATCGGCACACCGGGCCGTCCCGGACGCAGGAAGTACGCGTGCAGCGAGTGCACGGGACGGTCGCCCTCCGTGGTGCGGCCCGCGGCGACCAGTGCCTGGCCGGCCACCTGGCCGCCGAAGACACGCTGCAGCGACTCCTGGGGGCTGCGGCCGCGGAAGATGTTGACCTCGATCTGCTCCAGGTCGAGCAGGTCGACGAGCTTCTCGGCCGGATTCGTCATGGGTGGGATTCTCCTGTCCTCACAGCTGTCCGACGTCGGTGACACGAACGATCGCACGGCCCTCGGCGTCGGAGGCCGTCAGGTCCACCTCCGCGCTGATGCCCCAGTCGTGATCGTCGTTCGGGTCGTCGAAGATCTGGCGGACCCGCCACAGGGCGTTCTGCGGCTCCTCCTCGATCATCAGCAGCTTCGGACCGCGGGCGTCGGGTCCGGTGCCGAGGTCGTCGTACTCTTCCCAGTACTTGTCCATCGCCTCACCCCAGGCATCGGCGTCCCACCCGGAGTCCGCGTCCATCGCGCCGAGTTCCTCGACCTGGTCCAGGGCGGCGAGCTCGACCCGGCGGAACATGGCGTTGCGGACGAGGACGCGGAAGGCGCGCGCGTTGGTCGTGACGGGCTTGACCTCGTCGGCCTTCTCCTGGGCCTCCTCCGCGGTCATCTCCTCCGGGTTGGCGAGCTGCTCCCACTCGTCCAGCAGGCTGGAGTCGACCTGGCGCACCATCTCGCCGAGCCACTCGATCAGATCCTGAAGGTCCTCGGACTTGAGGTCGTCCGGGACGGTGTGATCGAGGGCCTTGTAGGCGCCGGCGAGGTAGCGCAGCACGATGCCCTCGGTGCGGGCCAGCTCGTAGAAGGACACCAACTCGGTGAAGGACATGGCCCGTTCGTACATGTCGCGGACGACGGACTTCGGGGACAGCGGATGGTCGCCGACCCAGGGGTGGCTCTTGCGGTAGATGTTGTACGCGTGGAAGAGAAGCTCTTCCTGGGGCTTCGGGTAGGTGATGTCCTGGAGGCGCTCCATGCGCTCCTCGTACTCGACGCCGTCCGCCTTCATCGCGGCCACGGCCTCCCCGCGCGCCTTGTTCTGCTGGGCGGCGAGGATCTGTCGCGGATCGTCCAGCGTCGACTCGACGACGGACACCATGTCCAGGGCGTAGGACGGCGACTCCGGGTCGAGAAGCTCGAACGCGGCGAGCGCGAAGGTGGACAGCGGCTGGTTCAGCGCGAAGTCCTGCTGGAGGTCCACCGTGAGGCGGACGATGCGGCCCTCGGAGTCCGGCTCGTCGAGCTTCTCGACGATGCCGCCGTCCAGCAGCGAGCGGTAGATGGCGATCGCACGGCGGATGTGTCGCAGCTGCTGCTTGCGCGACTCGTGGTTGTCCTCCAGCAGGTGCCGCATCGCCTCGAAGGCGTTACCGGGGCGGGCGATCACCGACAGCAGCATCGTGTGCGTCACCCGGAAGCGGGAGCTGAGCGGCTCCGGCTCGGACCCGATCAGCTTCTCGAAGGTGGTCTCGCTCCAGCCGACGAAGCCTTCGGGTGCCTTCTTGCGGACGACCTTCCGGCGCTTCTTCGGGTCGTCGCCCGCCTTGGTCAGCGCCTTCTCGTTCTCGATGACGTGCTCGGGAGCCTGCGCCACGACAAAGCCCGCCGTGTCGAAGCCCGCCCGTCCGGCACGGCCGGCGATCTGGTGGAACTCACGGGCCCGCAGCGTGCGCACCCGGATGCCGTCGTACTTGGCCAGCGCGGTGAACAGCACAGTCCGGATGGGCACGTTGACGCCGACGCCGAGGGTGTCCGTGCCGCAGATGACCTTGAGCAGACCGGCCTGGGCGAGCTTCTCCACCAGGCGGCGGTACTTGGGCAGCATGCCGGCGTGATGGACGCCGATGCCGTGCCGCACGTACCGGGACAGATTGCGGCCGAACTTGGTGGTGAAGCGGAAGTTGCCGATCAGCTCGGCGATCCGGTCCTTCTCCTCGCGCGTGCACATGTTGATGCTCATCAGCGCCTGCGCCCGCTCCACGGCCTGCGCCTGAGTGAAGTGCACGATGTACACCGGAGCCTGTTTGGTTTCCAGCAGCTCGGTCAGTGTCTCCGTGAGCGGAGTGAGCCGGTACTCGTAGGACAGCGGCACGGGGCGGGTCGCCGAGCGGACCAGGGAGGTCGGCCGGCCGGTGCGCCGCGTCAGGTCCTCCTCGAACATCGCGACGTCGCCGAGGGTGGCCGACATCAGGATGAACTGCGCCTGGGGGAGCTCCAGGATCGGGATCTGCCAGGCCCAGCCGCGATCCGCCTCCGCGTAGAAGTGGAACTCGTCCATCACGACCTGGCCGACATCCGCGTGCCGGCCGTCCCGCAGGGCGATCGAGGCGAGCACCTCGGCCGTACAGCAGATGACCGGGGCGTCGGCGTTGACGGACGCGTCGCCGGTCAGCATGCCGACGTTCTCCGTGCCGAACATCTTGCACAGCTCGAAGAACTTCTCCGACACAAGTGCCTTGATCGGTGCCGTGTAGAAGGTGACCTCGTCACGGGCCAGCGCCGCGAAGTGCGCGCCGGCGGCGATCATGCTCTTGCCGGAGCCGGTGGGCGTCGACACGATCACGTTCGCACCGGAGACCACCTCGATCAGCGCCTCCTCCTGGTGCGGGTAGAGCGTGAGGCCGCGCTCCTGCACCCACGACTCGAAGGCTTCGTAGAGGGCGTCGGGGTCGGGGGTCGGCGGCAGCTGATCGATGAGGGTCACCCACCCATCTTGCCTGCCCTCCTGCCCGATGGGGGAATCGGATGCGGGCTCGAAGATCGCGAACGCTACGCTGTGTCGCCGACGACGCGTCAGCGCGCCGGGTCAACTGGACAGCGGCACACGAGGAATGGGGCGGGCAACGGCCATGATGGGACCAGCACACTCACTGTCGGGCGCCGCCGCCTGGCTGGGCGTCGGCGCGGCAGCCGCGGCGACCGGGCACACGATGCCCTGGCCGGTCCTCCTCGCCGGGGCCCTGATCTGCGCCGGCGCCGCGCTCGCCCCGGATCTCGACCACAAGGCCGCCACCATCTCGCGGGCCTTCGGACCCATCTCCCGCGGACTGTGCGAGATCGTCGACAAGCTCTCCTACGCCGTCTACAAGGCCACCAAGAAGCAGGGCGACCCGCGTCGCTCCGGTGGACACCGGACGCTCACGCACACCTGGTTGTGGGCCGCGATGATCGGCGGGGGCGCCTCGGTGGCGGCGATCACCGGTGGCCGCTGGGCCGTGCTGGCGCTCCTGTTCGTGCACATGGTGCTGGCCATCGAGGGGCTGTTGTGGCGGGCGACCCGTGGCTCCAGCGCGGATGTCCTGGTCTGGCTGCTGGCCGCGACCAGCGCGTGGATCCTCGCCGGCGTCCTGGACAAGCCGGGCAACGGCTCGGACTGGTTGTTCGCGGCGCCGGGCCAGGAGTATCTGTGGCTGGGGCTGCCGATCGTGCTGGGCGCGCTCGTGCACGACATCGGGGACGCGCTCACGGTCTCCGGGTGTCCGATCCTGTGGCCCATCCCGCTCGGCCGCAAGCGCTGGTATCCGATCGGTCCGCCGAAGTTCATGCGCTTCCGGGCCGGCAGCTGGATCGAGCTGAAGGTGCTGATGCCGGCGTTCATGCTGCTCGGCGGAGTGGGCTGCGCGGCGGCGCTCAACTTCATCTGAGCGGGCCGCGAAGCGCGCCGCCGTCCTCAGCCGCCGGGAATCACGAACCGCCGGTATCGACCTCCGGGACTCAGGCCCCGCCGGACCCCTGGCCCGCCCCGCCGCCGTAGCGCCGTTCGAACTGGGCGATGCGCCCCTCTGTGTCCACCGTGCGGGCCTTGCCGGTGTAGAAGGGGTGGCTCTCCGAGGAGATCTCCACGTCCACGACCGGGTAGGTCTCCCCGTCGTCCCACTCGATGGTCCGGTCGCTGGTCGCGGTGGACCGGGTGAGGAAGGCGTAACCGGCGGCCCGGTCGCGGAAGACGACCGGGTGGTAGTCGGGCTGTTTGTCCTGCTGCATGGGTCCTCCTTGTGCGGCGCCGGCCGGACTGTCGGCGGCACGAGACGGGTGCGGTCAGCTGGGCCGGCCGTCCTCGTCGACGATGTGCATCGCGGCCTCCTCGGCGGAGGCGGCCGCGCCGTCGATACCCACGTCCGTGGCGACCAGCGCGCTCTCCTCATCCTCGTGCGCCCCCTCGTCCGGCGCCACGAGACGGCCGGAGCGGGCCGCCCCGACCTCGTTGTCGAGGAGTTCCCCATCGGTTCCGTCGCAATCGCCGATGCCGTCGCCGTCGGGCTCGGGCAGGTCGGTGCGCTCCTCGGCGAGCCGCTGGTCCAGCGTCTCGCCCGTGTGGCGCTCCGCGGCCGTCACACCGGTGTGCTCCACCGCCCAGGGGTGTTCCGGAGGCGACCAGCCCCGGTCGAGAGGATCCTCGACCCCGTCGTTCTCCAGGGTGTCCTCCGCGTCGAGCAGCCCCGCGTCGTCCTGGATCTCGGATCCGTCGGGCTGGTAGACGTCGTCTCCCCATCCGTCGGCGCTGTTCACGGGTACCTCCAGGTGATGGGGCCGGGCTCCTTCTCCCCGTGGCCGGCGGCGGACCGCAGACGTACGGTGCACAAGCCGCGCCCGTCGGTGAACCGTGCGGTTCGCGAACGCTCCCCGAGCCGGTGCCGCTATCCAGCCTTCCACTCGACTTCGGCACAGCGCAACGGCACGGGCGAGGGTCGGGGACCGCTCGTCCCCGACCCTCGCCGCCCCCGCCCCCGCTCCTGCGGAGCCGCCCGGTCACCCGTGCCAGGACCGCCACAGCGCCGCGTACGCTCCGTCGGCCGCGACCAGCTCGTCGTGGCTGCCCAGCTCGCTGATCCGGCCGCTCTCCACGACGGCGATGACGTCCGCGTCGTGGGCGGTGTGCAGCCGGTGGGCGATCGCGACCACCGTGCGGCCGTCGAGGACCCGGGCCAGGGACCGTTCCAGATGGCGGGCCGCCCGCGGATCGAGCAGGGAGGTCGCCTCGTCCAGGACCAGCGTGTGCGGGTCGGCCAGCACCAGCCGGGCCAGGGCGATCTGCTGCGCCTGGGCGGGAGTGAGTGCCAGCCCGCCCGAGCCGACCTCGGTGTCCAGGCCGTCGTCCAGGGCACGCGCCCACCCGTCCGCGTCCACCGCGCCCAGCGCCGCCCACAGCTCGGCGTCGGCCGCCTCGGTCCGGGCGAGGAGCAGGTTGTCGCGCAGCGAACCCACGAAGACGTGGTGCTCCTGGTTGACGAGGGCCACGTGCGAGCGAACTCGCTCGGCCGGCATCCGGGAGAGTTCGGCGCCGCCCAGGGTGATATGGCCGTCCCGGGGTGCGTAGATCCCGGCGAGCAGCCTGCCCAGCGTGGACTTGCCCGCGCCGGAGGGGCCGACCAGGGCCAGCCTGGTGCCGGGGGCGACCTTCAGGGACACCTCGCGCAGCACGTCCACGCCTTCGAGGTAGCCGAAGTGCACCCGGTCCGCGTGCACGTCCCGTCCGTCGGGGGCCACCGCGTCGTCACCGGCGTCCGGCTCGATGTCCCGGACACCGACCAGCCGGGCCAGCGACACCTGGGCCACCTGCAGCTCGTCGTACCAGCGCAGGATCAGCCCGACCGGGTCGACGAGCATCTGCGCGATCAGCGCACCCGTGGTCAGCTGTCCGACCCCGATCCAGCCCTGCAGGACGAACACACCGCCGACCATCAGCACGGAGGCGAGGATCATCACATGGGTGACGTTGACGATGGGGAAGAGCACCGACCGCAGCCAGAGTGTGTAGCGCTCCCAGGCCGTCCACTCCTTGATCCGCCGCTCCGAGAGCGCGATGCGGCGGGCGCCGAGCCGTTGGGCCTCGACGGTGCGCCCGGCGTCCACGGTCTCCGCGAGCGCGGCGGCGACGGCGGCGTACCCGGCGGCCTCCGAGCGGTAGGCCGCTCCGGCCCGTTTGAAGTACCAGCGGCAGCCGACCAGCAGCAGCGGTACGGCGAGCAGCACGGCGGCCGCCAGCGGCGGCGCGGTGATCACCAGCCCGCCCAGCAGCAGCGCCACCCACACCACGCCGATCGCCAGCTGCGGCACGGCCTCCCGCATCGCGTTGGACAGCCGGTCGATGTCGGTGGTGATCCGGGACAGCAGGTCGCCCGTCCCGGCTCGCTCCAGGACCCCCGGCGGCAGACCGACGGCCCGCACCAGGAAGTCCTCGCGCAGGTCGGCCAGCATCCGCTCGCCCAGCATCGCCCCGCGCAGCCGCACCTCCCGTACGAACACGGCCTGGACGGCCAGCGCGCACAGGAAGAGTCCGGCCGTCAGCCCCAGGTGGAGCTCGCGGGCCCCGTCCGACACCCGTTCCACGAGCCCGCCCAGCAGCCACGGGCCCGCCATCGAGGCGACCACGGACACCGTGTTGACGGTCATGAGGAGCAGGAAGGCACGGCGGTGCCGGTGGAACAGTTCGCTCACGTAGGCGCGCACGGTCGCGGAGGCGCCGACGGGCAGGGTGTTCGCCGTCGTCGGGGCCGCCGGGTCGTACGCCGGTGGAGCCACGCCGATCATGCTGTCTCCTCGATCTCTTCCAGTGCGTCCAGTACGTCGGCGGCGTCCAGTGCGTGGCCCGCGGCCGATACCTCGTCGGGGGTCGGCACGTCGCCCGCCCGCTCGGACCCGGTCGTCCGCTGCCCGTTCCGGGCGGCGGCGGCCTCCTCCTCGGTCTCACGGGTCACCACGGCCCGGTACCGGGGCTCCGTGTGCACCAGCTCGCGGTGCACCCCGACCGCCACGACCTCGCTCTCGTGCACGAGCACGACGTGGTCGGCCCGGTCCAGAAGCAGCGGGGAAGAGGTGAACACGACGGTCGTGCGCCCGGTGCGCAGCCCCCGCAGCCCGTCTGCGATCCGTGCCTCCGTGTGCGAGTCGACGGCGGAGGTCGGCTCGTCCAGGACCAGCACCTCCGGGTCCGTCACCAGTGACCGGGCCAGCGCGAGCCGCTGGCGCTGGCCGCCGGACAGGGACCGTCCGCGTTCGGTGATCCGGGCGTCCATCGGATCCTCGGCGTCGATCGACCCCTGCACGAGGGCGGTCAGGACGTCCCCGCACTGCGCGGCAGCCAGTGCCTCCTCGGCGCCGACGCCGCCCGAGGCGGGCACGTCGAGCAGTTCGCGCAGCGAGCCGGACAGCAGGACCGGATCCTTGTCCTGGACGAGGACGGCCGTGCGGGCGGAGTCCAGCGGCAGGTCGTCGAGCGGCACACCGCCCAGCAGGACCGACGTGCCCTCGTCCGAGGGGTGTCCGCCCAGCCGCTCCGCCAGCAGTCCGGCCGCGTCCGGGTCGCCGCACACCACGGCGGTGAGTCGGCCGGCGGGCACCAGCAGACCGGTGGCCGGGTCGTACAGGTCGCCGGACGGGGTGTCGGCGGCGCGCGAGCCCCCGGTGTCCGTGGCGCGCTCCAGCGACAGCACGCGCGCGGCACGCCGGGCCGACGGACGGGAGAAGGAGTAGGCCATCGCGATCTCTTCGAAGTGCCTCAGCGGGTACGTGAGGAGCATCACCGAGCTGTACACGGTGACCAGTTCGCCCACCTCGATCCGGCCGTCCCGGGCCAGGTGGACGCCGTACCAGACGACCCCGATCAGCAGCAGTCCGGGCAGCAGGACCTGGATCGCGGAGATCAGCGACCACATCCGGGCGCTGCGCACGGCCGCGTGGCGGACCTCCTGGGAGGCGCGGCGGTAGCGGTCGAGGAAGAGGTCCTCGCCGCCGATGCCGCGCAGGACGCGCAGACCGGCCACGGTGTCCGAGGCCAGTTCGGTGGCGCGTCCCGCCTTCTCCCGCTGGATGTCGGCACGTCGGGTCGCCCGGGGCAGCAGCGGCAGCACCGCCAGGGCGAGGAGCGGCAGCCCGACCGCGACGATCACGCCGAGCGCCGGCTGGTAGACGACCAGGCCGACACAGACCAGTACGAGGGTGAGCGCCGCCGCGGTGAACCGGGAGACGGACTCCACGAACCAGCCGATCTTCTCGACGTCGCCCGTGGAGACGGCCACGACCTCGCCGGCCGCGACCCGTCGGGTCAGCGCCGAGCCCAGCAGGGCGGCCTTGCGGGCCAGCAACTGCTGGACCCGCGCGGCAGCCACGATCCAGTTGGTGACCGCCGAGCGATGCAGGAAGGTCTCACCGACCGCGTTGCCGACGCAGCACACCGCGAGCAGGCCGCCCGCGAGGGCGAGCCGGGCACCTGAGTGGTCGACGACGGCCTGGACGGCGAGTCCGACACAGAACGGCAGTACGGAGACGGACCCGAAGTGCAGCAGCCCCCAGGCCAACGACCTGAGCTGCCCGCCCAACTGGTTGCGGAAGAGCCACCACAGGAATCGGGGACCCGAGCGCGCGTCCGGCGTACCCGGGTCGGGATACGGAAGGTCTTGAATCTGCATGACGTCCCAGTGGCTCGTGTCAGGGGGTGGGGGGACCGCGAACGGCGGCAACAAACCGTGAAAGGTTCGCGTCGCAGCGTGGTCGAAAGCAACCGGTTTTCCGTCGCGGCGACCAGAATCGGCTGACCGCGATGCGACCATGGAGCGATGCGGAGTGGAGACACACGGCGTGCCGCGGTCGCGACGGCGGCCCTGGGAGCCCTCCTGATCGCGCTGCCAGGCTGCGGCGGTCCGGGCCCGGAACGACGTGGCGGCGCGGAGCCGAGAGCCGGGGGTAACCCGGCCGACGCCCGCCAGGACTCCGACCCGACCCGCATCCCCGACGTCGGCGACCGGCTGCGGCGGCGGATCTCCGCCGACACCCGCCAGGTGGTGGCGGTCTACGGCGACGGCAGGAACTCCGCCGAGTCCACCGTCGTTCTCTACACCAGGCACGGCACCACCTGGGACCGCACCGGCAGTTGGCCCGCGCACAACGGCAGGACGGGCTGGACCACGAACCACCACGAGGGCGACAACCGCAGCCCCGTAGGCGTGTTCACCCTCAGCGACGCGGGCGGTGTACTCCCGGACCCGGGGGCCCGGCTTCCGTACACCCGGTCCGTCGCCTTCGCGGCCCCGCGCTGGTGGGCCAAGTCGTACTGGCACGACTTCGACTACGTCATCGCCATCGACTACAACCGGGTCAAGGGCGCCCCGCCGAACGACCCGACCCGCCCGCGGGGGCGGTCCGAGGGCGGCGGGATCTGGCTGCACATGGACCACGGCAGCGGTACGTCGGCGTGCGTCAGCCTGTCCAGGCGGGCGATGCGGCATCTGCTGCGCACCCTCGATCCGGAGCTGCGTCCCGTGGTGGTCATGGGGGACAGGGCCGACCTGAAGGCCTGACGTTTTCCGGGGAGACCTCATTGCGGAGGGTGCCCGACTCGCCGTAGAACACCGGCCATGAAGAGACGGTTCATCATGCCCATGCTCGCCGGAGCGACCCTCCTGGCGAGCACCCTCCTCGGGACGAGCCCGGCCTTGGCGGCTCCTGCCTCAGCAGCTCCTGCCTTGACCCAAGTCGCCCCGGCCCGATCCGCGGACGCCCCGGTCCAACCCGCCGACATCCCGGCCGAGTTCGGGACCGACTGGCACGACCCGGTCACCGCGGCCCCGCCCGTCGGGAAGCCCGCCGGAAAGTCCTGCCAGGTCACGCTCGCCGAGGCGCAGTTCCGTGACTTCACGCCGTTCAAGGGCTCCTACACGCCGCCCGACGGATGCGGCGACCGCTGGAGCAAGGTGGTGCTGCGGCTGGACGGCAAGGTCAGGGGACGGCAGTTCGACCGGCTCGGCTATGTCCATGTCGGCGGCGTCGAGATACTCCGTACGTCGACGCCCCAGCCCTCGCCCGACGGCATCGAGTGTTCCGTCGAGAAGGACGTCACGCGCTACAGCGACACCTTCCGCGGCAGCCAGGACGTCGAGATGCTGATCGGGAACGTCGTCGACGACACCTACACCGGCGTCATCGACGTGAAGGTCACGCTCACCTTCTACGCGGGAAGGCAGGCCCCGGCCCCGGATCGCGTCCTGACCCTCAAGGACAACACGCTCACCACCCCGCGCAACAGCGAACGCATCGTCGCCGAGGTGTACGCCACCGGTTCCGGCGGCGGCTGTGAGGAGTACTGGTATCTGACGGTGCCCGACTCGGCCCCGTACTCCTGCCAGGCCTCGGGCGGGCCCTACCGTGAGGTCCAGATCAAGGTCGACGGTCGACTCGCCGGGATCGCCGCGCCGTTCCCGACCGTGTGGACCGGCGGCTGGTCCAACCCCTTTCTCTGGTACGTCGTCCCGGGACCGCGCGCCCTCAACATCAAGCCGATCGAATACGACCTGACGCCGTTCGCCGGGATTCTCAACGACGGCCGCCCGCATCGAGTCGACGTCTCCGTCGTCGGCGTCCCCGAGGGACAGAGCGGCTGGAGCACCCCGGTCAACGTCCTCGTCCACCAGGACGCCAGGAGCACGCACGTCGGCGGGAAGCTCACCGTGCACAAGAGCGCGGACCTCGTGAACTCCTCGACGTACACGCCCGGTTCGGACCATCGCGTAGCCACTGAGGGTGGTCATCGGCTGACCGTCGCCGGATACGTGGACACCTCGCACGGCAGAGTCACGACCACCGTCGGCCGTTCCCTCGCGAACACCTCCACGCACCGCTGGACCGACGGTGAGACCGTCGACGCCCTCGACGCGACCTGGGCGGACGACGAGTCGGTCACCGTCGACGGGCGCGGACCTGCGCGTACGACGCACACCCGGCGGACGTACACGATGGACGGCACCACCACGCTCGGCGCCGCCGACCGGCTGCGGACCGTGCTGACCCTCGGTGACCGTGCCACGGTGACTCAGTCGCGCGACGGCCGACGCACCGCGTGGACGCGGCTCGACGACACCTACACGGGCGACGCGACGTACACGGCGAACGTGCCCCGCGACCAGCGGCACGCGGTCGCCGCGACGAGCGAGCGCTATCGGATCCACGGATCATCCGGGTGCTACGACCGCTCTCTGACGGCCGTTCAGGGAGTGCTCGCCGGGGATCGCCGGGGCTGCTGAGGGGGGTTGTGTGCGATGCGTCACACGAGGGCGTGATTTACGGGAGGGAAACACGGCGGTCTTGTGCGGGATCAACGGCACCTCCAAAGTGATCGACACGGAATCCGCTTTCCGTATCGCAGAAGTCCCGTTCAGGCTTCTGAGTGTCACCGATCCCCCAAGGAGTGCCCGTGCCGCCGTCCGTCCCGTCCCTGCCGCGACGCGTCGCACGCATACTGCGTACCTCTCTCTTCGCGCAGGTCGCCTGCGCGCTCGTACTCGGAATCGTCGTCGGAAAGCTGTGGCCGGACGTGGCCACGGAACTCCAGCCGCTCGGCGACGGTTTCACCCGGCTCATCAAGACGATCATCTCGCCCCTGGTCTTCTGTGTGGTCGTCGTCGGCATCGCCAAGGCCGGTGACCTGAAGGCGTTCGGCCGGATCGGACTCAAGGCACTCGTCTGGTTCGAGGTCGCGAGCACGCTCGCCCTGCTCATCGGGCTGCTCGCCGCCAACATCGTGCAGCCCGGCTCGGGAATGAACGTCGACCCGTCCCAACTCGACGCTTCGGCGGTCGACGCGCAGACCGGGGGCGGTTCGCTGCCCTCGACGACCGAGTTCGTCCTCAACGCGCTGCCGCAGAGTTTCATAGGCGCCTTCGCCGAGAACGAGCTTCTGCAGGTGCTGATCCTGGCCTGCCTGGTCGGTGCCGCGCTGCTGCACCTCGGCCACACCAAGGTGCCGAAGGTGCTGCCCGCCGTCGAGCAGGCCCAGGAGATCATCTTCGCGATCGTCGGCTTCATCATGCGGCTGGCCCCGATCGCGGTGTTCGGCGCGATGGCCTTCCTGATCGGGCAGTACGGGCTCGGTGTGATCGAGACGTACGCCAAGCTGATCGTCCTGTGCTACGCCGCCGCCGCGCTTTTCGTCGTACTGCTCGGCGTCGCGCTCAAGACGGTCACGGGGCTCAGCCTCTGGAAGTTCGTCCGCTACATCCGCGAGGAGATACTGCTCGCGCTCGGCACCGCGTCCACCGAGTCGGTCATGCCGCGCGTGATGCAGAAGCTGCGCCGCGCCGGTGCCCGCGACGACGCGGTGGGCCTGGTGCTGCCCACGGGCTACTCGTTCAACCTCGACGGCGCCTCCCTCTACCTGTCCATCGGCACCCTGTTCATCGCCCAGGCCGTGGGCGTGGACCTGAGCCTGAGCCAGCAGATCACCGTGATCCTGGTGCTCATGCTGACCAGCAAGGGCATGGCGGGCATCCCCGGTTCGGCCTTCCTCGCCCTGTCCGCGACCGCCAGCTCACTGGGGGCCATCCCCGCGGGCGCCGTCGCGCTGCTGCTCGGGGTGGACCGCATCATGGACTCGATGCGCGTCGTGACGAACCTGCTCGGCAACTGCGTCGCCGTCTTCGCCGTATCCCGCTGGGAGGGCGCGCTGGACTTCGACCGGGCGAAGAAGGTCCTGGACGGCGAGATCGTGCCGACTCAGGACGACGACGAGGGCGGGCCCACCGTGCCGGGAGCGGACGACGGCAAGGGTGAGCCGACCGCGACGAAGGCACCGGCCGCCGCCGTCCCGGTGACGCCGGTCGCGGCCGACCCCGACGACAAGCCGGCGGCCGTACCGGCCCAGTCGGTCAAGGAACCGGCCCCGGAAGCCGGCTGACGCCCCCGACAGGACGGGCCGCGGCCCCCGCTCCAGCAGTACGGAGCGGGGGCCACGGACCGTTATCCCGCGCGCAGTCCAGTCGGCCCGCTCCATGCTTCCCACACTCAGCTCAGCGGGCCCGTTTCGTGCTTCGCGGGTGCGGCTCAACCGCTCAGCAGGTCCGCCCCCGCTCCGGTACCCCGTCCACCACCCCGTCCACCAGCGTGTCCAGCAACCCGCCGAGCAGCTCCCGCTGTCCGCCCGTCAGCGGGGCCAGGATCTCCTCCGCGGCGGACCTGCGCGCGCCGTGCAGCTCCAGCAGCGCCTTGCGTCCCTCGTCGGTGAGCTCGATACGGATCACCCGGCGGTTGGTCGGGTCCGGCACGCGGCGCACCTTGCCGCTCGCCTCCAGCCCGTCGACGAGCGTCGTCACGGCCCTGGGTACCACCTCGAGCCGCTGCGCGAGATCCGCCATCCGGGGCGGCGCGTCGCAGTGCGCGAGGGTGCGCAGCAGCCGGGACTGGGCCGGGGTGATGCCGAGACCACGCTGCTCCAGATGGCGCTTCTGGATGCGGTGCACCCGGCGGGTCAGCCGCAGCAGCTGCTCGGCGAGCGGGCCGTCGGAATCGGGGGTGGTCATACCGGAACAATATCAGGACCAAGCTCATTGTGAGTATAGGTAACAATGAGCTAAGCTCCGTAAATCCTCATCGCCTCACCCTCCGTAGGAGACCATGCCCCGCGACGAAATCAACTGGACCCCCTCTCCCGGCACCTCGACCGAAGAGCCCCGGCAGGTGCGCCGCATCCTCAAGCTTTTCAAGCCCTACCGTGCCCGACTCGGGATCGTCGGCCTGCTGGTCGGCGCCGCTTCCCTGGTCACCGTGGCGACCCCGTTCCTGCTGAAGGAGACGCTGGACGTCGCCATCCCCGAGGGCCGCACCGGCCTGCTGAGCCTGCTCGCGCTCGGCATGATCCTGAGCGCCGTCCTCACCAGCATCTTCGGTGTACTGCAGACCCTGATCTCCACCACGGTCGGCCAGCGTGTCATGCACGACCTGCGCACCGCGGTCTACGGCCGTCTGCAGCGGATGTCCCTCGCCTTCTTCACCCGCACGCGCACCGGCGAGGTCCAGTCCCGCATCGCCAACGACATCGGCGGCATGCAGGCCACCGTCACCTCGACCGCCACCTCCCTGGTCTCCAACCTGACCAGCGTGGTCGCCACCATCATCGCGATGATCGCCCTCGACTGGCGGCTGACCGTGGTCTCCCTGGTCCTGTTGCCGGTCTTCGTGTGGATCAGCCGCCGGGTCGGCAACGAACGCAAGAAGATCACCACCCAGCGGCAGAAGCAGATGGCCGCGATGGCGGCGACCGTCACCGAGTCGCTGTCGGTCAGCGGCATCCTGCTGGGCCGCACGATGGGCCGTTCCGACTCGCTCACCCGGTCCTTCTCCGACGAGTCCGAGGAACTGGTCGACCTCGAGGTGCGGTCGAACATGGCCGGGCGTTGGCGCATGGCCGTCATCTCGATCGTCATGGCCGCCATGCCCGCGGTCATCTACTGGACCGCCGGTATCACCCTCCGGACGAGTGGCCCCGAGGTCTCCATCGGCACCATCGTCGCGTTCGTCTCCCTCCAGCAGGGTCTGTTCCGCCCCGCCGTCAGCCTGCTGTCGACCGGCGTCCAGATCCAGACCTCGCTGGCGCTCTTCCAGCGCATCTTCGAGTACCTCGACCTGCCGATCGACATCACCGAGCGCGAACAGCCGGTCCATCTCGACCAGGTCAAGGGCGAGGTCCGCTTCGAGAAGGTCGATTTCCGCTACGACGGCGACAAGGGGGGCGACAAAGGCAGCGACAGTGGCGGCACCGCGGTCGGTGCGGTCAGCCCGATCCTCCACGGCATCGACATCACCGTCCCCGCGGGCAGCAGTCTCGCGGTCGTCGGCCCGACCGGCGCCGGCAAGTCCACGCTCGGCTATCTGGTGCCGCGGCTGTACGACGTGACGGGCGGCCGGGTCACCCTCGACGGGATCGACGTGCGCGACCTGGACTTCGACACCCTCGCCCGGTCGATCGGCGTCGTCTCCCAGGAGACGTACCTCTTCCACGCCTCGGTCGCCGACAACCTGCGCTTCGCCAAGCCGGACGCCACCGACGAGGAGATCGAGCAGGCGGCGAAGGCGGCCCAGATCCACGACCACATCGCCTCCCTGCCCGACGGCTATGACACCGTCGTCGGCGAGCGCGGCCACCGGTTCTCCGGCGGGGAGAAGCAGCGGCTGGCCATCGCCCGGACGATCCTGCGCGATCCGCCGGTGCTGATCCTCGACGAGGCGACCAGCGCCCTGGACACCCGCACCGAACACGCCGTCCAGGAAGCGATCGACGCCCTCTCGGCCAACCGCACCACGCTCACCATCGCGCACCGGCTGTCCACCATCAGGGATGCCGACCAGATCGTGGTCCTGGACTCCGGGCAGGTCGCCGAACGCGGCTCGCACGAGGAACTGTTG
The DNA here is from genome assembly GCF_040660135.1 of Streptomyces sp. NPDC050997. NCBI lineage: Bacteria > Bacillati > Actinomycetota > Actinomycetes > Kitasatosporales > Streptomycetaceae > Streptomyces > Streptomyces sp. NPDC050997. The sequence continues at coordinate 212,468 of NZ_JBFAGK010000007.1, forward strand.
GAGCGGGACGGGCGGTACGCGGCGCTGGTTCGCCGGGACGCCCGACTGGAGCCGACAAGCTGACGATATGTCGGATTTGTAAGCATTATCGGGTTACCGTGCCCGCATGCATATGAACACTCCGCCACGGAACATGATCCGACTGACGCGCAGGGGCCGTCTCGCCCTCATCGTGACCGGGGCCGTCGTGGCCGGCACCGCCGTGGCGGTGCCGCTCCTGACCCTGGGCAGCGACGGGGAGAAGAAGCCCACCGCCCTGGTCGTCCCGGAGGGCTGGCGCGCCGCCCAGGTCTACCGCGCCGTCGACAAGATCCTCGCCCTGCCCGCGGGCACCACCAAGAAGTCCCTTGGCAAGGCCAACCTGAGGCTGCCGATCGACGCGGAGGGCAACCCGGAGGGCTACCTCTTCCCGGCGACATATCCGCTCAAGGAGAAGGCGACTCCGGAGCAGATGGTGTCGTTCATGGTCGATACCGCCAACAAGAAGTTCAACGGCGCCCCGGTCGCGGCCGGCGCGCAGCGCAACTCCATGAACGTCTACCAGGCCGTCACCATCGCGAGCATCGTCCAGTCCGAGGCCGCCTCCAAGGCCGACATGGGCAAGGTGGCCCGGGTCGTGTTCAACCGCCTGGAGCGCGGCATGCCGCTGCAGATGGACTCCACCATCAACTACGCGCTCAATCGCTCCAGCCTGAAGACCACTGAGGCCGACACCCGGATCAACAGCCCCTACAACTCGTACCTGCGCATGGGTCTGCCGCCGACCCCGATCGCGAACCCGGGCGAGGACGCGATGCGCGCCGCGATCACCCCGACTCCGGGCAACTGGTTGTACTTCGTCACGGTCAAATATGGCGACACGCGCTTCACGGCCGACTACGCGGAGCACCAGCGCAATGTCGCCGAGTTCAACCGGCTCCAGCAGCGGAGCCGGGCCACCGCGCGTTGACCGGCACGGTCTGCCTGCTGTCGATCCGCGAGGGAGGGCGACATGGGACGTCAGGCGGCGACGCGCTCCTCGGTCAGCAGCCGCCTGATGTCGTGTACGGCCGCGCGTCCCGCCCGGTTGGCGCCGATGGTGCTCGCCGACGGGCCGTAGCCGACGAGGTGGATCCGCGGGTCCGCCACCGCGCGCGTGCCCTCGACCCGGATCCCGCCGCCGGGCTCGCGCAGTTTCAGCGGCGCCAGGTGGTCGATGGCGGCCCGGAACCCGGTCGCCCACAGGATGACGTCGGCCGGCACGCGCCGGCCGTCGTTCCACGCCACGCCGTCGGGTGTGATCCGGTCGAACATCGGCAGCCGGTCCAGCACTCCGTCCGCGATCCCCTGGCGTATCGCGTCGTTGAGCGGAAGCCCCGTCACCGACACGACGCTCTTCGGCGGCAGCCCCTGCCGCACCCGCTCCTCGACCAGCGCGACCGCGGCCCGGCCCAGGTTCTCGTCGAAGGGCCCCTCGCGGAACACGGGCGGCCGCCGGGTGACCCAGGTGGTGGCGGCCGCGTAGGGAGCGATCTCCAGCAGATGCTGGGTGCCGGAGGCGCCGCCGCCCACCACGACGACCCGCTGCCCGGCGAACTCCTCGGGTCCGGAGTAGCGCGCGGTGTGCGACTGGCGTCCTTGGAAGGTCTCCTGGCCCGGGTAGCGCGGCCAGAAGGGCCGGTCCCAGGTCCCGGTCGCGTTGATCAGCGCCCGTGTCGCCCAGGTCCCGTCGGAGGTCTCGACGAGCAGCCGGCCGCCCTCGCCCTCGCGGACGGCGCGCACCCCGACGGGCCGTTTGACCCGCAGGTCGAAGGCGCGCTCGTACCTGTCGAAGTACTCGGTGACGACCTCGGCGGAGGGCCTGGACGGATCGGCGCCGGTGAGTTCCATGCCGGGCAGGGAATGCATCCCGTGCACCTTGCCGTACGTCAGCGACGGCCATCGGAACTGCCAGGCGCCGCCGGGGCCGGGGGAGTGGTCGAGCACCACGAAGTCCCGGTCCGGCTCGTAGCCCGTGCGGCGCAGGTGATAGGCGCCGGCCAGTCCGGCCTGTCCGGCGCCTATGACGACCACGTCGACCTCGCGCGTGTTGTTCACGGTTCTACCAACAGCGCGAAGCCCGTGGATCTTCCCGTGCGGTCAGCGCCCGCTTCCCACGAGGAACGGCTTGCCGGCCGTCGCGGTCTCGACCAGCCCCCGGGACGCCAGTTCGGGGATCACACCCTCGCCGAACCAGTACGCCTCCTCCAGGTGCGGATACCCGGAGAGCACGAAGTGCTCGACGCCCAGCGCGTGGTACTCCTCGATCAGGTCGGCGACCTCGGCATGACTGCCGACGAGGGCGGTGCCCGCGCCGCCGCGGACCAGCCCCACGCCCGCCCACAGGTTCGGATGGATCTCCAACTCGTCCCGGGAGCCGCCGTGCAGGGCCAGCATCCGCTGCTGGCCCACCGACTCACTGCGGCCGAGCGCCGCCTGCGCCGCCGCGACGCTGTCCGCGTCGAGGTCGTCGAGCAGCCGGTTCGCGGTCGCCCAGGCCTCGGCCGCCGAGTCGCGCGAGATGGTGTGCAACCGGATCCCGAACCGGACCGTGCGGCCCTCCCGCTCGGCGAGCGAGCGGATCCAGTCGATCTTCTCCTTGACCTGCGCGGGCGGCTCGCCCCAGGTCAGATAGACGTCGGCGTGCCGCGCGGCGACCGGCCCGGCGGCAGCGGAGGACCCACCGAAGAACACCTGCGGCACCGGGTCCGGCGGCAGCGCGGTCAGCCCGCCGTCGACCTGGTAGTGCGTGCCGTGGAAGTCGTACGGCTCACCCCGCCAGACCCCGCGTACCACCGACAGGAACTCGTCGGTACGGGCATACCGCCGGTCGTGGTCGAGCCGGTCGCCGAAGCGCCGTTGCTCGGTCGAGTCGCCGCCCGTGACGACGTTCAGCAGCAGCCGCCCGCGTGTGACCCGCTGATAGGTGGCCGCCATCTGCGCGGCGAGCGTCGGCGAGATCAGCCCCGGCCGCAACGCCACCAGGAACTTCAGGCGCTCGGTGTGCTGGGCGAGTGCCACGGTCGTCAGCCAGGCGTCCTCGCACCAGGTGCCGGTCGGGGTGAGCACCGCCTCGAAGCCCAACTGCTCGGCCGCCTTGGCGATCTGGGCCAGGTACTCGATGTCGGGCGCACGTACTCCGCGCACCGGGCCGGACCCGTTGGAGGCGTACGCGTGCCGGTCGATGAGCGTACGGCCGTCGCCGCCCGTCGGCAGGAACCAGTGGAGGCGGACGGTCATGTCACTTCTCCTTGAAGACGCGCGGGGCGGTCGTGGACGGCGGCAGGTCACCGTTGAAGCGGGTGTCGACGAACTTCCCGAAGTCCACCGTGCGCGGGATCAGCTTCAGGCCGGTGAAGGCGTCCGCGATCTCCTGCTCGGAGGCGATGAGCGGCTTGTCGACCGCGACCGGAACACGGGAGGCGTTGGTGCGCTTCACCGCGCCCAGCGCCGCCTCGTACGGCAGCCCCGTGTCCTCGGCCCACACCTTGGCCCACGCCTCGGGGTGGTCGTACACCCAGGCGTAGGCGCGGCGCAGCCGGTCCAGGTAGTCCTTGACGGCGGCGGACTTCTTCTTGTTCTTCAGCGCGTCGGGCGAGGCCACCTGGAAGCTGAGGCCGTTGGTGATGCCGTCGCCGGTCGTGAGCACGCGGCCCAGCTTGGCCTGGAGCACCTGCGAGGTGTACGGGTCCCACACCGCCCACGCGTCGACCTTGCCGGAGGTGAACGCGGCCAGCGCGTCCGCGGGCTGGAGGTACTTCACCTTGACGTCGTCGAAGGTCAGCCCGGCCCTCTTCAGGCTGGCGACCAGCTGGTAGTGGGCGGAGGAGCCCTGCGCCACGGCGATGGATTTGCCCTTGAGCTGCTTGGGGTCCTTCAGCTTCGAGTCGTTGGGTACGAGGATCGTGTCGCCCTTGGACGTGCCGTGCCAGGCGGCCACCACCGAGATCTTGGAGTTGGCGCCGGCCGCGAAGACCGGCGGGGTGTTGCCGACGCCGCCGACGTCGACGGCCTTGGCGTTGACCGCTTCCAGGAGTGGCGGGCCCGAGGTGAACGTGGACCACTTGATCTTGTATTTGAGGTTCTTGAGCTCTCCGGCGGCCCGCAGGATGGCCTCGGAACCACCCTTCTGGTCACCGACGTCGAGCGTGAGGGAGCCCTTGCCGTCGGTGCCGTCGCCCGCCCCGGTGCTGGCCGACGAGTTGCCGCCGCATGCGGTGAGTACGAGAGCGAAGGGGAGGAGCAGGGCGGCGGGGACGAGACTTCGTCGCATGGGGGGATCCGTTCTGTGCTGTGCTGTGCTGTGCGGCTCGGGGGTGGTCGGGCAGTCGCTGATCAGGTGGGGGCAGGCGGGGGGGCAGGTGGGGAGTGGTCAGGCGGCTTCGGCGGCCGGGTCGACTCCGAGGCGCTCCAGGAGTCCGGCGCGCAGTTCGGCGAACCGCGGGTCGGTGATGTCGCGCGGCTCGTCCAGGTCGATCTGCTGCTCGTGCGCGATGACACCGTCGTCCATCACCAGGACACGGTCGGCGAGCAGAACGGCCTCCTCGACGTCGTGCGTGACGAGCAGGACCGCGCAGCCGCGCCGTCGCCACAACTCGCCCACCAGACGCTGGGCCTTGATCCGGGTGAGCGCGTCGAGCGCGCCGAACGGCTCGTCGAGCAGCAGCAGATCGGGCTCACGGACCAACGCCCGGGCCAGTGAGGCGCGTTGGGCCTCACCGCCGGAGAGCGTCTTGGGCCAGGCGTCGGAGCGGTGGTCCAGGCCGACCTCTTCGAGGGCCCGGTCGGCGAGGGCGCGTTCGGGCCTTCCCGGCAGCCCGAGCAGCACGTTGCGCCACACCTTCTTCCACGGCATCAGCCGCGGCGCCTGGAACGCGACGGCCTTGCGGCGCGGGACGAGGACCGTGCCCTCGATGTCACGGTCGAGACCGGCGAGGATGCGCAGCAGCGTGGACTTGCCGCAGCCGCTGCGGCCGAGCAGGGCGACGAACTCACCCCGCTGGATGTCGAGTCGCAGGTCGTCGATGACGGCGCGGCCGTCGAAGGAGCGGGTCAGCCCCTCCACCCGGACGGCCTGGGACACCGAGGCGACCGAGGACACCGAAGACGTGGGGGACGCAACGGGCGCAACGGACGCGTCGGACGCCTTGGAGCGCTGGGGCACCGGGGACACCGGGGACACCTGGGACATCTGGGGGCTCACCGGCCGGTGAATGTCGGTCGCCATTGCAGCAGCAGCCTTTCGAGGGTACGGACGACGAAGTCGGCCAGCAGGCCGAGGAAGGCGTAGACGATCAGGCAGACCACGATCACGTCGGTCCGCAGGAAGTCCCGTGCCTGCACCATCAGGAACCCGATGCCGGAGTCCGCGTTGACCTGCTCGGCGAAGACCAGCGCGAGCCACGAGATGCCCAGGGAGTAGCGCAGGCCGGTCATCGCCCCGGGCAGCGCGCCCGGCAGGACGACGTGCCGCACGAGCCCCCACTTCGACAGACCGAGGGACTCCCCGGCCTCGATCAGCTGGGAGTCCACACCGCGGATACCGGCGTACACGTTGAGGTAGAGCGGGAAGGTCACGCCGAGCGTGATGATGGCGACCTTCGGTGTCTCACCGATGCCGAACCAGATGATGAACAGCGGGATCAGTCCCACGAAGGGCACGGTCCGCAGCATCTGGACGGGAGCGTCCACGAGGTCCTCGCCGATCCTGAACAGGCCCGAGACCAGGGCGAGTCCGGTGCCGACGACGACGCCGAACAGCAGTCCGGCCGCCACGCGCCGCAGTGAGGTGCCCATCGCGGAGGTCAGCGAACCGTCGGCGATCAGATCCCGGCCCACCTGCGCGATCCGCCCCGGTGAGGCGAGTACGTCGGGGGTCAACACGCCGATGCTGCTGAGGAGTTGCCACAGCGCCAGCAACACCAGCGGACCGGTGGTGCGACGCAGCCAGCGGGGCACGCGGGTGCGGCGGGTGGAGCTGGGGACGAGAGCGTGGAGGTCGAGCGGAGACCGCTCGGCGGCGTCGGGCTCGGCGGGAGTCCCGACGGGAGTGGAGGTTGATATATCGGAAATATCGGATTCTTGGGAGCCGGGCGGGGCATGGCTGATGCTCATGAGTGCTCCATGGCCAGGAGAGCGGCCGGTGAGGGATGCGCCAGGGCGCCGCCACGTCTCAGGAGTGACCAGGACGTGCGGGGGCGGCGGCGCGGATCAGACGGGGGTCAGATCCGGACCGGGCGAGGGGAGGGGCGAAGAAAGAGAGGGCGTCAGCAGCCGCGGCGACACGCGGCGGAGGCCACCCGCAGCAGGTCGATGTGACCGCGCGTGGTGAGCATGGCTGAACGCAACATGCGGCTGAACGTAGTCAGGTGACGTGGCCACGGTCAATGGCGTCTCGGGAAGTGGGACATCCGTATCGGGTGGTGGTCGGCCGGGCGGGTGTGAAACGCGATGAGTGGGTGAGGATGGGAGGTATGTCAGACGCCTTCACCACCCGAGTCCTGAACGTGACGACCGGTTCCACGGAGCGGATCGCCGACCTCACCGGCGACTGCGAGGCCTTCCTGCGCGAGGTGGCCGCCGGACGCGACGGCCTGCTGAATCTCTTCGTCCCGCATGCGACGGCCGGTGTCGCGATCATCGAGACGGGCGCCGGCAGCGACGACGACCTCCTCGCCGCCCTGCACACCCTCCTCCCCGCCGACGACCGCTGGCAGCACCGCCACGGCAGCCCGGGCCACGGCCGCGACCACGTCCTGCCCGCCATCGTTCCCCCGCACGCGACGCTCCCGGTGGTGGGCGGGCGGCTGGAGCTGGGGACGTGGCAGTCGGTGTGCCTGGTGGACACGAACATCTCTAATGTCAACCGTCAGGTTCGACTGAGCTTCTTGGGCTGACCAAGATCGCTCGCGGAGGTCCTGCCGCCAATTCTCCGTACTCTGCACGCTCGAACGGAGAGCAACTTGCACGGTACGGACCTGAACGTGATTGAACGACCTTACGACGGATGCGGCAAATGCCTGCTCGGCGTGCGGCGACTGTCCCGCGTGAAGCTGGCCACGTCATCCCCTGAGCGTCAGCGGGAGAACGTGCTCACGGCGGCCGCCTCCGTCGGCGCCCACATCATCGGTTGGGCCGACGACTGGGAGGTCTCGGGAGCCACCGATCCGATGACGCGCCCGAAGCTGGGCCCCTGGCTCCATGATGAGAAGGGTCCCTACGACGGCCTCGTCGCCGCCGCGGTGGACCGGCTCGGCCGCAACGTAGTCGACTGCCTGAACACCGGCTACAAGATGCGGGACGAGAAGAAGGTGCTCGTCACATACGGGCACGACGGTCCTTGGGAACTTGATGACCCGGCCGACGAGAACCGCTTCACCATGGAGGCCTGGGGTGCGCAGATGGAACTCCGCGCGATCCAGCGCCGGAACCGTGACGCCACAATCAAGACTCGTGCGGCCGGCCGCCCGAAGGGCAAACCGTCCTACGGCTTCCAGTACGTGCGGAAGGTGATGGGCGGCAAGATCGACCGCGTCGAACACCATCCGCACGCTTCGGAAGTCATAAGGCAGGTCGCCCGCCGCGTTCTGGCTGACCCTGACAACGTCACCCCCAGCCCGGCGATCGACTGGCCGCCCAGGTACGCGGCGCGCACGGCGATGGCCTTCGCGGCCGTGACAACCGGGCGGCGCCCGCCCTTGCTGCCCTTGGTTTCGGCGGCCCGTAGTCCGTCGTACGTCAGCTCACGCTGGAGGTCGCGCTGGAGTTCGGCGGCGGCAGCGAGGGTCTGGGGCAGGGGATCGTGACGGCCATCCCGATCCCCGCGACCATCCCGGCCACCGGCATCTCACGCACCCGGCCCGAGCCCGGTGCGGACTTCCACCCGCTGCTTGAGGCCGGTGTTGAAGGCGGCGTACCCGTCTTTTTTGGGTGTTCTGAGGAAGCGCCGAATCAGGGTGACCAGGGCGCCGGAGAATTCCTCGTGGTTGGTCAGGCGGGTGGTGCCGTCGTGGTTGGGGGAAAGGACGAAGGAGTGCTGGCCGTGGAACAGCTGCTTGCTGCCGAGCGTGCCGACCCACCGCAGTTCCTGGCCAGGCGTCGCGACGGTGACCGTGGGCCTGAAGGTCATGCCCGGCATGCGCATCGTGAGCCGGCTTCCCACTTGAGCACTTCCCTCGGCTGCGGAGAAGGTGCTCCACTCGCCGTAGGCGGCGAAGTCGGTGAGGACGTCCCACACCGCTTGCGGGGTGGCGTCGATGTCAATAACGGCGGTGAGCACCGGCTTCATGGTGGTTTCCACTTCTGGCTGGTGCGGGAGGGAGGGGCGGGGGTTCGGCGAGCGGGTGGTCTACCGGTGGTCGGTGGGGCCGGGGACTGGCGTGGAGCGCAGTCCACGGCGGTCAGAGCGTCACGCCCGGCGCGGCCCTGGAGGGGGCGCTGTTGGTGCTGGTGGCCGTGGCCTCCTGCAGGCCGTGGTCGATGAAGTCGATCATCCAGGTGAAGCTGTCGTCGATGTCGGTGGCGAACTGGAACCCGCCGGCTGCTTCCAGGGATGCGTATCCGTGCAGGACGGTGCGCAGCATCCGCAGCGCGTGGATCTGCTGGTCGGGGTCGATCCGGTAGCCGTGCAGCATGGCCGCCCAGGAGTCGACCACCCGGTTGAGAGCGTCGATGAGGGGGTCGTCGGGTCCGGTCGGGCGGGCGGCGTTGGCTGCGGCGTATCGGCCGTGGTGGTCCTTGACGAACGTCCGCATCGCCTGCGCGCCGCGGGCCAGGGCTTCGGTGCCGGCCCGGCCCTGGATGGCGTCGCGGATGGCGTCGGCGCACTGGTTCATGGCCAGGATGGCGATCCGGTGGGCGAGGTCGGTCTGGCCGGTGACGTGCTTGTACAGCGAGGGGGTCCTGACCCCGAGCCGTTCGGCGACCAGGCCCATGCTGAGCTGGTCGAACCCGACCTCGTCGGCCAGGGCGGCGGCGGCTTCGGTGACCGTCGCGGCGGTGAGTCCGGCCCTAGGCACCGGCAGCCGCCTTGGCCAGGAACGGCAGGGCCAGCGCGAGGACCTGGTCGGGGGTCTGGGCGTGCGGGTAGTGGCCGGCGCCGTCGATCACGGCCAGCTCACCGAGGCCGGCGGGCAGGTCGGCGATGATCTTCGCCCCTTCGGCGCGGGGGTCGGCCCAGTCGGGGTCCAGGCTGCCTTCGACGATCAGGACCGGGCAGGTGACGTGGGCGAGCTGGGTGCCGGCGTCGGTGGGCTTGGACTTGCACATGTCCTGCAGGGCCTTCATCCGGCCGGGCTCACTCAGCGTGGCCTCGATGCGGGCCAGTTCGCTGTTCCAGTCGGCGGGCTTGGCCGGGTAGGCCACGTCGAGGTACTTCTTCCAGTCCGCCAGGCGTCCCCGGACGATGACCTGCGCCATCCGCGTGTACCCGGTCCGGAAGCGCTTGACCCGGATCAGCCCGCCCAGGTCGACCGGCTGCGCACGGGTGAACGGAGCCAGCTCGATCACTCCGCTGATCACGTCGGGCGCGGTGGCGGCCGCGATGGTCGCGGCGCCGCCGCTGATCGACTGCCCGATGATCACGGCCGGGCCGCCGAGGTGACGCACGACGGCGACCAGATCTCCGGCGATGTCGGTGCGGCTGTATCCGTCCCAGCCGAGGCTGGACTCACCGCACCCGCGGATGTCGACGTTCGCGACCCGGTATCCGGCGGCCACCAGGCCGGGAACGAGGAAGCGGTAGGAGTGCCGGCTGTCGCCGATACCGTGCGCCAGCACGACCAGGGGACCCTCCCCGGTCACGTCGAAGGCGATGGTGTTCTTGCCGATTCTCAGGTGCTCGGTCATGCCGTCCTCCACCAAATGGCTAATGCGATTAGCTGTAGACTAGTAACGTTAGCCATGAAGGTCAACACCACACCCAGCCGCGCTCGATCGGGGGCCGGACTTCGTGCGCCGTGACTTCACCGCCGACGCCCCGGACCAGGTGTGGGCCGGCGACATTCCGACGGTCAGCGGGTCCCGTTCACAGCAAGAGCGCCCGAGCCGGCCGAAGCCGACCCGGGCGTCCAACCAACACACGTGTACAGACGCCTACTTGACGGCCCGGTAGGCCCGGTGGATCGTCTGCTTCAGGGTGTTGCCGGCCGCGTCCGTGAGCGTCACGCGCAGAGAGACCGTGCCCGCCTTCGCCGGGTGGCGCAGGTCGAGGCGCTTGCCGTCGACCGCCTTCGCCGGGTGCCAGGTCCGGCCGTCGTCGTACGAGACGGAGAAGGCCAACTTGCGGGCGGTGCGCGCGGTGGCCGCGCCCTCGACCGTGAACGGGACAGAGAAACGCGTACCCGCCTTGGCCGTGCTCTCCGTGGACAGCCGGGGCGTGAAGCGGACCACCGACAGCGGCAGCCGCTGCCCGACACCGGTGACGTGCGCGGAGGTGAAGGTCCACTCGGCGGTGACCCGGGTGCTGACCGAGGACAGCGTGGTGGGGCGGGAGACGTCCGTGGTGAGACGGAACGAGCGCTTGGCAGCGGGGAGTTCGTACGAGACGCCGGTCAGCGGCGTGTCCACGGCGAAGACCCGCGTGCCGCCCGCGTACAGGGTGCTCCTGGCCCTGCTGTAGCGGGAGTCGCCCACATGGCCGGCGCCGTCGGAGAACAGGGGAAGGTAGGCCAGGAGGGTGTCACCGATACGGACCGCGCCGGGACGGTCCTCGCCGTCCGTCAACGGGCCGGTGAGGTGCGGGCCGAAGACGCCGGTGTTGAAGCGCTCGGTGTACTGCCTGCCCGCGCTGTACGAGCGGGGCTTCGCGATCCACTGGCCGGCCTCCCACACCGGTTCGCCGTCCGCGTCCTTGCCTCCGTCCTGCGAGACGGAGTACCGCCACCGCACGCCCGGCAGGACGTACTCGGTGAAAGCGCCCGGCAGCGAGCGCGTGTCGAGGTGGAAGTCGAACGACGAGCCGCCCGGAGTCATCGGCGCGGCGACGAGCGTCGCCGTCTTGCCCCTGGCGGGCGCACCGGCGGCGAGCGTGACCTTGGCGAACTGCCCGCGCTTCAGGTTCGCGGTGAAGCCCGACAGGTCGCCGGTACGGTTCCAGGTCGGCCGGTAGTGCGTACTGCCGTGCGTCCAGGTGCCGTTGTACTGCGCGAACGCCTCGCCCGCCGGAAGCCGGGCCCCGAACTGACCGACGCGCAGCCTGCCGAAGTCGCCCATGTCGTACGTGGAGATGCTGCGGTACCCGTCGATGTCGAACCCGTAGTTGAGGGTGGCGTCGGTGTGCTTGGCCCTGCTGTCCGGCACTGTGATCCGGATCGGCTTGGCCTTGCGGGCGTCCATCACGAGGGTGGTGTCACGGGTGAGCGAGAACTTCGGGTTGAGGAGAAGGGCCAGCTCCCCGGATTCGGGGGTCGCGCCCGTGTCGATACGGCCTTCGAGGCTGTAACGCCCCTTGGGCAGCCGTACGGTGAACTCGCCGTCCGTGTCGTCGGAGTAGTCCTGCCAGATCTCGTTGTCCAGGCCCTGCACCCCGGTCTCGGAACGGATGGCGGTCTTGCCCTTCAGGTCGAGGTGCTTGACCGTCAGGTCGTACGACTCGACCTCGCGGTGTACGCCGATGCCGGTCCGTACGGTCGTACCCGCGCCGTCCGTCGCGGTGAGCGCGCCGCCGAAGGAGCCGTCGGCCGTGCCCGCGCCGCTGTCTGCGGTGACCTGGGCGGTCGCGGTGGCGCCCGCCGGGACGGTGAGCTGTTTCGGCGAGACCTCGAACATGCCCTGGGCGGCGGGCTTTCCGTCCTCGCCGTACGCCTCGGTGGCCAGGTCGAGGGTGCGGGGGCGGTCGCCGTCGTTGCGGTACGTGACCGTCCTGATGACCGGCTGGTCGTCGGTGTGCGGCCACTGTTGGGCGGGGAAGCCGAGGGTGGCGGGGGTGGTGGTGAGCTGCTGGTCGAGGGCGCGGGTGAGGTCCGTACGACCCGTACCCTGCGCGAACGCCGAGACACCGGCGGTCGGCTTGGCGGATGCGGTGAGCGCGGCCTTGAGGCGCTCACCGGTCCAGTCGGGGTGACGCTGGGCGAGGATCGCGGCGGCGCCCGCGACATGCGGGGTCGCCATCGACGTACCGCTCATCGAAACGTAGCCGTCGGCGGCCGGGTCGCCCAACGTGCCCTCGGCCGCCTTCGCGGCGACGATGTCGACGCCGGGGGCGGTGAGGTCGGGCTTGAGGGAACCGTCCGCTGTCGGGCCGCGGCTGGAGAACTCGGCCATGGCGTCGGTGCGGTCCACCGCGCCGACGGTGAGCGCGGCGGCGGCGCTGCCCGGCGAACCTACGGTCCCGGCGGCGGGGCCCTCGTTGCCTGCGGCGATCACGAAGAGGGCGCCGGAGGAGGCGGACAGCTCGTTCACCGCCTGTTCGAGGGGGTCGTCACCGGGGCTGTCGGGGCCGCCCAGGCTGAGGTTGACCACCTCGACACCCTGCGCGACGGCCCACTGCGCGCCGGCGATGACCCCGGACTCCTCGCCGTAGCCGTCGTCGTCGAGCACCTTGCCGCTGATCAGCCGGGCGCCCGGCGCGACCCCCTTGTACTTGCCCCCGGAGTGCGCGCCGGACCCCGCGACCGTGGACGCCACATGCGTGCCGTGACCCACCCGGTCGACCGTGTCCGCCGCCTCGGAGAAGTTCTTCGCCGCGTCGATACGGCCCTTCAGATCCGGGTGCGTGCCGTCAACTCCGGTGTCCAGCACGGCGACCTCGACGCCCGTGCCGTCGTACCCCGCCGCCCAGGCCTCGGGGGCGCCGATCTGCGCGGTGCTCCGGTCGAGGGCCGCCTCGACCTTCCCATCGAGCCAGATCTTCTCGACCCGGTCGGCGGCGGCCGACCTCTCCCGCGCCGTCCCCCCGCTGCCGGTGAGCGTCTCCCACAGGTCGGCGCCCTCGGACTTACGGGCCTTCAGCGCGTCCCCGTTGACGCTGGGCAGGTCCCGGCTGACCCGGGCTCCGGCGGCGGACAGCGCGCTCGGCGCGAGGGTGCGGCCCTTGGCGTACGTCACGATCAGCGGGAGGTCGGGGCGGGCCGCGTCGTCGTAACCCCACTTGACCAGCTGCGTCACGTCGAACAGCCGCCGGTCGGCGGTGCCGTTCGCGAGGAGCCGCTCGGCGTCACGCGGGACGACGTAGGTGCGGTCGGCGCTCCGCGCTATTCGGAAGGCGGTGCCTTCCCGACCCTTGCCGGGCCGCACACCGGTGACCTGTCCGGTGGCGTCCAGCGTGACCCGGTCACCGGTGACGAGGGTGACTGTCCTGGCCTTGCCGAGGGCGCCGGCCGTACCTGCCGTACCGCTGTCGAACTGTGCGGCCCCGGATTCCGGGGCACCGAGCAGGGCCGAGGTAAGGGCGGCGGCGACGAGCACGGCGAGAGCGGAAGCCTCACTCGCTCGCCTCTTACGGTGATTCAAGGCATGCCTTTCTCTCCGGACCTTCGGGCATGGCAGAGCAGCCCGGCGGACGGGACAAAGAAACAGAGGGGGAAAGAGGCGCCCCTTCGCAAAGGGGCGCGGGGCGTACGGACTCAGACGAGCCGCTTACGCCCCCAGAAGAAGAGGAACGCCACGACACCGGCGGTCAGGGCGAACAGAATCGACGCCCCGAACCACTGCATGGCGTTCATCTGCGACATCGGGAGGTACTGCACCGACCAGCCCACGACATCGGCCTTGTCCAGGCACACCTGCCGTGCCGCGTCGGTCTGCGACCCCGAACAGGTGCCCCAGCCCACCAGATCCCCGCTGCCGGTGACATACGACTGGTCGATTTCGTAGGCGCCGTGGGGGAGCGACGGGGACACGTTCCCGCCCGTGACACCCTTGTTCGTCGTGACCGTGACGACGTTGCCGAGCGACAGCAGGAAGTAGCCCCAGACGAGCTGGAGGACGACGGTGAAACCGAAGGTGACCACCATGGCCATCAGCGTGCGCCGCAGCACCACACCGATCGCCACCCCGCCGAAGACGGAGAAGAGGGTGAGGGCGACAGGCACCGGGCCCGTCGTGTTGAACGCGGCGCCCGAGGTCCAGTCCATGACCGTGACCTCGGACTTGACGGGGTTCCACCACCAGCCGAACACCGCCGACAACACACCCGTGCTCACCACGACCACCAGTCCGGCCAGCGCCAGCTTCGTGGCGAGCCAGCGGGTCCGGCTCATGGACTGGGCGGCGACCAGCTTGGCGGTGCCGTTCTCCAGGTCGCCCGCGATGAGCGGGGCGCCGAGGAAGACACCGAGCAGGATGGGTATCGCCTGGAGACCCATGGAGACGAAGGAGAACGCGTCGTTGTACTGCTGGAACTTGCCGCCCGCCTCGTCGAGGCTCTTGCCGGGATAGCCGTAGCCGTCGAGGAAGTCGACCAGCTGGCCGCGCTGGTAGACGATCCAGGCCACGGAGAGCGCGGTGGCGGCGAGGATCGTCCAGAACGCGGCCCGGTGCTGGCGCCAGACCAGCCAGGTCATACCGCTGAGTCGGGGGCGCCGGTTGCCCTCCGTGGTGGTCGCGTTCAAGGTCCCGTCGGGGGTCCCGTTCATGGTCCCGTTCATGGTCCCGTTCTTGCCGTCGCTCGTGGAGCCGGTCGAGGTGCTGGTCGAGCTGCGGGTGAAGGTGCTCATGCCGCCACCGCCCCGGTGCCGAACCCCTGGCCATGGACCTGTGCGGTGGGGGTGATCAGCGGTGGTGCGTCGGGTGAGCGGAGATAGGCGAGCAGGAGTTCCTCCATGTTCGGGGCGTTTGTGTCCCAGGGGCCGGTGACCGGGCCCTCGGGGCGGATGAGCGCGGTGAACTGCCGTCCGCTGGTCCGGGACTCGACGAGGGTGTGGTGCCCGAGGGCGAGGGCGGGAGGCATGCCGTCACCCTCCTTGGCGCCCGTGACCAGGGTGTGCACGGACATCAGCTCGTCCACGTCACCGGCGAGGCGCACTCCGCCGCCGGAGACGACGACGAGGTAGTCGCACACGTTCTCCAGTTCGGCCAGGACGTGGGTGGACATCAGCACGGTGGTTCCGCGCTCGGCGGCCTCGGCGAGGAGGGTGCCCATGATCTCGTGGCGCACGACCGGGTCGAGGTCCGACATCGGCTCGTCGAGCATCAGCAGGTCGGGGCGCTTTCCGAAGGCGAGGGCGATGGCGACGCGGGTGCGCTGGCCTCCGGAGAGGGTGCTGATCTTCGCGTCGAAGGGCACGTTGCCCGCGCGGATGATGTCCTCGGCGGCGCGCTGGTCCCAGCCGGGGTTCAGCTCCCGGCCCAGACGCAGGGTCTCCGCCACGGTGAAGCGGCGGAACAGGGGCTTCTCCTGGGCGAGGAACGCTGTGCGCCGACCGGACTCCACCGAGCCCGGAGCCTCACCGAACAGGCTGATCGAGCCGTTCGTCGGCTGCAGGACATGGGCCGCGATGCTCAGCAGCGTGGTCTTGCCCGCCCCGTTGGGTCCCACCAGGCCGCAGATCCGTCCCGCCGGGAGCCGGAAGGAGCAGTCCCGCAACGCCCAGCCCCGCCGGTAGCGCATCCCCAGCCCGTACGCCTCGATCGCCGGTTCCCCCGCGTACATACCTTCACTCACCTGTGCTCCTGGTTGTCGTGGCCCCCGTGGACCCCGTTGCCGCCACGTTCCCGGCGGCGTACTGCTTCTCCATCGCCGACGCGACCAGCGCGGCCACGTCCTCCTGCTCCAGACCGGCCCCGGCCGCCTTCGACATCCACGCCACCAGCTCCGCGTACAGCGGCGAGTCGGTGCCCGTCTCGGGGCGGCCCAGCGTGCGGCGTACGAAGGTGCCCTGGCCCGGTCGCGGTTCGACCAGGCCCTCGCGCTCCAGCTCGCGGTACGCCTTGAGGGTGGTGTTCGGGTTGACCGTGCTGGTCGCGGCGACCTCCTTGGCGGTGGGCAGCCGGTCACCCGGCACGAGTACGCCCAGCCGGAGGGCCTGCTTGGTCTGCTGCACGATCTGCTGGAAGGCGGGGACCCCGCTCCGCCTGTCGATGCGGTACTCCACGATCACCACCATCATTCCACTACTTGATTAGTGGAATGATGATGGAGAGGTGCGAGGGCGGTTGTCAATGCCGACCGGGGATGAGGAGAAGCGGGTGGGAGGTACCCTGACCGTCTTTTTTTGGGACATCAGCGGACAGGGAACAAGGCATGTCCACTCCCAGCTGATCAACTGCACCGCTTCCGAGGTCGCCACGATGATCGAGGGCGCGATGCGGCACGGCACCACGATGGACGTGGAGGCCAACTACACGGACTCGCACGGCCAGTCGGAAATCGGGTTCGGCATCACGAGGCTGCTGAACTTCGACCTGCTGCCGCATATCAAGCGGATCAACAACGTGAAGCGTGGCCGGCGAGTCGGACGCCTACCCGCAGCTGAGCCCGGCGCTGACCCGCCCGATCCGCTGGGAGCTCATCGCCCAGCAGTACGACCAGATGATCAAGTACGCCACGGCGATCCGGACCCCGTACCGCCTCCACCGAGGCGATCCTGCGGCGCTTCACCCGCAACGCATCCCACCCCACCTACGCGGCGATGCTGGAGGTCGGCCGCGCGCAGAAGACCATCTTCGTGGCCCGGTACCTGCGACTTCGGGACCTCCAGCGGGAGATCGAGGAGGGCCTGAACGTGATGGAGTCCTCCAACGGCACGAACTCCGTCATCGCCTACGGCAAGGGCGGGGAGATCGCCTCGAACCGGCGCGACGAGCAGGAGATGTTCGTCCTGTGCCTGCGCATCCTGCAATCGGCCCTGGTCTACGTGAACACCCTGATGCTCCAGGACATCCTCGGCGAACCGGAGTGGGCCGAACTCCTCACGCCCGCCGACCGGCGCGGCCTGACCCCGCTGTTCTGGTCGCACGTGCGTCCGTACGGGGAGGTCAACCTCGACATGGACACCCGCCTCTACCTTGCCGCGGTCAAACTCCCGGGTCCCCGAGTTCCGACGGACGCCGCCGACCAGCGGACATCTGAGCGTGCGTGAAGCGTGAGCGAGGTCAGAAGGAGCGGTGGGAGGGAGAAGGAAGCCAGATGGTCCACCACACCTCCCTCCCGTAAGCATCATGTCGCTGCGTTCGCACTGTCTTGTGAGGCGTCTTCCTTGGAATGCGACTTCAGGACGCCCCGCCCACGCGTACGGTCCATCTCGCGCCATTCCGGGCGCAGTCCAGCCAGATTCGTGGTGAGGAAGTACGCGGCGCCGCAGGCGAGCAGCACCGGCACGAGTCCGACAGCGGTCACCGCCACCCCTGCGAGCAGCCCGCCGAGAGGGATACCGGCCCAGGCCAGCGAGTCACCGAGCGCGTTGACCCGGCCCAGCATCCGGCGCGGCACCCGCTCGACGAGGACGGCCCCCAACACTGGGTTGATGAAGCCGGCACCGAACCCACTGACCGCGAAGACGGCCAGTACCACCCCCAACGGGGCATCGAAGGCGAGGATCAGGAACCTCGGTGCCCCGGCCAGCAGGAACCCGGTGAGAACCACCACCCGCCGCCGCAGCCGGTGCGCGACCACCGCGGCGATCAGGCTCCCGCCGACCGCCGCGGCCCCCATCACGCTGCCCGTCAGGCCGATCGCGGTCGGCCCGTCGCCGGACTCCCTGGCCCAGACGGGTACGAGCACCGAGGTGATCGCCGCGTCCAGCAGGTTGGTGATGCCGCACATGACCATGGCGGTGAGCAGCAGTGGCTCGCCGCGCAGGAAGGTGAAGCCCTCGCCGAACCGCCGCCAGTAGCCCGGTTCCGTCTCCCCGGCCGGCGAGGGGGCTTCCTCGACTGCGTGCCCCATGCCGCGAGGCAGCGCGAGTTTGATGATCACAGATCCGAGGGCGAAGCAGCCCGCGTTGACGGCGAGTCCGGTCAGGGGACCGAGCAGCGCCACCAGGGATCCGCCGACCGCCAGGCCGACGGTGGAGGCGAGCCGCTCGATCACGCCGGCCAGACCGGTGGCCCGCTCCAGTGGCACCCGGCCGCGCTCAGCCGCCTCCGGGACCATCACCTCCTTGGCGAGGTCGCCGGGTCCGCGGGCGGCGCCGATCAGCGCGACCAGAACCAGCAGAAGGGGATAGGAGAGCAGGTCCAGGGCGTGGAGCAGGGGAACCGCGGCGGCGGCGGTCGCGCTGGCCAGATCGGTGGTCCAGGAAACGGCCCGCGGGCCGATCCGGTCCGCCAGCGGTCCGGTGAACGCCTTGACCACCACGTAGGGAGTCATCTCGCAGAAGGCGACCAGTCCGGTCTGGGTGGCGCTGCCGGTGGTGACCAGGACGAACCAGGGCAGTGCCACAACGGAGATCCGAGTGCCGGTCAGCGACACGGCCATGGCCGCCAGCACCCCGCCCAGCGGCCGTAAGGACCTCTTGCCGGGTATGCCGCCGGCCTCCGAGGCGTCGTCGGTCATGACGTCGGGCTTCCTTCCTCATCCTGAGGGCCGGAAGGGAGCGACGACGCGGCAGGCGCATCCAGTTCGGGCAGGATCTGCGTGATCACGGCGACCCGTTCGGCTCCCTCGGGGGCACTCGCCGCCGTCTCCGGCGCGTCCCGCCGGTAACGCGCGACGACTTCCGTCAACTCCCGGTGCAGGGCGGCGGCTTCCTCGGGCGTGAGCCGCAAGGCCCAGTCGCTCATGTCGAAGGTGTTTCGCCATGCGCGTGGCATCGTCTGAAGCTCGTTCAGGGTCTGCTGCGTGCGCAGGGTGTAGATGGCGGCGACGGACTGCTGGTAGGCCAGTGCGGCCTCGGGCTCCCGCTCGGCCAGCTCCGGATCGTTGAACCAGGTAGTCCGGTGCACCGACCGCCACCAGCGCTCTCGCGCGTTGCCGCGTTCGGTGTCCTCCTCGACGAAACCGGCCGCGCCGAGCTGCCGGAGGTGGTAGCTGGCCGTACCGGAATTCACGCCCAGCCGCTCCGCGAGGCGGGTGGCCGTCGACGGACCGTACTTCCGCAGCAGCCCGACCAACTGCACGCGCACCGGATGCGCCAGGGCACGCAGCCCCTTGGCATCCAGGACAACCGAGTCCTCTTCAACGTTCGGGCCATCCGGCCTCTCCACTGCATCAGCCATGCGACACACGGTAGACCGCAAAGGGTTCTTCGCAAAGGATTCTTCGCGAAGAACCCTTTGCGGTTCGCCTCGTTTGTGAGGTGCCGCTGCTCATCTATCTGGCGGGTGCAGCCACCCCAGGACGACGACACCGCTGATCTCCTCGCACCCGTTCCGGCCGTACGGACCGGCAGCCTCGTGGGATACGCACGCGTGTCCACCAAGGGGCAGTTGCTCGACCGGCAGATCCACGCACTCAACACAGCGGGCTGCATCCGGATCTTCTCCGACAAGAAGTCCGGCAAGAACGCCGAACGCGAGGAACTGTGGAAGGCCCTCGACTACCTGCGCGAGGGCGACACCCTCGTCGTCCCGTCGCTGGACCGGCTCGGCCGTTCCATCCAGGACCTCATCGCGATCGTGTCCGGCCTGCGCAAGCGTGGCGTCGGCTTCACCTCGCTGCACGAGGCGCTCGACACGACCGAGCCCGGCGGGCGCCTGGTCTTCCACGTGTTCGCGGCGCTGGCGGAGTTCATCCGCGAACTCATCGTGCAGGGCACCAACGAGGGCCTGGACGCCGCCCGCGCCCGCGGCGCCCGACTCGGCCGCCCGCCGGCGATGACGGAGGAACAGGTACGTCACGCCCGCGACCTGCTCGCCCGCCCGGAGAACACCGTCACCTCGATCGCGAAGCTCCTTGGCGTCTGCAGGAACACGATCTACAACTACGTGCCCGAACTGAAGGGCGGTCGCCTCGCACTCGCCGAGGCAACGAGCACGCCGGAACTGCCCCAACCCACCAGGTCCGAGGACTGATCACCGCCGTTTGCGGCTGGTGACAGCATTCTTACCGGCACCCCGACATGGTGGCTCTGGCGGGTCAACATCCCGGGACCGGCATGATGTCAGTACCAGGTGGCATGCTCTGCCGCCATGAACAAAGAGCAGTTCTGGCAGCTCATCGAGGTAGCCCGTAACCAGGCGTCCAACCCGAACGACGGAGAAGTTGTCGCCCGCCGGGCAGCCTCGCAACTGGCCGCGCACCCGGCCGAGGAGATCGTCGCCGCTCAATCGCCGCAGCGGTCCTCACCCTGGAGCGGCAACGCTGAAAGACCTCAATGTTTCGCGGTGCACGGCAGCCCCGGCAAGGCTCAGCACGAAGGCCGCCCTGCCAGAGCTGTGACGTCACGTCACCCTTACCGTCACGTGGATCCGGTAAGCATGAATGCCGCAGTGCTGGTGCCGGCAACAGCAAGGATGCGTCGTAAGCGCACAGATCCGCTGAGCGTCACGGCGGCGGGCGTCGCTGCGCGTTTGAGTATGAGCATGGATGTTCCTCACTTCAACGGTACGAGGCTGCGCTTTCCGTGCCCGTAGCAAAGCCTGGGCCGATCACCGTCGCCTATATGATTCGATCACTTTCGAACGGTTGGGGGAGAGGCGGACGTCATGACCCAACTGCGCCTGAGCGCCGATGCCATCGCCGAGTCGCGCTTTGCCGTCTCGCCCGTCATGCAGTTGGCGGCCGCTCTGCACCCCCACCACCCTGGCGCAATCGCCGGACACCGTTCCTCGCCGAGCGCTGTCCGCCGGACACTGATCACGCATGGCTTGCATCTTCTGCTCGCGCTGCGTGACGACATGACCGATTACTTGCCGGACTTCCTGACTCCGCCTACGGAAACACCGGTGTCCGATGTCGATACCGAGTTGCACCGCGTCGCTACGACAGCGGCGCCCGTGATGGCCCGCCAGATGCGCCGTCTGATGTCACTGCCGGAAGTTGCCGATACGGAGGGCGAGCCGACCGAAGGGAGAGATCTTCCCTCGGTCCGGCGATACCTGAAGATGGGAGCATCTGCTTACGCTGACCGCGCCGCCCGAGAACTGCGTGTGTTCTGGGACGTGGCCCTCGCCCCTTCCTGGCGACGGCTTGCGGGGCAGGCCCAGGCAGACATCGAGCGCCATGCGATGGTCGCGCTTCGGCAGGGGATGCGGGTGGTTCTGAACTCCCTCCACCCCGACATGGCTATCACGGGACGCTGGTCGACGCCCGGCCCGTCTTCGCCATCCGGGGACGCTTCCCGGACGCCGACGATGTCGTCGTGAGCTGGCCCCATGTGTATCTGGCCGAGAGGGCGGACGTCGTGGACGAGCGCACCGTGCTGTGTGTGCTCACCCACGACCCGAAGTTCGACGTCCCGCTGCTGGAGGCCGCTCTGCGGACCCGGGCGGGCTACATCGGCGCGATGGGCAGCCGCCGCACGCACGAGGACCGGCTCGCCGGCCTGCTGGCGGCGGGGGTCCTGGAACCCGCACTGACCAGACTGCGTCGCAGCGGAGATCATCGCCCTGTCCTCGGGCGGCACGGGGCGGCGCTTGAACGGGCAGCCGTTCGGCCGGGGAGCCGACCAGCTCCAGCAGGGGCAGGTCGCAGATGTTCGAACGGCCCTCTGATCAGCCGGATGATCCGCCCGGAGGGGCTGTCCGCGTATTGACGCCCAGGTCCTTGGCCACGGACGCGTAGGTGCCACCGGGCGTGGCCCGGTACAGCGCGACGGCATCGGCCCGGACTCAGGCGACTACTTCAAAGTCCCCAACGGGAACTCCTGTCCTATGGATCTTCACGATCCAATGATCAGGGTGACTACGATCAAGGGCTGCCCCCCCAAGGCCGGGTAGCCAGCGTTTTCGCTGGTCGTGCAAGGGGAGTTGGGGTCCATGCTGTGGACGGGATTCCGCAGGCTCGAGGACCTTGATGTCGAGACCGGTGACAGTGCGGCTGGTGCCGGGCGGGCCTGCCGTCCTCGTGGCGGGTGCTGTGGCGGGACATCGGTGACTTGACCTTGCGGGTGCTGACCCGCTGGCGTCGGGGCGTGGTGGCCACCCCACGGTCTGTATTGCTCTTGTCCCGGCGGCTGAGCTGTGGCTGACTGGCGGCGGCACCGAGGGGGAGTGGGCATGGGCAATTGGGCCGTGATCGCGCAGTACTGCTACGGCGAGTCGTGCAGGACCGAGTTCATCTGCCGTGGGCGGGAAACGAAGGACCAGGCACTGGGGGAGCTCCGTGCTGTCCTCCACACGTATGTGCCGAGCAGAAATATCGTCGAGAAGCGGCGCCGCGTGTACCGCTTCGCCGACCAGGAGTCATACCTGGTGGTGATCAAAGGCAAGCTGACGGAGTGGGAGTGCACTCTGCGCATCGCGGAGCTGGTCTCGGACTCGACCGACCCGGGAGTGGCCAAGAGGGCACAGGAAGAAGGCGCGGTGGAGGTGGCTGACGGGCCGCAGGACCGGATCCCGCCCGGCTACTGAGCGGAGCCGAACTCCGCTGGGGTCGGTCGCCGCGCGGAAACCGTGGCCCGTGTGTTCAGCCGGGGGCAGGGCCCCCCCGAGTGGCTGCAGCGCTGTTGGCGGAACCCGTGCCGAGCTCCGGGTTTGTAGGCCGCGCCGGGAGTCGCCGCGTACAGGCAGAGCAAGCGATATGTCCCTTCAAGGTCACGTCCGCTGGAGTGGTGTATCGACGGCCAGTCGGTGATCTCGTTTTGAGGCTATGCGGTGAGTTCGGTGGGCAGGGCTGTGTCGTCGGTTTCTGACTCGATCGGGTGGAGGCGGGACTTGGCGAGGAGTTCTCGGCCCATGTAGCGGCGGGCTTCGGTCCATTCGTCGTTCTGCTCGGCCAGGACCGCGCCGACCAGGCGGATCTGGGCGGTGCGGTCGGGGAAGATGCCGACCACGTCGGTGCGGCACCTGATTTCCTTGTTCAGCCGCTCCTGCGGGTTGTTCGACCAGATCTGCCGCCAGATCTCACGCGGGAAGGCGGTGAACGCGAGCAGCTCGTGCTGGGCGGTGTCCAAGTGGGCTGCAGCTTTGGGGAACTTGACTTCCAGGGCGTCCAGAACGTGCCGCATCTGGGCCTGGACGGCGTCGGTGTCGGGCTGTTCGAAGACGGTCCGCAGCAGCGTGGTCACCCAGGGCTGGGCCGACTTGGGAACCTGGCTCAGCAGGTTGCGGGCGTAGTGGGTGCGGCATCGCTGCCACGATGCTCCGGGCAGGACGGCGCCGATCGCGGCGACCAGGCCGGTGTGGGCGTCGGAGACGACGAGCTGGACGCCGGACAGGCCGCGGGCGGTCAGGGAGCGCAGGAAGGCGAGCCAGCCGGCGCCGTCCTCGGCGGTGGCGACGTCGATGCCGAGGATCTCGCGGTGCCCGTTGGCGTTCACGCCGACCGCGATCAGTGCGTGGACGTTGATGATGCGGCCGCCCTCGCGGACTTTCTGGGTGAGCGCGTCGACCCAGACGAACGCGTAGGGGCCCTGGTCCAGGGGCCGGTTGCGGAAGGCGGCGACCTGCTCGTCCAGGTGCTTCGCCATCGCACTGACCTGGGACTTCGACAGCTGGGTGACCCCAAGGACTCGGCGAGCTTCTCGACCCGGCGCGTGGAGACGCCAAGCAGATAGGCGGTGGCCACCACCGAGATGAGGGCCTGTTCGGCCCGGCGGCGCCGTTCGAGGAGCCAGTGCGGGAAGTAACTGCCCTGGCGCAGCTTGGGGACGGCGAGTTCGACGGTCCCTGCGCGGGTGTCCCACTCGCGTGGGCGGTAGCCGTTGCGGTGGTTGACGCGCTCGTCGCTGACCTGCCCGTACTCGGAGTTGCAGAGAGCGTCGGCTTCCGCGGACATGAGCGCGTCGGCGAACGTCTTGACCATCGCGCGCAGCAGATCCGGACTCGCCGCGGCGAGGTTGTCCTCGGCGAGGGCGTGCAGGGGCACACTGTCAGGTGCGGTCATCGTGCTGATCTCCTTCGAGGCTTCGACACTTCGAAGATCAGCCGGTGGCCGTTCATCTATGCGGGCATCAGCCAGAAGCCGGAGCAAACCCCGGATCAGGTCCAACCCGTACACCACTTCCCTGGACGCAACCGGAACTCCTTGTGCGATTGCGCCGTGGGTCGTCGGGCTACTCGTTCGCCGAAGCAGTGTGCGGTTGCCGGGCAACTCAGCTGCACGTCGTTCGGAAGCCGATAATGTGGAGCGAGCCGGATTCGGGCCGTTCAAGGGGGCTGAGTGGAAGCGGAGTTGGTGCGGCTGGCCGCGTCCGTTGCGACGACAGTGGCAGGGACGATCGGTACCGACGCATATACCGCGTTCAAGGCCCGGGTGGGGGCACTCTTCAGGCGGGGCAGGCAGGAACGGGAGGACTCCTTCCTCAGTGAACTGGAGGAGCGGCGTAGCGATCTGACCCTGGCTCGTGACAGGGGCGACGAGGCCCGCGTGGCGGAACTGGTGCCGGAGATCGAGGAGCTGCTGCGCGGCGAACTGCGGATGCTGCTGGAGGAGCAGCCGTCTCTGGCAGGCGAGTTGAGGGACCTGCACACCGAAGTGAGGAACGTTGTCACCAACGGCACCTTGGTGGTGGGTGGTCATACGCAGGTCTCGAACGTGTACCACTACTACGACGGGGGCCCGGCGACGCCACGGCAGGCCCTTCCGAGCACCGCGGCGCCGCTGCCCCAAATCGCTCTGTGGCCGATGGAGCACTACGAGAACAATGAGAGCCTGCTCCGGCGAATGGACGCCGTGCGAACACAAGGCCAGGCCGCCGGGGTTGCCGCCACGATGTATATGCAGGGTGTGCCGGGTAGTGGGACGTCCGCCGTGGCGCGTAGGTGGCTGCGCATACACCAGGATGAACTGAGGGGTCCTCAACTCGAAGCGTCGCTGGGCAGAGATCCCTGGGGAAACCTGCCGGAGCCCTCAGCGATCCTGGAACGCTGGTTCCGCGAGCTGGGAGTCCCGGCGGGAGACGTGCCTGCTGACCCCGGGGAACGGTCGACTTACTTCCGTCGGCTCGCTGCCCGTGGTCCGATCGTCGTGCTGCTTGAGGATGTCGTAGTCGCCTCCCAGGTCGAACCGCTGCTGCCGGGCACCCCGGGCAGCGTGGCTCTCATCACCAGCCACTCCCGCCTGCCCCAACTGGTCCGCACCGTCGGCGCCGAGCCCTTCGAGATGAAGCCGCTGGGTCGGGTGCACAGCCGGAAGCTGCTCGTCAACGTTGGCAGGATCAGAGGCGACACCACGGCGTACGAGAAGGAACTGGACCTGATCGCCGACGGGTGTGGCGATCTTCCTCTCGCGCTGTGCATCGCAGGGGCGCAGCTGGCACTCGGTCACGCCGGCAGGGTGCGTGAGCTGGCGGCGGAACTGTCGGACCGCACGACCAGGCTGGAAGCGCTCAACATGGATGACGAGATCTCCGCCGCTCTGGACCCCGGCTATCGCGGTCTCGCCCCGGACGCCGCGCGTCTTTACCGTTGCATCGGTCTCCACCCCGCCGGACAGTTCGAGGCGGATGTCGTACGGGCCATGCTCCCGGACATGGACACCGCCGCCCGGAACAAAGTCCTTCGGCAGCTCACCGCCGCGAACCTGATTGAGCCGGACAGGGACGGCTATCGGGTGCGTCACCACCTCATCCACGACCATGCGCTCGCCTGCGCTCTCGCCGACGAACCGGCCGAGGCCCGTGAAGCGGTGCTGGACCGGATCATCGCGCACTACCTGGAGTTCGCCGAACGCGCGGAGGCGGCTCTGTCCTCCCGCTACCGGCATGATCCGGCAGGTGCGTACGCGGCTTACGTACCCACGGGAAGCGTTGACGCACCAGAGGTGATCGCGAGTCTGGAGCGACGCCGGGAGAGCCTGGAGAACGTGGTACGCCTGGCTCACGAGAAGGGCCGTCATGACCAGACCTGGCGGCTGGCCCAGGGGCTGCACACGTTCTACCTCAAATGCGGCCTGCACAGTCCCTGGATAACGACGCATGAACTGGCACTCGAATCGGCCCACGAGTGCCGTGACCAGATGGCCATCGCCCGGATGCACTTCGAACTCGGCTTCGCTCATCTTGAGCGGTGGAGTACACGCCAGGGTGACCCGCGGACCGCCCGCGAGCACTTCGAGAGTGCGCTGGAACTCGTACGCCCAGCCGACGGCAACGCCACCGAAGGCCAGCGGCGTACGGAGTCCAGTGCGCTGGAGGGCCTCGGCCTGCTGGAACGCAAGCTTGGCAATCCTGCCGTCGCCCTTGAGCGCTACGCCTTGGGCCTGGGCGCACTGGATGGCATCGACCACAAGCGTGGCCGAGCCTTGTTCGCCCTCCACCGGGGAGTGGCCTGCACTGATCTGCGACGTCATGACGAGGCGGCCCGGGAACTGCACTCCGCCCGCGAACAGTTCGCGGATCTGCCGGTGCCCGACCCCTACAACGAGGCTCGTGCCCTGACCCGGTACGCCGAGGACCGGCGTGCTGCCGAGCAGCCGGGCGAGGCTGTGCGGGCGCTCGACGATGCGATCGAGATCATGACCGTGAACGGTCCGCCTTATCAGCGGGCCGGGATCCTTCTGCTCAGGGGGGACCTGCTGAGTGCGGAGGGCGACCACACACGGGCGACGCTGGACTGGGTCACAGCCGGCGATCTGTTTCGCGAGGCGAACAGTCTGCGGGCGCAGGAGGCGGACCAGCGCCTCGCGGATGCCACGGGGGCGGGTGACGAGGACGGCTCACAGGACGGTGACGTCGAGTAGGCCGGCCTCGGCCTCTGCGCCGATCGCCACCTGAATACACACCGGGCCGGGGCCACTCATTGTGGACATCGCATGGTCGTGGACCACTGAGGCCGCTATGGCGGTCGACGTCCACGAGGGGCGCCTGCCATGCCAGCGGGCGCGCAGGCGCATGCCGTCCCGCAGCAGCGCCAGGCAGCCGTCCTCGGGCTCTTCGAGGGCGAGCAAGGCACACCCGGGGTAGAGGGCGGCGATGTCCTCCCAGCCCATCATCCCGGCGACGTGACGCGGTCGGCCGAGCGGCAGAAGCAGTACGTCCGCGGAGCGGGGCCAGCGGGCGTCCGGATCGTCGATGTCGGCCACCAGGTGCGTTCCCGCCAGATGCCGTTCCATAGTGCGGCGCTGCACGGGCGCCGGATAGCGGCGTACCGTGGCCCGGCGCTCCCCGGAGGCGGCCGACACGTACACCGGCCGCTGGACGGGGGAGGAATATCCGACCGGCACGGTGGAGGGGACCGGCACCGATCGCGGCCTGGCGGGTGTCGCGGGCTCGGGAAGTTCGAGCCATTGATAGAACAGGCGCCGCAGCAGGACGGCCGATTCCCCGGGCCGTGACGTCACAGTCGCACGCAGCTGGCGCAGTTCGGCGCTGCCTCGCTGGGCTGCGGCTGCTTCCTCGATCTGCGTCAGGAAAGGCCGGTGAGCAGAAAACCGGGGAAGTATCTTACCGAGGCGAGCCATAGGGGACTCAGGGGCCACCTTCGATTCAGCGAAAGAACCCAAAATTGCAGGGATTCCCAATGCGAATCCATACATTGTCAAAGAGCCATGGTCGCCAAGAACTCCATCCGCTGCCAGAAGCGCGGCTTTCCATGTTTCCGTGTCCGGCACCGGAAGCAGTAGGCCATGCTCTGTAAGCGGAGCCAGCCAGTTCTGCAATTGCCAGGCGCCATGACCGAACCAGGCATTGGGATGGACGGCCGCCAGAACGCGATATTCCTCGATAGGTAGCTCCGCCAGAACGCGGCGAAGCAAATCCGTTTCACTCTCGTCCGACGCTAGAATCGACCCGCGCCCCCACGTGGACGAGACCACAATGAGCTTCTGGCCCGGACGGATACCCAGAGCCCGCCGGTAGTCCTCTCGGAAAGGAGTGCTCACCTGTAGCTGATCGAAGCAGGGGTCCCCCGCCACCAAGCTCACGGGTACGGCTTCGGGGCAACTAACAGCGAGCCGCTCGCGTTGCTCATCATGAGAAAGAATGATTACCGACGGAACAATCCGCCCTTCATGCGTCAACCATTCAGGCGACAAGCCAAAGGCTTCCCGCTTCCCGCTTCCCGCTTCCCGCTTCAATAGCTTACTGTACCCGGCGCCATGCGGTGCGCCGATCAATGGAATGCGCAAATTGTGAAGGTCGCCGCCGCGGCTTGTGGCAATTGCCATGTCAAATTTCTGAACAGTTGCTTCTTTCCATGGTATGTGCAGAATTCCCCTGGAAGTGAAGAATTCAAGGGTCCCCTCGTCCAGAGTCGACGATTCAGTGCAGGTGAAGACCGTCTGTATACGTCGGTCGCCCTCGAATACGGTGAGCAGGTCGAGTAGCCGTGTCGCGGATGTGATGTTGTGGACCACGCCGAGAACGGTCCGCTCCGCCGCCACACTCACCCAGCGCCCGCTGTCCGCTGCTATCGGCAACGGCAGTCGCCCTGCACCGCGCACGTTTCGCTCCCAACTATCCCTTGCGTGACCCTGCCAGACGATAACGTGATGTTGGACCTGTGGGGTCTTGCTTGTGGGTCACGGGTGCCGAGAAAATCCAGCGACCGGTGGGGCGGCTGGCCCGCAGTCGCATCCACCGGTCGAGAACTGTGCTCGATCACAGCCAGGTGGTGGCCAGCCAGATGATCACGGCCGCAGTGGCGATGAGTCCGACGTTGAGTGTGATCTGGCGGTCTTCGCCGGTGAGGGGGACGGCGATCGCACCGATCTGCAGGAGCACGAACCCGATGGTCGCGGCCAGTGCCAGCCAAGGTGCGATGCCGGTCAGGGGCGGCAGGATCAGCCCGGTCGCGCCGAGTATTTCGACCGTCCCCAGCGCCCTGGCGGCGGGCAGGGGTATGCGATCGACCCAGGCCATCATCGGGCGGAGTTGATCTCGGCTACGGAGAACCTTCATCGCGCCTGCGTAGAGGTAGAAGAGGGCGAGTAGTCCGGCGACGATCCAATACCGGGTGTGAGTAGTTGAGGTACAGAAAGTGCCGCTGAGATTGATCATGGTCGGCTAGCACATCTACCGGGGGTGCCGCTGGGGTTCGCGGAAGATCGTCGGGTGGCTGTCGATGCTGGCTACGGTCCGGTCGTGCCGGTGGAATTTCTGACTGATGAGCAGGCCGAGGCGTACGGGACGTTCACCGAGGTGCCCACGCGCCCGGAGCTGGAACGCTTCTTCTTCCTCGACGATGACGACCGTGATCTGATCGCGCTGCGTCGTACGGACGCGCACCGCCTGGGCATGGCGGTGCAGATCTGTACGGTCCGCTACGTCGCGCGCTTCCTGGGCGAGGACCCGCTCGCGGTGCCGTGGGAGGCCGTGGAGTACCTGGCCGGGCAGCTCGGCATCGAGGACGCCTCGTGCGTGAAGCGGTACCCGGAACGGCGCAGGACGTCGTACGAGCACGCGCAGGAGATCCAGGAACGGTTCAAGTACCGGGACTTCACCGACCGGCGGTGGGGGCGGGAGTTCCGCGGGTTCCTGTACGGGCGGGCGTGGACGCAAGCCGAGGGGCCGGTGGCGCTGTTCAACCACTCGGTGACGTGGCTGCGGAAGAACCGGGTGCTGCTGCCGGGCGTCTCGGTGCTGGCCCGGCAGGTGTCGGAGGCCCGCACCGTGGCCGAGCGGCGCCTGTACGAGGCGGTGACCCGTGCCACGCGCCGGGCCGACCCCGCGCTCGCGCCGGCGCTGGCCGAACTGCTGGTGGTGCCGGAGGGCAAGCGGGTCTCGGAGCTGGAGCGGCCGCGTACGCCGCCGACGAAGTCGACGGGGACCGCGATGGTGCGGGCCATGGAGCGGGTGGAGGAGATCTCCGCGTTCGCGCTGGGGTGCGGGTGAACCTGTCACGGATGCCGGTGAACCGGCTGTCCACGCTGGCCCGGTACGGGCAGTTGAGCAAGGCGCAGACGATCGAGCGGGCGCCGGAGCCCCGGCGGACCGCGCTGCTGACGGCGGTGGTGCGCCAGTTGGAGGCGCAGGCGGTCGATGACGCGCTGGACCTGTTCGCGGTGCTGATGGCGAACCGGCTGATCAGCCCGGCGCGCAGGGCGTCGGAGCGGGAGCGGTTGGCGATGCTGCCGCAGCTGGAGAAGGCGGCGCGCATCCTGGCGAAGGCGTCGAAGATCCTCACCGAGGAGCTGGACCTGGTCGCCGAGCACGACGCGGACCTGGACGTGGCCGCGCTGTGGGCGGCGGTGGAGGAGGCGATGCCGCGTACGGCGGTGGCCGGCGCGGTCGCGACCGTCGAGGCCCTGGTGCCGGAGGACGACGGGTCGGCCGAGGCGGCGATGCGCGAGAAGCTGGCCCTGCGCTACAACACCGTGCGTGCGCCCCTGCCTGTCCCTGCTGGGCGAGTCGGACGCGCTGGGCGCTGCCCCGTCTGGGCGGCGCATCTTGAAGGCGGTGCGCCGCCTGCCCGCGCTCTCGCGCCGGCGGGTCAAGGACCGGCCACTGCCCCGCGAGGTCGACGCCGAGCTGGTGCCCGCGATGTGGAAGCGGGCGGTGTTCTCGAACACCAAGCTGCCGCAGGGGGCGGTCGACCGCGACGCGTATGTGGTGTGCGTGCTGGAGCAGCTGCACCGCGCCCTGAACCGGCGCGACGTGTTCGCCGCCCCGTCGAACCGGTGGGCCGACCCGCGCGCGAGACTGCTGGACGGGGCACGGTGGGAGGCGATGCGCGCGGACGTCCTCGCTGGCCTGTCCCTGACCGAGGACGCCGACCGGCATCTGACCCAGCTCACCCGGGGCCTGGACGCGGCATGGTGGCAGATGGCCGACCGCCTGGAGGAAGCTGGGGACGACGCGAAGGTGGAGGTCGTCGTCCCCGAGGGCGGCGGACGAGCCCGCCTGTCCGTGGACAAGCTCGGCGCGGTGGGTGAGCCGGAGTCTCTGACCTGGCTGAAGACCACCACGGAGGCCATGCTCCCAAGGATCGACCTGCCGGATCTGCTGTTCGAGGTCCACTCCTGGACCGGGTTCCTCGACGCCTTCGGTCACGTCTCCGACCGGCGCACCCGCATGGAGGGCCTGCTCGTCTCCCTGGTCGCCCTGCTGGTCTCGCAGAGCTGCAACATCGGTCTGACCCCGGTCATCGACACGGAGAACAAGGCACTGATGCGCTCGCGCCTGTCCCACGTCGACCAGAACTACGTGCGCGCCGACACCCTCGCCGCGGCGAACGCCGCGCTCATCACCGCCCAGTCCCGCATCGAGCTGGCCCAGATGTGGGGCGGCGGGCTGCTCGCCTCCGTCGACGGCCTGCGCTTCGTCCCCGTCAAGAGCATCAACACCGGCCCCTCGCCCAAGTACTACGGCTACAAACGCGGTGTGACCTGGCTCAATGCCGTAAACGACCAGGTCGCCGGGATCGGCGCGATGGTCGTGCGCGGCACCCCGCGCGACAGCCTCTACACGCTGGACACCCTGCTGAACCTCGACGGCGGGGTGAAGCCGGAGATGGTGGCCACCGACAACGCCTCGTACAGCGACATGGCCTTCGGCCTGTACAAGATGCTCGGCTTCCGCTTCGCCCCGCGCTTCCGCGACCTGGCCGATCAGCGGTTCTGGCGGGCCGACCTGCCCGACGGCGAGGAGCCGGCCGCCGGTTACGGGCCGCTGGAGGCCGTGGCCTGCAACAAGGTCAACCTCAAGCGGATCGCCACGCACTGGCCGGACATGCTCCGGGTGGCCGGGTCGCTCATCACCAACCAGGTCCGCGCCTATGACCTGCTGCGGATGTTCGGCCGCGAGGGCCACCCCACCCCGCTGGGGGCGGCGTACGCCGAGTACGGGCGGATCGACAAGACCATGCACCTGCTCGCCTTGGTCGACCCGATGGACGACACCCACCGCCGCCTGATGAACAGGCAGCTCACCGTCCAGGAGTCCCGCCACCGCCTGGCCCGCGCGATCTGCCACGGCGGCCGGGGCCAGATCCGCAAGGCGTACCGCGAGGGTCAGGAGGACCAGCTCGCCGCCCTCGGCCTGGTCCTCAACGCGGTGGTCCTGTGGAACACCCGCTACCTGGACGCTGCGGTTGCCCAGCTCCGGACCGAGGGCCACGACATCACGGAGGAGGACGTCGCCCGCCTCTCCCCGCTCAAGGACCGGCACATCAACTTCCTGGGCCGCTACCTGTTCAACATCAAGGCCAGCGGGCCCGGCCAGGGCCTGCGCCCGCTGCGCGACCCGGACGCGCCAGAGCTGACGCGGACGACGACGGGGGCGGACAGGAGTAACGGGCGGGCTCGACCGGCGGGCCACAGCTCCCGGCTTCCGGCTCAGGTCGCCCGTGGGGTGCCGCGGGCGCAGGCCGTCGAGGAGGAGGGCGGTGATCTGTTGGGCCTCGTCCAGCCAGCCCTCCGTGGCGCGCATTCCGCAGATGCCGCCCAGGGCGCGCAGCAGGGTGGAGCCGGTGACGTCGTTAGGGACGGTGCCGGCCGCGCTGGCCGCGTCGAGCAGGTGGGTGAGGGCGTTCGCCATTCGGGTGCGCGCGTCGTACTCCGGGCTGAGCCCGGAGATTCCACAGTTCAGGCAGCGTACGCTGCGGTGAACCGTTCGGCGGTGTCCCAGAGCTCGCTTTCGCGCTGAGGGTCGTAGGACTCCTCGGACGACCGGGCCGCATGGGTGCGGTCTACGTAGGACCCGGTCGGCGCCTTGGTCGTGCCGAGGACGATGTCGGCGAGGTAGCGTCCGGCGGCATTGCGGCTGGTCGCGAACGGGGTGAGGGTCATGACCGGCAGGATGCGGCGCATCGCGAACCGGGAGATGGGTCCTGCGTTCCGGGCGAGGCCGGTGCCGGGGACGAACCCCGGGTTGTAGGCGACGGAGTCGATCCCGGCCGGCAGTCGGCGGGCGTACTCGTGCACCAGATAGATCGTGGCCAGCTTGCTCGTGGAGTACGCGGTACGCCCGCCGGCCGCGGTGTCCGGCTTGGGGAAGGCGCCCGGACGGGCGAGGACGTCCGGGGACCTCCATGCCGGTCCTGGCACCATGCCCATGTTGTGCTTGAAGTCGCCGAAATGGGTGTCGCTTGCGGTGATCACGATCCGGGCGGGAGCCACGAATCGGTCCTGGAGGAGGCGGACGAACAGGTGGTTGGCGAGCACGTTGATCGCGAAGGTCGACTCGAACCCGTCGGGCCCCTCGGTCAGCGCGTTCGTGTACTGCATGCCCGCGTTGCCCACGAAGCCGCGCAGCGGCGGCAGATCACCCCGCTCCAGCCGCTCGCGGATCTCGGCGGCAGCCGACTGGACGCTGCCCAGCGAGCCGAGGTCCGCCGAGACGTGCGAGACCGTGTGTCCGCCCGCGCTCAGCTCTGCGGCCAGGCGTGCGCCGGAGGATCCGCGGGTGACGACGAGGAGGTGCACGTTGGGCGACCGGCGCAGAATGTGCTCTGCGGCGATGCGACCGATGCCGCGGCTCGCGCCTGTCATCACGACGGTGTGCTGCATGGGAGGCTCCAATTGCTGGTCAGCTGATGTGCGCCCCGGCTGGGCGCATCACCACATTCGCCGCTCGCGCCACCGCCAACCAGTGCCGTCCCCGTCACTAGGACTGGCAGTACCCAGGCTCGTCGGGTGCCGAGCGGCGAGAATGGATCCATGGCTGCCTCCCGCTCCACCTTCGGTGCACTCCTGCGTGCCTGGCGCGACCGGCTCTCCCCGGCCGACGCCGGTCTCTCCGCGACGGCCGGCCGTCGCGCCCCGGGCCTGCGCCGCGAGGAGCTCGCACAGCTGGCCGGGCTCTCGGTCGACTACGTCCTGCGCATGGAGCAGGCACGCGCGAGGAATCCCTCGGCCCAGGTCGTCGGCGCCCTCTCCAGGGCCCTTCAGCTTTCCCGGCCCGAGCGCGACCAGTTGTACCGGAGCGCCGGGCTCCTGCCGCCGCAGGACGGCATGGTCAGCACCCACGTGCCCCCGGGCATCCAGCGGCTTGCCGCGCGCCTGGGCGATGTCCCGATCGGGGTGTTCTCCGCTGACTGGGCCCTGGTGTGGTGGAACTCCATGTGGAGCGCACTGCACGGCGACCCCGCCGTGCTCCCGCCGGCCGAGCGCAACCTCGCCCGCGCCCTTTTCGGCAACGGCGCCGCTCATGCCTCGATGCTTCCCATCCAGCCCGAGCGCGGGCAGGACGCCTTCGAGGCGTCGATCGTCGCCGACCTCAAGGACGCCGCATCCCGCTACCCCGAGGACGCCCGGCTCGATCGTCTCGTGCAGGAACTGCGGGCAGGATCCGACGCCTTTGCCCATCACTGGGCCACGCAGACAGCCGCAGCTCAGCACACCACTGACCGCAAGACGATCCGGCATCCGGAGATCGGCGACATCCTGCTCGACTGCGACGTCCTGATCGTTCCGGGCGCGGACCTGCGCGTGGTCACCTACACGACAGCGTCCGGCAGCAGCGACGAAGGAAAGCTCGACCTCCTGCGCGTCACAGGCGGCCGTACCGCCACCGCACGCCCCTGACACCGGCCCCGGTTCCAGCGCTGGCGAGACGCCGTACGTCATCGCCTGCGGTGCCCCATCCAGCGACTCCCCGCACGGGCGGCCTGTCGGCAAACGATCGATTGCCGACAGGCCGCCCGTGCGTCCAACGAACCCGTGCAATCCGGGGGTTCACGGCGGCCCGAATCGGGGTCCGAGTAGGAACGGAACAGAAAACCGGTGCAGCCGTCAAATCTTTTGACGGGCAGTGAACAGCGCTGCCAGGGTGCGCGCCCATGAGTGACGACCCGACGATCGGTTTCCTGAAGGCGGACGTGGCGCGGTTCTGCACCGGGCTGGATGAGCTGGCCCCGGCGATCCGGCTGCGGCTGCTCGTGCGGCTGCGGGCCGCGCTGGACGAGGTGACGGACGCGGCCCTGGATGAGGGTATGGCCGCGGCGAAGCCGAAGTACTTCGGGTTCGGCCCGGAGTTGAGCGTGCGGATCGGGGTGACGAAGCGCAGTCCGTCGGCGGAGGCCAGCTCGCCGCCGCCCCATGCCTGCACCAGGGGCAGGCGCATGTGGTAGTCGACCAGGCGGGCGTTGGCCGTCGAGAGGGTCTGGGCGCGGATGTAGTTCTGCTCGACCCAGAACAGTCGGTCGCGGTTGAGGGCGTCGACGCCGTCGTGGACGATCGGCTCGATGCCGACGTTGGTGGCCTCCGAGGTGAGGACCGCGGCCACGGACAGCTGAAGGTCGTCCATGCGCGAGTTGGCCTCGGAGACGTGGGTGAAGTCGGACAGGTAGGGCACCCAGGAGTTGACCTCCAGCACGATCTCGGGGAGGTCGACGGCGGGGATGCGCGCTTCTATCTCCTTGTTCAGGTCGATCAGAGAGTCGGGTTCGGCGAGGCGGTCCAGGCCGGTGAGGATGATGCGGTCGCGGCCTCCCTGCTGCTCGATGCGCACGTTGGGGTTGGCTGCCAGGCCGTCGGCGAACTCCCGGTGGGCCTTGTCGAGCCGGTCGGTCACCGGGGTCCAACCCGAGCTGCTCAGCGACATAGGGGACCACCACGGCGGGCACCTGCTCTGGGTTCTCCAGGTAGGTGCCCAGGTAGCGGATGGTGCCGAGCTGGACGGCCCAGCCGATCCGGTTCCGCGGGCCGCGGGCGGCCATTGCCCGGCGCCGCGCGGTCTGATCAAGCAGAAAGGACCCGGCGAGCTGTCCCGCGTCCGGGTCCACGGTGAAGTGACCGAAGCGCCTGCGCTGTTCGTCGCTCAGAAAGTTGGTGGGCACTGGCCCGGTCCTTGATCCGTCGGCGTGATTCGCGCGCGACGGTGCCAGGTGACCTGACGGTGTGTGAGGTGATCCCTTATTTCAACCCATAGCATCACCCCATGTGATAGATGGGGTAGTTGGGGCTACTTGGCGGGCGGCGGACTCCAGCCAGTGCAGACCAGCTGTCCGCGGGCCGCGCGAGCGTCGGCGAGCACGGCGTCGTACTCGGCACAGACCGGGGAGATCATCGAGACGGTCACGGTGAGCAGGACCTTTGCCCGGCCTTCGCGGACCTGGTCGATAGCGGCCTGCAGATGGGGCTTCTCCGCAGGTTCGCGCTGCCCCTCGCGGTCGGCGTAGGAGGCGACGACGTCCAGGCGGTGTTCGCGGGCGTATGCGGGGAGCCGCTGCTGGAGGGCGTCGAGGTTGCCGTGCAGCGTCGTACTCGCGTAGGTGACGGCCGGGATGGTGGCCCTGGGCATGTGCTCAACTCCCGTACGCTGCTGCGGTATGGACGACGAGGCGCCGTACATCGACCTCGACATCCATGACCCGGCCCGGCCGGTGTGCGGGATCTGCCCGTCCAAGCGCATGCCCCGGAGCAAGTTCGTGGTCTACGACCGGCCCAACCGCGAGGCGCCGTTCAACCCGGATGACGCTTCCGCTACACCGCCGAGGGGACTCCGGCCTGCGTCCACCCCTACAAGATCGGGCTGGAGCCGGACCGTACGGCACCGGCCTACGAGCCGGAGCCCCTCGACGACGAGCCGACTACACCGCGGGGGCGAAGTCGATGGCGACGGTTCGCCCGCGGTCGGTGACACCGATCGACTCGTACTTGGCACATTGAGCAGGCGGTAGTACTCCGCGCTCGACTCCCAGCTCATGCCGCCGATCAGCCCGATGGTCAACATGTCGGTCCTACCTTTCTCGTTTCTCCTGCGGGAACTGTGCCGTATCAGGGCCAGGGGGACGTCGAGCCCACCGGGGACGAGCATGAACACGGTCCATGCAGACGCCAACTGAAGGCACGGATCACCGAGGTCGGGGAGCCGTTGGTGGCTGCATGTCATGGCCCGGGTCACGAAATCGGCGCACGATCAGCCGGGCCGGGCCGGGCCGGGATCCGGTGGGCCGATCGTGCGCCGGCGAACGCGATGTTCACGGAGCGGTGTGTCTGGTGTGCGTCTGGCTCTTGTGCGGTCAGCGGGCGGCGAGGGCCTCGGCGGTTTCTGCCTCGGCGGTGACCGCAGGTGTTGTGGTCTTGGGGCTGCGGAAGACGATGTAGACGAGGAGGGCGCCCATGACGGCGGCGCCTGCCCACATGGATTGCTGCCAGCCGTCGACGAAGGACTGCTGGGCTGCGTGGAGCAGGTCCTGGGCGTGCGGGCCGGCGTTGCCGGCCGCTTCGACGGCGTTGGCAACGCCGTCGCGCGCGGTGTCCGCGGTTCCTTGGGGGATGCCGTGCAGCCGGTTGTCGATGGCGCCGCGGTAGCCGTTGGCCAGCAGCGCGCCGAGCAGAGCGACGCCGAGTGCGGTGCCGAACTCGCGGGTGACGTCGTTCAGGGCAGAGGCCACGCCTTGTTTGGCGCGCGGCAGGGACGCGGTGATGGCGGTGGTGGACGGGGTCATCGACAGGCCCATGCCCAGTCCCATGGCGAGCAGTCCGGGCAGGATGGACAGGTAGCCGCCCTTGACGGAGACGAGCAGGGCCATGAGTACGAGACCGAGTCCGGCCAGCGCGATGCCCGCGGCCATGGTGGAGCGGGAACCGATGCCCGCGGCGAGCTTGGGGGCCAGGCCGGAGGTGGCCATCATCATGACGGCCATGGGCATCATGGCGGCCGTGGACAGCAGCCCGGACCAGCCGAGCACGGCCTGGAAGAACGGGAAGAGGACCACGCCGATGCCCGCCTGGACACCGAAGACCACCAGCAGTGTGATCGAGCCGCTGCTCAGGCCGCGCTCGCGGAACAGCCGCACGTCCAGCAGTGCGCTGTCGCGGCGGTGCAGCTCCCAGGCCACGAAGCCGATGGCCGCGAGGAGACCGACGGCGAGGCTGATCAGAGTGAGGGGGGCGGTCCAGCCGCGTTCGGGACCTTCTTGCAGGACGAAGATGAGGCCGGTCACGGCGAGGGTGGAGAGCAGCGCGCCGGCGGTGTCGAAGCGGTGGGCCGAGGTCTCGCGGGAGTTGGGAACCGACTTCGCCGTCATGGCCAGGGCCGCGAGGATCAGGGCTACCGGCAGGGCGAACAGCCAGCGCCAGGTGGCGACGTCGACGAGGAGGGCGGAGAGGAACATACCCAGGATGCCGCCGCCGCCGGCGACGCCGGTCCATACGCCGATCGCCTTGCCGCGCTGTTCCTCGGGAAAGGTGGAGGTGATGACGGCCAGGGTGATCGGCATGATCATCGCGGCGCCGATACCGCTGGCGACGCGTGCGGCGATCATCACCTCCGCCGTCGGGGCCAGGGCCGAGACGACGGTGGCGACGCCGAAGACGCCCAGTCCGGCGAGGAGCATGGGCTTGCGTCCCAGGCGGTCGCCGATGGCGCCGAGCGGCAGCAGCAGGGCGGCCAGGGCGAGGGTGTAGATGTTGATGATCCCCAGGACCGTGTTCTGCGAGGCCCCGAACTCCACGGCCATGTGGGTCTGCGCGACGTTCAGCCCGGACACCGAGGCGATGACCGACATCAGCGCGAGGGAGACGGCGATCAGGACCGTCCGCAGCTGACGCGCGTCCGGGCTGCCTTCGCCACTGGCCGGCGCGGCGTGTGGGGGCTGGGGTGTGCTCATGGATTCCTCACAAAATGGGCATGCCGAGCCGACGCCGGGCAGGGCCGGTCGGCGGGTGGACGGGGTGGGCGGGGGCCCAGTGGGCGCGGGGCGGGTTCGGTCGGCCAGCCAGCCGGGCCCCAGGGGGATGTCAGGGCGCGGGCGTCTCACCCCGCGCGGCGGCGAGCGCGGCGTCGGTGTCCGCGGTGACCAGCACGGCGTTGATGTGGGCGCCGGCCAGGGCGCCGGCCGCGGCAGAGGCGCCGACCTGGGCGGCAAGGTCGGTGGCGTTGCCTGCCACCCACACGCCCGGCACCTCGGTGGTGCCGGCCATGCCGGAGGCGAAGCGGCGGCCCATGTTGTCGGGCAGGTCCTCCATGGGCAGCTTCAGCGCGTCCAGGCCCTCGGTGCGGGCCTGCATCTGTGTGGCGACCGCGAGGACGCGGCGGCCCACGACCTGGCCGCCGGTCAGGCGCAGCCCGGCGAGGGTGCCGTCCTCGTGGTTGACGACCTCCTGCACCGGGGTGTCGACGATGGGGATGTTGCGGGCGGCGAAGCGGGCGCGGGTGTCCTCATCCAGGGCAGTGCCGTGGGTGAAGTAGGTCAGGTCCTCGGTCAGTTGGCGGAACAGAAGTGCGTGGTGGACGGAGGCCGGGCCGGTGGCGAGGACGCCGATGGGCTGGTCGCGGACCTCCCAGCCGTGGCAGTACGGGCAGTGCACCACACTGTCTCCCCAGTGTTCGGCGAGGCCGGGGACCTCGGGCAGCACGTCCCGCAGACCCGTGGCCACCAGGAGGCGGCGCGCGGTGATGCTGTGGCCGTCAGCCAGGGTGAGGGTGAAACGCAAGTCTCCGTCGGCCGACGGGGCGGCCGGGGCGGCAGAGGCCACCGTGCCAAAGACGATGTGTCCGCCGTACTGGCGGACCTGCTCCCGGCCCCGCCGAAGGATCTCGCGCGGCTCGGTGCCGTCCAGCACGATGAAGCCGTGCATGGCCGCAGCCGGCGCGTTGCGCGGGGAGCCGTTGTCGATCACGACGACCGACCGGCGGGAGCGGGCCAGAGTCAAAGCACCGTTCAGCCCTGCGGCGCCCCCGCCGATCACCACTGCGTCGACGGTTCCACCGGGCAGTGCGTCGCTCGCGTACGGAGAAGTCGTCACAGCCATGTCCTCCTGCTCTTTCATCGTGCGTGGTCCCAGACGCTGCCGGCCATCTGCACACGACGCTAACCCCACATTGCACCGAAGGCATACAATGTTGCCCATGACGCAAGAAAGTGGAGAGCTGGACAGCCTCGTACGCAAACGCATCCGCGCCCTGCGGGTGGCGCAGGGCTTGTCACTTGAAGAACTGGCCGCCCGCGCCCACCTCAGCCAGTCCTCACTGAGCCGCATCGAGAACGGCCAGCGCCGCCTCGCACTGGACCAGCTGGTCACCCTCGCCCGCGCCCTGGACACCACGCTGGACCAGCTCGTGGAGACCGCCACCGACGACGTCGTCACCAGTCCGACGATCGACAGCACCCACGGCCGGATGCGCTGGACCCTGAAGGCCGACCCCGGCATGAGCGTGGTGCGCCAGCGCCTGACCGACCCCCCGCCCGACAACCCCGCCCGCATGCGCGCCCACCCGGGGCGCGAGTGGCTCGTCGTACTGTCCGGCACCGCGATCCTCATGCTCGGCCAGCGCCGCTTCCGCATCGAGACCAACCAGGCCGCCGAGTTCCCCACGATGATGCCGCACGCGATCGGCACCGAGGGCGGACCCTGCGAGATCCTGGGCCTCTTCGACCGCGACGCCCGCCGCGGCCACCAGCGCGACGACGGCGACGGCAGCGACGCTCAAGGCCCTCCCGAATGACAGCGCGAGCCGCACGACGGCCTCCGCAGCGGTGCCCTTTTGCGCGTCACGCAGCACCTACGACCATCGTCTTGCGCAAGCAGGGAGACAGTACGCCTCTGGCGCATAGTCGACCTACGGTGAAGAGCATGAACCAAGCACACACGCACACCCCCCACCACGGCGTTTCGCACGGCCACCACCACGAGCAGGACACCAGCGGCCAGGCGGAGATCCTCGACCTGGACGCCGAGGTCCTCGCCGAGCACACCGCCTCCATCACCGCGTCGCTGCCACTGAAGACCGCCCCCGGTCACATCGTGGACCTCGGCTGCGGCACGGGCACGGGCACCTTCGCCCTCCTCGACCGCTTCCCCGACGCGCACGTCACCGCCGTCGACACGTCCGCCGAACACCTTCAGCGCCTGCGCACCAAGGCGTGTACCCGCGGCGTCGAGGAACGCGTACGCACCGTGCAGGCCGACCTCGACGACGACGCCTGGCCCGACCTCGGCTCGCCCGACCTGATCTGGGCATCGGCATCGATGCACCACATGGCCCACCCCGAGCGCGCGCTGCGCACCGTCCACGACACGCTCGCACCCAACGGCCTGTTCGCCGTCGTCGAACTGGCCGGCCACCCCCGCTTCCTACCCGAGAATGCCCCCACGGACCGGCCCGGCCTGGAAGAGCGCGTCCACGCCGCAGCCGACCGCCGCCAAGCCGAACACATGCCCCACCGCGGCGCCGACTGGGGCCCGA
The DNA here is from genome assembly GCF_040660135.1 of Streptomyces sp. NPDC050997. Taxonomy (NCBI): domain Bacteria; kingdom Bacillati; phylum Actinomycetota; class Actinomycetes; order Kitasatosporales; family Streptomycetaceae; genus Streptomyces; species Streptomyces sp. NPDC050997. The sequence continues at coordinate 253,477 of NZ_JBFAGK010000007.1, forward strand.
TGCTGACGGCCGCCGGCTTCACCGTCGAGGACGAACGCACCATCGCCGTGGACATCGAGGGCGACCGCAGCGAAGCGATCGGCCGCTACGCCCTCGGCGTCCTGCAGCGCATCCGCAGCGTCATCGCCGACAGGCTCTTCCCCGAGGACCTCTCCGCGCTCGACCGGCTCCTCGACACCACCAGCCCACACAGCATCCTGCGCCGCGACGACCTGACGGTACGCACCGAACGCACCGTCTGGGCCGCCCGCCGCGCCTGACCCCCAACACGGGGTGCCACGTCCGGCGCGGTCACGCGGAACCAGGCCGCCACGTCCGCATGACGCAAGGGCATTCTCACAAATGACCAGATGCGAGAGTTCTGAGAACAGGCTCCGAGCGACCACGTTTCCGCAGGTCGCCATTCGCGAAACTCCTGTCAAAACCCGGGTGTTCTGCGAAGCACTTCTGAGAGCCTGACCTCATGCAGCTGACGCCCGATCAACCCGCAAATGCTGTAGAACGCCACGACTGCCCCAAGTGCGAAGTCCCTGCCGGGAGTCCGTGCCGCACCCGCGGCGGCAAGACCGCCACCAAGTACCACACCGCCCGCTTCATCCTCGTGCCCGCGCTCCGCGAAGAACTCGAAGTTCTTGTTCCCGAAGACCGCGGCCCGGGACGAACGTGGAAGCCGGGGCCGCCGGTCGAGGAGATGCCCGCCGCTCCGCCGGCCAGGCCCATCCGGATCGGGTACGCCCGCTGCTCGACCGCAACGCAGGAACTGCAGAGCCAGCTCGACGCGCTCGCCCGCGCCGACTGCAAGTGCGTCTACTCCGAAAAGATCAGCACGAGGATCAAAACGCGGCCCGAGCTGGAGAAGGCGCTGAAGCTCGCGTACCACATCAAGGAGGCCGCCCCCGATCAGGAGGTCATCCTCACCGTCCATGAGCTCAAGCGCCTGGCGCGGAACGCAGCCGAGCTGATGACGCTCTCCGGCCAGCTCCAGGCCGCCGGCGTCCAGCTCGAACTCCTCACCGGACCGCTCACCGGCATCCACGACGCCAACGGCATGGGCGCCATGTTCTTCGCCGTACTCGCCGCCGCCGCACAGATCGAGCGCAACTACATCCGGGAGAAGACCCTGGAGGGCCAGGTGTCCGCCGCATCCAAGGGCAACCATGGCGGACGGCCCAAGGTTATCGACGACGACATGCTCACCTTCGCCCAGGCGCTCAAGGACAAGGGCGTCCCCGTCCCCGAGATCGCCAAGAAGCTCACCATCAAAAGCGGCAAGAACAAGGACCAGCACCCCTCGGTCGCCTCGGTGTACCGGGCCCTCGCCGAAGCCGACGAGGGGACGGAAGCTGCCCTTCTCACTGCCCGTCAAAAGATTTGACGGCTGCACCGGTTTTCTGTTCCGTTCCTACTCGGACCCCGACCCGGACGGCGGCATGGGGTAGACCCAGCTCGTCGTAGTCGGGGAGCCGGTCGCCGACGGACCGGTGGAGGGCGGCGGCGGTGCGGCGGGACCGCTGGGCGGCGCGGCACCTGCGCGGGTCAAGCTGCCGCCCCGGAACCGACGCACCAGCGGGCTGGGCGGCGGAGGGCGCGCCCCCCTCGGATCCTCCTGCTTCGGTGTCGGCAGGCCGCGTGATCAGCGCAGGGACGCCGGGGTGCTGGATCAGGGCGCGGCCCTTGTCGCCGGAGGCGTTCGGGTCCTCGCCGTACCGGAAGCTGGTCTGCGGCTTGGGCGGTCCGGCGTCGATGCCCTTCTTGCTCAGGTTGCCGCCGGTCGGGTTGATGCCGGAGGCGACACCGTCGCTGCCTGCGCCGGGGACCCGGCTGGGCCCCTGCGGAGAAGGCGTGCCGGTGCTGGCCTGCATCGCGAGGCTGCCTACGGTCTTCGCGGCCCCTGCGGCGATCGCCATGCCGGCGACGCCGGTTCGGTGCAGGTCGTCGTGGCCGCCGCCGTCGGTCGCCCAGTGGACGAACTTGTAGGTGGCGTACGGGCAGAGCAGGACCAGGACCATCACGACGATGCCGGCCGTCGCGTCGGACAGGGCGGCCATGCCGTCCGTGGCGTCGGACTTGCCCATGGCCGAGACGCCGATCAGGAAGACCACGGTCATCAGCAGTTTCGACACGACGAGGGTGGCGGTGGCCTCGATCCAGCCGCGCCGCCAGCGCTTGGCGACCTCCCAGCCGCCGCCGGATCCGGCGAAGACCGCGAGGGCGACCATGACCAGGACGCCGACCTTGCGGGCGACCATCACGCCCCAGTACATGAACGCGCCGATCGCGCAGCCGAGGCCGACCAGGGCTGGGACTGCCCAGCCGAGGCCATGCATCACCCCCAACTGGTTGACCTTGATGACACGGCGGATCGCGTCGTCCACTGAGCTGTTGGCTGCTTGGAACAGGCCGTCGGACAGAGCGTCGACCACCGTGATGGCCACCGAGGTGAAGGCGACGGCGCAGAAGGAGAAGAGGACGCCGGTCATCGTGCCGATCGCCGCTTGAGCGAGGGCGCGTTCGTCCCGTCGCCAAGCCGCGAACATCAACTGGAGGCAGAACGTACCGACGGTCAAGACAAGGCCGATGGGCAACAGCAACTCGTAGTTGCCCCGGAACCAACCGGCGTTGAGATCGATGGCCGTGGTTTCGTTGACGGCCTTGGCGGCGAGATCGGCTGCGCTGGCGGCCAGCTCACCCGCTGACTTCGCGATCCACGCCCCGATGCCGTCGGTGACGGTCCCGGCGGGGTTGGTGGCGAAGTCGACGGCGCCGCAGACCTTGTCCATCAGCGGAAAGTCGCAGACTCCCATGGTGATATCTCCTTTCTGGGGTGGAGGTCAGGGCGCGACGGCCGACAGGACACCGGCCAGGGCGCAGGGCTGGGAGGGGCGGCACTGGACCGCGAGGGTGGTGACACGGTTCTCCGCGCCGCCGCGGGGCGAGCCTTTCCAGGCGATCGACTGTTTGCCGGAGACCGTCACGGCGTAGACGTACGCGGTGGTGATCGCCCCGGGGTCCGCCTGCAGGGCCTGGGTGAACGAGTCGGGGAAGTGGGCTTCGTTCACGGTGGCGGTGGCGAACTGGCCGTTCGCGGCCATCTCCTTCCACAGCACGGGCGAGGGGACGAGCGCGTCGGCCGAGTCGGTGTCGGCGTACTTGGCCTCCCTGGTCAGCCACTCGTGCAGGGCAGCCAGCAGCTCATGCTGAGAGTAGGTGCGGGTGTCGTAGGACCACAGCGCTGCCGCTGCCGCCTTCCCGAAGGTGATCGGGTCGTGCGTGGACGGGGGCAGGGGAAGGGCACCGCGGCTCCCGTGCGGTGGTGACGAGGCGGAAGCAGAAGCGGTCGGGGAGGAGGGGGAAGCCGAACTCGCCTGCGATGCACGAGCCTTGGAGGAGGTCCTGCCGTCGCGGGTGAGGTAGGCGGCCAGGCCGGCGAGGGCGACGAGCACCACCAGGACAGCGGTGCCGAGCAGCGCCCGGCGGCGTACGCGAGATGCGCCGCTGGGGTTCGTGGAGCGGGGAGACATCAGTGGACCTGCGTCCCGAGCGTGCTGAAGAACGCCACCAGACCGTTCGCGGCACCCAGCAAAAGGGCCGCACCAGCGCTCACCAGCACGCCCTTCTTGCCGCTGGCCTCGGCCTGGTGACCGCCGGAGTGATGGCCCCAGGCCCATACGCCCGCGCTGACGGCAAGCGCGCCGACTACAGCGATGATCCCGAAGAGGTTGATCGACCCCACCACCTGCTTGAGGACCGCCAAGCCGGGGAGGCCACCATCGTTCGGTTTGATCCCGGGGTCGTAGGCGAGCTGGACGAATTTGTCGGCGAGATACATCATGAACTCCAGTTCGATTTAACGTATGCCAAAGCCCGAGGGGGCGAAGCGGCGGTGCAAGGAAAGGGGAGGGGAGAAGCGCCGGTCAGACGACTCGGCGGACCGCGAGAATCTGCGATTTCCAGGAGGCGAGGGTCGCGATGCGAATCACGTCGCCGGTGCGCGGGGCGTTGATGATCAGCCCCTGGCCGATGAACATACCGACGTGCTCAGGCGGCCTCTTCGTCCCGAACGAACCTGCTGCAGCCGGTGGTCGGCGGCCGCTCGTTCCCCGTCGTCGGCCAGGCAGAGGGCCTCGACTCTCTGTTTTTCACGGGCGGCTGTCCGGCCCTGACCTGGGTCCCGTTCGTCATCGCCGGTATGGCTGTCGCCCACCTCGATCTGGCCGCCACGGGCGCCGGCCGCCAGCTCGGTGGCGGGTACGGCCACGGCCCGGGCGCGCTGGAGCGGCGCGAGCGGGCTCGGCGCAGATGTGGGGCGGTGTTGCTGGTGTCGGTCGCCGAGAACATCTCCCTGAGCACCGGGTATCCGCGCCGCGCCGGACTGATCTCCTGGCGGCACCACCTCGTCAGCCTCGTTAGCCAAGGCTCGCCGACAGACCACCCCTTGTCCGCATGGTGCACGACATCAGTGGCGAGGAACTGGCTGACCACCGCCCCACCACCGCCCCACCACTGCCCCACCACGGCCCCGGCCGTCCTGGCCCTCGGCGGCGTACAGCGAGCAGCACCAGGCGGCCACCGCGCGCGAGCCGCTGTCCCTGCAGGGCCGGCAGACCGTCGACGAGTTCAACCGAGCCTTCTCCGGCCGTTCGGCCGGCGGATATGTAGCCCCCTTCCACATCACTACGGCCGCCAACAGGGACAGTGCCAGGACCTGGGACCCGTCGGGTTACCAGGGGGCGTGCCGGAAGATCTGGGGCAGGTGACAGCGGCGTCGGAGAGCCTGCTGCCTCACGGCGACGGGCCGGAGCCGGCGTGTGCGGACGCCGGCTTTGTCGCCGTCTGCGGTGGCGGGGCGCACTCGGTGAGCAGGAGGGCGATGTCGTCCGCCCTGTCGGCGGACCGGCAGGCATCCCGCAGCAGCGCGTCGGCCAGATCCTCCAGGCGGCCTCCGCCCATGCGGGCCAGTGACGCGCGGAGCCGGTCGACGTCGGAACCGATGTCCGAGTCACGCCTCTCGATCAGTCCGTCCGTGTACAGAGCCAGGACCGACCCGGGTACAAGGCGCAGCTCCGACTCAGGAAAGTGTGCCGCTGCGTCGATGCCGAGCAGAGGGCCGCCGGGCACATCCAGGATTTCGGCGTGCCCGTCGGGCAGGCGCAGCAAGGGCGGGAGGTGGCCGGCACGGACGATGCGCACGACCCCCGAGCGAGGATGGAGGCGGGCGTAGCAGCAGCTTGCGAGTAGCGCCGGGTCGAGGTCCATGTGGAGCCGGTTGGTGTTGGCGACAACGTCGCTCGGCCGATGGCCGGCGGTGGCGAAGGCCCGTACCGCGCTGCGCAGCTGGCCCATGGCGGCCGCGGCGGCGACGTTGTGGCCCTCGACGTCCCCGACGATCAGCGCGACCTCGTCGCCGGTGGGGATGACGTCGTACCAGTCGCCGCCGATGTCCATGCCTCTGGTGCCCGGAAGATAGCGCCCGGTGACACCAAGGCCCGGCAGTGTGGGCAGCCGGTGCGGCAGCAGCGCGTTCTGCAGGCCGCGGGCGAGGGCGAACTCGGCGTCGTAGAGCCTGGCACGTTCCAGGGCCTGGGCGATCAGGCCGCCCAGCGCGGTGAGGACTCCGCGCTCCTCGTCGGGAAATCGGTGGACGTCGTCGAAGCCGAGCAGGCAGACGCCGACCGGGCGGTTCGAGGCGATCAAGGGCAGGAACGCCCAGGAGTTGGATGGACTGACCATGATCCCGGGGTAGGTCTCGAGAAGCTCCTCACGGGACTCGACGAACAGCGGGGCCCCGGAGGTCAGCGCGTCCGTCACGGGCAGCCGGGCATGCAGCGGAGTGCCTTCGAACCGGGCGAGAAAGCGCTTCGAGTAGCCGCGCTGATCGAGCAGGCGCAGGCGCCGCTCCTCCACCACGGCGATCGCTAGCTTCTGGCCGCCGAAAGCGGGCAGCAGCTGCTCGGCGACGGCCTCGAACACCTCGTGCGCGGTGACCGCCTCGGTGAGCGCGCTGCCCAGCGTGAGCACCCGGTAGAGGGAACCCACGCGCGGGGCCGCGGGCGGAGGCGACCAGGAGGCGGGCGGCCCCCCCTTCCGTGAGGATTGCCCCGGGTCCGGTCTCGGCCGGTACGGGCTGTCGCGCCGGTGCCGCCCACCCCGTCATGCCCTGAGCGCCCGGGTGGAGGGAAAAGACCAGCCATTTGTCCGGTGGGCGGCGGACCAGGAAGGAGACCGATTGCTGGGAGACCACGGCGGCCCGGTAGCGGTCCTCGTATACGGGATCGGCCAGCCAGGGCAGGACGTCCCAGGGGCGTCGGCCGAGCAGTTCGTCCAGGCGGACCCGCAGCAGATTCTCCAGGCTGTGGTTGGCGTAGGCGAGGCGTCCGTCGGGCGAGAGCGCGAAGAAGCCGTCCGCGAGCCGCTCGATCGCCGCCACGGCGGCCATGCGGCTCCCGGAGTCGAGTACGGCGCCGACCAGATGGGCCGAGGCCTCCAGGCCGTCAGGGCTCTCGGGCATCCGGCCCCACAGCTCGACGGTGTGGTGGCCTCCGCGGCCGTCCCGGATGCGCAGGCAGTGTGCCAGTACGTGGCGTTCCTGGACCGCGGCACGGGCGGCGGACCGGAAGCCGGGAAGATCCGCGGGCTCGATCATGGCCGCCAGGGTGGCTGCCCGTCCGTCGAACTCGCGGGGCGGCATTCCGAAGATCGCGCACAGGTCGTCGTCGGCGGTGAGGGCTCCGGTGTCGAGGTTCCAGTCGAACAGGCCCACCCGGATCACCGGAGCGGATGGCAGCGGGACCACTACCGGAGGCGTCCGCTCGTCGTACTCGCCGAACGCGCCGCGGGCCCGCAGTCCGGCGAGGGTGGTGCCCAACCGGTCGGCGGCGGAGAGCAGCCGCCGGCGCTGCGCCCTCGACAGCCCTGTCCCGTCCGGCCTGGCCGTCCACACCACGGCCATGGTGCCGAAGGTCCGCTCGCCCGCCCGTACGGGGACCGACGCAGAGCCGAACGGGTAGGGCAGGGCGACCGAGAGCTGGGGGAAGCGCCGCATCGTCTCCTCCGCGCCGGCCAGGTGGACCATGCGCCCGCAGCGGTACGCCTCCGCCACCGGCAGACGGCTGTTCACCGGGATCCGACGCCACCCGCTGAGCAGGGAGGGCGGCGTCCCGCACGACGCGGCCACTACGAGCGAGCGGTGGTCGCCGGAGAGCAGAAACACGCTTCCGGTATGCGCTCCGGTCAGCTCCACGGCACCGACGACGGCACTGACCAGCGCGTCGTCGCGCTCGGGCGCTTCGCCGACACTTGCGGCGCCGAACGGGTGCAAGTTCGACGCCACACGGTTGGTCGACACGTTGCCCTCGATCATCGATGGATAATTTGTTCCATTTTAGGACGGTCTATGGCTCCCCGTGGACAGGCGCCGGGCCGGGAAGGCCGTCCAGCACCCACGGACCGAGCGGCAAGTGCCTACGTTTCCCCTTGGCTGGCCAGAGCAACGCCCACGCGATGGGGATCGACCTGCCGGAGAAGCAGCTCGCCACGGCTCGCGCGATGCACGCGGCGTTGGTCATCGACTCTTCTTCTCCTCAGCGCCAGCGTCGGCGAGGTCGGAGGCCCGGAAGGCGGTGGACCACACGCGGTGGAAGTAGTCCTGGGGTTTGCACAGGGTCCAGGGCGAGGGCGTCATCTGGGAGGCCGAGGCCGGCCAGGGTCTTCTCCAGGCCGTCGATGGCACGGGCGGTGGGCTCGAAGACTAGCGGCGCAAGCGCGAGCAGTGGCGGCTGCCGGCCGAGCGCGCCCCCGACGACTACCTCCACCGCCAGCGGGCCCCGCGTAGCTGGCTGGGCTTGTCGCAAACCGCTGCCTTGCCTCGGCGTTGTGGCTAAGGGCGGTTCAACGTCGGCATCGCGCCGACTAGGCGGTCAGGAGCATTGCCGGTGGACACCACCAGGTGTCCACCCTCGTCGTTGCCATGCCCTACAGACGTCAAGCCTCCTTGCTATTCCCTGCCCGGAAGTCGCAGACCGAGGCCAGGAAGGCCGGCGAGACCGCCAGGGGTTGTCCTGGCCGCCGATCACCTCGACGAGGACGGCCTCGCCGACGGCGCCCCGGCTATGCTGCGGGTTGTCTTTGCGGAGTTTGGCGGACACGAACGGAGACAATCCGAACCGTCAGGTGCGGTTGAGCTTTCTCGGCGCTGCCTGAGGCCGGGCCGGCGCCTCTGCCGCCCCGGTGGGTCCGCCCCGCGGAGGCGGTCCCGGGGTCCGCTCCACGGCTGCGGAGTGCGGTGCCTGGGGGTGCCGGAGGGGGACGACTCCGGTGCATCGGCCGTCCCGGTCCAGCAGGTGCCCCATGTGTTTGACCGTGCGCAGCACCACCGAGCGGTCGGCGATCGTGAGACGCGGCAGACTGCGTGACAGATGGGCCTCGAAGGCGTGCACGTCATGCAGGTCGCGCAGCCAGACATCGATCACCAGGTTGTGCGGACCGGCCGTGATCGCACACGACCGGACCTCCCGCACCCCGGCCAGCACCCGGCTGGTCTCCTCCACGTACTGACCCGGCACCGACGCGAAGTACACGGCGGACAGTGGCCATCCCGACAGCGGCCTGGCCAGATCGCAGCGCAGGCTCAGCCGTGAGGCGAGCAGCGACTGCATCCTGCGGCGCACCGTGGTGAGGCTCGTGTCGGTCTCCGTCGACAGGTCGCGCAGCGACATCCGCCCGTCCGCACTCAGCAGTTCCAGCAGCCGCGCGTCCAGGTCGTCCAGGCGTGCCTCGGCCGCGGGCGCGGGCCGGCCGGGCGGGGGGAGCGCCGCCTCGACGCGCGCGCTCTGGGCGTCGTCCAGGCTCCGCAGCCGCCACCGGCTGCCCTCGGTGGGGACACCGGTCGACACATGGGTGCGCGTCGCCCGTACCCCTGGCGTCCGCTGGAACAGCAGCGTGGTGATGCGGGCCAGTTCGTCCAGGCTCCGGGCCTGTACGGCGGCCACCAGATCGCGGCCGCCCGCCGTGAGCTTGATGTTCGCCACCGCGGGATCCACCGCGAGGGCCTGCGCCACGTCCTCGGCGACGCCTGGCTCGGTGTCCACCTCGACCACACCGGTCACCACGATCCGCGAGTTGGACAGCCGGGGATAGGCGGTCACCCACGCCAGGCCCGCCTCCTCCAGCCGGTGCCAACGCCGCGCGGCGGTGACCGGGTTCACCCCGAGCACCTCACCGACCAGCGTCCACGGGGCCCTCGGATGGATCTGCAGGGCGTGGACGACACCGCGGTCCAGTTCGTCAAGTTCCATGGCGGGTTCCGCGGCGGCACAATCCTGCATGCCCGAGGGTGGCGCTTCTCTGCGCACCCCGAGGGAATCCGGCGAGAAGTCTGCACCGTCACACCAGGTTTTCTTCCGCATTCCACACTCCCTTCGCCTGATCCCGACACGGAGGAGTGACCGCGCCCCATGACGCAAGCCACGTTGCACGAGCCCACCCGGACCGCCCTGCGGATCCACAACGCCCGGCTCATCGACGGCACCGGCTCGTCCCCCGTGGACGACGCCGTCGTCACCGTTGACGCCGAAGGCACCATCACCTACGCCGGAGCCGCCGCGACAGCCCCGGCCACCGACGGCCTCTCCTCGGCCCGCGTCATCGACGCCGGTCGCCGCACCGTACTCCCTGGCTTCTTCGACTGCCACGTCCACCTCGCCTACGCGCAGGGCTCGCCGCCCGGCCGCCGCGCGGAACTCGACCCGGTGCTGGTCACGCTGGACACCACGACGCGGCTGCGGCAGACCCTCGACGCCGGCATCACCACCGCACGCGATCTGGGCGGCCTGTCGGCGGGCTACCGCACGGCCGTCGAGACCGGACGGATCGTGGGCCCGCGGCTGCACACGGCCGTACGGATCCTCAGCCACACCGGCGGCCACGCCGACCTGCGCCTGCCCGACGGCACCGACCTGACTGCCGGCATGTCCGAGATCGCCGACACCGCCGACGCGGCCCGGCTCGCCGTGCGCCGGGTGCTGCGCGAGGGCGCCGACCTGGTGAAGGTCTGCGCCACGGGCGGCATGGGCAGCCCCTACGACGACCCCGACGACGAGGGCCTGCTCGAAGAGGAGATCCGAGCCGCCGTGGACGAGGCCCGGCGCCACGGCGACAAGCGGGTCGCCGCCCACGCCCAGGGCAACGCGGGCATCCTCAACGCGATCCGCGGCGGAGTGACCAGCATCGAGCACGGCTACGGCCTGGACGACCGGGCCCTGGACATGGCGGGCGAGCGCGGCGTCTTCGTCGTCCCGACGCTGTCCACCGTCTACGCCGGCATCAACAAGGACACGATGCCGGACTACCACTACCAGAAGAAGACCCGCTGGTCCGGCATCACCAAGGAGAACATCGCCAGGGCCATCGAGTACGGTGCCCGCATCGCGCTCGGCACCGACGCGGCCGTCGGCCCGCACGGCGTGAACCTGATGGAACTCAGCTACCTGGTGGACCTCGGCATGGACCCGATGGCGGCGATCGTCGCCGGCACGGGTACCTCCGCCGAGCTCCTCGGCGTCGCCGACCGGCTCGGCACCCTCGCCTCCGGCCGCACCGCGGACCTGGTGATATGCGACGGCGATCCGCTCGCGGACATCGGTGTCCTCGGCGATCCCGCCAACATCGTGTGCGTCGTCCAGGACGGCATCGTCCGCAAGGATCTCCTGCTCCCAGCGGCCCCGACGGGAAGGCAGTCCTGATGTCCTCACTGACCGACCTCAAGCCGACGGGCGGCAAGTCTCCGGACGCCGAGCGGCGCGGCCGCCTGGACCGCGTGCTCTCCCTGATCGAGCGGGCGGGCAACGCACTGCCCAACCCGATCGTCCTGTTCGCCGCGCTCTTCGTGCTCCTGGGCCTGATCTCCACCGCCCTCGCTCTCGGCGGCGTCTCCGTCGCCGTACCCGGCACCCACGACACCAAGCAGATCGCCGGGCTGTTCACCGGTGAGGGACTGCGCTGGCTGGTGGAGAACCTGGTCCTCAACTTCGCGACGTTCCCGCCGATCGGCGCCGTACTGGTCCTGATCATGGTGGTCGGCCTCGCGGAGAAGACCGGTCTGCTGGAGACCGTGATGCGGGCCACCCTGGCCTGGGTGCCGCGTGCCGCGCTCCCGTACGCGGTGGCGCTCATCGCCAGCCAGGCGCACATGATGAGCGACGTCGGCGCGATCGTGCTCCCGCCGCTGGCGGCCCTGGTCTTCAAGAGCGCCGGACGCCATCCCGTCGCCGGTCTCATCGGCGGCTTCGCCTGTGTCACCGCGGGCTACGCCGCCGGATTCACCGTCGGCTCGCTGGACGCCCTGTACGTCGGCATCACCGAGCAGGCGGCCTCGGTGCTTCCGGCCGCCCAGGGGCTCCACATCCATCTGCTCATCAACTACTTCTTCACCGCCTCGACCAGCATCGTGCTCGCCCTGCTCGGCGGATTCCTCATCAGCCGCGTCCTGGAGCCGCGACTGGGAACGTACGAGTCCGCGGACCAGGCCCCCGCGCAGAAGGTCGCTCTCACCCCGGTGCAGCGGCGCGGTCTGCTGGCGACGGCACTCGTCGTCCTCCTCTACCTGGGCGGGGTCCTCGCCCTGTGGCTGCCGCCGGGCGCGCCCCTGCGCGGTGAGGGCGGCGCCTTCGTGCCCTCGCCGGTGCTCGGCGGCATCGTCCCGATCCTCTTCGGCGCCTTCCTGTTCGCCGGGCTCACCTACGGCATCACGGTCAAGAAGCTCACCCGTACCGAGGACGCGGTCACCGCCGTGACCGACTCGGTGAAGAACATGTCCGGCTACATCGTGATGATGTTCGTCGCGGCCCAGGTCATCGCCCTCTTCAACTGGTCCAACGTGGGTGTCCTGCTCGCGGTGAAGGCCGCCGCGCTGTTCACCTCCATCGGGGTGACCGGTTTCTGGGCGATCATCGCCTTCGTCCTGCTGGCGTCCTGTCTCAACCTCTTCATCGTCTCCGGCTCGGCCCTGTGGTCGCTCGTCGGCCCCGTCTTCATCCCGGCGTTCATGCTCATGGGCATGAGCCCCGCGCTCAGCCAGGCCGCCTTCAGGATCGGTGACTCCGCGACCGGTGCCATCACGCCGATGAATCCCTATCTCTTCCTCATCCTGGCGATGGTGCGCGAATACGAGCCGGAGGCCAAGCTCGGCACCCTGATCTCCCGGCTCGCCATCTTCGTCGTGCCCTTCCTGGCGGTATGGCTGGTGATCCTGGGCGTCTTCTACGGGTTCGATCTGCCGCTCGGGCCGGGTGCGCACATCGGCCTGCGATGAGGTCCTTACCCAGCGGTCCGGTCCGATCGCACGGAGGCGGGCCGGACCCGACACGTTCCTTACGCAATACACGACGGTGCCGGGGAAACATCCCCGGCACCGTCGTGTATCAGCCCTGCGCCACCCATTCCAGGACGACCTTCGAGAACTCCCGGGGCAGTTGCTCGAGGACGGGGACGTGTCCGCCGGACAGGACGCGCGTCTCACAGCCGAGCGCCTCGGCGAATCTCTCCAGTGCGGGCATGGAGTAGTGGTCCCCGGCCGCGCAGACCGCGAGCGTGCGCGCCGTGACGTGGGGCAGGCGTTGGTCCATGAGGGAGCGCCGCACCGCCTCGTGCCCCTCCTCCACCCGGTCCAGCACGGTCAGCGCGTCGACCATGAACCGGTTGAGAGCCGCCTCCTCGCCCTCCTGGTAGAAGCCGCGGCGCCGGTTCCACAGCTCAAGCAGGTGCGAACCGTCGGGCTGGGGAACGACGTGGTCGACGGGCTTGCGCTCGCCCGCCGTACGCCGCTTCTCGTCGTCGATGAAGGGCGTGGCGGAGAGCAGGAGGCTCGCCACACGATCCTGGTGACGGGCCGCGAGCTCCACCGCGATCACGCCGCCGGTGTGGTGTCCGACGAGGTGGAAGCGTTCGAGTTCCAGCTCCTCGATCAACGCGTCGGCGGCGTCGGCGAACCGCTCGACGGAGTGCGGCTCTTCGGGCTTCGCGGAGGCGCCGAAGCCCAGGGTGTCCATGGCGATCGCCCGGTGCTCCGCACCGACCAGCGGGAGCACGTCGAGGTACTCGGTCCAGGAGCGCGGGGTCTGGTGGAGCATCAGTACGGGCTCGCCCGTGCCGCATTCGACGTAGTGCAACTGCCCGAAGGGGCTGGGCACATAGCCCTTGCGCAGCGGATCCGTCATCGGTGGCCTGCCTTCGCCTCGGTGGTGGGGGAGAGGGCCGGGAGCACGGAGGAGCCGACGGCCTCGATCAGTTCGGTGGGCGGGTCGTAGGAGCCGACGTGCTGAAGGAACACCCCGGTGACCCCCGAGGCGCCCAGAGCGCTCAGCCGTTCGGTGATCCGCTCCGCGGTGCCGAACAGGCAGAACTCATCGGCGAACCGCAGGGCCGCCTCATCGCTGATCCACTCGGAGCAGATCTCGACCGCGGCGTCCCAGTCCTCCGCGTGCACGAGGTCGGGGTAGATCCCCTCGACCGTGGCGGGAACCTGGACGTCGATCCCCGCGAGGGCCAGGAAGGGCGCCCCGCCGTTCTGCGCGATCGACGCGCAGATGGGCTTGATCCGCCGGACCTCGGCCTCGACGTCGTCGGTCACCGCGCAGAACGCGGAGACGGTCAGCGGTATGCGGTCGGCGTCCCGGCCCGCCGCTTCGGCGCCTTCGCGTACGCGCGCGGTCGCCTGCTCCAGGGTCCTCGGCGAGACACCGCTGAGGAGGATCACACCATCGGCCGTCTCCCCGGCGAGTCGCAGGTTCTTCGGCCCGCTCGCGGCCAGGTGCAGGGGTATGTCGGGCCGGGGATCACGCAGCCGCGAGCGGACCCTGCCCTCGAAGTCCCATTCCTTGCCGTCCAGGAGCGCCCTGAGCATGAGAAGCCCCTCACGCATCGTCGCCGAAGGTGTCTGGCGCAGGCCGATGGGCCCGACCGAGCTGTTGCCCACACCGAGGCCGAGGGTGAATCTGCCCGGTGCCAGTTCCGCCACGCTGCGGGCGGCCGAGGCGACGACGGCCGGGTGCCGGGTCGCCAGATTGGTCACGGCAGTGCCCAACCCGATCCGCTCGGTGCCCAGAGCGGCGGCGGTCAGTGTGGTGAACACGTCCCGCCACAGCAACTGGGAGTCGGGGAACCAGACTTCGTCGAAGCCCAGCTCCTCGGCCCGGCGCACGGTCCCGGCCACGCGATCCGCCCGGTCGCACGGCGGCACTCGGACACCGACGCGCAGCGGGGCCCGTCCGCCATCCGTGGCGTTTTGTCCCTGTCCGTCTGGAAGAAAGCTCATAGGCGCGAGCGTAAAAACAGCCAGGGCTCCGGCCCATGGAATCGTCTCGGTCAGCGAGACGCATCACTTTGCGAGGAGCGGACCGCGACTCCCGAGGGAAGGAGTGGCCGGTGCGACCGGTGACCCCGCGCCGAACTCAGCGGCCGGGCTCCTCCCACGTCAGACCGTCCTCCGAGGCCACGAGGCCGCCCAGCCGCACGGGCGACTCGTCCTCCAGCGGGCCGCCGAACACGCCGCGTTCCTGGAGGACCGCGCCCTCCTGGAACACCTGCCGCACGGTGGCCGACTCGAACAGCGGGTTGCGCAGCCCGTCGGAGTCCTGGAGCCGGCCCACGGCCTCGTCGAGCCCCGAGGATGCCGCCGCGAGACGGGAACCCGCAGCCGCGGGCCCGCCGAGGGAGGCGTCGCCGGAGGCCAGGCCGCCCACCAGGTCCACGAACGCCTCCAACTCCGTCGACCCGATATGGGTGACCTTGCGCGCCTTCCAGAAGTACGACCGCTCGTCCTGGTGCATGTCGTAGAAAGCGACCAGGAACTCGTGGAAGAGGCCGTACTCGTGCCGGTAGCGGGCCTCGAACTCGTCGAACAGGCGGTCCTCGGGGAGCGTTCCGTCGAGGGCGCTGTTGAGGGACCGGGCCGCGAGCAGGGCGCCGTACGTGGCGAGGTGCACGCCGGAGGACAGCACCGGGTCGACGAAGCAGGCAGCGTCACCGACCAGCACCATGCCGGGCCGCCACAGCCGGGTCTTCCAGTACGACCAGTCCCGGCGCACCCGGACCCGGTCGTACGGCGCCTCGGTGGCCCGGGGCACCCCGTGCAGGAGGTCCCGGACCTCGGGGCACGCGTCGATCAGCCGACGCCAGGCAGCCGCCGGGTCCCGCTGGATCTCGGCGGCGTTCTCCCGGCTGACCACCGCTCCGACGCTGGTGAGGTCGTCCCGCAGCGGGATGTACCACAGCCAGCCCTCGTCGAAGGCGGCGCAGAAGATGTTGCCGTCGTTCGGTCGCGGGAGCCGGGCGCCGCCGGCGAAGTAGCCGAACACCGCGAGGTTGCGGAAGAAGTCGGAGTACGTCCGCCGACCGCCGACCTCGCCGTGGATCCGGCTGCCGTTGCCGGAGGCGTCCACGACATGACGGGCCCGAGCCTCGCGCACCTCGCCGCCGGGCCCGGCCCAGCCGACGCCCCGCACCCGTTCCTCGTCGGCGAGTACGCCGGTGACACGGCAGCCCTCCCGTACGTCCACGCCGACCCGGCGGGCGTTGTCCAGGAGGATCGCGTCGAACCGGGACCGCTCGACCTGGTAGGCGAACGAGGTCGGGTCGGCCAGCCGGGGAGACAGCGCGAACGAGAACTGCCACGGGTCCGGGTTACGGCCCCACCGGAACGTCCCGCCCCGCTTCGGCTTGAAGCCCGCCCGGGCCACCTCGTCCTCGACGCCGAGGATGCGGCACACCCCGTGCACGGTGGACGGCAGCAGCGACTCGCCGATCTGGTAGCGGGGGAACTTCTCCTGTTCCAGGAGGAGGACACGGTGGCCGCGCAGCGCGACGGCGGTCGCGGCGGTGGCACCGGCCGGGCCGCCGCCCACGACGACGACGTCGAACTCCTCCGACGGCGTCCGCTCATCGAGGCTGTTCACCGGTCTCCTTCCGCGGCCGGCGCCGGGCGTGCGCCCGGGTGGCCGAGCGAGCCGATCCAGGCGCGCACGGCCGCCGCCGTGCTGGGGGCGTGGTCCTGAAGGAACGAGAAGTGGTCGCCGGGGACGTCGACGACCGTGTGCGGAAGCGGCCACGACGTCGGCCACTCGTCGGGGTCCGCGCCCGCCGCCATCGCGGGCGTCGGCTCCATGGCGCGGACCAGCAGGGTGGGGGTGTCGACGGGTTCCGGCTCCCAGCCGAGGAACATGCGGGTGTACGCGCCCAGCGCCGCTACCCCGTTGTCCTCGTCGCCGGTGAACTGGTCGCCGCCCAGCCGGGGCGCGATGACGGCGGGCAGGGACAGCAGCCAGTCCTTGTCGCTGTTGCCGTCGTCGATGAGGTACGTGTCGAGCAGTACCTGCCCGACGGGAGCCGACCCCAGGGCCTCGAGCCGCCGGGTCACGGCGTGCGCGGCGGCGCCCCCGGTGCAGACGCCCACGACGACGAAGGGCCGGTCGCCGACGTGCCGGAGCACCGTCTCGGCGTGGGTCCGGGCGAGCGTCTCCCGGTCGGCCGGTACGGCCGCGCCCGCACCGATGCCGGGGTGCGGGAGTTCGAGGACGTCGAAGGCGCCCTCGAAGCACCTGTGGAAGCGGGCCCACTCCCCGCCAGGGGCGGCGAACGGCGGGTGGTACCCGGTGAAGACCACCAGCACAGGGCCGTCCCCGGTACCGTCGGCGCGCCGCAGCGGAGGCAGGGCGTGCGCCCGGCTGTCGGCCGGACCGTACGTCGGTAGCGCCCAGGACGCCGTGACCAGCATGTGCATCGCGGCGACCACCTGACCGGCCTCGCAGACCCGCCGGTAGAGCGAGGACAGGGTCCGCGCGGGCCGCTCCTCGGTTACGGCGGGGTCCGACCCCGGTTCGTGCTCCTCGTCCTCCTCGTCCTTCTCGTGTTTCTCGGCGGTCGCGGGCACTTCGGCGGGCAGGTCGTCGAGCAGGTCGTCGAGCAGGCCGAGCACGTGGCGGGCCAGTTCGTGGGCGGTCGGGTGCTCGAACACCACGGCCGCGGGCAGCCTGAGTCGCAGGGCCATGCTCAGCCGGTTTCGAACCTGCACCGCCATCAGGGAGTCGAAGCCCAGCTCGGCGAAGGACCTGCCGGCCGGCAACGCGTCGGCGTCCGGGTGTCCGAGGACGGCCGCAACGTCGGCACGCATCAACTCCGCGAGCGTGTCGACCCGTTGCGCGGCGGGCAGCCCGGCCAGCACCTTCCGCCAGGCTCCCGGCTCCCGCGGCTGCTCCGCACCCGGCGCGGATCCGGCCCCCGCACCGGACGCCCCGGCCCCGGCGGCGGGCCTGCGCGGGCGCACCACTCCACGCAGCGGCGGCGGCAGCGGCCCCGGGGCATCCCGGAGACCGGCCCGGTCCAGCAGGACGGGCGCCAGCACGGGCTCGTCCACGCGCAGCGCCGCGTCGAACAGTGCCAGGCCCTGTTCCACGGAGACCGCCCGGAGCACGTCCCCGTACTTCCCGTCGCGCTCCCGGAGTTGTTCCGCCGCCATGCCCCCGCCGGAGTTCCACGGCCCCCACGCCAGCGAGAGCGCGGGCAGCCCCAGCGCGGTGCGGTGCCGGGCCAGGGCGTCCAGGAAGGAGTTCGCCGCCGCGTAGTTGCCCTGACCGGCGCGTCCCAGCAGCCCGGACGCCGACGAGAACAGGACGAACGCCGACAGATCCAGGTCCCGGGTCACCTCGTGCAGGTGCCAGGCGGCGTCCGCCTTCGGCCGGAGCACCGCGGCCATCCGCTCGGTGGTCAGAGTGGCCAGTACGCCGTCGTCCAGCACGCCCGCGGCATGCACCACGGCGGTCAGCGCGGGCTCACAACCCTTCACCAGTTCGGCCAGCGCGGCACGGTCGCCCACGTCGCAGGCGACGATCCGCACCTCGGCGCCCAACTCCCTCAGCAGATCGCGCAGTTCCCCGGCCCCCGGCGCCCCAGGCCCCCGCCGTCCGGTCAGCAGCAGGTGTCGTACGCCGTACGAGGTGACGAGGTGGCGGGCGAGTTCCGCACCGAGCGCACCGGTACCGCCGGTGATCAGCACGGTGCCGTCCGCACCGAACCTGCCGGAGCCGGGGCCCGCGGGTCCGGCGGCGCTCTGCGAGGTCAGTCGTGGGACGGTCAACCGCCCTGCCCGGACGGACAGTTGGGGCTCACCGGTGGCCACCGCCGTGGGCAGCAGCCGCAGGGACTCGGGTCGCCCGTCCACATCGACGAGGACAACCCGTCCGGGCAGCTCCGACTGTGCCGTACGCACCAGCCCCCACACCGCGGCGCCGGCCAGATCCGGTTCCGCCGCGGTGGCGTTCCGCGTCACCACCACCAGACGGGCGCCCGCGGTACGCGGGTCGTCCTGCCAGTCCTGCACCGTGCGGAGCACCCTGGAGGTCAACTCGTGTACGGCGGTCAGCGGATCGGCGTCCGTGGCCGGATGGACGGCCGTGACGACGACGGTGCCCGGTTCGCTCGCGCCGGTGTCGGCCATCCCGGGGAACGACGCGCCCAGGTCCAGCAGGCTCAGCCCGTCCGGAGCCACGAGCTCCCAGGATCCGGTGTCCGTACCGGCTTTGCCGCCGGCCGGGTCAGCCGTGATCCAGTCGGGCCGCAGCAGCGCCTCCCGTACCACGTCGTGCGCCGCCGACGGCAGTTCCCGGGTGGTCAGGGACGCCACCTCCGCCACCGGCCGGCCCGCCGGGTCGGCGAGCGTGACCGAGACGGTGTCCGTCCCGGCCGGGGAGACCCGTACCCGTACCTCCGACGCGCCCGCCGCGTACAGCCGTACGCCGTTCCACGCGAACGGCACGCGGATCGCGCCGGATTCGGCACCGCCGAGCAGGGGCGCGTGCAGTGCCGCGTCCAGCAGCGCCGGATGGATGCCGAACCGGCCCGCGTCCGACGACTCCGCCTCGGACAGCCGTACCTCGGCGAACAGTTCGTCACCGAGCCGCCAGGCCGCCCGGACCCCTCGGAAGGCCGGCCCGTATGCGAGGCCACCGTCCGCGAGGCTGTCGTACGCGTCGGCGAGGTCGACCTCGGTCGCGCCCCGCGGCGGCCACACCGACGGTTCCGGAGGCGAAGTCTCCGCGGGGGCCGGCTCGCTCGTCGCTCCGATGAGCCCCGAGGCGTGCCGGATCCAGGCGGACTCACCGGACCGCGCGAAGACGTCGACCGGGCGCCGGCCGTAGTCGTCCGCCTCGTCCACCACCACCTGGACGCGTACGCTCCCGGCCGCGGGCAGGGTGAGTGGGGCCAGCACCACGAGTTCGTCGAGCGCGCCGCCTGAGACCTCGGCGCCCGCGCGAACGGCCATCTCCACGAACACCGTCGCGGGCACCAGGACGGACCCGGCGACCACATGGTCGGCGAGCCACGGGTGGGTCGTGCGGGCGAGCAGACCGGAGAACACCGTCCGGTCCGTGTCCGGCACGGTGAACGCCGGGCCCAGCAGCGGATGACCGTGGGCGTCCGCCTCGGGTGCCGGGGTGCGCGGCGCGTCGAGCCAGTACCTGCGTCGCTGGAAGGCGTACGTCGGCAGGTCCACCCGCCGCGCCCCGGAACCCTCGAACACCACGGGCCAGTCGACACGCGCCCCGCGCACATGGAGGCGGGCCACGGCGGACAGCAGCGTCTCCGGCTCGGGCAGGCCACCGCGAGTAACGGCCGCGAACACCGGACCTCTGCCGTCCGGAGTGCTGCCGTCCGGCGTGCTCAGGCAGTCCTCGGCCGCCGCCGTGAGCGCGGCACCGGGGCCGATCTCCAGGAACGCCGCGACCCCGTGGTCCCCGAGCCATCGCACGGCGTCGGCGAACCGCACCGGCCGACGGGCGTGCCGTACCCAGCACTCCGCAGAGCACAGCTCCGCCGCCTCGGCCGGACGACCCGTCAGGGCCGAGACCACCGGAATCCGCGGCGGCCGGAAGTCGAGTCCCTCGGCGACCCGACGGAAGTCGTCGAGCATCGGCTCCACCAGCGGCGAGTGGAAGGCATGACCGACCCGCAGGCGTACGGTCCTGCGGCCGCGCGCCTCGAACCGGGCCGCGACGGCCAGCACCGCCTCCCGCGCGCCGGAGATCACCACCGAGCGCGGACCGTTGACCGAGGCGATCTCCGGGCGGGCACCGTGACCGGCGGCGCCCGCGAGCGCGGCGAGCACCTCCTCCTCCGTCGCGTCCAGGGACACCATCGCCCCGCCCGCGGGCAGGCCCTGCATCAGCCGGCCGCGGGCCGCGACGAGTGCCGCCGCGTCGGGGAGGTCCAGTACGCCGGCCACATGGGCGGCGGCCAGTTCCCCCACGGAGTGGCCGGACAGGAAGTCGGCCCGCACGCCCCAGGACTCCAGCAGCCGGAACAGCGCCACCTCGAAGGCGAACAGACCTGCCTGCGTGAAGTCCGTACGGTCGAGCAGGGCGGCCTGAGGTGTACCGGGAGCGGCGGACAGCACCGGGCCCAGCGGCCGTTCGAGGCGGTCGTCCAGCTCCCGGCAGACGTCCTCGAAGGCGGCCGCGAAGACGGGAAACGCCGCAGCCAACTCCGCCCCCATTCGGGCACGTTGGGACCCCTGGCCGGTGAACAGGAAGGCCGTGCGCAGGCCCGGATCCGCGATGGCCCGCATCGAGCCGACAACGTCCTGGCCCTCGGCGAGCGCGGTCAGCGCGGCCCGTGTGCGGTCCGTGCCGCCGGCCGGCACCATCGCCCGGTGGGCGAGCGCCGACCTGGACACGGCCAGGGAGAAGGCGACGTCGGCCGCGGAGAGGTCGGGCCGGGCCGAGAGACGGGCCGCGAGCCCGCGTGCCTGGGCCCGCAGGGCCGCCTCGTCGGCGCCGGAGAGCAGCCAGGGCACCGGCACCTGAACCGGCACCTGAACCGAAACCCGCGGCGGCACGGCTGCCGGCGGCGCCGCGGCTCGCGGTCCGGAGTCAGGCGGTCGAGGCGGCTCCTCCAGGATCACGTGCGCGTTCGTCCCGCCGATGCCGAAGGCCGACACACCGGCCCGGCGCGGACCGGCGTCCGTCGCCGGCCAGGGTCGGGCCTCGGTCAGCAGTTCCACCCGGCCGGCGGACCAGTCGACGTGCGGGGTGGGCGTCTCGGCGTGCAGGGTCCGGGGAAGCTCCTCGTGCCGCATGGCCTGCACCATCTTGATGACGCCGGTGACCCCTGCCGCCGCCTGGGTGTGCCCGAGGTTGGACTTGACCGAGCCCAGCCACAGCGGCGGCCGGTCCTCGCCGCGCCCCTGGCCGTACGTGGCCAGCAGGGCGCGCGCCTCGACGGGGTCGCCGAGCGTGGTGCCGGTGCCGTGTGCCTCCACCGCGTCCACGTCCCGCGGTCCGAGTCCCGCGTCGGCCAACGCCTGGGTGATCAGAAGCTGTTGGGCCTGTCCGTTGGGGGCTGTCAGCCCGTTGGAGGCGCCGTCGGAGTTGACCGCGGAGCCGCGCAGCACGGCCAGCACCGGATGACCGTGGCGGCGGGCGTCGGACAGCCGTTCCAGCAGCACCAGTCCCACGCCCTCGCCCCAGGCGGTACCGTCCGCCGCCGTCGAGAACGACTTGCAGCGGCCGTCGGGAGCGAGCCCCCGCTGGCGGCTGAACGCGGTGAACGGTTTGGGTGTCGCCATCACCGTGACCCCGCCGGCCAGAGCGAGCGAGCATTCGCCGGAGCGCAGTGCCTTCGCCGCCCAGTGCAGCGCGACCAGGGAGGACGAACAGGCGGTGTCGACGGTGATCGAGGGTCCGCGCAGACCGTACACGTAGGAGATCCGGCCGGAGGCCACGCTCCCGGCCGAGCCCAGGCCCAGGTGGGCCTCCAGCTCGTGCTGGGTGAAGCGGGCGGAGTAGTCGCCGTGCATCACGCCGACGAACACACCGGTGTCGCTCTCGCGCAGCGCGGCCGGGTCGATCCCGGCCCGCTCCCAGACCTCCCACGAGGTCTCCAGGAGCAGCCGCTGCTGGGGATCCATGGCCAGCGCCTCGCGCGGCGAGATCCCGAACAGACCCGCGTCGAACTCGGCGGCCCGGTGCAGGAAGCCGCCGCTGCGGGTGTACGAGGTACCGATCCGGTCCGGGTCGGGGTCGTACAGGGCGTCCAGGTCCCAGCCCCGGTCGGCGGGGAAGTCCGAGATCGCGTCCCGGCCCTCCGACAGCAGCCGCCACAGGTCCTCGGGGGAGTCGACGTCGCCGGGACAGCGACAGCCCATCGCGACGATGACCACCGGATCGTCCGGGTGTCCCGCTGTGCGCGCCTCGGGCGACGCGGTGGCCACCGGGGCGAAGAGGATGTCGTGCACCCGCCGGGCCAGCGCGGCCGGGGTGGGGTGGTCGAAGACCAGCGTCGAGGGCAGCGGCAGCCCGGTCGCCTCGCCGAGACGGTCGATCAGCGTGACGGCGCCCGCGGACGTCAGCCCCAGATCGGTGAAGGGCCGGTCGCCGTCGAGCCGTTCGTCCGGTCCGCAGCCGCAGACCGCGGCCGTCTGGGCCAGTACCGCCGCCCGCAGCGCCCGCTCCCGTCCCTCCGGCGGGAGGGACAGCAGCCGTCGGCGCAGGGCTCCGTCGGTCGTCGTCGCGGCGGGGGTGGGTGCCGCCGGCCGGGCCAGTTCCGGAAGGACCGCGTGGCGGGCGATCTTGCCGGATGCCGTGCGCGGTACGGCCGCGATCTCCAGGATCTCCACGGGCACCTTGTACGCGGCCAGCCGGGCGCGGCACGCGGCCAGCACCTGCCTCGCGTCCACGCCGTCCGGCCCCGCCACGACGTAGGCCACCGGAACCTCGCCGAGGACGTCGTGCGGCCGGCCCACCACCACCGCGTCCCGCACGCCGGGACAACGCAGCAGAGCCTGTTCGACCTCCGTGGGATGGATGTTCTCCCCGCCGCGGATGATCAGTTCGCTGACCCGGCCGGTGAGGGCGAGATGACCGTGTTCGACGCGTCGGCCGAGGTCCCCGGTGCGGTACCAGCCGTCCCGCAGTGCCGCCTCGGACTCCTCGGGCCGCTGGTGATAGCCGGTCATGAGGCTCGGCCCGCGCACCCAGATCTCGCCCTCGACGCCGTCCGCGACATCGTTGCCGGAGCCGGGGTCGTTGCCCGAGCCGGGGTCGACGACCCGCACCTCCATGCCCGGGACCGGAGGTCCGCAGGACCCGTCGATCCTGGGCCCGTCCGGACGGTTGACCGCGATCATGCCGCAGGTCTCGGTGCTGCCGTACGCGTCGAGGAGCGGCGCCCCGAGCACCTTCTCGACCTTGTGACGCAGCGTCGGCGCGCTGGGCGCGCCCGCCACGACACAGGTCCGCAGGCGCGCGGGGAGCACGGTCTCACCGGCCGACGCCGTCAACTGGTGGTAGGTGGCGGGCACTCCGGCCAGAACCGTGTAGGGGCCGCCCAGTGCCGGACGGGGCGCGCGGAGTTCCTCCCACAGGCCGCCGGGCGGGAGGAGCCCGCCGCTGATCCGGGCGCTCGCGCCGACGGCGGTGACGCCCAGGATCGCGAAGGAGTGCCCGAAGCTGTGGAACAGCGGGAGCGGCCACAGCACCCGGTCCTCGGACGAGAGCCCGAAGAGCGGCGCGTAGCAGGCCGCCACCGACCACAGGGCGGCCCGCTGGGTGGACAGCACGCCCTTGGGCCGGTGGGTGGTGCCGGAGGTGTAGAGCATCCAGGCCGGCTCGTCGAGCCCGAGGTCGTCCCGGGGCGGTTCGGACTGCTCGCGGCCCGCCACGTCCTCGAAGAGGACGGCGCCGTCGGGCGGATCCACCGGAACGGAGCCTGAGTCCGCGGCGACGGAGTTGTCACCGGTGAGCAGGACGCGCAGCCGCGGGTGCCCGGGGACCGGACGGCGCAGCCGGGCGAGGTGCGCGGGGTCGGTGACGAGGACCGCGGCGTCGCTGTCCTCGAGGAAGTGGGCGAGTTCCGCGTCGGACGACCGGGGGTTGAGGGGCACTCCGATCGCCCCGGCCCGGACGGCGGCGAGAACGCTCTCCACCATCTCCACGCGGTCGCCGAGGCAGATCGCGACCCGGTCGCCGCGCCGAAGTCCCGTCCGGGCGAGATGGGCGGCCAGCCGGCCGGTGCGCCGCTCCAACTCGGCGTAGGTGACGGCGCGATGGCCGTCCGCGAACGCCACGCGTGACGGCGACGTCTCGGCGTGCGCCTTCAGCAGTTCCGGTAACGCCCGGACCAGCTCGTTGTCGTACGTCAAGTTCTCGCCCCCGGCACAGGCGGC
This sequence comes from Streptomyces sp. NPDC050997, assembly GCF_040660135.1. Lineage (NCBI taxonomy): Bacteria > Bacillati > Actinomycetota > Actinomycetes > Kitasatosporales > Streptomycetaceae > Streptomyces > Streptomyces sp. NPDC050997. The sequence continues at coordinate 277,685 of NZ_JBFAGK010000007.1, forward strand.
GGCACGCTCGCCGCCGCACTCCTCGTCGATCAACGAGGTCGAGCCTACGGGCCCAAGGGCCGAGTGATCGAACGTTTCCGCGATGGGCGGCGTTCCAAGTCCCCGAGTTCAGACCTGGGTTGAGACCTGGTTCAGACCTTGAGGGCGTCGGTGAACGCCGTCACCGGGCGCGTCCGGCGCTCGCCGTCCACGGTGATGTCCACGGCCTCGTTGTAGAACGCGAGGAGCCCCTGCACGGCGGCCACCGGCGGCAGCGGGTCCCGGTAGCTCCAGACGATGTTCTGCGGGACGTCGCCCGGACCGCTCCAGGTCCAGTACCGGGCCGTGCCCTTGTAGGGGCAGCGGGTGCTGTGGTCGGTGGGCTCGAAGAGGTCGAGCCGGACATCCGCGCGGGGGATGTAGAACCGCGTCGGCAAACTCGTCTCGTAGAGCAGTACCGGCCGGTGGGTGTCCGCGACGAGCAGACCGCCGACCTCCACCTGGACGTGCCGGCCGCTGCGGAGGGCGTCGACGCGTTTGTGCGGGTCACGGGGGTGGACGAAGATCTCTTCCTCCTCCTCGTACCAGTGGTCGAGACCGCTGTCCCAGTGCCTGAACCACTCGAAGGCGATGTGACCGGCCAGGTCGTCGGCGGGGAACGTCCAGGCCGCGTTCTCCACCACCCCTTCGTCGGTCGTGAGGTCGTAGAAGATCCGCGATCCGGTGTGGCTGCCCGTCGGGGGCCGCTCGGCCGGGCGCAGCAGATCCACGCGGACCTCCTCGCGCGGGAAGGCGTACAGCGGTACGGGGACGCCGGGTTCCCAGACGAGGACCGGGTGCCTGCTGTCCACGACGGTGACGTCGCCCTTGCGCCCGCGCACCCAGCGTTCGCTGGGCTCCCACAGGAGACCCTCGGGCGTGCTGCGGATGCTCTGCTCGGCGGGATGCATGGTCATGGTCTGGTCTCCTTCGGCTGGCCCAGGAGGTGCCGAGTCCCTGTCCCTGACCTTTCCATCATGGCTCACCGGGCGGCGGGAGCCGATCCGATGTCGACCACGCGGGCCCAGGCGGGCGGTGCGTCCGGTACGTAGTCGGGGTCGTTCTCGTTCCACGTCCGGCGCCGGTGCTGCCGGGGGAACAGGCCCACCACCGTCCGGCACGGCGGCCGGGTGACCGGCCAGGGCGTCTGGCCGTCGGTCAGGACCACGACGACATCGGGCCGCAGCGGCGCCCGGAGCGCCTTGGCGAAGCCGGTGCGCAGGTCCGTGCCCCCGCCGCCCAGCAGCGGAATTCCCTCACCACGGCACAGCGGGTGCACGAACTGGGCCGCCGCGTCGCACGGGACCACGGTGACCAGGTCGCGACGGCCCCCCACGGCGCGGGCGATCGCGGCGACCTCCAGGAGCGCGCTGCCCAGTTCGGCGTCACTGACCGACCCCGAGGTGTCGATGACCACCGAGACCCGAGGCGGGCGGCGCCGCAGACTCGGCAGCACGACGCCGGGCACCGAGGCCGAGCGCCGCGACGGCCGGCCGTATGTGTAGTCCTCGCCCGCCCCGGTGCCGGAGGCGGCCGAGCGGACCGCCGCTCCCAGCAACTCCCGCCAGGGCTGCGGCGGGTGGAACGCCTCCTCCGCCCACCGCAGCCATCCCTGCGGGGCGTGGCCCGGGCGGGCCGAGATGCCCTGCGCCACCCGGAACCGGACCGCGTCCTGTTCCTGCGCGCTGAGGCCGTGCGCGCCGTCGGGTCCGAGGTCCCACTCCCGGTCCAGCCCGTCGGCGCCGCTCCCGCAGTCCAGCCAGGCCAGGTCCTGCATACCCGGTCCGAGCCGGAACTGACGCAGGTAGTCCTCCATCAGCTGTCCTGGCGGCAGTCTCAAGGTTTTCGGTTCGACGGCGCCTTCGGGCCGGGTCAGCCCCTCACCGAACACGTCGTCGTTGATCTCGCAGTCCGCGGCGATGTTCATCCGCAGCCGTTCCCCCGGGCCGGTCAGCCCGCGTTCCCGCGCGACCCGGTCACTGCGGCCGTGGTGGTCGCGCAGCAGATGCGACACCTCGTGCACCCACACACCCGCCAGTTCCTCCACCGGTGTCCGCTCGACGAAGGCCGGCGAGACGTAGCACCGCCAGTGCCGGTCCACCGCCATCGTCGGGACCCACCGCGACTCCACGGTGTGCAGGGCGAACAGCGCCGTCGCCAGGTAGGGCCGGACCCGGGCGGCGTGCAGCCGGGCGGCGAACAGCTTGTCCAGGTCCAGGGCCGCGGGTACGTCCCGGCGCGGATCCTGATCGGCGTTCATCGGCCCGCCTTCGCGGTGATCGCGGTCCGGGCCGCCGCGTGGTCCGCGCGCCGGGACAGGGACACCACTCCGGCGAGCCGCTCGATCGTCGCCGGAACGTCCCAGTCCTCGCGGCGCAGCGAGGCGAGGGTGGTCGCGGGGACGACCACCAGGTCCGGGGCTCCGGTCTCCAGCGCCCGGACCAGCAGCGCCCACGCCGCGTCCCAGCGGGACTTCTCCGGGCGCCGGCGGACCGCGTCCACCACACCGTCGAGGGTGGCCTGGCGCAGGTCCCCGCGCTCGGGCAGTTCGGCACTCGCCGGGTCGGCGAGCAGCACCTCGGGGTCCGGGAGGTCCATCCGGTCCAGGCCCGCCAGCAGCTCCAGCCCCGGACCGTCTCCCACCGTGCCTCTGACCAGCAGGGAAAGCACTTCCCGGGAGGATCCGGCCGCGGTCGCGAAGGCGATCAGGCAGAGCGTCATCTCCCAGCTGCGGGGGGACGGCCAGGCGCCGCCGCGCCGGGTCTCGCTGCCGGGCATCTGGTGCACGAGTCTGGGGCGGGCCGTGAGGAGCTCGCACACGGCGCGGCGGGCGAGGTCCACGGCCTCCGCCAGCTTCTGAGGCGCGAGCCGGGGCAGGGTCGCCCGGGGCCACGTTCCGCCGAGGCCGCGTACGACGACCTCGTGGTCGTGGGTCCACTGCAGGTGGACGAACCGGTTGGCCAGCGGCGGGCTCAGCTCCCAGCCGTCGGCCGCCGAGGACCGCGGGTTGGCGGCAGCCACGATCCGGACCCCGGGCGGCAGTCGCAGAGCGCCGATCCGCCGCTCCAGCACGAGCCGGAGCAGGGCGGCCTGAACAGCCGGCGGCGCGGTGGACAGCTCGTCCAGGAACAGCAGCCCCCGGCCGGCCCGGACCAGGCGCACGGCCCAGTCCGGCGGGGCCATCGGCACACCCTGCGCCGCGGGATCGTCGCCGACGACGGGCAGTCCGGAGAAGTCGGACGGCTCGTGCACACTCGCGATCACGGTGGTCAGCGGAAGATCCAGGGACGCGGCGAGCTGGGTCAGGGCCGCGGTCTTGCCGATTCCCGGCTCACCCCACAGGAGCACCGGCAGGTCGGCGGCCACGGCCAGCGTCAACGCCTCCAGTTGGGTGTCGGGACGCGGTTCGGTGGTGGAGTCGCGGAGCAGGGCCAACAGGTCTCCGGCGACGTCGAGTTGGGATGGCGCGGAGGGGGTGGAGGGGGTGTCGGTGGCGGGGAACGGGGTGCGTGTGGGCATGTGTGATCACCTTTGGGTTCGTGAGGCGTCGAGTGGACGCGGGTGGTGCGCCGGGCGGGCGCGGTGACGGGACAAGCGGACGCGGCCGATGAGCCGAGTCGATACGCCGAGTCGATACGCCGAGTCGATACGTCGAGTGGATACGCCGGGGTGGATACGGGACGGGCTGACGTACCCCGGGTCAGCCGAGGGTCGCGTGGCGCGGGCGTGAGCGGCGGTCGCCGGCTCGGCGACCGTCCGAGTGGACGCGGACATGACCGGGCCCGGGGCCGATCAGGCCCGCCCTGAACAGGCCGTAGGTGATCCGTCGCCGTGCGGCCTCTTCCAGTTCGTCCCGCAATGCCCCGCCGCGCAGCAGCGCGTCGGGTCCCAGCAGGCCCTCGACGACGGCCAGCGCACCGGCGATGTCGCCGTGGCCGAGGCGTTCGCGGACGTCGGTGAGGCACTCCGGGCGGCGGTGCGCCTCGTCGATGACCCGCAGACAGGGAAGCGGGGTGCCGGTCAGCGCGGCCAGCAGTTCCTCGCGCCGGATCTCGCCCGGGTCGTGGTCCAGCGGGGCCAGCACACCGTCGACCAGACCGATCCGATGCCGGGCCCCCCGGCACTCCACGAGGCGAGGCCGTCCCGCCCGGTCGGAGCTCCCGGCCCTGGCCCCGGCCCCGGTCTCGGTCCCGGTCGGGACGTGATCAGGGACCAGCGAAGAGGCGACCAGCGGGTGCAGCCGGTCCGCCGCGATCGCACCGGTGCGGACGAGCTCCAGGTCCGGTGTCACCCAGGTCGCCGCGTCGGGAAGCATCGGCCGTCCCGAGGCGCCGTCGGCTCTGGACGCCGTCGTGATCCGCAGGGTGGCCGGCCCACCGGCACCGTGGCCGTCGCCGTCCGCGACCAGGTCCACCGCCAGCCGCTGTCGGCCCCCGAGCCGGACGAGGACGGTACCGGTATGCCGCCCTTCGGCACGGAGCAGGATCTCCGCCTCGGCCGCCCACCGGTCGACGGCACAGCGCCGCCCGTACGGCCCCGGTTCCCCTCCCAGCGGATCCGGATCCGGATCCGGGTCGGGCACCGGACCGCCGTCGGCGGCCAGCCGGTCGGCCCCGGACCGGAGCCGCAGTTCGTCACTCCGGCTCGCGTCCCACAGGTGGCGGTGCAGGTCGAGCCGGAACCGGCGGTTGGGGCGGGGATGCGGATGACGGCAGGCACCGGTCTCGGCGCGGGAGCCGTCCCACAGCGTGAGGCTGATCCTCTGACCGGCGTCCGCCCAGGCCGGGGGAGTCCGGGCCACGAGGTGCACCGAACCCGCTCCGGCCCGCCCCGCGGCGTCGTAGCGAGCCAGGGAGAGAGTCAGGCCGGGGCGCAGCAGCCCGTCGGGGGCGATCCTCGGCATGTGCCAGCGCAGCAGGTCGGGAGCCAGTCTGCGGAGGTCGGCCCGGACCCGGCCCGCGAGGTCGTGGCCGTGGGCGCGCGCCACGGAACGCAGACTGAGATCGACATCGACGCCCGCGGCGGCGCATGCCCCCGCCCAGTCGCCGGAGCGGCGGCGGGCGGTCGCGGTCTCGATCATGGACGGCGGCACGGCGAACTCGCGCACGCGCAGCCAGAAGGAAAGGCGGGAATCCTCGTTCGCGAGCTGAGTGAGCATCAGCACTCACCTTGCGCGGACGGGGCCCCCGATCTGTCAACAGATGGAGTAGTCATCGCGGCGGAGCGTATAGCCCCTCGATCAGCTCTGTCAGCTGCTTTTTCGCGGAGTGCCGTGCGGGGGCATCCGCGGTGGCCTCAGCGAGGTGCCGCCGTGGCGGCCCAGGTGTCGTCGTCCACGGCGAGCAGTCGGACGGTCTCCGCGCGCGGGGGCATCACGGGAACGTCGTCCCTGGTCCGCAGTGCGGCTGCGGCGGCCAGGTGTCCGAGGCGCAGCCGGGAGCGTTCGTCGCGGGACTCCAGCACCCCGGCCAGATAGCCGGCCGCGAACGCGTCGCCCGCACCGACCGGTTCCACCACCTCGGTGGGCAGGGCGGGCACGAACGTCCGCACACCGCCCGCGTACGAGGTCGCGCCGTGCTCGGCGTCCTTGACGACCACGACGGAGGCGGAGTCGAGCAGGTCCGCGATGTCGTCCGGGCGGGCGGTGCCCCACAGCGCCTCGGCCTCGTCCCGTCCGACGAACACGATGTCGGCGGCGCGGGCGAGCGTCAGCAGGGTCCGCCCGGCGCCCGCGGTGCCGTCGCGCCAGAGCGCCGGGCGGTGGTTGACGTCGAAGGAGACGGCCGGTCCACGTGTGGTGTCGTCGCGGTCGAGGAGCAGTGCCTCCAGCAGTTGTGCGCAGGTGTCGGAGATGGCCGCGGCGACGCCCGACAGGTGCACGATCCGGGCCCGGCGCAGGGTGGGATGCCGGGCCAGATCGGGTCCCATCCGGCTCGCGGCCGATCCGCGCCGGTAGTAGTGCGTACGGGTGCGGTCCGGTCCCGGGTCCTTGAAGTAGACCCCGGTGGGACGCCCCGGATCGGTCTCGACGTCGCTCACGTCCACGCCGCGCGCGGTGAGTTCGGCGAGGATGCGCCGGGCGAACGGGTCGTCGCCCAGGCGGCTCATCCAGGCGGCGCGGTGTCCGAGTCCGGCCAGCCCGCAGGCGACGTTGGACTCGGCGCCGCCGATGCCCAGGCTGAGCGCGGGCTGCTCGGCGAGCGGGCGGGCGTCCGGCGGGCTGAGCACGGCCATCGTCTCGCCGACGCACACGACGTCGGGCGTCTGCTCCTGGTGGTCGACGGTGAGGTGAGGGGGCGGCACGGGTGTCTCCTGGCGGACGGGGCGTGCGTGTGCACGGGACGGCGTGGGCGTAGCGCCTGGGCTTCGGCGGACCGGTCCGCCGGGCGTCAGGCGTCGGTCAGGCGCAGCATGACCTTGCTGCTTCCGCTGCCCGGATCGGCGGCGACGGTGAGCGCCTCCTCGGCCCGCTCCAGCGGGAAGCGGTGGGTGATCAGCGGGGTCACGTCCAGGCCGTCCCGGAGGGCGCGCAGCGCGTCGTCGATCTCCTCGACGAAACGGTACGAGCCGATCCAGGTGATCTCCCGGGTCACCAGGTCACCGAGGACGGCCGCCGCGGCCGTACCGGGCAGGTTGCCGACCTGGACGACGGTGCCGCCCCGGGCGGTGGCCCGGAGCACCGGCCCGAGCGCGGCCGGGGCGCCGGACGCCTCGAAGACCACTTCCACATCCTCGGGCAGCGCGGCGCCGCCGGACAGGTCGCGGGTGTCGTCGGCGCCCATGGCTCGGGCGACGGCGAGCGAGGAGGACGCCAGGTCGGCGGCGACGACCGTGCCCGCGCCGCGGTGCCGGGCGGCGGCGACGACCAGGGAGCCGATCGGGCCGCAGCCGTTGACCAGCACGGTACGGCCGCGCAGGTCGGGGACCCGGCCCACGGCGTGCAGGGCGACGGCCAACGGCTCGGCGAGGGCGCCCTGTTCGGTGCCGACACCGTCCGGCAGCGGCCGGATCTGCCGCGCGCCGACCACCCGGTACTCGCTGAACCCGCCGTCGGTGTGCGGGTCGAAGGCCGCCGAGCCGAAGTAGCGGACGTGCGGGTAGAGGTTGGTCCGTCCGGCGATGCGCTCGGGAAGCACGCCGTCGCCGACGAGTTGGGCCGGGTGGACGGTGACCGGTTGCCCTTCGTCGAGGCCGGTCACCCCGGCGCCGAGCGCGGCGACCCGGCCGGCGAACTCGTGCCCGAGCACCAACGGGTGCGTGAGCGCGGCGGTTCCGGACGCGCCCTTCTGCCAGTACGCGATGTCGGATCCGCAGATCCCGCCCCACTCCAGGGCCAGCAGCACCTCGCCCGCGCCGGGCACCGGCCGGGCCCGTTCGTCGACGCGCACGTCGCCGGGACCGTGCACCACCACCGCTCTCATCCGGTGGTCTCCGGCTGCCGCCCGCACCGGGGCTCCTTCGGTGATCGTCTTCATACGGCGTCCTCCAGCCGGACGAGGTCGCGTCCGCGGGTCTCGGGCGCCAGGTACGCGCTGACGCAGGTGATGAGCGAGTAGACGATGAGCATCGCCGCGATGGGCCACCAACTGCCGGTGACGGCCGTGAGGGTGGCCGCGAGGACCGGGCCGATCGCGGTGGCGAGGATGCCGCCGACCTCCTTGGCGAGCGCGAGCTGGGTGAACCGGGTGCGGGAGCCGAAGAGTTCGGCCATGGTGACGCTCTCCAGCGAGAACAGTCCGAGGACTCCGACGTTCAGGCCGAGGACCATGCCGAGCATCACGCCCGGGGTCGAGCCGGAGGTGATGAGCAGCATCACGGGGAACGCGAGGACCGCGGTCAGCAGCGAGAGCACGAGGTAGACCGCGCGGCGTCCGAACCGGTCGCCCAACAGACCGATCACCGGCACGGTGGCGAAGCCCACCAGCGAGCCGTACACGATCGCGTCGGTCGGGACGGACCGGCCGACCGCCAGGTTGGTGGCGAGGTAGCCGACGAGGAACGTCTGCATCAGCCCGGAGTTGCCCGCCTGGCCGAAGCGCAGCCCCAGGGCGAGGAAGAACGCCTTGCCCTTCCGCTGGCGGATACCGGCCGCCAGGACGCTGCCCTCCCGCTCGTCGGCCGTGGCGATCGCGGACTCGACCTCGTCACGGGCCAGCGCCACACCGTCCACCACGTCCGGGCGTTCCTCGAAGACCGGGCTCTCCTTGAGGCTGCGGCGCAGCCAGACCGCGAAGATCATCAGGGCGAAGCTCAGCAGGAAGGGCAACCGCCAGCCCCAGGAGAGCAGTTGGTCCTCGCTGAGCACCGCGAGCAGCACGGCCCACAGGCCGGAGGCGGCGAGCGTCCCGGAGTTCGTGCCGAGCGACACCAGCGAGGAGATGAGGCCGCGCCGCCGGGCGGGCGCGTACTCGGCCAGCATCACGGTCGCCCCGGCGATCTCGGCACCCGCGCCGAAGCCCTGCACCAGACGCAGCGCCACGAGCAGGATCGGCGCGAGGATGCCGATGGAGGCGTACGTGGGCAGGGCCCCGATGAGGGTGGTGGAGGCGCCCATCAGCAGGATCGTCAGGAACAGGACCTTCTTGCGGCCGATCCGGTCGCCCATCCGCCCGAAGTAGACGGCCCCGGCGAGCCGGGCGACGTACCCGACGCCGTAGGTGGCCATCGCGGCGATCAGCCCGATGGCCGGGCTGACGTCCGGGAAGAAGATCTTGTTGAAGACGATCGCGGCGGCCAGCGAGTAGAGCTGGAAGTCCATGAACTCCATGGCCGTGCCGAGCCAGCCCGAGACGGCGGCCCGGGTCAGATCTCTCGTGGTGCGCCGGGCGGGTGGCGTCTGCTGAGGGGCTGTGACGCTGTCCTTCATCGTGAACTCCGTTGTTCGGGGACGGTGGCGAAGCTGTGTGCAGAGCAGAGGGGAGAAGAGGGGGAGAGGAGGGGAGGGAGACGGGTGCTCAGATCTCGATACGTCCGGCCCGCAGGGCGGGGAGCCGGTCCGCGACGGCGCCGGTGAGGGCGTCGTCGTCCGCCAGGTCCGCGGCGCCGAGGACGCGCAGCAGCGCGCGTACCGTCTGTGCGGGGCGGGTCGCGGGCCCCCAGCAGGCGGCGAGCTCCCCGGCGGCGGGATCGGCGGGCGCGTCGGCCCGGCGGGTGCCGTGGGACCAGGCGGCGAGGGCGAGTTCGAGGACCGGGGTGCCCAGGCCGCGGGTGCGCAGTGCGCGCAGGGCGGGCAGCCAGCGCTCCGTGATCTTCACTGATCCGTCGGAGCCGATCTGCCGCAACAGGTGCCGCATGCCGGGATTGCGGAAACGTACGACGAGGTCGTCGGCGTACGCGACCGGGTCCGGGCCGCCCGCTGGGAGGGTGGGGGAGACCTCCGCGCACAGCGCCCGGACCAGACGCTCGCCCCAGTCCGCCGCCATGGTGTCGGCGATCGTGGCGAGTCCCGCGGCCGTGCCGATATGGGCCAGGGCGGAGTGGGAGCCGTTCAACAGCCGCAGTTTGGTGAGCTGGTAGGGCGCGACGTCCGGGACGAACAGGGCTCCGTCGAGCTCCCAGGGCGGCCGGGGCGCGGTGAAGGAGTCCTCCAACACCCACTGCCGGTACGGCTCACCGGTCACGGGGAGGGCGTCGCGCACTCCGAGCGCGGCGCCGGCCGCCATCCGGTCGGCGTAGCTCGTCGCGGGCACGATCCGGTCCACGACCGTCGCGGGGAAGACGACGGCTTCGGCCAGCCGGTCCAGGATCTCCGTACGGTCCGGCCAGGTGGAGGCACGGACGAAGTCGTGGACCACCCGGGCCAGCGCGACGCCGTTGTCCGCCATGTTGTCGCAGGACACGACAGCGATCGGGGGCGCGCCCGCGCGCATCCGCGCCGCCAGCCCGGCGGCGAGGCGCCCGATCACCGTGCCGAGGGGCCCGTCGGGGTCCGCCGTGAGGTCGGCGGCGACCGGCGCGGACGCCGTGTCCAGGCCGCCGGTCGACGCGGAGCGGTGGTAGCCCTTCTCGGTCACGGTGAGGGTCACCACCGATACGTCCGGGTCGACGAGCAGGGCGTCGACGGCCTTGGCGTCGGGCCCCATGGCCAGCGCGCCGACGAGCGCGCCCGCGACCCGCGTGCGGTGCCCGTCCGGACGGCGCTCGGTGACCGAGTACAGACAGTCCTGGTCCCGCAGCGTGTGGACCGTCTCCGCCGACCGGGGTGCGACCGCGGTGATGCCCCAGGGCTCGCCGGAGCGGGCGGTGGCGTGCTCGGTGTACACCGCCTGGTGCGCCCGGTGGAAGGCGCCGATCCCGAAGTGGACGACACGGGGGCGCAGTTCGGCCGGGTCGACGGCGGGCCGCAGCTCCACAGCGAGCCGGGGGAGCACCGCACGGTTCAGGGCGTCGGCGCTCACCAGTCGTGCACCGAGCCGTCGAGGCGGCGGGCGACCGGGAGATAGCGCCGCTGGTACGGGAAGCGTTCGGCCGCCTTCTCGTCGTACTCGACGCCGAGGCCCGGTTCCTCGGACGGGTGCAGCATGCCGTCGGCGAAGGTGACACCCGTACGGAACACCTCCGCGGTCTCCTCGGGGTGGCCCATGTACTCCTGGATGCCGAAGTTCGGCACGGCGATGTCGAGGTGCACGGCGGCGGCCATGCTGACGGGGGAGAGGTCGGTCGCCCCGTGGGAGCCGGTGCGCACCTGGTACAGCGCGGCGAGGTCGAAGATCCGCCGCAGGTGGGTGATGCCGCCGGCGTGCACGACCGTGGTGCGTACGTAGTCGACGAGCTGTTCGGTGATCAGGTGCTGGACGTCCCAGATCGAGTTCATCACCTCGCCGACCGCGATCGGCGTCGTGGTGTGCCGGCGGATCAGGCGGAACGCCTCCTGGTTCTCGGCCGGGGTCGGGTCCTCCATCCAGAACAGCCGGCAGCTCTCGACGCTCTTGCCGAACCGCGCCGCCTCGATCGGGGTCAGCCGGTGGTGCACGTCGTGCAGCAGATGGAAGCCGAAGCCGAAGCGTTCCCGCACGGCCTCCAGATAGGTCGGCGCGAAGCCCAGGTAGGCCTCGGTGTCCCAGGGCTGCTCGTCGGGCAGCTCGGTCGCGGCGGGCTCGTACAGCGTGCCCTTGCGTACCCCGTACGTCCCTCCGACGTCGGGCACGGCGGCCTGGGCCCGGACGGCCCTGTAGCCCAGCTCCAGATGGCGTTCGACGTCGTCCAGCAGGGAGGGCACGTCGGTGCCGCTGGCGTGCGAGTAGACGAGCACGCCGTCCCGGGAGCGGCCGCCGAGGAGTTCGTAGACGGGCAGGCCGGCCGTCTTGCCCTTGATGTCCCACAGCGCGGTGTCGACCGCGGCGATCGCCGTCATGGTGACGGGCCCGCGCCGCCAGTAGGCGCCCTTGTAGAGGTACTGCCACATGTCCTCGATACGGGCGGGGTCCCTGCCGACCAGCAGCGGGGCCACGTGGTCGCGCAGATAGCTCGCGACGGCCAGTTCACGGCCGTTGAGGGTGGCGTCGCCGAGCCCCGTGACCCCGTCGGTGGTGGTGACGCGGAGCGTGACGAAGGTCCGGCCGGGAGAGGCGACGAAGACCTCGACACGTTCGATCTTGCTCACAGCGGCTCCTTGCCCATAGCGGCTCCTTGGTCGCGAAGTACTTGTATACAAGCACCTGTCGTGCAGTACGGCAATACTTGCGCCGCGGCTCTACGTACGATGGGCCCATGGCTCAAACGAACGGGCGGCGGACGAGTCGGCGCGACATCTACCTGAAGTTGCGTCAGATGGTCCTGACCCTCGAACTCGCCCCGGGCGCAGCCCTGTCGGAGAACGAACTCGCCGCGTCCCTGGGCGTCAGCCGCACCCCGGTGCGGGAGAGCCTGATCCTGCTGGCCCAGGAGGGCCTGGTGCAGGTCTTCCCGAAGATCGGGTCGTTCGTGTCCCGGGTGGACCCGGCACAGGTCGCCGACGCCCAGTTCCTGCGGGAGGCGGTGGAGCTCGCCTCGCTGGACGACCTGCCGGGCGCGCTCGACTCCGCGCTCGTCGAGGAACTGCGGGGCAACCTGAAGCGCCAGCGGCACGCGGACCTCGACCTGGAGGAGTTCTTCGCCCTGGACGAGGCCTTCCACCACGGTCTGATGCGGCTGAGCGGCCACGGCGAGGTCTGGACCACGGTCGCCGCCGCCAAGGGCCATCTCGACCGGGCCAGGCGCCTGGGCCTGCACGAGAACGTGTCCCCGGCCGTGTTCGCGGGACAGCACCACGAGATCCTCGACGCGGTCGTCGGGGGGAACGTCCCGCTCGCCCGCACCGCCATGCGCACCCACCTGAGGGCCGTCTTCAGCGACATCGAACGCATCCGCGCCCACTCACCCGAACTGTTCGCCGCCGACGCCTCGACGGTGCCGGTGCGGCGCAATGTCGTGGTCTGGGAGTGACCGTGGCCGTCCCCCGCTTCGAGTGGTGACCGCCCGGGCCCCGGCGTACCGTCGAACGGTGGACCCACCAGTGGACGCGACCGTTCACTGACCCCTCGCGAGGGTGCGACCCCCCAAGGGACGACACACCATGAGCAGTAGCCCGCAGCCGACCTCCGCGCCAGGGGCCACCACCACGGAACAGGGTGGTGGCGGAAGCGCGATAGCCCTGCTGGTCATCGCGTCCTGCCAGCTGATGGTGGTCCTGGACATCACCATCGTGAACATCGCGCTGCCGGACATCCAGCGCTCCCTCGACTTCTCCACCACCAGCCTGGCCTGGGTGGTCAACGCGTACACCCTCACCTTCGGCGGCCTGCTGCTGCTCGGCGGCCGGGCCGGCGACATCCTCGGCAGACGGCGCGTCTTCATCTTCGGCGTGCTGCTCTTCGTGCTCGCCTCCCTGCTCGGCGGGCTCGCCCAGAACGAGGCCCAACTGCTCGCCGCACGCGCCGTCCAGGGCGTCGGCGGCGCCATCGCCTCCCCGACCTCCCTCGCCCTGATCAGCACGACCTTCCGCGAAGGCCCGGAACGCAACCGGGCCTTCGGGGTGTTCGCCGCGGTCTCGGCCGGCGGCGGCGCGATCGGCCTGCTCGCGGGCGGCATCCTCGTGCAGTACCTGAACTGGCGCTGGGTGCTGTTCGTCAACGTCCCGATCGGACTGCTCATCGCCCTCGCCACACCTCGCTGGATCAAGGAGTCCGAGCGTCACCCGGGCCGCTTCGACGTCACCGGCGCGCTGACCTCCACCTTGGGCATGGTGCTGCTGGTCTACGGATTCATCAGAGCCGCGCAGGAGGGCTGGCGGGACCCGCTCACGCTGGCCTCGTTCGCCGCGTCCGTCGTCGTCCTCGCGCTGTTCGTCCTTGTCGAACGGCGTTCCCGGCAGCCGATCACACCACTGCACATGTTCGCCGACCGCAACCGGGCGGGCACCTACGGAATCATGCTCTGCCTAGCCGCCGCGATCTTCGGGATGTTCTTCTTCCTCACGCTCTTCGTGCAGAACGTCCTGGACTTCAGCCCGCTGGCGGCCGGCCTCGCCTTCCTGCCGGTCAGCGCCGTCATCGCGGTCGGCGCCGGACTGGCCTCGCGGTTCCTGCCCCGCTTCGGCCCCAAGCCCTTCATGGTGGTGGGCGCGATCCTCGCCGCCGCCGGCCTCGCCTGGCTGACCCTGACCGACATCCACTCCACCTACGCGGGCAGTGTCCTCGGCCCGATGCTGGTCTTCAGCCTGGGCATGGGCATGGAGTTCGTCTCGCTCACCCTGATGGCCCTGTCCAACGTCCAGGTCCAGGAGACCGGCGCGGCCTCCGGGCTCCTCAACGCCACCCAGCAGGTCGGCGGCTCACTGGGGCTGTCCATCCTGGTCACGATGTTCGGTACGGCCAGCACCAACGAGGCGGAGAAACAGATCCCGACGTTCCTGGCGCAGGCCACCCCCGCCGAACGCCTGCGGTTCCAACGCACCGGACAGCTCCCACGCCCCTGGGCCGACGAGGTCCTCACCGCCGGGGTCTCGGCCGCCTTCGTCATCGCCGCGGCCTTCACGGTGCTCGCCGCGCTGATCGCCATCCTGGTCATCCAGGTGCGCTCGTCCGACCTGGAACGCCTCAAGGGCGGCACCGGAGCAGGCCCGGTCTGAGAGCCCTTCCCGGAGACCCGCTGAGGCACTGCTGAGGCCCGCTGAGTCGTACGACACATCCGGCACGTGACCCGGGTCTCATGGCACGGTCGGGGTATAGCCGGGACCATGGTGTTCTTCACCGGCAGGCCGAAGGGAACGGTAATGCTCCGCAAGGTACTGGTCGCCAACCGTGGTGAGATCGCGATTCGCGCGTTCCGCGCGGCCTACGAGCTGGGCGCACGGACCGTCGCCGTGTTCCCGCACGAGGACCGCAACTCACTGCACCGGTTGAAGGCCGACGAGGCCTACGAGATCGGTGAACCGGGGCACCCCGTACGTGCCTATCTCTCCGTCGACGAGATCATCCGCGCGGCCCGCCAGTCCGGCGCCGACGCCGTCTACCCGGGCTACGGCTTCCTGTCCGAGAACCCCGAACTCGCGCGGGCCTGCGAGGAGGCGGGCATCACTTTCGTCGGGCCGAGCACCCAGATCCTGGAGCTGACGGGCAACAAGGCGCGCGCGGTGGCCGCGGCCCGCGCGGCCGGCGTACCCGTACTGGGCTCCTCGGCGCCCTCCACCGACGTGGACGAGCTGGTCCGGGCCGCCGACGACGTCGGCTTCCCCGTGTTCGTGAAGGCGGTCGCCGGTGGTGGCGGGCGCGGTATGCGCCGCGTCGAGGAGCCCGCGCAGCTGCGGGAGTCCATCGAGGCGGCGGCCCGCGAGGCGGCGTCCGCGTTCGGCGACGCCACCGTCTTCCTGGAGAAGGCGGTCGTCGAGCCCCGCCACATCGAGGTGCAGATCCTCGCCGACGGCCAGGGCAACGTCATCCACCTCTTCGAGCGGGACTGTTCGGTGCAGCGCCGCCACCAGAAGGTGATCGAGCTCGCGCCCGCGCCCAACCTCGACCCGGATCTGCGCGAGCGGATCTGCGCCGACGCCGTGCGCTTCGCCCGGGAGATCGGCTACCGCAACGCGGGCACCGTGGAGTTCCTGCTCGACCGTGAGGGCAACCACGTCTTCATCGAGATGAACCCCCGGATCCAGGTCGAGCACACGGTCACCGAGGAGGTCACCGACGTCGACCTCGTCCAGGCGCAGCTGCGCATCGCGGCCGGTGAGACCCTGGACGACCTCGGACTCTCGCAGGAGACGGTCACCCTGCACGGCGCCGCCCTCCAGTGCCGGATCACCACCGAGGACCCCGCCAACGGCTTCCGCCCGGACACCGGCCGGATCAGCGCGTACCGCTCACCCGGCGGCTCGGGCATCCGCCTCGACGGCGGCACCACCCACGCCGGTACGGAGATCAGCGCGCACTTCGACTCGATGCTGGTCAAGCTCACCTGCCGGGGCCGGGACTTCACCACCGCGGTCAACCGCGCCCGCCGTGCCGTGGCCGAGTTCCGCATCCGCGGCGTGGCCACCAACATCCCGTTCCTCCAGGCCGTCCTCGACGACCCGGACTTCCAGGCGGGCCGGGTCACCACGTCGTTCATCGAACAGCGCCCGCATCTGCTCACCTCCCGGCACTCCGCCGACCGCGGCACCAAGCTGCTCACCTATCTGGCCGACGTGACGGTGAACAAGCCGCACGGCGAGCGGCCCGAGCTGATCGACCCCAGCAGCAAGCTCCCGCGCATCGCCGACACCGAGCCCGCCGCCGGTTCGAAGCAGCGGCTCACCGAACTCGGCCCGGAGGGCTTCGCCCGCTGGCTGCGCTCCTCCCCGACCATCGGCGTCACCGACACCACCTTCCGGGACGCCCACCAGTCGCTGCTTGCCACCCGGGTCCGTACGAAGGACATGCTCGCCGTCGCCCCGGTCGTCGCGCGCACCCTGCCCGAACTGCTCTCCCTGGAGTGCTGGGGCGGCGCCACCTATGACGTGGCCCTGCGGTTCCTCGCCGAGGACCCGTGGGAGCGGCTGGCCGCCCTGCGCGAGGCCGTCCCGAACCTGTGCCTGCAGATGCTGCTGCGGGGCCGCAACACCGTGGGCTACACGCCCTACCCCACCGAGGTGACCGACGCCTTCGTGGAGGAGGCCGCCCGCACCGGCATCGACATCTTCCGGATCTTCGACGCGCTCAACGACGTCGGCCAGATGCGCCCCGCCATCGACGCCGTACGGGCCACCGGCACGTCGATCGCCGAGGTCGCCCTCTGTTACACCTCCGACCTGTCCGACCCGAACGAGCGGCTCTACACCCTCGACTACTACCTCCGCCTGGCCGAACAGATCGTGGACGCCGGCGCCCACGTCCTGGCCGTCAAGGACATGGCGGGCCTGCTCCGCGCCCCGGCCGCCGCGAAGCTGGTCTCCGCCCTGCGCCGCGAGTTCGATCTGCCGGTGCACCTGCACACCCACGACACGTCGGGCGGTCAGCTGGCCACCTACCTCGCCGCCATCCAGGCCGGCGCGGACGCCGTGGACGGGGCGGTGGCGTCCATGGCGGGCACCACCTCCCAGCCGTCACTGTCGGCGATCGTGGCCGCGACCGACCACTCCGAGTGGCCCACCGGACTGGACCTGAGGGCCGTCGGAGACCTGGAGCCGTACTGGGAGAGCGTCCGCAGGATCTACGCGCCCTTCGAGGCGGGCCTCGCCTCACCCACCGGACGCGTCTACGACCACGAGATCCCCGGCGGCCAGCTGTCCAACCTGCGTACCCAGGCGGTCGCGCTGGGGCTCGGCGACCGCTTCGAGGACATCGAGGCGATGTACACCGCCGCCGACCGCATCCTCGGCCACCTCGTGAAGGTCACCCCCTCCTCCAAGGTGGTCGGCGACCTCGCCCTGCACCTCGTCGGCGCCGGAGTGGCACCTGACGAGTTCGAGGCGACACCCGACAAGTTCGACATCCCGGACTCCGTGATCGGGTTCCTGCGCGGCGAGCTGGGCACCCCGCCCGGCGGCTGGCCGGAGCCGTTCCGCAGCAAGGCGCTCCAGGGCCGCGCCGCCGCCAAGCCCGTACCGGAACTGACCGCCGAGGACCGCACCGGCCTGGAGAAGGACCGGCGCGCCACACTCAACCGGATGCTGTTCCCCGGGCCGACCCGCGAGTACGAGACCCACCGCGACTCCTACGGCGACACCAGCGTGCTGGACAGCAAGGACTTCTTCTACGGCCTCAGGCCCGGGAAGGAGTACGCCGTCGACCTCGAACCCGGCGTCCGGCTCCTCATCGCGCTGGAAGCCGTCGGCGAGGCCGACGAACGCGGCCTGCGGACCGTGATGTCCACCCTGAACGGTCAGCTGCGGCCCATCCAGGTGCGCGACACCGCGGCCTCCTCCGACATCCCCACCACCGAGAAGGCCGACCGCGCCAACCCCGGCCATGTCCCCGCGCCCTTCGCCGGAGTGGTGACCCTCACGGTCGCCGAGGGAGACGAGGTCGACGCGGGGGTCACCGTCGCCACCATCGAGGCGATGAAGATGGAGGCCGCGATCACCGCCCCGAAGGCCGGACGGGTCTCCCGGCTGGCGATCAACAAGATCCAGCAGGTGGAGGGCGGCGACCTGCTCGTCGAAATCGCCTGAGGCACCCCCGGGCGGCACCCGCACAGGCGCGGTGCCGCCCGCTGCCGTAGCGGGCTCTACGGCGGTCGCCCCCGCGTGCGCGAAGTCTTGACGTGTACCGGTCGTGATGGCTTCATGGGAGCGCTCCCATACTTCTGTCGATGCCTGAGTTCCTGGCGCTCACCCCCTGGAGCCGCAGTGAGAACATCAAGAAGCACGGCACGAGAGAACTCCTTGACCAAACTGTTGGCCGGCCTCGCGACCCTCGTCGGACTCGTTGTCCTCGGTGTCCTGTGCCCGGCCGTCGCCCAGGCGCAGTCGCCCGCAACCGAGGCGCAGTCGCCCGCGGCCAAGGCCACCGGCCTCCACATCAGCGACGGCCGGCTGGTCGAAGGCAACGGCAACGACTTCGTCATGCGGGGCGTCAACCACGCCCACACCTGGTACCCGAACGAGACGCAGTCGCTGGCCGACGTCAAGGCCCTCGGCGCCAACACGGTCCGTGTCGTCCTCGCCGACGGCCACCGCTGGACCGCGAACAGCGCCGCCGACGTGGCCGACGTCATCGCCCAGTGCAAGGCCAACCGGCTCATCTGCGTCCTGGAGGTGCACGACACCACCGGCTACGGCGAGGACGCCGCCGCCGGCACCCTCGACCAGGCGGCCGACTACTGGATCGGCCTGAAGAACGTGCTGGCCGGCCAGGAGAACTACATCATCATCAACATCGGCAACGAGCCCTGGGGCAACACCGGCCCCGAAGGCTGGACCGCCCCCACGATCGCCGCGATCCAGAAGCTGCGCGGCGCCGGGTTCCAGCACACGATCATGGTGGACGCGCCCAACTGGGGCCAGGACTGGCAGGGCGTCATGCGCGCCAACGCCAAGACCGTCTACGACGCCGACACCACCGGCAACCTGATCTTCTCGATCCACATGTACAGCGTCTTCGACACCGCGGCGGAGATCACCGACTATCTGAACGCCTTCGTCAACGCGAAACTGCCCCTCCTCATCGGCGAGTTCGGCGGTCCCGCCGATCAGTGGGGCGACCCCGACGAGGACACCATGATGGCCACCGCCCAGCAGTTGAAGCTCGGCTACCTCGCCTGGTCCTGGAGCGGCAACACCGACCCGATCCTCGACCTGGCGACCGACTTCGACCCCAGCCGGCTGAGTTCCTGGGGCCAGCGCATCTTCAACGGCGTCAACGGCATCGCCCAGACCTCCAAGGAAGCCACGGTCTTCGGCGGCGGGAACCCGGGTGACACCCAGGCCCCGACGGCTCCCGGCACCCCGGCCGCCTCCGCCGTGACGGCCACGTCCGCCGCCCTCACCTGGGCCGCCGCCACCGACAACGTCGGCGTCGCCGGCTACGACGTCGTGCGGGTCAGCGGCACCTCGGAGACCAAGGTCGCCTCCTCGACCACCAACTCCGTGACCGTGACGGGCCTCACCGCGAGCACCGCGTACACCTTCGCCGTCTACGCCCGGGACGCGGCCGGCAACCGGTCGGCCCGCTCCGCGACGGTGAACGTGACCACCGGGAGCGCCCCCGCCGGGACCTGCTCCGTCGGCTACCGCGTCGTCGGCGAATGGCAGGGCGGCTTCCAGGGCGAGATCGCCATCCGCAACACGGGCACCGCCGCCATCAGCGGCTGGAAGCTCGCCTTCAGCTTCGCCAACGGCCAGACCGTCACCAACATGTGGGGTGGGACCCCCACCCAGAGCGGCGGCTCGGTGAGCGTGACCCCCGCCTCCTACAACTCCACCATCTCCGCGGGCGGCTCGGTCACCGTCGGATTCATCGGCACCAGGACCGCGACCAACACCGCCCCGACCGGCTTCACCCTCAACGGCGCTGCCTGCTCCACCGCCTGACGGCCGTCGCCCTGCCCGCGGGTCACCACCCGCCCCGCGGGCCGGGGTGTCGGAGACCTGCCGCATCTCATGGCGGTGGATCTCCAGTACGAGGGCCCCGTAGTTCGGGAAGCCGCGGTAGAACGTGCCTTTCAGATCGCCCGCCTGCGTGGCGATCGTGCCCGTCGGGGTGCCCGACGCGCGCGTCAGCTCGGCCAGGGCCATATCCAGGGTGCGTTCGCGAGTGCGGTGCGCGTTCGATCGCGGGGGCCCGCCCTTCTTCCGCCGCACTGGTCCTCCTCGCGGTGGGGGGGTCGGGGCCGCGTCGGGGGGTGTCCGTCCTCGGAACGGCGCGGAATCGGTTGATTACCGATTTGGCGGTGTTGACGCGCCAACCGCTGCGGGCGGACACCCCCCGACGCGTCCCCTTGGCGCCGTGCCCGGCTGCGGAGCAGTGCTCGCGTCCGGAACCGGCACTTGCTGACCGGACAACTGTCCACTACGTTCGGTCTTAGCGGACAGCTGTCCGTTTGAGCGCACTCTAGCGTCGGACCCTCGCCCCGGCGCACTCCGGATACGCGAAAGAAGACTGATCATGACCCCAGTCCCCGAGTCGACGTACAGCGCCGTCACTTTGAAGATCAACGGCGAGAAGCACACACTGTCCGTCGACCACCGCACCACCCTGCTCGACGCCCTGCGTGAGCGCCTTGACCTGACCGGCACCAAGAAGGGCTGCGACCAGGGGCAGTGCGGGGCCTGCACCGTTCTGCTCGACGGCCGCCGGGCGGTGTCCTGTCTCCAACTCGCCGTGGCCGCCGAGGGACGCGAGGTCACCACCATCGAGGGCATGGCCGAGGGCGACCGACTGCACCCCGTGCAGCAGGCGTTCCTCGACCTCGACGGCTATCAGTGCGGCTACTGCACGCCGGGTCAGATCTGTTCGGCCGTCGCGGTGATCGAGGAACACGCGGCCGGCTGGCCGAGCGCCGTCACCGGCGACGTCAGTCCCGAGGCCGGGCCACCGCCCCTGAGCCCCGAGGAGATCCGGGAGCGGATGAGCGGCAACCTGTGCCGCTGCGGCGCGTACGTGTCGATCGTCGAAGCGGTCGCCCGCGCGGCCGGGAACGCGACCACGGAGGCGGCGGCATGAGGGAGTTCGACTACCGGCGCGCGCACGATGTCTCCGGCGCCCTCGCCCTGCTCGACGCCGACCCGGAAGCCCGTTTCCTCGGCGGCGGAACCAACCTCGTCGACCTGATGAAGGCCGGCGTGGAACGTCCCGCCCGGCTCGTCGACGTCCGCGAACTCCCCTTGGACCACATCGAGGTGACGGCGGACGGCGGCCTGCGCATCGGCGCGACCGTCACCAACAGCGACCTCGCCGCTCACCCCGAAGTCCGCCGCCGCTACCCGGCGTTGACTCAGGCGGTCCTGGCCGGAGCCTCCGGTCAGCTGCGCAACATGGCCACGGTCGGCGGAAACCTGCTTCAGCGCACCCGCTGCGGCTACTTCACCGACCTGTCCAAGCCCTGCAACAAGCGCGTCCCCGGCAGCGGTTGCCCCGCCATCGCCGGCGAGCACCACAACCACGCCATCCTGGGCGCCTCCGACCACTGCGTGGCCACCCACCCCTCCGACATGGGCGTGGCGCTGACCGCCTTCGACGCGGTCGTCTCGTACGAAACCGCCGACGGGCCCGGGGGTACCCCCTCCGGGGGAGAGTTGCCGCTCGCCGACTTCTACCTGCCGGTCGGTGACACTCCCCACCGGGAGACGGCGCTGCCGCCGGGCGCGCTGATCACCGGCGTCACCCTGCCGCCCGCACCGGTGGCCGCCCACTCCCGCTACCGCAAGGTCCGCGAGCGTGCCTCGTACGCCTTCGCCATCGGGTCGATCGCCGCCGCCCTCGACGTGCACGACGGCGTCGTACACGAGGTACGCCTCGCGTTCGGGGCCGTCGCCTCCCGGCCGTGGCGCGCCCGGGCGGCCGAGCGGGCACTGACCGGCGCTCCGGCCGACGCCGAGACCTTCGCCGCCGCCGCGGACGCCGAACTCGCCGCGGCGAAGCCGCTGCCGCACAACGGATACAAGGTGACCCTCATGCGCAACCTCGTGGTGGCCGTCCTGACCGAACTCGCCGAGGAGGCCACCCGATGACCACCGCCCCCACGGCGCGCAAGAACGCCGTCGGCACCGCACACACCCGTGTCGAGGGCCGGGACAAGGTCACCGGGGCCGCGCGCTACGCGGGAGAGATCCCGTTCGCCGAACTCGCCCACGGCTGGCTGGTGTTGTCCACCATCGCCCGCGGCCGGATCCGCTCGGTTCAGGACGGTCCCGTCCTCGCCATGCCGGGCGTGGTCG
Organism: Streptomyces sp. NPDC050997; assembly: GCF_040660135.1. Taxonomy (NCBI): domain Bacteria; kingdom Bacillati; phylum Actinomycetota; class Actinomycetes; order Kitasatosporales; family Streptomycetaceae; genus Streptomyces; species Streptomyces sp. NPDC050997. The sequence goes on from NZ_JBFAGK010000007.1 coordinate 299,535, forward strand.
CCGTCCTGCACCACGGCAACGCCTCTCGCGTCCATACCGACTACTTCGGCATGCTGGGCAAGCCGGACCCGACCGCGGCCGTTTTCCAGCACGACCGGGTGCCACACGTGGGCTGGCCGGTGGCGCTGGTCGTCGCCGACACCTCCGAGCAGGCCAGGGAAGCCGCCGAGGCGCTGGTCGTGCACTACGAAACCGAGCCGCACGACGTGACGTTCGCCGGCGAGCACCCCGACGCGTACCCGCTCGACTCGCATGGGCCCGCGGTCGCGGAGAAGGGTGATCTCGACGCCGAACTCGCCGCGTCCGCCGTGGTCGTGGACGAGGAGTACACCACCCCGGAAGAGCACCACAACCCGATGGAGCCGCACGCCGCGACGGCGCTGTGGGACGGCGGCCGGCTGGAGGTCGTCGACTCCAACCAGGGCACCACGTGGGTCGCGAGCGAACTGGCGAACCTGTTCGCGCTCGACCCGGCGACGGTACGGGTGCGCTCCGAACATGTCGGCGGCGGCTTCGGCAGCAAGGGCGTGCGCGCCCACCAGGTGGCCGCCGTGATGGCCGCGACCCACCTGCGACGCCCGGTCCGGGTGGTCATGACCCGCCGTCAGATGTTCTCGCTCGCCGGCTACCGCAGCCCCACCCGGCAGCGCCTGAGGCTCGGCGCCGACGCCGACGGTCGACTGCGCGCGCTGGAGCACCAGTCCCTGAGCGCCACCTCCACCGTGCACGAGTTCATCGAGTCGGGCGCCGGCCCGGCCCGGACGATGTACGACGCCGACGCCCACCACACCGGCAACAAGCTCGTACGGCTCGACGTGCCGACCCCGACCTTCATGCGCGCGCCGGGCGAGGCACCGGGATCGTTCGCGCTGGAGTCGGCGATCGACGAACTCGCCGAGAAGTGCGGCCTCGACCCGATCGAACTGCGCGTCCGCAACGAGCCCGACCGGGGCCCGGTGTCCGGACTGCCGTTCAGCGGCCGCAACTTGATCGCCTGCTTCCGGGAGGGTGCCCGCAGGTTCGGCTGGGCCGACCGGGACCCGCGCCCCGGCCTGCGCCGCGACGGACGCCTGCTGCTCGGCACCGGCATGGCGGCCGCCTCCTTCCCCGCGGGCGCCGGCCCGTCCACGGCGGCCGTGACGGCGGAGGCGGACGGCACCTTCACCGTGCGGATCAACGCCGCCGACATCGGCACCGGGGCCCGGACGGCGATGACCCTGGTCGCCGCCGACGCGCTGGAGACCGTGCCCGCACAGGTCCGGGTGCGTATCGGGGACAGCGACCTCGGCCCCGCGTTCATCGCGGGCGGCTCCATGGGCACCCGTTCCTGGGCGTGGGCGGTCATGGCCGCCGCCGGTGAACTGCGGGAGCGGCTCGCCCTCGGCGCCGACATCCCGCCCGAGGGGATCACCGTACGGTCCGACACCACGGAGGCCATCGGCGCCCTGGCCCAGAAGGAACGGCACTCCTTCGGCGCCCAGTTCGCCGAGGTCGCCGTGGACCCCGCCACCGGCGAGGTACGGGTACGCCGCATGCTCGGCATCTTCGCGGCCGGCCGGATCGTCAACCCGCTCACCGCCCGGAACCAGTTCATCGGCGGCATGACCTGGGGCATCTCCATGGCCCTGCATGAGGAGGCCGTCCGCGACCTGGCCTCCGGCGGCAACTACGGCGCCGACCTCGCGGGCTACCACGTCGCCGCCCATGCCGACATCCCGGCCATCGAGGCGGACTGGGTGGACGACCCCGACCCGGACGACCCGGTCGGCATCAAGGGCATCGGCGAGATCGGCATCGTGGGCGCGGCGGCGGCCGTCGCCAACGCGGTCTGGCACGCGACCGGCGTACGCCACCGGAACCTGCCGATCCGGCCCGACCGTGTTCTGCTGGCGGGCGGACATGCTTGACATCGCCGAAGAGCTGCACCGCTGGGCCGAGGAGGGACGGGAGTTCGCCGTCGCCACCGTGGTGGCCGTCGGCGGCAGCGCCCCGCGCGGACCTGGCGCGGCCCTCGCCGTCGACGGCGAGGGCACGGTGATCGGGTCGGTCTCCGGAGGGTGTGTGGAGGGCGCGGTGTACGACCTGTGCGCGCGGGCGCTCCAGACCGGCGAGACGGTCCTCGAACGGTTCGGCTACAGCGACGAGGACGCCTTCGCGGTGGGGCTGACCTGCGGCGGGATCATCGACATCCTGGTCACACCGGTCCGCGCGGATACGCCCGCCCGGCCGGTGCTCCGATCCGTGCTGTCGGCCGCCGCCAAGGGGGAGTCGACGGCCGTCGCCCGGGTGGTGCGCGGTCCCGCCGAACTCCTCGGCACAGCTCTGGTGGTGCGCCCCGACGGGTCGCACGAGGGCGGACTCGGCGGCCCCGCGGCACTGGACGGCACGGTCGCCGCCGAGGCCCGGGCCCTGCTGGACGCCGGCCGCACCGGCACCCTCGACCTGTCGGCGAGCGCGGCGGGACGGGGGTCCCCCCGGACGGAGTCCGGGGGAGGCTCGCGCTGGCCCGACGGCCTGACCCTGCTCGTCGAGTCGAGCGTGCCGCCGCCCCGCATGATCGTCTTCGGTGCGATCGACTTCGCCGCGGCGCTGGTGCGCGCCGGGAAGTTCCTCGGCTACCACGTGACCGTGTGCGACGCCCGGCCCGTCTTCGCCACCCGGGCCCGCTTCCCCGAGGCCGACGACATCGTGATCGACTGGCCGCACCGCTATCTGCGGGGCACCGCGACCGACGCGCGCACGGTGCTGTGCGTGCTCACCCACGACGCCAAGTTCGACGTACCCCTGCTCACGGAGGCCCTGCGGCTGCCGGTCGCCTACGTCGGCGCGATGGGCTCACGGCGCACCCACCTCGACCGGGAGCGGCGGCTGCGCGAAGTCGGCCTGAACGAACGGGAGTTGGCCCGGCTGCGGTCGCCGATCGGTCTGGACCTCGGCGCTCGTACGCCGGAGGAGACCGCGCTGTCCATCGCGGCGGAGATCGTCGCGGCCCGGCGGGGCGGCACCGGCGCGCCGCTGACCGGCTCGGCCATGCCGATCCACCGTGCCGAGCCGACGGGTTCCGCGCCGACGGTCAGCGCGACGCGGATCCGGACGGCGCGGGGACGAGGCCGAGCCGTTGAGCGCGCAGCACCGTGCTGACGCGGTCGTGCGTGCCGAGCTTCCGGTAGATGTTGGCGATGTGCTTGTGGACCGTACGGTCCGATATGCCCAGGCGGCGACCCATCGCGGTCGCCGTCAGGGCGTCGCTGAGCAGGAGCAGCACGGCCGTCTCCCGGGGCGTCAGACCGAGATCCGCGGCCGGCTCCTCGGCAGCGTCCCGGACGATGTCCCCGGCGGTCAGGAACTGCCAGCGCTCCAGAAGCTGCCGCTGCTGCTCGACGGCCACCAACAGCGGCTGCACCTGCTCGGCGAGCCGGACCTGGTCGTCGGTGAAGTCCCGGCCGCCGCGGTAGACGAGGCACCCGGTGATCGGGGCGGTCGACCGCGGCAGCGGAATCCCGAGCACATGGTCGGCGTCCATGAGGTCGCCGATCAGCCGGGCGGTCGCGCTGGCGGACCAGGCGTTCCCGGCCGCCCGGCGCGCGGTGACGGGCGTCCGGTCCGGTCCGGTCGCGTAGTGCTGTGCGAAGGGGTAACCCCTGCGCAGCAGACCCATGGCCTCGTCCCCGAGGCGGCCGAACTCCGCCGCGGCGGCCGGCGACACACCGACCGTGCCCGCGCTCTCGTTCCAGTCGTCCAGCTTGTAGAGCACGACGTCGCCGCCCAGCAGGTTCGGCAGGGCGCTCGCCAGCAGGGGCCACAGCCGCTGCGGTTCACGCTCGTGAAGTGCCGCGACCGCCACCGACACCATGCGCTCGTAGGCGTCGCCCAGCCCCGGTGCCATGTCCCTCTCCGCGTGTCCGGCCCGTTCGTGTACGTAGTTGTACCCATACCGGCGCGACCTCTCGCCGTTCCACAATCCAGTCGGGCAACAGCGACGTTCTCGGATGTACTCCAGCACACGGCGCCTGTGCGCACGAGGCGGGGGGAACAGGCCGCGGCCGTCACCCGGCGCGGCCCCGCAGATTCCGTGTGGGCCGCCGGCGCGGGGGACCGGCGGCCCACACGGGCCTTCGAGCGGAACGTACGTTCCCGGGGGCCGGGCGATCGCGAACGGAGCCCTACCGGACGGGAGCGTCCACGCCCGGCGCGTACCCCGGGTCCGGGTTGAACACCGGGTGGTAGCTCTCCGGCGGCGCGAGATAGGTGACCGGAAGGCCCCCGGTGTCCACGACGATCTGGTCCACGGCGATCGCCGCGTCCACCATGAACAGCCGCAGGACGTGCTCGCCGGGTTCGCCGACGGTCACGGTGGCGGTCAGCTTCTCGACGCCCTCCTCGACGTTGCGGGCCCAGGCGTCCCCCCGGTTGCCGGTGGCGATCGCCTGGCCGGACAGCACGGTGGCCGGCTGGTCGTCGAGGGCGACCGCCACCCGACGCAGACCGCGCTCGTCCAGAGAGGGCAGCCGGAACACGGTCACGGCGAAGCTCCCGGCACTCGCGAACCGCACCCGGTACCGCAGCTCCGGGGCCCGGCTCGCGAAGTCCCCGGTGACCGGCGCCGCGGTCGACGGAACCGCCTCGACGGCACCCGTACGACGACCCAGCCCGCGCACGGTCCGCCAGCGGGCCCCGCCGCGCGCCACCCGCCGCTCGGTGTGCACGGCGTCGATCGACACATACCCGTGGGCCTCGATGAACCCCCGTGTCCGACGGCGCGCCCGTTCCCCGTCGTCGACCACCCGCAGCGGTACCTCGACGCGCTGCCCGGCCCCGCCGACGGTGACCGTGGCGCTGTGCGTGCCCTCGGGCACCCGCGCCCAGTCCACCTCCACCCACACCCGGGTCTGCTCGGTCAGCGAGCCGCCCGCCGTACTCAGCCGCACCCAGGGGTGACTGGCCTCGGCCGTCCAGTCCAGCGCCAGGAAACCGGTGTTGAAGACGTCCACGAAACGCCGGTCGCGGGTGAACGAGGAGAAGGACAGCGGCCGGTCCGTCCCGGTCTCGTTGCCCTCGGCGGCCACACCCAGCCCGGAGGTCTCACTCCGGGCGATCCGGGTGACGGCCGGCCGGCCGGGAGCCTTCGGGATCTGCGAGGGGTACGGGTTGACGATCCCATCCCACTTCCCGCCCGCCACCTCGGAGTTGTACCGCTTGGTGATCGCCACCTCCTCGGCGTGGGCGGCCTCGGCCAGGTCCGCGAAACGGTTCGTCCCCGCGCCGCGCCCCTGCCGGACCGCCAGGGCGTTGCGGTCCGCCCAGTAGTACTTCAGGTTCATCAAGTACGCCCCGTGCACCGGGTATTCGACGAGCTCGTAGAAGGCGTCACGGTAGGCCTCGGGCAGTGTGGCGCCCAGCGCCCGGGTCCGGACCAGCAGCCGGTCGTGGGCCGCGAGCCGGCGTCCCGCCTCGTCGCCGTGGTGCACGACGGAGAACATCTGACGGTCGATGAACTCCGGTCGCCGCTCGGCCGCGAGACGGTAGTACTCGGTCCGGATCTCGGCGATCTCCCGCCCGTGGCGCCGCCCGAACTGCCGCCCGTACCACTCGGCCAGGAAGTCCTCGACGTCGTCGGCGCTCCACCGGTCCACGTCCCAGGCCACGTCCATGGCGAAGGACAGGCCGGTCTCGATCGACTTGACGTCACCCACGTTGAAGATCCACATCCGGTCGACGCCGTGCTCGTACACCCGGCGCAACTCCTGCCAGACCTTGGCGATCTGGGTGGTGTCCAGCCACAGGTAGCTGCGCGGACGTCCCCAGTAGGAGAGGTGGTAGTAGATGCCGTTGCCGCCCGGCCGATCGCGCTCCGCCTCGTTCGGCAGCTGGCGCATGTTGCCGTGGTTGTCGTCCGGCCAGATCAGCGTGACGTCCTCGGGAACCCGGACGCCCGCGTTGTACAGCTCCAGCACTTCCTTGTACGGGATGAAGATCTGCGGCTCGGCGGCGGCACCGACCTCATCGGTGAGGATCCGGCGCTGGTCGGCGATGATGTCGTTCATCACCACCACCTTCTCCGGGATGGTGGTCGCGTACTTGGTCTCCAGCGCGCTGTCGTGCAGACCGCGCATACCGAGCGTCCAACTGCTCTCGTAGGCCGCGTTCTGTCTCGCCCGGGCTCTCCAGTAGTCCGAGATGACAGTGGGGTTCACCGTGTAGTCGTACACCGGGAGGCTGCCGTCCGGACCCCGGTGCTCCGCGGCCCACGGATCCCACTCGTGGACGCCGTTGCGCAGCAGGGCCTCGGGGTGGCTGGAGCCGACGACGATGCCGTACTCGTCGGCGAGTTCGGGGTTCTCGCGGTGCTTGTTGAAGAAGTCCGAGTACGGATGCATGGCGGGCCACAGGTAGTTGGCCTTCAGACGCAGCAGCAGTTCGAAGACCCGCCTGTACGTCTCGGGCCCGATGTTCTTGTCCGGCTCCTGGGTCCGGTGGGACCAAGTGGTCAGGTTCTGCTCGTCGTTGATGAAGATGCCCCGGTAACGGATGGACGGCTCGTACCGCTTGAGGGGGCCCGCGGGCACGGTCACCGTGTCGCGGTGTTCGACGGGCACGTCGGCCCACCAGTACCAGGGCGAGACCCCGATGCGCTCCGAGGTGTCGTAGACGCCGTAGATCGTGCCGCGCCGGTCGCTTCCGGCGATCACCAGGGCACGGTCCACTCCGGGCAGCGGACGGTCCACCGCCTGGGTCACCGACGCCTCCCAGCGGCCCTTCACCCCGGAGACGTCCAGACGCCGGTCGGCGACCAGCCGGTCGACCACCGGGCTCGCGCCCAGGGTGCCCACCACCACCAGGAGCGCCGCCCGTTCGGGCAGGGCGCGCAGCAGCCGGGGCCGGACGCCGGTGACTCGTTCCACGTCCGCCTGGAGGTCCCCGGCGGCGCGGATCACGGCGGGGTCGTCCGCCGCGTCCACGAACACGTCGACGGCGGCGCCGTCCCGGGCCAGTGGGAACGCCGGGCGCTCCGACGGCGCGGCCTCGGCGACGGCGGGCAGGACCGCCGGGAGCAGCGGGGCGACCCCGACGGCGGCCATGCCGCGCAGGAACGACTTGCGGGTGGGCGGCTGCGGCGGGACCTGCGGTTCGCGGTGCGGCACGAGACGCTGCCTTTCCGCGCCGGCCCGCGACGGCTGAGGGTGCGGGCCGGCGGCGGAGCCGAGCGCATGGACGGTCGGGAGATGGCCGGAGAGCGGGAGAAGACGGCGGGCACGCATTGGCATGGTCAGGCCAGAAAGCGCTTGCTACGCACCCTAGGACAGGCACGGAGGGGGCGTCCAGAGGTGTGCGTGGGTGGGGTGGAGGTGCGTGGGGTGGAGGTGTGCAGGGGTGAGGAAACCAGGCCGGCGCGGATGGCGCGCGGAAGGAACCGGAGGCGATCGCAGAGCGGCGGGCCGGGCGCGCGGGTTCGAGGTGAACCCGCGCGGCCCGGCCGGCGTGACGTGGTCGGCGCCTTGGCGGCACCCGGTCTCAGGCGGGGCGCACCGCGCCGCGGATCGCCGACTCGCCGGCGTGGAAGACCGACTCCTCGCGGATGTACGCTCCCGGACCCGGCGCGTGGATCATCATGCCGTTGCCGATGAAGAGGCCCACGTGACTGAGGTCGTCGAAGAAGAAGATCAGGTCCCCGACCCGGACGTCGGCGAGGGAGACCGCCGTGCCGGCCGCCTGTCCCTGCGCGGTGCGCGGGAGTCCGACCCCGGCGGCCTTCCAGGAGGCCTGGGTCAGCCCGGAGGCGTCGTACGATCCCGGCCCGGCCGCGCCCCACACACACGGTCGGCCGATCTGGGCGCGGGCGAAGGCGACCACCTTGGCGGCCTTGAGGTCGTATCCGGCGTCCGCCGCCTGGCCGGCCGGAACGGGCGCGGCGGGGACGGGGGTCGGGTCGACGGGCGGGGCTGCGGCGAAGGCGGCGGCCGGGGCGACGGGAAGGCCGGGCGTGGGCGCGAAGCCCTGGTCGGTCGGCAGGCCGGCGGTGTACGCGGGGGCCGGGGTGGCGGGCAGGACCGGCGCGGGGGCGTAGGTGGGCGCGGCGGGCGGGTTGGTGGCGAACGCGGCGGCCGGGGTGGTCGGGTTCGTGGCGAACGCGGCGGCCGGGGTGGTGGGGAGACCGGGGGCCGGCATCACGGGCACGCCGTGTGTCGGCGTGAAGGCGGGGTCGACCGGGAGGTCCGCGGAGGGCGGGTAGCTCGGGGCGACCGGCAGGGCCGTGCCGTATGCGGCGGCCGGGGCGGTCGGCGGGTTCGTGGCGTACGGAGCGGCCGCCGTGGTGGGGAGGCCCGACATGGTCGTGAAAGCGGGGTCGACCGGGAGGCCGGGGGTGAGCGTCGCGGCCGGGTCGGCGGGCAGGGGGGTGATGAACGTGGGGTCGGCCGTGACCGGAAGGTCCGCGGAGGGCGGGTAGTTCGGGGCGACCGGCAGATCCGGGGTGAGGTCGGCCTGCTGGAGGAGCTGCCACTGGGTGCCCGTATGGGCGAGGGCCGGTTCCGCCGGAGCGGACCAGGTGTTCTCGGCCGGCCGGGACTCGATCGCCGCGAGCGGCGTGCTGAGCTGCGCGGAGCGGTGGGTGGCCAGCAACTCGCGGGCCTGGGCGAGCTTTTGCTGGTTGCGCTGCTTGGTGGCCCGCAACGGCGACGACCCGGAGTCGGCGGCGGGAGCGGCGGGTGCGGCGGGCGCGGTGGACCCCGCGGGCAGCGCCCTGAGAGCATCCTGCCGGGGCTCCGCCGCGCTCGGCAGTGCCGGGACGGACCTGGCGGTCAACTCGGGGGCGGACCCGGCGGTCAGCTCCGGGACGGCCCGGTCGGCCGTCTTCGGCCCTTCGAGGGCGAGGGCGTTCGTCGGCGGCTCAGCCGGGCGCGAGGGCCGGGCCGCGGGTGAACGGGTCGGACGGGCCGGCGTCCGGTCGGACGGCAGGACGGCGGGGACGGTCGGGCCCAGCTTGGCGCGGGCCACGTCGAACCACTGCCGGGCGACATCGGTGATCGCGGGGGCGGCGGGTTCACCGGCGCTGTCGGTGGCCGAACCGGCGCCGCGACGCTCGGTACTCGCGGGCGCCCCGCCCCGCTGGCGCGGGATCGCCGCCGCGCGAGTCGCGTTGTAGGTCCCCGTGTCGGTCTCGGCGCGGTCGTAGAGGCTGTTGACCCGCTGCTGGACCTCGTCCCGGCTCGGCGCGTCGTCTCCCGTGGCGGCCGCGGCGCCCGCGGTCTGTGAGAGCAGGGCCACCGAGGTGAGGGCCGCCGTGGCCAGCGCGGAGTTGCGCACACCCGGGAGACCGCTGCCGGCGGGGCGCGAGGTTCGTTCCGGCGCCATGGGAGCCGTACTCCTTCCGTGCTGGGGCACGCGACTCGGCGGGTTCGCCGGAGGAGTCGTGTGGTCCACAAGCCAACTTAGCCAACTTGTGTGACTAGTGTGAAGATTGAAGTGTTAAATGTCCGATACGTATCTGTGACCTTCATCCCTCTGTGCTTTCAGGGGGCATGAATTCGTCATCTCCTGCCCGGTCGTTGTCGCCACGCCTCGTAGTGATCGAGCACAGTCTCCTCGATCGGGCGGTAGGTGACGCCCAGTTCGTGCACGCTCCTGCTGTTGTCCACCCGGAACCGGATGCCGAGGTGTTTGCGGATGTAGTCCTGGGTGAGCCCGAAGGCGGGCCCCAGAACCCGTACCGGCCAGTGCGGGAGGGCGGTTCGGGGGAGGCGCGGATCGCGGGGGTACCGGGTCCGGATGACGCGTGCCATCTCGTGGAAGGACGTCATCGTCGGCGCCGCGACGATGTAGCGGCCCTTCGCGTCGGCGTGCTCCGCGGCCGCGATGTGCGCGTCGGCCACGTCCCGTACGTCCGCCGTCGTGAAGCTGAAGTCCGGGGCGCCGTAGAAGAAGTAGCCCTTGAACAGCTCCTCCAGCAGGAACAGGCTGCCGGACTCCGAGGCGGGCGCGAGCGAAGGGCCCAGGATCAGGCCGGGGTTGACGGACACCATGCGCCAGCGGTCCTGGGCCGCCTCCGCCTCCCACGCGGCCTGTTCCGCGACCGTCTTCGCGTAGTGGTACGGGTTGTTCTCCACTGTGCTGGTGGTGTTGACGTACTTCTCCGACAGCACCTGGTCGTCCATCTCCAGGACGTCGGCGTAGTCACCGAAGATCGCGCCGACGGTCGAGGTGAACACCAGCCGTTCGACCGTCGGGGTCCGCTCCACACTCGCCAGCACGTTGCGGGTGCCGAGCAGCGCGGGATCGACCATGTCCCGGCGGCCGTCCTTGATCTTCTCCGGCATGAAGAACGGCGACGCCACGTGGAAGACCACCCGGCAGCCGGTCATCGCCTCGTCGAAGGAGCCCTCCCGCAGCAGGTCAGCCTCGAACAGGGTCAGTCGGTCCGGAAACGCCCGCTGCATCTCCCGCAGCGGGCGCACCTTCGCCGTGTGCGTGACGCCGCGCACGGTGGCGTGGACGCGGTGGCCCCGCTCCAGCAGCCGTCGCACCAGATGGCTGCCGACGAAACCGCTGCCGCCGGTCACCAGCACGGCCCTCTCCCCGACTCCGCCCACGCGTGCGCTCCTCTATTGCGGTCATCTGTTCCGGTCACCGCTCCGTCCGAGGGCGCGACGATCCACGCCCTCGGACAGGGTCGGGCATGTCCCTGCCGAATGGGAATGGCAAGGGACGGCGGCGGGGTCGGATCTCTGCTGTCGGGGTGGGGTCTGTGCTACGCCACCACGTATCCCTCGGTCCACTCGTCCTCGTCGAGGACGGACTCCTGGATGTAGAAGCAGTCGGGTTCGTCGGCGAATCCGGGGAGCTGCCGGGCTCGCTCGATGCGCTCGCGCGCGGCCTCGCGGCTCGAATACGTGCCGAGGTGCTTGACGTCGTCACCGGCCTCGTCGTCGGACCAGAAGTCGTCCGGTTCGGTGAAGTGCCGGATCTCGCCGTCCACTTCGGCGAGGTGGTGCACATGCCACAGCAGGTAGACCGTCGTGGTTCCAGCCATCGTTGTGACGCCTCTCGTTCTGTCATCCCGTGCGAAGGGGATCCGGGTCCCCGGACGGCCGGTCGAGTTCTCAGGACTCAGCGTGCCGTCGTGCGCCGTCAGTTCCGGGACGGAGAGCCGGCTCGGGGCGGTGGATGCCGCGTGGGCGGTAGCCGAGCTCGTCGGAGCGGCCCAGCAGGTCGGCCAGGAGCCAGATGATCGCCAGCCACATCTCGGTGCCCTGGAGGCCGGGTTCAGGGCCGGGGCCCGAGGTGCCGGGACCGAACCCGAAGCCCCGGTCGTCCTGCCGACGGGGGAGAGCCGCACCCAACTGCCGCTCGGCCCACGCGCGGATCTCGGCCGTACGGTATCCGTGGCCGCCGTCTGCCCCGAGCCGACGCGTGCACAGCCACAGGGGGTGGGCGACGTCCAGGACGTTGCAGGCGTTCTCCTGGCCCGCGCCGAAGTACCGCGCGTCGCGGGCGTGGTCCAGAACCGCGTCCACGACCCGCTCCGGGTGCGGCACCGGCAACCCGAACTGGGCGAATGACCCGCGCGTCAGCCGGTAGTAGCCGTTGACCACCTGCAACCGGCCCGACTCGGGCGAGGCGGAACCCCACATCCCGGTCCACGGATCCGCACGGGCGAGCAGCCACCCGAACAGCGCCTCCACCGCGCCCGGTTCCATACCTCCGGCCTCACGCCCGGCCTGACGCCCGGCCTGACGCCCGGCCTGACGCCCGGCCTCACGCCCGGCCTCACGCCCGGCCTCACGTCCGTCCTCGGAACGCCGCAGGTTCCAGTGGGCGGCCGTGGCCCAGGCGTCGACCCAGGCACCGGCGCCCCACGCCTCGTCACGCCAGGGCAACTCGTCCAGTCGGCCGATGAGGTGACCGGCCGTCATCTGCCTTGCTCCGCGCACCGGATGCGGCAGGGAGGAGCCCAGCAGGTCGAGGGCGTAGCCGACGCAGAGGACGTGGTACAGCGCCGCCCCCGACCGGGGGAAGCCGTCCTCCGACAGGCTCTCGCCGAACTCCGGCACCAGCCCGGTGCGCGGATCCTGGAGCGCGGCCAGGCGTCCGGTGTGCTCGGCGGCCGTCAACTGCTCGGGCGCGGATCCCAGGAGCAGGTCGGCGATCTCCACGGCGTCGCAGTGGGCCCGAACGGTGGGCGCGACACCGGGACGGTCGACGTAACGGTCACCGTCCCAGCAGCGGGCGAGGAGGTCGGGGGCCTGGGCACGGACGGTGTCGGCGAAACGGCTCAGCTCGGTGCCGGTTGTGCGACGGGGGGATGGGCGTGGAGCTGCGACGGTGGCGGGGCGGGTGGAGTGGCCCGACTCCGCACCGGCCACGTGACCGGCGAAGCCGCTCGACTCGGTACCGTCGGCACGGCTCGATCCGACGTCACGCCGGTCGCGGATATGCCGCGCCGGGTTCCCGGCGGCCACCGTCCAGGCCGGCAGATCCCTGGTCACCGCCGCCCCGGCACCGATCACGCAGTGGTCGCCGATGGTCACCCCGTCCACCACGACCACGTGCGAGCCGATCCACACGTCGTCCCCGATCTTGATCCCCCTGCTGGTGAGGGGCTGTTGGAAGACCGGGCGGTCGGGAGCCATGGAGTGGTTGAAGCCTAGGAGTGAGGTGTACGCCCCGATCCGGACCCCGTTACCCAGCGCCACGGCACCACGCACGGTCGTGAACGGGTTCAGCGAGCAGTCCTCGCCGGTGGTCAACTCCCCGGTCACATAGGCGTGGGCGGCGAGGTACGAGCCGTCCCCGAGCCGCAGTCGGTCCGGGAACACCGCCGCCGACTCGGCGACGTAGCACTGCTCGCCGATCTCGCTGTCCCCGCCTATCGACAGTTGCCGCTCTCGCTGGGCCAGACGTTGGTCCTCGCTCGCCTCGTCGGCGAACAGCCAGGGGCAGTGTTCGAAGTGCCGCACGGACGGTCCAGGTCGGTGATCCATGAACCGCACGCTAGTCACTCCGCCCCGGTGGCGCGCGTTCGCTGAGCATCGGCTCCGAGCGTGAGGACTCCGTGTACCGAGCCCACGGGCCCCCGGCTGTGGAGTGATCTGCCTCACAGGCTGTCACAGCGATCGATCAGACGGTGTCTTGAGGCCGAACCCCTGGAGCCGAACCCCTGGAGCCGAACCCCTGGAGCCGAACTCCCGGAGTCGACTTCCTGGAACCGAAGGAGACACCATGACTGAGAACATCGATGTGGTCGTGATCGGCGGCGGATACGCCGGCGTCATGGCCGCCGATCGCCTGACGCGGCGCGACGACGTGACAGTGACTCTGATCAACCCGCGCCCGACCTTCGTCGAGCGGATCCGCCTGCACCAACTGGTGGGCGGTTCCCACGACGCGGTCGTCGACTACCGAGAGGTCCTGGCCGAGGGCGTCCGGCTGGTGGTCGACACCGTGACACGGATCGACGCGGCCGAGCGCAGGGTGACGTTGGCGACGGGCGGCACGGTCGGCTACGACTACCTGATCTACGCGGTGGGCAGCGGCAGCGCCGACCCGAGTGTGCCCGGGGCGGCGGAGTTCGCCTACCCGATCGCCACCTTCGAGGAGGCGGTGCGGCTGCGGCCGGTCCTCGACGCCGCGCCCGCGACGGCCGCGGTGACGGTCGTCGGAGCCGGCCCGACCGGCATCGAGACCGCCGCCGAGCTGGCGGAGGAGGGCCGCGCCGTGACCCTGGTCTGCGGCGAGGTACTCGGCCCGTACCTGCATCCTCGGGGCCGACGCTCGGTCGCCAAGCGGTTCGCCGAACTCGGTGTGACCGTGCTCGAAGGCCCCGACGCGACGGTGACGGCCGTGACGCGCGATGCCGTGCGGCTCAGCGGCGGCCGGGAGCTGCCGAGCAAGGTGACCATCTGGACCGCCGGATTCGGCGTGCCGGACCTGGCCGCGCGCAGCGGGCTGAGCACCGACGCCCTGGGCCGCCTGCTCACGGACGAGACGTTGACCAGCGTGGACGACGTGCGCATCGTCGCGGCCGGCGACTCGGCGGCACCGTCGGACCTGCCACTGCGGATGAGCTGCCAGGCAGCGATGCCGCTGGGCGCGCGGGCCGCCGACACGGTGCTCAGCAGGATCGCGGGTGAGCAGCCCTCCACCCTCAACCAGGTGTTCGCCGGCCAGTGCATCAGCCTGGGCCGACGCGCGGGCATCTTCCAGTTCGCCCACAGGAACGACGTCGCGCTGTGGTTCCACATCGACGGTCGCCCTGGCGCGAGGCTCAAGGAGTTCGTGTGCACGGGCATCGTCAAGCATCTGGCCGGCGAGGCACGCAAGCCCGGTTCCTACGGCTTGCACCGCGTCTCAGGAGGTGCCAAGCGTCAGCAGCTGCTGGCCGAACGCGGCGAGGCACCGGCCACCGCTGAACAGACAGTCCAGCTCTGAGCAACGGAGACAGACCCCGTGAACCTCACCCTTTGGATCGCTACGGGACTGCTGGCCGCGGTCGCCCTGGTCGGCGGCATCACCAAGGCGTTCGTACCCAAGGAGAAACTGGCCGATCAGCATGGCGGGGAATGGACCCAGGACGCCGGCGTCGGCTTCGTCAAGACTCTCGGGGCCCTTGAGATCCTGGCCGCGGTCGGCCTGACCCTGCCCGCCGTGCTCGACATCGCGCCGGTCATGGTGCCGGTGACCGCCGTCTGCTGGATTTTGCTCATGGCAGGCGCGATGATCACCCATGGCCGCCTCGGCCAGTTCATGTTCGTGATGTTGAACTCGGTCTATTTCGCGCTCGCGGTCTTCGTCGCGTGGGGCCGCTTCGGTCCTCAGCCTTTCACCGGCCAGTGACGATCGACGAAACGGAACGAAGAACGAAGGGGGTAGAGACATGAGCGAGAACGCCACCGACCCGGCGACAGAGACTTTCGTCGCCCACCGCAACCTGCTCTTCACCGTCGCGTACGAAATGCTCGGATCCGCAGCCGACGCGGAAGACGTCCTTCAGGAGACCTGGCTGCGGTGGGTCAAGGTCGACTTGGAGCAGGTGCGCGACCAGCGCGCCTACCTGGTCCGGATCACGACCCGGCAGTCGCTCAACCGACTGCGCACGATGAGTCGCCGCAAGGAGGCGTACGTCGGCCCCTGGCTGCCCGAGCCGCTGCTCACCGCGCCGGACGTGGCCGAGGACGTCGAGCTCGCCGAGAGTGTGTCGATGGCGCTCATGCTCGTCCTCGAAACGCTGTCGCCGACCGAGCGCGCCGTCTTCGTGCTGCGCGAGGCCTTCGACGTCAGCTACGACGAGATCGCGGCCGCCGTCGACAAGAGCCCCGCGGCCGTCCGCCAGATCGCCCACCGCGCGCGCCGGCACGTCGAGGCCCGTCGCCCGCGAGAGGTGGTCTCCGCGAGCGAGACCCGGGCGGCTCTGGAGGCGTTCCGGCGCGTACTCGAGACCGGCGACCCGCAGGGCCTGCTCGACGTGCTCGCCCCCGAGGTCGTCCTGATGGGCGACGGCGGCGGCATCAAGCAGGCCGCGTTGCGGCCGATCACCGGCGCCGACAAGGTGGCCCGCCTTCTGATCGGCGGTCTCGGCAAGAACAAGCGCCCGGTCACCGTCGCTCCCACCGTGGTCAACGGCAACCCGGCGCTCCTCGTACGCCTCGACGGGGAGATCGACGGCGTCATGGCGATCCGTCTGGAGGACGCCCGCATCACCGGCCTCTACTACGTCCGCAACCCGGAGAAGCTGTCCCGTCTCGAATCCGAGACCCCGCTCACCCTGCGATGAACACCGGTGCCGGGGCCGGACCTGGTGGCCCGGGCCGGGAAAAGGCGTCGATCACCGTCCCGGGAGGACACCGCCCCGAGAGCGCGCGCCCCGCACGTGCCCGGCTCACGCGGAGAGCGGTGGCCGGGCACGGGGTGCCAGTGCCGGGGCAGGCAGTGTTCGCCCCGTCGAGGTCCGGGTGCGTCCTCTCACCAGCGCGGGAGCCTGAGCTCGTACTCCGGCTGGATCCGCCGCATGTAGCCGGTGTCGTCACGGCTGCGCATCCCGGAGTCCACGTACAGCCGGTGCGCCCGGTCCAGGGCTTCGTGGTCCAGTTCCACACCGAGACCCGGGCCGGTGGGGACCTTGACCGCGCCGTCGCGCAGCTCCAGCGCACCGGGGACGATCACGTCGTCCGCCGAGTTCCACGGGTAGTGCGTGTCGCAGGAGTGGTCCAGGTTCGGGATGGCCGCGGCCACATGGGTCATGGCGGCGAGGCTGATGCCGAGATGCGAGTTGGAGTGCATGGACAGCGCGAGCCCGAACGCCTCGCAGACGGCCGCCAGTTCACGGGTGCGGCGCAGCCCGCCCCAGTAGTGGTGGTCGGTCAGCAGGACCTGGATCGCGTTCTGCTCGATCCCGGGCCTCAGATGCTCCCAGGCGACCACGCACATGTTGGTCGCGAGCGGCAGCGGCGAGTCCTTCGCGACCTCCGCCATACCGGGGATGCCCTTGGTCGGGTCCTCCAAGTACTCCAGCACACCGTCCAGTTCGCGGGCGACGCACCTGGACGTCTCCACCGTCCAGGCCGTGTTGGGGTCCAGCCGCAGCGGCTGCCCGGGGAATGCCTCCGCCAGCGCCTTGATGGCGGCGATCTCCTCGTCGGGCGGGAAGACCCCGCCCTTGAGCTTGAACGACCGGAAACCGTACCGCTCCTGCATCAGCCGCGCCTGCTCGACGATGCCGGCCGGGTCCAGGGCCTCGCCCCAGTCGTCGCCGACAGCCGCGCGGCCGTCGAGGGCGGGGTGCTCGGCCCACTTGTAGAAGAGGTACGCGGCGAACGGCACGGAGTCGCGGACCGCGCCCCCGAGCAGGTCGCTGACCGGGCGCCCGAGCAGCTTGCCCTGCGCGTCGAGGCAGGCCACCTCCACCGCGGAGGTGGTCCAGCCCCGTTCGTGGGAGCTGGGCACGGTCGGCAGCAGGGCGGCGTCGATCGCGGCCGCGACGGCCGTCGTGTCGAAGACGTCCATCCCGACGACCACCCGCGCCGCCGCGTGAAGTCGTTCCAGCCGTGCGGTGCCGCCCGTCGACTCACCGAGCCCCACCGTGCCGTCCTCCAGCACGAGTTGGAGGATCACGCGCAGCGCGAGGGGCTCGTGGACGCCGTTGGAGTTGAGCAGTGGCGGGTCACCGAAGGCGATCGGGGTGATGATCAGTTCGCGGATCCTCGTGTCACCGGCGGTGCTCATGCGGCGATCACCTCCAGGCCGTGGTCGAGAAGTCTCGCGAGCCGGGCGACGTGCTCCGGCGTCGGGTCCAGCAGGGGCGCCCGTACCCCGCCCACATCCAGGCCGCGCAGGGTCACCCCGGCCTTGACGAGGGACACGGAGTATCCGGGGACCTCGTCGCGGAGTGCGACGAGCGGGCCGTAGAACTCGTCGAGCAGCGTGTTGACGAGTGTCCCGTCGCCCTCGGCGAGCGCCCGGTGGAAGGCCAGGGCGATCTCCGGGGCGAAGGCGAACACCGCGGAGGAGTACAGGTCGACGCCGATACCGCGGTAGGCCGGCGCGGTCATCTCGGCGGTGGGCAGGCCGTTGAAGAACTGGAAGTCCGCCCCGCCCGGCACCGCGCGCACCGCGCGGACGATGCGGTGCATCCGCTCGATGTCGCCGATGCCGTCCTTGAGACCGACGACGTTCGGCAGGGCGGCGAGCTCGGCGGCCGTCGACTCGGTGAGCCGGGCGGTGCCGCGCTGGTAGAAGACGACGGGCAGCCGGGTGGTGGCGGTGACCTCCTCGACGTACCGCACCAGCCCCTGCTGCGGGGCGTTCACCAGATACGGCGGCAGCAGCAGGATGCCGTCGGCGCCCGCCTGTTCGACGCGGGCGGCCTGGTCGCGGGCGACCGGCGTCGGGCCGCCCGCGGCGGCCAGGACCGGCACCCGGCCCGCGGTCGTCCGGGCCGCGACCCGCGTGGCCCGTTCGATCTCGTCGGACGTCAGCGCGTGGAACTCGCCGGTGCCGCAGGCGACGAACACACCGCCCGCGCCCGCGGCCACTCCGGCCTCGATGTGGTGGGCGAGCCGTCCCTCGTCCAGTGACCCGTCCGCGGCGAACGGTGTGACCGGAAAGAACAGCACTCCGTGGAACTTCATGGCTCCCTCGAAACTACGAGCATGTGCGTGGGTTCATATCCGTGAACATGCTTCACGAATCTAAATGATCACCCAAGCTACGAATCGTTTATTCCATATGTCAATACATGGCTGAAGGATTTCACCGGTGTCACACCTCGGCGGTGGGGTCGGGAAGGTGAACGTCCGATCGTTAGTCCGTACCAAAGTATTGACGCACCCTTACTTCACTCCTTAAAACATGAGTCGAAGCCTTCACCCCCCACCCCGGTCGGCTCCTCCGCGCGCCCGACCGCCGTATGGAAGGAAAAGCCGTGGCCTCCCCACGCCTGCTCCGCAGATGTCTGCTAGCCGCCCTGTCCGCCGTACTGGTCGCCTCTGCCGCGACCGGCGCGGCGCACGCGGATCCGCGGGACGCCTCCCCCACCGCCGCGACCACCGACGCGGCCGCCGCCGCGGTGGCCTTCTCCGACACCTTCGACGGTGCTTCCGGTTCCGCGGTCGACTCGTCGAAGTGGCAGATCGAGACGGGCGACAACGTCAACAACCACGAGCGGCAGTACTACACGTCGGGCAACAAGAACGCGGCCCTGGACGGCCAGGGGCACCTGGTGATCACCGCACGGAAGGAGAACCCGGCGAACTATCAGTGCTGGTACGGCACCTGCCAGTACACCTCGGCCCGGCTGAACACCTCCGGGAAGTTCAACGCGCAGTACGGGCACGTCGAGGCCCGGATGAAGATCCCGCGCGGGCAGGGCATGTGGCCCGCGTTCTGGATGCTGGGCACGCCGGTCAACTGGCCGGACTCGGGCGAGATCGACGTCATGGAGAACGTCGGCTATGAGCCCTCCACCGTGCACGGCACCATCCACGGCCCCGGCTACTCGGGCTCGGGCGGCATAGGCGCGGGCTACTCGCTGGCCAACGGCCAGGCCTTCGCGGACGCCTTCCACACCTTCGCGGTGGACTGGGCGCCCGACTCGATCACCTGGACCGTGGACGGCAACGTCTACCAGCGGCGCACCCCGGCCGACCTCGGTGGGAAGACATGGGTGTTCAACAAGCCGTTCTTCCTGATCCTGAACCTGGCCGTGGGCGGCTACTGGCCGGGTGACCCGGACGGTTCCACATCGTTCCCACAGCAGCTGGTGGTGGACTCCGTGTCGGTGACGACCGGCAGCACGTCCACCGGCGCGGCGATCAAGGGCCTGGCCGGCAAGTGCGTGGACATCGCCGGGGCGAGCTCCGCCAATGGGACCCCCGTACAGCTCTACGACTGCAACGGCAGTGCCGCCCAGCAGTGGACCGTGGGCTCCGACGGCACGATCCGCGCGCTCGGCAAGTGCCTGGACGTGACCGAGAACGGCACCGCCGACGGCTCCACGGTCCAACTCTGGGACTGCGGCGGCGGACCCAACCAGAAGTGGGCCGTCAGCGGGGCGAACGACATCGTCAATCCACAGGCCAACAAGTGCCTGGACGTGACCGGCAACAACTCGGCCAACGGCACCCGGCTGCAGATCTGGACCTGCTCAGGCGGCGCCAACCAGAAGTGGACGATCGGCTGACCCCGGCCGCGACGCCGCCCTGACCGGGTACACACTGCTGTACGTGTACAGCAACCCTTCCTGGTACCTGCGAGAGCTCCATGCACCCGCCGACGGCACGCCGACCGCGTTCGCCGAGGCATGGTTCGGTACGGCATGGTTCGGTACGGCATGAACCGCCGCCCCACACTCGACGGCGACGAGGGGCCCGGTGCCGTGGCGGCGCGGCTCACCGGGCGTCCGGCACGCGCCGTGCGCCCGGTGTCCGGGGCGCTGTCCGAAGTCGCCCTGGACGACGGGCGGTTGGTGGTGGTGAAGCGGAGCGAGGATCCCGGCGCGGTGCGTGCCGAGGCGGCGGGGCTGCGCTGGCTGGCCGAGGCCGGAGCGGTCCGGGTCCCGGCCGTGCACGGTGACGATCCGCGGTGGCTGGTGGTCGACCGGGTTGCCGAGGGGCGGCCGAGCGCGGCTGCCGCCGGCCGGTTCGGCCGGGACCTGGCCGCCCTGCACGCCTCCGGCGCACCGGCGTTCGGCGCCCCACCGCCCGGCGGCCTCGAGGACGCGTACATCGGACGCGCCCCGATGCGGAACCTCGACGGTGGTGACTGGCCCGACTGGTACGCGGAGCATCGGGTGCTGCCCTACCTGCGCCTGGCTGTCGACGCCGGCACCGTGCGTCCCGCGGAATCCGCCGTGATCGAGGAGTTCTGCGCACGTCTGCCGGAGCTGGCGGGCCCGGCCGAGCCGCCCGCCCGGCTGCACGGCGACCTGTGGAACGGCAACGTGCTGTGGGGCGGCGACGGCGAGGTGTGGCTGATCGACCCGGCCGCGCACGGCGGTCACCGCGAGACCGACCTCGCGATGCTCCGCCTCTTCGGCTGTCCCCACCTGGACCGGGTACTGGAGGGATATCAGGAGGCGGCCCCGCTCGCCGAAGGCTGGCGGGACCGGGTCGGCCCGCACCAGCTCTTCCCGCTCCTGGTGCACGCCGTGCTCTTCGGCCGCGGCTACGCCGAACAGGCCGTCGCGGCAGCGCGAACGGCCCTGGCACGCTGACCGGCGAGTGATTCGGCGAGTGATTCGGCGAGTGATTCGGCGAGTTGATTCGGCGGGCGGAGCCGGACGGGACCCGGTCGGAAGGCCGGGCAGGACCCGGTCGGAAGGCCGGACGGGGCCCGCCCGGAACGTAACCTCAGGAGGTCTCGGGCTGCTCGGCGTTCTTCTGCTTGATGCGCGCCGCCTCCTTGCGGACCTCGGCCTGCGTGGCGCGCTCCTTGTCCAGCCAGTCCGGCTGCTCCTCCCGGAGCGCCTCGATCTGCTCGGTGGTGAGCGCCTCCGTGACTCCGCCGCGGGCCAGCCCGGCGATGGACACCCCGAGTCGATCCGCCACCACGGGGCGCGGGTGCGGGCCGGTGCGTCGTAGCTCCCGCAGCCACTCCGGCGGGTTCGCCTGCAGCTCGTTCAGCTCGGTGCGGGTGACGACGCCCTCCTGGAACTCTGCGGGGGTGGCCGGGAGGTACACACCCAGCTTCTTCGCCGCGGTCGCGGGCTTCATCGTCTGGGTGCTCTGGTGCGACTTCATGGTGTCCAGACTATCGACCGCGCGCGGGGCCTGAGACCACGACGGGTAGCCTGGCGAGGTGACAGGCTCTGCGGCAACCCCTTCGTTCCGGCTCGCGTACGTCCCCGGGGTGACCCCCGGCAAGTGGGCGCGGATCTGGCACGAGCGCCTGCCCGGCACCCCCCTGGAGCTTGTCGCGGTCCCGGCCGCCGAGGCATCCCGCGTGTTGCGCGACGGCGACGCGGACGCCGCGTTCGTACGGCTCCCCGTCGACCGTACGGTTTTCAGCGCGATCCCTCTCTACACCGAGACGACGGTCGTCATGGTCCCCAAGGATCATGTCGTGACGGCGGTGGAGGAGGTGTCGTGCGCGGATCTCGCCGAGGAGACCGTGCTGCACCCCCTCGACGACGTCCTGGACTGGGAGCGACCGCCGGGGGAGCCCGCCTTCGAGCGGCCGGCCACCACGGACGACGCGGTCGAGCTGGTCGCGGCGGGCATCGGCGTTCTCGTCGTCCCCCAGTCCGTGGCCCGTCTGCACCACCGCCGCGACCTCACCTACCGCCCGGTCGTCGACGCCCCGCAGTCCGGCGTCGCCCTCTCCTGGCTCGAGGACGCGACCACCGACCAGGTCGAGGACCTCATCGGCATCGTCCGAGGCCGCACTCCGAACAGCACCCGGGGCCGCGACAAGCCCGCGAGCGAGTCCGGCTCCGATCGCAAGCGCACCGAGAAGGGCACGCCCACGCCCCGTAAGACCGCCGGGCAGGGCTCCCGGGGCGGTGCGGGCCGCACCGGCGGTGGACGTTCCGGCTCCGCCGGCGCCCCGAAGGGCACCCGACGGAGCAAGCCCCGCCGTCGGTCGTAGTTGCCGGAACACGGCAGCGAAACGGTTCGCCGACGTGAGGGTTCGCCGACGTGACGGTCGGCCGAGGTGTGTGAGGGCCCGGCCTCAGATCTCCTGTTCCGGCCAGTCCAGCAGACGTGCCCCGATGACCGCCGTCTGGAGCGTGTACCGGTGCACCGGGTCGGACGGGTCCGCTCCCGTCAGCTGGTGGATGCGCTCCAGGCGGTAGGTGAGGGCCCGCACGCTGAGAGTCAGGCGCCGCGCGGCCTCCGCGGCCGTGCAGCCGGACTCGAAGTACACCTCCAGTGTGCGCAACAGCGGCTCGGCACCGCCCCGGGCGTCCCGCAGCGGACCCAGCGCGCTGAGCACCAGGTCGGCCATGGCCTGTCGGTCCCGGGTGAGCACCGGGTAGACGAGCAGGTCGGCGGCGTGCACCACCGGGTCGTCGAGCTTCAGCCGGTCCGCCAGATCGAGGGTGCTCAGCGCCTCCTCGTACGAGTGCACCACACCGCCCGCGCCGGGCTGGGGGCGTCCCACGGCGACCCGGCTGCCGTCCGTCGCCGCGTGTGCCTGCTTGGCGAAGTGGGCGAGCACCTCGTGCTGGTCGCCGGGCGCGACACAGATCAGCAGCCCGTTCTTGGTGGCGAGCAGGATCCGCCGGTCGCCGAAACGGGAGTTCAGCGCGGTCTCCACCCGGCGGGTGACGGGCGCGGTGTCGTCGTACGCCTCGAGCCCCCGGGCCACCGCGACCGCGTGCGTGTGCGACAGGACGAGTCCGAATCGCTCCGCGCGTTCGGCGAGCCGGCCCAGGTCGCTGCGCCCGTAGAGCAGGTCGTCGATGAACTCGCGGCGCGCGGCCTCCTCCTGGCGCACGGCCAGCCGCTGGGCCCGCTCGTATCCTTCCGCGAAGGCGTCCACGGCCTGCGCCACCGCGGCCAGGACTCCGTCCGCGGCGCCCGGCGTGCCGGGCCACGCCGACCGGGTGGCCTCCAGGTGCTGCCGGACGAGAGTGCGCAGGCTGAGCCCGTCGTTCGCGGCCCGTTCCCCGAGCGCTCGGCGCTGGTCCAGCGCGGCGCGGGTCGGACGCCGGCCGGTGACGGAGACCTCCGCCAGCAACTCGGCGTACCCGTCGACATATCGCTCAGCCGCCCCCGGCTCGGCCACCGACGTCCCCCTGTTTCCTCTGCCCCTGTTACCCCGCCACCCCTGGCACGCCGTTGACGCGTTCGTGACGCCCCTCCGGCACCGTGAGCGTAGTCAACACTGCCGGAAAGCGGCAATGCGGGCCGTCGGCTCGGTCGATCATCATGTTCGCGGGGGAGCCGCAGGACACCCGGTGCCGGGCCGACGAAGGACCCGGCACCGGGTGCCCTGCGCAACAGTCGTGCGGATCAGCGCGCGTAGGACGCCTTCCGTGCCGTCTTCACCACCTTGTCGCCGTCCGCCCGCCCCAGCAGCCCGGCGGACACCCACGTGTCCACCGTGGTCCGTACCCGCGTGACCAGCGCGTCCTTGGTGCGGAACGGGGCCGCGGCCCAGATCTCGTCCAGCAGGGTCGTCCCGTCGGCCTTCGCGGGGTTGGCCACACCGGCGTCGGTCGTACCGAAGACGACCTGCGGTTCGGACCGCCGGAAGTAGGCGTGCGTGGGATTCTCGGTCCCCTCGAAGAACGGCGCGAACTCCGTGCCGTCGAGGGTGTGGTGGAGCGGTTCGCCGCTCACCGGGGTCAGGGAGGGCAGCAGGTCGCCGGAGAGGCCGGCGTCGCGGTACAGGCCGAACCTCAGGTAGTCCGTCGCCGGGTCGCGGGCGACGAGGTTGACCGGGCCGTAGAAGAGGGTCTGCAGCGACGGGTCGTCGAGGGCCTTCTCCACGCGCAGCCGGAAGGGCATGGCGACGCGTACGGTGTCACCGGCGCGCCACGTCCGGGAGACGGTGAAGTAGCTGCCCGGCGTCGGAGTGCCGGACACCGCACGCCCGTTGACCGTCACCCGGAATCCGGCGGTCGCCCAGGACGGCACCCGCAGCCGCAGCGCGAAGGCCGCGCGGCGGCCCCCGATGGTGAGGGTGCTGCCCTGCTCCCTCGGGTAGTCGGTGGTCTGGGTGACCGTGACGCCCTTCTGCGCCCAGGTCAGCTTGGACGGGCTGTACAGATTGACGTACAGGGCGCTGCCGTCGGCCTCCCTGAAGTACACCGAGTCCTGGTACTTCGTGGCGCTCTCCATGCCGGTGCCCTCGCAGCAGGTGGTGCCCTGCTTGGGTGTGTAGTCCCGGACTTGACCGGGAGTCAGTCCGATGAAGTACGTGACGAGGGGCTTTTCCGCGTCCGCCTTGTCCTGTTTGGAGCCGAGCACCTGGTTGTAGAGGGCCCGCTCGTAGTAGTCCATGTACTTCGGCGACTGCTCGTGGAAGAACAGCATCCGGCTGAGCTTCAGCATGTTGTACGCGCAGCACGTCTCGGCGGTCGTGGCGCTGAGGGTGCCGGCGATCACCCCGGACGCCTTCCAGAACTCCGTGGTGCTGGTGCCGCCGATGCCGTACATGCGTCCCGGTACGACCATGTCCCAGAAGTTCTGGGCAGCGGTGAGATAGCGCTCCTCGCCCGTGGCGTCGTACAGCCGGACGAGCCCGGTGAAGATCGGGATGTGCTGGTTGGCGTGCAGTCCGTCGAGGATGTCGGTGTTCGCCGCGCACGCGTCGATGAGCTTGTCGAGGTCGAACAGCCGGGCCAGCGCGAGGTGTTCGGCCTTGCCGGACAGCGCGTGCAGATCGCAGACGGCCTCGACGATGCCACCGAACTCCCCGCTGGAGAAGATGCCCCACATGCGCTGCAGCGTGGCTGCGGGCAGCTTCGACAGCCGGGAGTACATCCAGTCGCACATGCCCGACGCCAGGTCGAGCGCCCGGGCGTCGTCGGTGGCGGTGTACGCGTCGAGCAGGCCCCGCAGGATCTTGTGCGCGGTGTAGTAGGGCGCCCAGACCTTCGTGTAGTCCGGGCCGGTCATCGACTCCAGCTGGATGAACTGCGTCTCCGGGTACGCCGCCAGGAACCCGGGATGGCTGGGCGCGCCCCAGGTGCGGCGCAGGGTGGCGGTGAGGTCCCGGCCGGAGGCGTCCGCGAAGGTCGATCCCTCGGTCTCGTCGAAGGCGTACGACACGAGGTCGCCCGGGCCGGCGGGGGCATCGGCGGCCCGGCTGTCCTGGAGGCCGACGATCTCGGCCGCGGTGAGGGCGCGCGACCAGACGTTGAACTCGTCGACGGCGCCCGCGAAGACGGGATCGGCGGGGTAGTTGGATCGGCCGAGCCAGTTGTTGGCGAGGGTGCCGAGGGCCGCCGGGGTGAGGGACATGGATGTGTTCCGCGCGACGGCCGTGCCGTCGACGTACAGGGTGCCCGTGTCGCCCGTGAGCGTCACCGCCAGATGGCTCCACCGGTTCAGCGGCAGCGCGACCGTGCCGTTGAGGCCCTGCTCGCCACCGCCGCCGCCGGTGGTGACGGCGAAGCGCGGCACGCCGTTCGCGTTGCGCGCGGCCAGGTACAGGTAGCGGGTGGTGTCGTCGCCGAAGTCGAACACCCGGGCCCAGTTGGCGTCGTGCGTGGGTTTCACCCAGACGGACAGGGTGAGGGCCGCGGCGCCGCCGAGCACACCGGAGGGGAGGTCGACGTACTGGTAGGAACCGCGGACCTGCTCCGGCGCCGTCCCGAACCGCCCCGTGCCGCTGAGCACGCGCGGCTCGTGCCGCAGTGCCTCGCGCACCTCGGTGAGCGCCTCGACGACGGTGAGGGTCTTGTCGATGAACACCTGCTCGCCGGTGCCGGCGTACGCCTGCGACAGCATGGTGAGGAAGTGACCGGTGTAGTGCCCGCGGAGGTTGCCGTTGGCCTCGCCGTCCAGCCCCTCCCAGCCGCCGGGCGCGACCGCTCCGCCCGTGGAGAGACCGGCGTTGGCGCGGAACACCTGCACCAGTCGGTTCACGTCGTAGCCGCGCGCGTGGTCGAGCATCAGCTGCCGCTTCTCGGCGAACAGCCCCTGACCGAGCGCCACTTCATCGAGGGCGAACGGCTCTACGGTCCACACGGATGGTGCCTCCGAAGCCGAGGCGACGGCCCGGCCGCTCGCCGCATACGGGATCGCGGGCGTCACAGTGGCGATCGCCGCCGCCTGGAAAAGGTTCCGTCTGGAGAGGGGCGGTGCCATGTGTGCGCCTCCACGAGTCCATGGGTCAACGAGTGTTCACGGGTGCCGCGCGTTCGAGATATCGAACGGCGTGCTGATGATCGACCAGACCCTAGAGAAGGGGCGGGAGAGCGTCAACGGGGCGGGAGCGTCCAGTTCCGGCCGAGCGAACGGTCAGGCCGCCTGAGCCGTCCGTACCAGCCAGTCGTACGCCGTCCGCGCGGTGAACTCGGCCTGACCGCCGGGCAGGAGCAGATCCGCGGTGGCGAACTCCGGGGCGTCGGCCTGTGCGGCGATGTACGGCACGGCGACGCAGCGCATCCCCGCCGCGTGCGCCGCCGCCGCGCCCGGGGCCGCGTCCTCCAGCACCACGCAGTGGGCCGGGGCCGTGTCGAGTCGGCGGGCCGCCTCCAGGAACACGTCCGGCGCGGGCTTGCCACGGGCGACCTCGTCGGCCGACACGGCGGTGCGCAGATGCGCGTCCAGGCCCGTGCCGGCCAGGACCGCCTCGATGGCCTCGGGCGACGAACCCGAGGCCACGGCCATCGGAACTCCGTCCGCCGCCAGCAACTCCACGAACTTGGCCATCTCGGGGTACGCGCGCGTTGAGGCGCGGGCCAGCTCCAGATAGAGCCGGTTCTTTGCGGCGAAAAGCTCGTCGACGGAGACCCGCAGACCGTACCGGTCCTTCCATACGGCGACCGTCTCCAGCGTACTGATGCCGACGAACCCCTCGTGGTCCGACCAGGTGTAGTCCGGGACGCCGTGCGCCGCGAGGACCTGCCGGCCCGCTTCGTAGTAGTTCGGCTCGCTGTCCACGAGCGTTCCGTCGAGATCGAAGATGACCGCGGTGTCGCCGAGATTGCTCATGACGCCAGGATGTCAAAGGTCATTTCCGAGCTGCTCGCCCGATCGACTCCACCAGGGGCAGCAGCCGGTACGGGACGCGCTCGCGCAGGGCCACCTCGGTGCGGGTGCGGACGACTCCCGGAAGGCTGATCAACTTCTGGATCACGTCCTCCAGCTGCGCGTTGTCGCGCGCCACGACCCGCGTCAGCAGATCGCCGCCCCCGGTGATCGAGAAGGCCTCGACGATCTCCGGTACGGCGGCCAGCGCGTCGCCCACGTCGTCCAGATGCCCCTGGGTGACCTCGATGTGCACGAACGCCAACACGGGGTGGCCGAGAGCGGCGGGGGAGAGGGAAGGGCCGGTGCCGGTGACCACCCCGTCCCGCTCCAGCCGGTCGAGGCGGGCCTGCAGGGTGCCGCGGGCGATCCCGAGGACACGGGCGTACTCGCGCACGCTCGTCCTGGGCTGATCCAGCAGCAGCCGGAGAATGCGGGTGTCGAGCTCGTCCACGGACATGCTGTCCGCCTCCTCGTGCTTGGTTCGTTGGCCGGCCCGGTCCGTTGGCTTGCCAGGTCCGCTTGCCTGCCTGGTCCGTTGGCTTTGGCTGGTCCGTCTGCCCGCCAGGTCCGTTGGCTCGTCGGTGGACGGGCCGGAACCCATATGGCTGTGCCAATGGTCCAGCATTTCAGAGGTCACTTGAGCCAGCAGGGTCCGTAGTGCTCTTATGGGCAGGTCGATGGCGCTGCGGATTCCGCGGCGCCTTTCTCATGCCGGGGGCCGAAAGGCTCGTGCCGGGGCCGAAGGGCTCACTCAAGCCAGGAGCCGAAGGTGGCGGGAAGCATGCTGAAGAGGGTGTTCGTGGCGCCGGATCCGGGGCGGGTGCGGCTGCGGTTCGCCGCGCGGGCGGTGTTCGGGATCGGGTCGGCGGTGGTCCTGTGCGGGCTCGCGGGACACTCGCTCGTCGGCGCCGTCACCGGCGGCCTCGCCGCGCTGCTCGCCCTGTTCACCGTCACGGACGCCACGGTTCGCGGTCAGGCCCTCACCACCGCGCTGCTGCCCGTCGTCGGCCTGCCCGTGCTCGCCGCCGCGGCCGAACTGCACGACCACCCCGTCGCGCGGGACCTCGCCTTCCTCGCCGTCGTCGGCGCCGGCGTGTACGCGCGGCGCTGGGGGCCGCGCGGGCACAGTCTCGGCGTGTTCGCGTTCATGACCTACTTCGTGGCGCAGTTCCTGCACGCCACCACCGACCGACTGCCCGAGCTGTACGCCGCCGTCCTGCTGTCCGTGTTCACCGCCGCGATCGTGCGCTTCGGGCTGTGGTGCTACGAGCGCCGGTTGCCCCCGGCCCCCGTTCCCGCCCCGCCGGGCGGCAGCGGTCTCGCCCGGATCACCACCCGCCAGGCGATCCAGGCGACCGCGGGCGCGGGCTTCGCCCTGGTCGTGGGGCAGCTGGTGTCCGGACAGCGCTGGTACTGGGCCGTCGGCGCCACCTGGTGGATCTTCGTCAACACCACCTCGCGCGGCGAGACCCTGGTGCGCGGCTTCCGCCGGGTCCTCGGCACCGTGATCGGCATCGGGCTCGGCCTGCTCGTCGCCGTCCCGCTCGACGGGGCCGTACTGCCGACGGTCCTGATCCTCGCCGGCTGTGTCTTCGGCATCTTCTACGCGGCCGCCGTGTCGTACACCTGGATGATGCTCTGCGTGACTCTGCTCGCCGAGCTGCTCTACGGCCTCCTCGGTGTCCTGGAGCCCGGGCTGCTGGCCCTGCGGTTCGCGGAGACCGGCGTCGGAGCGGCCGGCGCCGTGCTCGCGGTGCTCTTCGTCCTGCCCATCACCACGCACACCGTCACCGACGCCTGGATCCTGCGGGCGCTGCACGGCGTCCGCGCCTGCACCGCCGAGGCCGCGGCCCGCCTGGCCGGCTCCGCGCACGCCGACCCGGTGCCCCGCGCGGCCGAACTGGAGCAACTGCTCGGCCGGGTCCGGCTGTCCGTCGCCCCGCTGGTGCACCCGCTCAACCCGATGCTCGGCCGCAAGCGGCGCGCCCGCCGGGTCCTGGCCCTGCTCGACGACTGCGCCCGCGAGATCCGCGGCCTGGTCGCCGTCGCCGCCGACCCGGAGGCCTCCCACGACACCCGCCTGACCACCGCGTGCCGACGAGTCGAGACAGCGGTGGAAGCGCTGACCGGGGGTGCCCTGACGGGGCCTGGTCCTGAGGGTGAGATGGCGGCGCGGGGTGGCCAGGCGCGTGGTCGGCCGGTGGGGCGGGCCCTGGCGGACGGTGTCCCGACAGCCGGTGTGCTCGCGGACGGCGTGTTCACCGCTCCCGGTGTCGGCGGCGGCTCACGCGCCGGAGTCGGGGACGGGAACGGCCTCGGGGACGACGCGCGCGAGAACCTCACGCCTCTCATGCCGCCGCACGCATCCGCACCCGCGCACGCACCCGCCCTGGCTCACCTGCACGGCCTGGAGCGAGCCCTCGCGGAACTCGCCAAACCCCTGAGGGCACCCTCGGGCTCGCCGCTCGTCGGAGCCTGAGGCGCCGTCCGGCGGCAGCGAGAGAAGGCGCCCCAAACCGCCGCCTTGGTCTAGACCTCACGTGATCGACTGCTCTACCGTCGCCCCCACGGCACAGGACCGAGAGGGGACCGCGGTGGCACACGGCGGCAGGCGGGGACGGCGGGCCTTCATCGGGTCTTTCACGGCGGCCGGAGGCCCCGGCATCGTGACGGCGGCCGTGGCCGAGGGCAGCGGCGCGTTGACTCTTCTGAGCAGCCTGGACGGCCTGCCCGACCCGTCCTACCTGGCCCTCGCACCCGACGGCGGCACGCTCTACGCGGTGAGTGAGACCGCCGAGGGCGCGGTGGCCGCGTACCGCGTGAACGGCGACAGACCCGAGCCGGCCGGCCCACCGGTGCCGATCGACGGGAACGGCCCCACCCACCTCGGCGTCCACGCCGGGCACGTCCTCACCGCCAACTACGGCTCCGGCAGCGTCACCGCCGTCCCCCTCCGCCCCGACGGCACCCTCGCTCACGCCCCGTCCGGAGTGTTCCGGCACACCGGCTCGGGCCCGCACACCCCCCGCCAGCACGGCCCGCACGCTCACCAGGTCCAGCCCGACCCGAGCGGCCGCTGGGCCGTCAGCGTCGACCTCGGCACGGACTCGGTGCGGGTGTGCACGCTGACCGACGGCGGCCTCGTGCTCCACCGGGAGATCGCGCTGCGGCCCGGCTCAGGTCCGCGCCATCTGGCCTTCCACCCGGACGGCTCGCACGCCTACGTCGTCAACGAGCTCACCCCGACCGTCACCGTCTGCCACTGGGGCGCCGCGGACGGCACGCTGGAGCCGCTGGCCGAGACACCGGCCCTGCCCGGCACCCCGGACGGCCACGCCTATCCCTCGGGGATCGTCGCCTCGCCCGACGGGCGCTTCGTGTGGACCGCGATCCGGGGCGAGGACGTCCTGTCCACGTTCGCCGTCGAGGGCGAGACCCTGCGGCTGCTCGGTACGGCCCCCTGCGGCGGCCACTGGCCCCGGGCGCTCACCGAGGCGGACGGTTTCCTCTACGTCGCCAACGAGCGCTCCGGCGACGTCACCTGGTTCGCCCTCGACCCGGCGACCGGACTGCCGTGCTTCGAGGGCGCGGTCGAGGTGACCGCGGCCTCCTGCGTGGTCATCGGCTGACCCTCTCGCCCCGCCCGCATGGCGAAGGGCCCGCTCCATTGGGAAACGGGCCCTTTCGCCGTACGTCGTGCGGTGCGCGTCAGCGGACCGGCGCGCCCTGCGGCTGCGGCGGGGCGATGCCCAGCGCGGTCGTGTACTTGGCCAGGGCGAGCTTGCCGATCGCCGGGTAGGGGCCGAGCGCCTCGGCGGCGGAGCAGCCCACCTCCCTGGCGGCCTCCTCGATCAGGCCCGGGTCGATCTCCGGCCCTATCAGGTACGGCGCGAGTGCCAGCTGCTGCGAACCGGAGGAACGGAGCTGCTCGGCGATGGACGCGATCGAGCCGTCCTGGTCGAGGGCCGCCGCCATCACCGGCACGGCCAGGCGCGCGGCGAGCAGCATGCCGGTGATCCCGGCCGCCTGCACGGCCTCGTCGCCGCCCACGGAGGCCAGGATGATGCCGTCCGCCGCGGTCGCCACGGTGAACAGACGGGCGCGGTCGGCGCGGGCCAGACCGGCCTCCGACAGCCGCACGTGCAGCGCCTCGGCGAGCAGCGGGTGCGGGCCCAGCACATCGGTCAGGTCGGCCGCGACCCGGCTCTCCATCACGGCTTGGCGGACCCGACGCAGCAGCGCGCCGTCCGGACCGGCCAGCAGCGGCACGACGACCGCCACCGGGCCGTCGGGCTCCTTCACGTTCATCCCCGCGGCCTTGGCCTGCGCGTATCGAGCGGTGCGCTCCTCCGCGGCGTGCGTCAGCACGGCCTGCAGCGTGGGGAACTCCGCGTCGTCCCCGTCGAGGTACCCGATCCGGGCGTCCAGGCCGGGGAGCTCGGAACGCGCGATGCTCACGACCTCGTCGGCGAGACTGCGCGTGGCGATGCCCGGGGTGCCCGGAACCGCGAGAACAAGCGCGGGGGCACCCTCGGGAGCCGCCAGGGGCTCGGGTCGGCGGTGCCGCCCGGGCTGGCGAGGTCGCGGCATTCGTACTGGCAGGCCGGACGCGGGCCCAGTGGGGGAGCTCATGGCGTCGCATGTTACTGGTTTCCTGGGCTCCCCTGTTCGGGGAGGGTGCAGGTGAGCGGTATCCGTCCGGTTTTGTCTGATGAGTTACGTACGTTTCAGAAGTGATCAGCGGTTATGCCGACCGCACCTACGCCGTTCGTGGTAACCACGGACAGCATCGCCTCGTCACCCGGCAGAGTGAGCGAACCGGTGGCGAGAGCGGTCGCGATACGGACCGACCCCCGCAACGGATCCCCCTCGGCCACCACCTGCCGCGCGTGCGGCAGCCGCCTCGTCAGCTCCTCCGCCAGCGGAACGACCAGCGGGTCTCCCATCTTGAACAGGCCCCCGGTGAGGGCGACCAGGGGTTCGCCGTCGGATGGACAGACGACAGCCGCGGAGTCGGCCATGTGCCGGGCGGCGGCGCGCAGGATCCCGGCGGCGACGGGGTCGGCGTCGGCACAGTCGGCCACTCGGGGCGCGAAGGCGGCGAGCACGGCCGGCCGGTCGGCGCGCGGATACAGCTTGCCGGGGAGTTCCCGGGCCGGGCCGAACACCTCCTCGGCGCAGGCCAGCAGCCGCGCGGAGCCGTCCTCCCGCCCGTCGTGGGCACGCAGGGCGGCCTCCAGCCCGGCCCGCCCGATCCAGGCGCCGCCGCCGCAGTCGCCGAGGAGGTGCCCCCAGCCGTCCGCCCGGCGCCAGCACGTCAGGTCCGTGCCGATCGCGATCAGACCCGTGCCCGCGGCGACGACCGCGCCGGGCCGTGCGCCCAGGGCGCCGGTGTAGGCGGTGACGGCGTCGGCCACGAGCGCGACCGTACGGACACCGAACTCCCCTGCCAGGGCGCCCGGGAGTTCGGCACGCAGCGCCTCGCCCAGGGTGGCGAGACCGGCGGCGCCGATCACCGCCGTGTCCAGCCCGTCGATACCTGTCTCGGTGATCAACGCACGGACCAAGGGCACCAGTTGTTCCATGAAGTGCGCCGGGTCGATGCCCCGGGCCCCGGTGCGCACCGGCTCCCGGGACGCCCGTTCCGCCCGTGGGGCCTCTCCCGCGGTTCCGACGACCACGCGAAGGCCTGAGCCGCCGGAGTCGACGGCGAGGAAACCGTGCCCCACTGCGGTCACGGCAGGCGCCAGTCCACCGGCTGTCCGCCCTGCCCGATCAACAGCTCGTTGGCCCGGCTGAAGGGACGGGAACCGAAGAAGCCGCGGTCGGCGGACATGGGGGAGGGGTGCGCGGATTCCACCGACGGCAGAGGCCCGAGAAGCGGACGGAGATTGCGGGCGTCGCGGCCCCACAGGATCGACACCAGGGGCTTGCCGCGGGCCGTCAGCGCGCGGATCGCCTGCTCGGTGACCTCCTCCCAGCCCTTCCCCCGGTGCGCCGCCGGGCTGCGCGGCGCGGTGGTGAGTGCCCTGTTGAGCAGCAGCACACCCTGCTGGGTCCAGGGCGTCAGATCACCGTTGGACGGCTGCGGCAGTCCCAGGTCGCTGTTCAGCTCCCGGAAGATGTTGATGAGACTGCCGGGCAGCGGACGGACATCCGGCGCGACCGAGAACGACAACCCCACCGCGTGCCCCGGCGTCGGGTAGGGGTCCTGTCCGACGATCAGGACCCTCACCTCGTCGAAGGGCTGCTGGAAGGCCCGCAGGACATTCGGTCCGGCCGGCAGGTAGGTGCGTCCCGCGGCGATCTCCGCGCGCAGGAAGTCGCCCATCCGAGCGATCTGTCCGGCGACGGGTTCCAGGGCCTTCGCCCAGCCCGGTTCGACGATTTCATCCAAGGGTCGTGGTGCCACGGGCGTCACCCTACTGCCGTACAGGTGACGCGGATCAACCAGTGGCCAAGGCAGGAAGGCAGGCCGACCGGTAACCGTCTGGGGCTCATCACACCACCGCGGCCCGTACACACAGCACGTCCGGCAGATGCGACGCCAACTGCCGCCAGCTGTCGCCGTCGTCGGCCGACGCGAACACCTCGCCGTTGCGGTTGCCGAAGTACACGCCGGCCGGGTCGGCGTCGTCCGTGCACAGGGCGTCCCGCAGCACCGTGCCGTAGTGGTCCTCCTGGGGCAGGCCCGCCGTCAGCGGCTCCCAGCTCCTGCCCGCGTCCGCGGTCCGGAAGACCCGGCAGCGACGGTCGGCAGGCACCCGGTCCGCGTCCGCGTTGATCGGGAACACGTACGCCGTGTCGCCGCGGCGGGGGTGTGTCGCCGCCGCGAAGCCGAACGTGGACGGCAGGCCCTCGCCGATGTCCGTCCAGTGCGCGCCCGCGTCGTCGCTGCGATACACGCCCCAGTGGTTCTGCAGGTACAGCCGGTCCGGAGTCGCCGCGTCCCGGGCGACCTTGTGGACGCACTGGCCGAACTCCGGGTTCGGGTCCGGCAGGAACACCGCGGAGACACCGGAGTTGGAGGGTTCCCAGCTCGCGCCGCCGTCCTTCGTACGGAAGACACCGGCCGTCGACACGGCCACCGTCACCGCGCGCGGATCCCGTTCGTCGGTGAGCACGGTGTGCAGGCCCTCTCCGCCGCCGCCCGGCACCCACTTGGACCGGGTGGGGTGCTCCCACAGGGGCCGGACCAGCTCGAATCTCTCACCGCGGTCCTCGGAGCGGTACAGCGCGGCCGGTTCCGTGCCCGCGTACACCACGTCCGGCTCCGCGGCCGCCGGGTGCAGCTGCCAGACGCGCTCCAGCGAGGCCTTCGTGTCCTGCGGGAACTTGACGGCCGGCTGCGCCGGTTCGGTCCAGGTCCGGCCCAGGTCGTCGGAGTGGAACACGGAGGGGCCCCAGTGCGCGCTGTCCCCGCCGGCCAGCAGCCGTGGACGGTCCCCTCGGGTGTCGATGGCGACCGAGTACACCGCCTGCGCGTTGAAGCTGGGGCTTTCGTCGAACTCCCAGGCTCCTTCCCGCCTGCGCCCGATGAACAGGCCTTTGCGTGTGCCCACGGCGAGCAGTACTTCGGTCATGCCGATCACCTCCGCGACGTCTTTGTCCCAGACACCCGCCAGTCTGCACCCCACCACTGACAGTCACCCCCTCAAACGCTTCGCCGCAGGTCAGCGCGGCGATGACAGTCGGGCGGGGCGGCCTGTGGGCCGCTTCACGCAAGACGCCGCACGAGAACGGGGAGGCGTGCGACCGCCGAGTCGGGAAACCCGTCGTGAGCAACCAGGACGCGGCTCCCGTATGGGAGGGCGGTCCGGCATGTTCGTGCGCTCTTGAGGAGGATGCCTGCGATGGCGTTCCGTGGTCCGAAGGTGTGGCTGTGGCGCTGGCGGCGCAATCCGCTCAAGCGCCGTGCCGACGCGATGGAGGCGTGGGTCGTGCTCGGCGCCTGGGCGCTCACCGTTCTCGCCGGTGTACTCGCCGGTCTGGGTGTCGCCCGGACCGTCGAGCACGGGTTGGCCCGGGAACGTCTCGAGTGGCGTCCCGTCGTGGCGCATCTCACCGAACAGGCACCGGGAACGGCGGCCTCGCGCTCCCGTACGTCGAGTGGCGAGCAGGTGTGGGCCAAGGTGCGCTGGACGGTGCCGGACGGCTCCGCGCACACCGGGCAGGCCCGGGTCGACCCTGGCAGCGTCTACGGGACCCCGGTCACCGTCTGGACGGATCCGCAGGGCCGGCTGGTGACGAAGCCCGCCGGCGTCGCCGAGGCCCGGCTGCGGGCCGCCATGATCGGCGGCCTGCTGGGTGTCGGCGCCGGGGTCGTGCCCTTCATCGGCGGGCGGGTGCTGTGCGGCCGCATGGAACGCCGCCGCATGGACCAGTGGGACGCCGAGTGGGCACGGTTCGGCCCTCTGTGGGGGCGCACGACGGGCTGAGGGCGGGGGCGGCCGGCGCCACCCGGCGTCCCAGACACGACAGGGCGCGGCACGCCACGGCACGCCACGGCTCTGTGCGGAGCCCTGCCGCCGACTAGCCCGCCAGCGCCTCCCGGCACAGCCGCAACAGCCGCTCGTCCTTCGGGATGTCGTGGCTGCCGTAACCACCAGGCAGCGCCAAATGGCGTCGTCGCGAGGACAGTTCGGCCGTCAGCAGGTCCCTGAGGGGTGTGGCGGCCGGCCCCATCTCGACCAGGCACTCGGCGACCGCGCCGCGCGTGTGCGGATGTTCCGTCCAGGCCGACCGCAGCACCGGAAGGACGGGTGCGGCGTCCGCGTCGATCCGCCACAGGGCGCGCGCGGCCGTCACCCGCTCCCACGGGTGACCGGACTCCGTTCCGCGGCGCAACGCGGCCGGTGCCGGACAAGCCGCGGGCCCCATCCGCGCCAGCACCTCCATGGCCGCCCGGCGACGACGAGGATCCCCTCCCTCCAGCTCCCGCAGCAGGACCGGCCGTACGACGGACGCGTCCGCCGCCACCTCCCACAACGCACCCGCCGCCGCGCTCACGTGCTCGGTGTCGAGCAGCCGCCGCAGCACCGATACCGCCTCCCGTGCCGCGGGCCCGAACGCGCTCAGTGCGCGGATCACGTCCCCCACGTGCGTGTCGTCCGGACCCAACCCGGCGGACGACGTACCGCGCACCAGACGCATCACCTCCGGCAGAGCCTCCCGGTCTCCCAGCGCGAGCACAGCCGACAGCAGGGGTACGGCCAGGGCCGGGGCCTCGGGTGAGTCGAGGGGTATCTCACCAAGCCTGCGCCGCACCACGGGCGCGAGTACGGCGGCCACCGAGCCGAGGTGACCGATCGCCTGGCCAAGATCGCCGGGTACGACCGGCCCAGCCAGTACCTCGGCCAGCACCGGCACCGCCCGTGGATCCCCGCTCCTGGCAAGCGCCCTGATCGGACCGCCGAGTGCGGGCGTCCCGCGATGCCACCGACGCACCCACAGCTCGGGCCGGGATGCCACCCGCGCGGCGAGACGGTCCGCGGCGGGCACGGCCAGGCCGAACAGGTCGGTGAGGACGGACACCGCCGCGTCGCCCACCCCGCCCTCCGGCGCGCCCAGTTGGTCTCCGATCACTGTCACGAGCCCCGCGTGGTCGCCCCGCCACTCGCGCAACAGTCCCGCGGCCATCCATACCGCGTTGCACCGGTCGCTCGGGTCCGGGCTGGTCAACTGCCCGTCGAGAAGGGCGGTCCGGTCGGCCACCCGGTCGTCGAGCGCGGCGTGGAGGGTGCGCAGCAGCTGCGAGCCCTCCTCGTCCGACGGCCACAGCCGCCGCAGGCGGCCGACGAGCGTGTCCATGCCGGGGCCCCCGCCCTCCGCCGGCCGCACGCTCCGCCGCGCGGACCGCTCCCTGAGCAGCCGCACCGCGAGAGGTACCGGGTCGGCCGGGG
Organism: Streptomyces sp. NPDC050997; assembly: GCF_040660135.1. Classification (NCBI taxonomy): domain Bacteria; kingdom Bacillati; phylum Actinomycetota; class Actinomycetes; order Kitasatosporales; family Streptomycetaceae; genus Streptomyces; species Streptomyces sp. NPDC050997. The sequence goes on from NZ_JBFAGK010000007.1 coordinate 336,574, forward strand.
CCCGGCCGGGCGCGCAGCCCATGAGCTGGCCCAGCGCCGCGAGCCGCAGCCCCGGCCCGTTCGGCGACGCGCTCTGCGCCACCAGCAGTTCCAGCGCCCCGTCGGCGTGCGCGGGGTGCCGTCGTACGAACAGACCGAGGCTCTCGGTGAGGGCGATCAGGACGCGGTCGTCCCGCTCCACGGTGATTCGCTCCCGCAACAGCCCGAGAACCCGGACCGGTTCGTCGAGGAACCGCACGAGTGCGCCCGCGGCCGCCACGCGCACCGAGGTGTCGGCGTCCCCGGCCAGCTCGACGAACGCCTCCGCGCCCGCACGGATCGCGGCACCGGCCGACGGGTCGCCGCCGCCACCGGCCTCCTGCCGCCCCGCACCCTTTCGACCCGCGCCGTCCCACCCGATGCTCACCAGCAGTTCGACGATCCCGCCCCGCTCGGGCACGGCCTCGCTCCCGGCGAGCGTGAGCAGAAACGGAACGCAGGCGAGCGTCGAGTCGTACACGTTGCCCTGGTGGTGCAGTGCCCCGTACATCCGGTCCAGGGCACCCGCCCGCTCGGTCGGGTCCGGCGAGGCGAGCCCCCGCAGCAGTCCGGGCACGTCCTCCGCACTGCCGTACGCATGCCGCAACGCGGCCCAGTCGACTTCGTCGATCCCCGTGAACACGTTGTCCTCCCCAAGCGAAGTGCCAACTGATCGTGAGTCTTCACCACGGGACTGACAACCAAGCGGAATCGGGACGTGACAGTGTGCGAACGGATGGAAGAGGTCCCGTCGGGCAGGGATTCGGTGCCCGAAGGGCAGCGCGCGCGCCAGGATCGCGTCCAGGGCGGGCGGGGCGTGCCGGACCAGGCCGGACCATGAGGGAGGCCTGGTGTCTGGCTGCGCCCGGCCAACCTGCGCGGCCAGGGCCCGGGCATTGTTCACGGACCAGCAGGGGGAGTTGGCCGGACCATGCCCCCGCACGCGCTGCGGGCATGACACGACGGCCGTACGAAGCGCCGTGCAGGGACGCTTCGTACGGCCGCCTCTCAGGCCAGGGGCGTCACTTGTAGGTGATGTCCGAGGTCGAGTACTTGCAGTAGCTGCTGTCGGGGCCGCTGCCGTTCGTCGTCGGCTCCGCGCCCGTGTTGTTGCCGATGTACTTCTGGCACGGGACGATCTTCTTGCTGGTGTCCCCGACGATCGTGATGCCCCTCAGGGTCGCGCTGTCGCCGTAGTTGGTGTTGATGCCGACGAGCTTGCTGCCCTTGTAGGTCGTCTCAATGGTGTTGAGGTTGATCGTCCGCTTGTACTGCGTCTTGCAGTTGCCGCAGGAGCGGACGAAGGTGCCGAAGTTCTTCACGGCGAAGTTGGAGATGTTCAGCGTTCCCGCGCCGTTGAACTGGAACACCTTGTCGCTGGCTTCCTTCGCGCCGCCACCGGAGATGGTGTAGACGCTGGACGACGAGGTGCCCTTGAACGTGGCCGCGTCCTCGCCGACGTCCTCCCACCAGACGTTCTGCAGTGTGCAGTTGCCGAGGCAGTGGATGCCGTCCGCGGCCGGGGCGCCGATGATGACGTTCTTGAGGACGGTCCCGGCAGCCAGCTGCAGGATCGGTCCCTGGTCCTCGTCCTGGCTGCCGCTGCCCAGGTCTCCGGTGCCGTAGAGGCGGATCATCCCGTAGTCCTTGGTGCCGGACAGCGAGATGGTGGAGGAGACCGCCTGGCTGCCGGTCGCGGTGGGCCAGGTGGCGGCACTCGCCGGTGGCGCACCGAGTGTCATGATCATGCCAATCGAGAGCCCGAGTGCGGCCAGCGAGCCGGTCAGTGCGCGCCCGCGGGCGCGGGGAGGTGCCGAAGAAGTCATGTCCCGATTCCTTCTTCCGTTTCGGGGGCTGGTGTTGGGGGCTGATGTCGGGGGATGGTCAGAGCTTCCCGGTGCCCGAGCCGCTCGTCACCGAGGTGACGACCGACGAGGCGGGCTCGGCGGTGTAGCTGTAGGGCGGGGCGGTGAAGGTGCCGACCCGCGAGACCTCGGTGGCGGCCCCACCCAGGTCGTTGCCGCGCAATCGGCGTATCCGTCAGTCACTGCTGTGGTTCGTGGTGACCGCGACCGACGTCGAGCGGAGGACGTTGTTCTCGGCGAGCATCTGTGCGCCCATGCGGGAGTGCACGGCCGTTTCGGCGCCGACGACGTAGTTGTCGTAGAAGTGCCCGGTGCCGAAGCGCGGACTGGGGATGCGCGAGTAGACGTTGCTGAAGAGGTTGTGGTGGTACGTCACCTTCAGATGGCCGGTGTCCTCGCTTTCACGACCTTGGCCGAGTTGCCCGTGACGGCCGTCCTGAAGGAGGACAGTGTCGAGACGGTGACCGCCGACGCGCTGCCGCCGCCGGTGGTTCCGGCGCCGAAACCAATGGGGGAGGTCTCGGTGGTCCCGGCCGACTGCGGTGCGGCCAGGACGGCCACCGTCGCGAGGGCGGCCGCGCCGGCTGTCAGGGCGGACCTTTGCGCGTGTGTACGTGGGGGACCGAGTACGCATGTGGGGTGCGCCCCTTCGGAGGTGCCTGCGGGTGCCATGCAGGTCAGGTACGTGAATGTTGTACGCCATGTTGAACGCCACCTGAGGGCGACGTGACTGTGCGGAGCCAAGACGGCCCGGGTCGGTCACACTGCTGAACGGAACGTAGAGGGCAAGCGCTTTCTAGTCAACGCTTTGCGCAGGCTGCATTCGGCCACCCCTGGCAGGCGTCGCGAGCGAATTCTTTCGACCTGTGGGAGCGCTTCCATGGGGACCATGTCCATGCCACGATGCTCGGCGGAAGCGTCCCTTCGGAGAGGGCGAGTCGATGGCGCCCTGTTGACTCAGACGAACTCCTCCTGCTGACCGGCCACCGCTTCCGACAACTGCCACCGGCCACCGCGTTCAACCACCGCTGAAGCAACGCCGTACCACGTCCCAGAGCCGACAGAAAGGGACAAGGACGTGCCCACCACCCCCCGCACCATCGCGCGCGGACCGCTGCGTTCGGTACTCGTGGCGCTCCTCGGAGCGCTCGTGCCGCTGCTCGCGGTCACCGTCCTCACCGCTCCGGCGGCCACGGCACGCCCCGCCAAGGCCGCCGCGGCCCTGACCGAGGTCACCGCCTTCGGTACCAACCCCAGCAACCTCCAGATGTACCTGTACGTGCCGGACAACGTCACCGCGCACCCGGCGGTCGTGGTCGCCGTCCACTACTGCACCGGCTCCGGACCGGCCATGTACTCCGGCACGGAGTGGGCCTCGTTGGCCGACCGTTACGGGTTCGTGGTCGTGTACCCCTCGGTCACCCGCGCCAGCAAGTGCTTCGACGTGTCATCGCCCCAGGCGCTGAAACGGGACGGCGGCAGCGACCCGGTCGGCATCAAGTCCATGGTCGACTGGGTCACCCGCACCTACAGCGCCGACACGTCGAAGATCTTCGCCACCGGGATCTCCTCCGGCGCGATGATGACGAACGTCCTGCTGGGCGACTATCCCGATGTGTTCGCGGCGGGCGCCGCCTTCGCCGGTGTGCCGTTCGGCTGCTTCGCCACCACCAACGGTTCCGAGTGGAACAGCGAGTGCGCGAACGGCACGGTCATACACACCCCGCAGGAGTGGGGCAACCTGGTCCGCGCCGCCTACCCCGGCTACAGCGGACCCCGGCCGAGGATGCAGACATGGCACGGCACCGAGGACGATGTGCTGCGCTATCCCAACTTCGGGGAGCAGATCAAGGAATGGACGAACGTCCTCGGCGTCAGCCAGACCCCGGCCGCCACCGACTCGCCCGTCTCCGGCTGGACCCGCACCCGCTACGGCTCCACCGGTGACCGTGCCCCCGTCGAGGCGATCAGCGTCCAGGGCGTGGGCCACAACGTCTACAGCTCCGGCATGGCCGCCCGCGCGCTCACCTTCTTCGGCCTCGACAGCTCGGGCCCCGCGCCCCAGCCCCAGCCGGGCGCCTGCAAGGTGACGGCGACGACCAACGCCTGGAGCACCGGCCTCACCGGTTCGGTGACCCTGACCAACACCGGTACGACGTCGGTCAACGGCTGGAAACTCGGCTTCACCCTGCCCTCGGGCCAGACCATCACCAACGGCTGGGGCGCCACCTACGCCCCGGCGTCCGGGTCGGTCACGGCGACGAACGTCGCGTACAACGGGACGATCGCCCCGAACGGGAGCGTGACCATCGGCTATCAGGCGAACCATTCGGGCAACAGCGCGGCCCCGACGGCGTTCACGCTGAACGGAACGGCCTGCACGTGAGCTGAGCGTCGAGCAGGGGGTCACCTCGGGTGCGGGATCCGAGGTCGCCCTCTGCTCGGTTGTCCCTCCTGGTTCAGACGGACCGGTGGTACGGGTCCGGCACCCGCGTCTCGGCTCCCAGCTCACGCGCGGCGAGTCGGGCCCACGACGGGCTGCGGAGCAGTTCGCGGCCCAGCAGTACGGCGTCGGCCTCGTCGTTGGCCAGGACCTTCTCGGCCTGTTCGACCTCGGTGATCAGGCCGACCGCGGCGACCGGGAGAGTGGTCTCGGCCTTGACGCGGGCGGCGAAGTGGACCTGGTAGCCCGGGCCGGTCGGGATGCGGACCCCGGAGGTGTTGCCGCCGGTGGAGACGTCGAGCAGGTCGACGCCGTGGGCCTGGAGGTCGCGGGCGAGGCGGACCGTGTCGTCGGGGGTCCAGCCGCCGTCCTCCAGCCAGTCCGTCGCCGAGACGCGGAAGAACAGCGGCTTGTCGTCCGGCCACACCGCGCGCACGGCGTCGACGACCTCGAGGGCGAGGCGGGTGCGGTTCTCGTAGGAGCCGCCGTAGGCGTCGGTACGGTGGTTGGAGTGCGGGGAGAGGAACTCGTGGATCAGGTAGCCGTGGGCGCCGTGGATCTCCACGACCTCGAAGCCGGCGGCCAGGGCGCGACCGGCCGCGGCCGCGAACTGGCCGACGATCTCCTTGATCTGATCAGTCGTCAGCTCGGTCGGGACCGGGTGACGCTCGTCGAACGCCAGGGCGCTGGGCGCCAGCGGCTGCCAGCCGCCGGCGTCCGGGGTCAGCGGCGCGCCGCCCGTCCAGGTGCGGTCGGTCGAGGCCTTGCGGCCGCTGTGCGCCAGCTGGATCCCGGGCACCGTGCCCTGGGACACCAGGAAGCGGGTGATCCGACGGAACGCCTCGACCTGGGTGTCGTTCCAGATGCCGAGGTCGTACGGGGTGATCCGGCCCTCGGGGCTGACACTGGTCGCCTCCGTGAGGATCAGTCCCGTGCCGCCGGCCGCGCGTGCCGCGTAGTGCGCGAAGTGCCAGTCGGCGGGCGCGCCGGTGTCCAGCCCCTCGGAGGCTGCCGAGTACTGGCACATCGGGGCCATCCAGATCCGGTTCGGGATGGTCACGTCACGCAGGCTGAAAGGCTGGAAGAGGGCACTCATGGGTAGCTACTCCGATCGTCACGGGGCCGATGGACGACTCGTACGATAGGCATCGTAGTACGTCGAGTGTCAAACTACGAGAGATCTCGTACAATGGGGCTCCCCCCAGTGAGTGGAGCCACCGTGAGCACCCCCGCCGTCAGCAGTCGCGACCTCCCGCACCCGACGCGCGCGGAGATCCGGCTGGAGGGCGTGCTGCACGCGCTCTCCGACCCCATGCGGTTGCGGATCGTGCGAGAGCTCGCCGCCGACGGCGGCGAGCTCACCTGTTCGCACTTCGACCTGCCCGTGACCAAGTCCACGTCCACGCACCACTTCCGGGTGCTGCGTGAGGCCGGGGTGGTCCGGCAGATCTACCGGGGCACGGCCAAGATGAACGGCCTGCGCCGAGACGACCTAGACGACCTCTTCCCGGGACTTGTCGACGCCCTGCTCGGCGCCGCCGCCCGGCAGGCCGACCGCCTCGGTGGCTGACCGCGCCGGGTCGGCCGCAGGGACTGAACGCTCCTTCGCCGGAAGGTGGTTGAAGAGGAGGTTCAGCACGATCGCCGTCAGGCAGCCCGCGCTGATTCCGCTGTTCATCACCGTCTGGAACCAGTCCGGGAACTTCTCGTAGATCGTCGGCACGCCGACCGGCAGCATGCCCACCGCCACCGAGACGGCCACCACCGTCAGGTTGTGGTTGCCCTTGAAGTCCACCTGGGTCAGGGTCCTCAGGCCGCTCGCCGCCACCGTCCCGAACATCACCAGACCCGCACCGCCCAGCACCGGCGCCGGTATGGCGGCGACCACCGCGCCCAGCTTGGGCAGCAGCCCCAGCAGAACGAGGACACCGCCCGCGGTGGCCACGACCCAGCGGCTGCGGACGCGGGTCATACCGACCAGGCCCACGTTCTGCGCGTACGCCGTGTACGGGAAGGTGTTGAAGACGCCGCCCAGGACGGTCGACAGGCCGTCGGCGCGCAGGCCGTCCGACAGTGAGCGCGGCTCGACCTTCCGGCCGGTCAGCTCGCCGACCGCGATGAGGTCACCGGTCGTCTCCGTCATCGTCACCAGCGCCACCACCAGCATCGAGATGATCGCCGACGCCTCGAAGGTGGGCGCGCCGAAGTGGAATGGCGTGCTGATCCCCACCCAGTCGGCGTCCCCCACCCCGCCGAAGTCCGTGAATTCGAACAGCACCGCCACCACCAGGCCCACCACGATGCCGGTCAGCACGGCGATCCGGCTCAGGAACGCCGGCGCGAACCGCTGCACGCCCAGTACCACCGCCAGCACGAAGGCCGCGAGCGCGATGTTCCTCGGCTCCCCGAAGTCCTTCGCCCCGACGCCGCCCGCGACCCAGTTCCCCGCCACCGGCAGCAGCGAGATACCGATGATCAGGATCACCGTGCCGGTGACGAGCGGCGGGAAGAACCGCAGCAGCCGTCCGAAGACCGGCGCGAGCAGCACGATCGCGAGCCCCGCGACGATCACCGAGCCGTAGATCGCGGGCAGACCGCCACCGGTCGTACCGATCAGCACCATCGGCGACACGGCCGCGAACGTGCAGCCCTGCATGATCGGCAGCCGCACGCCGAAACGCCAGAACCCGATGCACTGGATGAGCGTGGCGATCCCGCACACCAGCAGGTCGGCGGTGATCAGATACGCCAGATCCGCGGGGGACAGCTTCATCGCCCCGCCGACGATCAGCGGAACGGCCACCGCGCCCGCGTACATCGCGAGCACGTGCTGCAGGCCGAAGGCGGCCAACTGCCGTGCGGGTGGGACCTCGTCGACGGGATGCACGGGTGCGGTCGTTGTCATGGGCGCTCCAGAACGGCGGGCGGCTGGGGACATTCGGTCAGTACGGGACCGTAAGGGACTTGAACAGTTTGTTGATGTCGGCGGCATTGCCGATCTGTGTCATGCCCACCCAGTTGTCCGCCACGCCGCTACGGGGTCAGCGAGCGCGCCGCTGTCAGCAGCGATTCCCAGTCCGGCAGCTTGGCCACGTTCCGTCCCAGCGAGGCCCCGAGCTCCGCCTCGGCCCGCTCGATCGCCTGCCACCCGGCCCACTCGACCGGCAGGATCCCGTCGGCCCGCAGTTCCCTGAGCGGGTCGCCGGGGAGATCGTCGGATACGAGGACGGAGGCGTCCTCCAGCAGCGAGGTCACCGTCTCTTTGGCGCACGGCCGGTTGGTGCCGATGACGCCTGTCGGGCCCCGCTTGATCCAGCCGGCCACGTACTCGCCGGGCGCGACCACGTCCTCGCGCAGGATCCGGCCGGCCAGATGGGGCACCGTGCCGGTCGCCGGGTCGAACGGCAGCCCCTCCAGGGGTACGCCGCGGTAGCCCACCGAGCGCAGCACCAGTTGGGCCTCGATCACCTCGAACCGGCCCGTCCCCGTCACCCCGCCGTGTCCGTCCGGCACCGTCCGCTCGAAACGCACCGCGCCCACGTGTCCTTCGTCGGCGAGGAGTTCCACGGGCCGCAGGAAGAACCGCAGCCGGATCCGGCGGGCCGCGGCCTGTGGGGCCGGGGCGTTCGCCCAGCCCCGCAGCACCTCGACGTTGCGGCGCTGTGCCGCGGGCAGCGCGGCGGGGTCGTGGTAGGCCGGATCGAGTGCCAACTCCTCCTGGTCCACGGCCACTTCGGTGCCCGGCAGGGCGCCCAGCTCACGCAGCTCCTTGGTGGTGAAGCGGGCCTGGGAGGGGCCGCGCCGCCCCACCATGTGGATGTCGGTCACCTGACTCGCGGCCAGCGCGGCCAGGGGCGCCTGCGGCATGTCGGTCGGGTTCAGCTCCGCCAGACCCCGGGCCAGCATCCGGGTGACGTCAACGGCGACGTTGCCCACGCCGATGACCACCGCGGAGTGGGCTCCGACGACGAAACCCTCGGCGGCGGAGTCGGGATGCGCGCTGTACCAGGACACGAACTCCGTCGCCGACCAGCTGCCCGGCAGGTCCTCTCCGGGGATCCCCAGGTGCCGGTCGGTGGCGGCGCCCACGCAGTACACGACGGCGTGGTACAGCTCCCGCAGTCGTGTGGCCGACACCCCGCCGGGGCCGACCTGGACGCCTCCGAGGAAGCGCACCCGTTCGTGCTCCAGGACCATCCGCAGGGTGTTCTGCAGCGACTTGATCTTCTCGTGGTCCGGCGCCACGCCGTACCGCACCAGGCCGTACGGGCACGGCAGCCGGTCCAGGACGTCGACGAGCACGTCGGGGTCCTGCTGGACCAGGCTCTGGGCGGTGTAGCACCCGCTCGGCCCGGATCCGACGACGGCGACTCGGAACACGGCGGAACTCCTAACCCGGGGAATCCACAGGAGTCACTTCCAGGATGGCACTGTCAGCGCTCCGCTGACAGGCGCGGCGCGCGGAACGGGCGTGTGTGTACGTTCGTACGGAATGTGATCCTGCGGTTACCTGGCGTGTGTGCTATAAGCGTCCTTTCTTGGTCTTTCTGGTGACTGTCCGGCGGGCGGCGACGTGGCCGCGTGATGCCGAGGGGCGGCGCCTGGTCGCGCAGGAATGCCGCCGGCCCAGGGGCAGGCCGGCCCAGGGCAGGGGGACGACCCCGTCCTCGCGGTGCTGTGCGCGAACGGACGCGGCCGCCGTGAGTCCCTCAGGCTGAGCGCGCGGGCGCGTGACGCCAGTTATCTGACGCAACGTCACACATGGTGCCGAGCAGCGCCGTTGCCGGGTCGCGGGTCACGGCATGTCCCGCATCCGGGTGATCTCGCTGGTCTGCTGGGCGATCACATCGTCGGCCATCTCCTCGATCCGCACGTTGTTGCCCTGGGACTTGACGTCCGTGGCCATGGTGATCGCGCCCTCGTGATGGGTGATCATCAGGGTGAGGAAGAGCTGGTCGAAGGCCTCGCCCCGGGCGGCCCGCAGTTTCTTCACCTGGGCCTCGGTCGCCATGCCGGGCATGACGGCGTGCTCGTGTCCGCCGCTCTTCTCGTCCTCGCCGTGCTCCGTCAGCCAGCCCCGCATGGTGCTGATCTCCGGCCCCTGCGCGGCGGCGATCCGCTCGGCGAGCGCCTTGACCTTCGACGACTGCGCGCGTTTCGGGGCCAGTTCGGTCATCTCCAGTGCCTGTGTGTGGTGCTGGATCATCATGCGGGCGTAGCCGACGTCCGCCGTGTTGGGGGTGTCGTCGTCGACGCGCTGAGCCTGCGCGTCCTCGGCGGACATCGTGCGGTTCGCCTCGCCGGGCTTGCCGGGCACCAGCACCGAGGGCCCGGTCGCCGCGGTCGGCTTCGGCTCCGGACCGGAGTCACAGGCCCCGAGCCCGAACACGGCCAGGGTGACCAGTGCGGTCGAGGCGAGGGGTGCGCGCGACACACGGCGGAAGGGCACAACGACCTCCTGTGGCAGGCGGAATGCGGGGGCACCTCGTGAGTGCCGATGACCGTCCTAGCACGCTTGGGCGCATCACTGATCGAAAACCTTCATTACAGGCTCGTTGCCCACTGTTGATATGGGCATGGTCAAGACGATACTGCGGGGTGCATGAACCGTGTTCGCTGAACGGTCAAGGGAGGAAAGCAGTGATCCTGTTAAACAGTCCCCGAACCCGGCACAGACGTCTGGGAGTTGCGGCGGCGGCAGCCGGACTGCTGGCCGCACTTCTGACGGTGGCTCCGGCGGCCGCGACCCCCGACCCCGGGGACGCGCCGGCAACGAGCGGAGAGGTCTCCAAGAGCGTCGCGGCCGAGGTCCGGGCGGCGATCGCGGCGGACGAGATACCGGCCCCCGGCCAGATCGTCCACTCCGCCAACATCAAGCACCTCGTGAACGTCCCCAAGGACGTTCTGCCCGGCACCAACTCGGATCTCGCCTTCCAGGGCAAGTACGCCTACGCCGGCAACTACGACGGCTTCCGCATCTTCGACATCAGCAACCCGAAGGCGCCGAGGACCGTCTCGCAGGTCCTGTGCCCGGGCTCGCAGAACGACATCACCGTCTCCGGCAACCTGCTGTTCCTGTCCACGGACTCCTCGCGCAGCGACAGCAGTTGCAACAGCACCACCCAGCCCGCCACCGAGAAGTCGTCGTGGGAGGGCATGAAGGTCTTCGACATCAGCGACAAGACCAACCCGAGGTACGTCGCCGCCGTGGAGACCGCCTGCGGCTCGCACACCCACACGCTGGTGCCCGAGCGCAGGAACGTCTACGTCTACGTCTCCTCGTACTCGCCGAGCGCCACCTACCCCGACTGCCAGCCGCCGCACGACGGCATCTCGATCATCAAGGTGCCGCGCAACGCCCCCGAGAAGGCGGCGATGGTGGGCTTCCCGGTGCTCTTCCCCGGTGAGGGCCCGGACGGCGGCGGCAACCCCGGCGCACCCACCAACCCGGGTGTCTCCAAGACCACCGGCTGCCACGACATCACCGTGCTGCCCTCGAAGGACCTCGCGGCGGGCGCCTGCATGGGCGACGGCATCCTGTTCTCCATCAAGGACCCCGAGCGTCCGAAGGTCATCGACCGGGTGCAGGACAACGTGAACTTCGCGTTCTGGCACTCGGCGACCTTCAACCAGAAGGCCGACAAGGTCGTCTTCACCGACGAGTTGGGCGGTGGCGGTGCGGCCACCTGCAACGCGGCGATCGGCCCGAACCGCGGTGCCGACGGCATCTACGACGTCGTCGGCAGGGGTGACCACCGCAAGCTGGTCTTCCGCGGCTACTACAAGATCCCGCGTCACCAGGCCGACACCGAGAACTGCGTGGCCCACAACGGCTCGCTGATCCCGGTCAAGGGCAAGGACATCATGGTCCAGGCGTGGTACCAGGGCGGCGTCTCCGTCTGGGACTTCACCGACTCCTCGAAGCCCAAGGAGATCGCCTACTTCGAGCGCGGCCCGCTGAGCACCGACACGCTCACCGGGGGCGGCTCGTGGTCGGCGTACTACTACAACGGGTACATCTACTCGAACGACATCACCAAGGGCTTCGACGTGCTGAAGCTCAGCGACCGGCGCACCGACCCGGCGAAGCGGGTCCGACTGGGCGAGCTCAACGTCCAGACGCAGCCTGACTACTTCGACTGACCGTCCCGGCCGCATTCCGGTGCGGCCCCGGTCGCGAAGAATCTCGACAGATCGGTGTCACAGCTCCCGCCGGACGCCCCCGAGGCGTCCGGCGGGACCCCCTGCTCCCAGCCGATCCGATAGCGCTTGAACAACTCGGCCCGCAGCACCGGCACGGGCATGGGCGCGCCGGGCACCAGCGCCGCGTAGACCGCGCCCATGAGCAGCGCGCGCAGCATCGGGTAGTCGGCGTCGACGTCCTGAGAGCCGTCGCGGGCCACGGTGTCGCGCAGCAGCTCGGCCAGGCGCCGCTGCTCCGGGCACGGCACGAACCCCTCGGCCTGCAACAGTCCGGCCATGTGCTGGCGCATCAGCAGGGGCCGGTCCCGGGCCAGCCCCAGGATCGCGTCGATGGCCCGGGCCATCCGCTCCCGGCCGTCCCGGGTGCGCGGTTCGCGCTCCAGCGCCTCCTCCAGCGTGCGGTGCATCAGCCGGTGCACGGCGGACTGCACCAGCCTGCGTTTGCCGGGGAAGTAGTACGACACCAGCCCGCGCGCGGAGCCGGCGCGGTCCGCTATGTCGCCGAGCGTCGTCGCCTCGTAGCCGCGCTCACTCACCAGCTCGACCGCCGCCTGCAGCAGCCGCTCCCGGGAACGCCGCCGCAACTCTTCATTGACCGAGGCGCTGCGCGGGGACATGCTGTAACTCCTGCGTTGACTGGCTGCCAGCCAACTATACTCAGTGCGTCCGGACCGGCGCCCCGTGAGGGCCTGGTCGGGGCTGCCGTCTGCCCTGGGCGACGCGGGGGATCGTCCAGGGTGGGCGAGCATCTCGCCCCAGTGGTGGCCTTGGGCTACTTTCGGTGGGTCCTTCGGTCCAGCCGGGTGCGGTTTACCTCCGCGGGCGGCGGGGTCGGCCGACCATCGCGGAGATGTCAGCCGACCAGGTCGAGCACCGGCCGCAGCCCGTCCGGCCGCTGCGTCACCGGCAGATGGTCCACGAAGTGCACCCCGCAGCCCAGAGCCGTCGCGCCGCCGTCCGCGCGCCGGTCGTCGCCGACCATCAGGACGTCACGAGGCTCGGCGCCGAGTGCCGTGCAGGCCGTCGCGAACAGCTGCGGGTCGGGCTTCTGGATACCGTGTTCGTACGACAGGACATACGTGTCGATGTACGGGTCGAGCCCGTGCTCGCGGAACACCGGCCGCAGATCCCAGCCGATGTTGCTGACCACACCCACCCCGATCCCGCGCTCGCGCAGCGTGCGCAGCACCTCGGCGGCGTCGGGATACGGGGCCCAGGCGGCCGGGGTCATGTGCCGGTCGTACAGCGCGTCGTGCAACGCGGGGTCGGGCAGCGGTACTTGACGGGAGAGGCCGGTGTACGCGGCCCGGTGCAGTTCGGCGCTCCTGTCACGGATCTGCCAGAGGGGGGCGAGCTCGTCGGGGACCGGCCGTGTCTGGGAGACGCCACCTGGCAGGGCGCCGACGCTCTCCAGATCCTGCGCGGCCCGCAGCAACTCGGGCTCGGGGAGGGCGAGTTCGGTCTGCGTGAGGACGGCTCGCAGCCACGCTTCACCGGACTCGATACGGAAGAGGGTCCCTGAGAAGTCGAACAACACGGCAGCCATGGGGTGATCTTACGAGGCCGGATTTCCCGCCGGCGGGGTGTTCGGCCGCCACCGCAGGTGGACCAGCACCGCCAGAGCCACCATCAGCGCCCCCAGCAGCCAGCCGCCGACCACGTCCGTGGACCAGTGGACGCCGAGCCAGATCCGGGTCAGGCCGACGCCGACGACGGAGAGCACGGAGAGGGTCAGGACCGTGCTCCACAGGGCGTGGCCCGCGCCGTGGCGGTGCAACAGCCACAGGAGGAGACCGCACACGACCGTGGCGGTCATGGCGTGGCCCGAGGGGAAGGCCGAGAAGTGGGCCGTGTCGACGGGGTCGGGCCAGACCGGCCGTGCCCGCCCGACCGCGGTCTTGAGGAACTGCTGCACCAGTGTGCCCAGCGCACAGGTGGCGGTCAGCCACCCGGCCGTCCACCAGTCCGCGTGCCGCCACACCAGCCACACCACGACGACCGCGCACAGGAGGCGCATGGCCCACGGGTCCCAGATCCAGTCCGTCAGGATGCGGAACGCGTGGGTGACACCGCGTTCGTCCACCGCCCAGCGGTGGGTGGTGCGGGCGATGTCCTCGTCGAGGGTGATCAGGGGTGGCCATTGCGCCGCGACCAGCACGAGAAGCAGGGTGGAGCACAGCGCGAGGACGCCGGCGGCGCGGGCGGCGGTGCGGGGCGCCGGCGGGCGGGGCGGGGAGTCGACGGGCGGAGTGTGCATGGTGTGATCCTTGCTGACCTGTGGGGCGTGAGGCCAATCCCGGGCGAAATCATGCCGATGCCGATGTGACCTCGGCGCGACGCCACGGTGCCTTCCGGGCTCGGGCGGGCCGGATGATCCGCCCCGCCGGTCACCCCAGTACCCGTAGTCCCGGCACGAACGCCACCAACACCGGGACGACCGGAACCAGCCCGGCGGCCGCGGTCAGCCGCAGCCGGCGGGCCGCGGTGAACCGGTCCGGGGGAGTGAGCAGGCGGTGCACCCGCTGGGGCAGATGGGCCTGTGGGGTCGGGGCGGGGCCGAACACACCCCGGTCCTCATTGAGTTCGACCAGGGCGAGTGCGGTGGTCAGCCGGCCGAAGCGGCGGGACGCCATGTCGTCGGCGGCGAGTTCGACCAGTCGGTGCATCTGGTCGCGGAACGCGGCGAACACCGGAACCCGCGGAAACCCGTCGGCCAGGGCGGCCGAGCAGTGCAGCAGCCAGTCGTGCCGGGCCTGGGCGTGCCCCTCCTCGTGCGCGGCGAGGGCGTCCAGCTGCCTGCCCTTCAGACGGCGCAACGCGGCCGTGGTGACGACAAGTCGCGGCCTGGCACCCGACAGCCACCAGGCGTCGGGCCGCTCGCCCTCCAGCACCACGAGTCGGCCGCCGGGCTCCTCACCGGGCAACAGCGGGGCCCGGACGAGGAGCTCGCCCCGCCGCAGCCGCCGTCGGGCACGCGCGCGGACGACCTCACGCACCAGCATCGTCGCACTCCACATCCCGCCACAGGCCAGTGCCACGGCGGTGGTCGCGGCCCACGGCCCGGCCGTACCGAGCGTGTAGGCCTCCACGACGGCGTGGGGCGCGGGCGCGAACACATGGCCGCGGACCGCCTGCCAGGCCACCGCCGCGCTGAGCGTCATGGACAGCGCGCAGCACACCAGGACGGCCGCCACCACGCACTGCCACACCCACAGGGCGAGGACGGGTTCGTGGTCCGCCCAGTCGGCCCGGGCCAGCAGCCGGGGGGCGACGACGGCGGTCAGGGCGCCGAGCAGCAACAGTGCCGCGGGGAGCATCATGGGGAGCAGCCTATGAGCGCGACACCGCTCACCGGTACGGCCCCCGAGACCGAAGTGACGCAGGCAACGGTTCGCACAGGGTGCCGAGCCGGCGCGTCGAGCCTCTTCAGAGTGCCAGCAGCATCGCCACCATCGCGATCCCCATCGACAGCCGGCACGCCCGGGCCAGCTCCGGCCGGTCTCCCCACCCCACGGCCCCGTCTCCGCCACCCGTCGGAACCAGCCGTACGCCCGACAGCAACACGTATCCCGCGAAGTAGAGCAGGAGCGCCCCCGTCACCGGCGGCACCCCGGCGCCGCCGTGGCCGTCGTGCTGTCCGGGGGAGGCCGCCATGACCGCGGCCATGTAGACCATGGCCAAGGCCCCCACGAGGTGGTGCAGGTGATGGGCGCCGGCCCGCGCCGCCCACAGGGCGTGCAGCGCGGCCGCGCCGAACACGACGGCGTAGGCGGGCCAGGCCCAGGACGGCGGGGTGAACACCGCCGCCGGTACGGCCATCGCGGACATGCCGAATCCCATCAGCGCCTCGCCGCCCGCGGCCCGGCGCTGCTCTTCGACGCCACTGCGCATCCGCCGCAGGCAGTACGCCCCGGTCGCCGCGCACAGCGCCACCAGCAGCCAGCCGGGCGAAGTCGGTCCGTGCACGCCCACCTCCCCGCCAGACGGTCGGTCAAGGAATGCCCCGGCCGTGCGGAGCGCAAGCGAGCGCAAGGGTGTACACGGGGAGCATTCGATGGAGCACGGCAGGTCAGCGTCTATTATTTACGAGTAAAACACCTGCTAAACTTCTGCCTCATGAGCCGTGCGACCCCCACCCCCGACGCCCCGTCCGCCCGACGCCTCCCGCTGTCCGGCGTGCTGCGCCTCGGCCGGCCCTCCGACATCTGGTTCAAGCCCGCCCTGAGTGTGGTCGTCGCGGTCGCCCCGCCCAATCTGACCCTGCTGGTACTCGGCCGCCTCGACCTGGCGCTCTACACGATGGCCGGGTCCCTGTGCGCGCTGTACGCCCACAACCGCCCCTACGCCGCCAGAGCCCACGCCCTCGCCTGGGTCGTGCTCGGCATGCTCGGCGGTCTTGCCGCCGCCCTGGTCACGGCCTCGCTCACCTCCAGCGCCGTCGTCCTGGTGACCGTCGGCGCGGTCCTGGCCGCCCTACAGAAGACGCTGTGCGACGCCACCCGCACAGGGCCGCCCGGCAATGTGGTCCTCACCTTCATCAGTTCCGCCGCGCTGTTCGCTCCGCAGACCCTCGGCCAGGTCCCGGGCCACCTGGCGCTGGCCGCGGGGACGGGCGTCTGGGCCTGGCTCATCGGCATGGCGCCCGGGCTGCTGCGCCCGCACGGTCCCGAGCGCCGCGCCACCGCACACGCCCTGGACGCGGCGGCCGCCCACGCCGCCACCCGTGGCGTCGGCGACGGACACGCGAAGGCCCGCGCCGCCGCGGCCGCCGCCGTGCAGGCCGCCTGGCAGAGCCTGCTGTCCGCCGGCCCCCGCACGGCGACCCGGCGCGCCCTCGAACGGCTCGTCGTCCGCGCCGAGGTCGCCCTCGCCGCACCCGCCGACGCCGAGCCTCGGCGACTGCGCGCCTGGGCCCGCGCCCTGCGCGGCACCGGACCGGTCCCATCGGTGGGCGAGGGGCCGGCCGAGACCGACGAACTCCTCGGCGTCGACACCGAACTCGCCGCCCCCACCCGCCCCTGGTGGACCCGCCTCGGCCCGCTGACCCCGCTCGCCGTGCGCACCGCCCTCGGCTGTGCCCTCGCCGGCTACGCCTCCCTCGCCCTCGGTGTCGGCCGCCCCTACTGGGCCCTGGTCACGGCCGCCTCGCTCTACCAGGCGAACATCACCCTCACCTGGACCCGGGGAGTCCAACGCGTGGTCGGCAACCTCCTCGGCGTCCTCCTCTTCGCCGCGGTGGCTCCGCTCGCCCACCTCGGCCCGGCGGCGCTGGTCCTGTGCTGCCTCGCCTTCAACTTCGGAGCGGAGGCGCTGATCAGCCGCAACTACTGGCTCGGCAGCGTCTGCGTGACCCCGATGGCACTGCTCATCACCGAGTTCGCCGGCTACCAGCAGCCCGGACAGCTGATCGTCGAGCGAGCCGTGGACACCCTCGTCGGGGCGCTCGTCGGCCTCGCCGCGGCCGTCGCCGTCACCAACCGTCGCGCGGGCGACAGCGTCGGGCACGCGCTGACGGGCGTCGAGCGGGCCCGCGAACACGCCGCCCGGCTCCTGGCCGAGCCGCACCCCGCCCCGGGCGCCCTCGAAGCCGCCCGGCGCGGCCTCGCCGCCGCCCTGCTGGAACTGCGCGGCACGGTCGAGGCCGCGTCCGGCGAGTGGTGGCAGCGTGCCCTGCCGCACGAGAGGGTCGTGCACGCCGAACAGTCCGGACACCGTACGCTCGCGGCGACGGTTCGGCGCCAGGGGCTGCACCTGGACCGGCACACGGACACGACGGAGGGCGCACGGCCATGACGGTGACCGGCGGACGGCCGACCACGGCACAGGACGCGACCAGGAGCGACACGGTCGCCGCGGTCGTGGAGCAGTGGCAGGCCGTCCACCCCGACCTCGACACCGGCCCCATGGAGATCATCGGCCGAGTGACCCGCTGCGCCGCCCTCCTCCAACAGGCCGAGGACGCCCCGCTGCGCCGGGCCGGCCTCAGCCGCCCCGAGTTCGACCTGCTGGGCGCGCTGCGCCGCACCGGCCACGAGCTCACCCCCGGTGAACTGGTGCGCGAGACCTTCTCCTCGGGCGCCGCCGTCACCAAGCGCCTCAAGGCCCTGACCGAGCGTGGCCTGGTCGAGCGGCGCGGCGACACCCGCGACCGCCGCGTCGCCCACGTCCGCCTCACGGACGCCGGACGCGACCTGGTCGACGGCATCCTCCCCGAACAGCTCGCCTACGAGACCTCCGTACTGTCCGGAATCGACCCGGAACATCGGGACGAACTGTCCGCGCTGCTCGCCGGGTTGCTGAGCCGGCTGGAGGGCCGCCTGGGAGCGCCCCGCCCCTGAGCCCCTCCGGTGCCCTCCCGCTCCGCACGTTTCGTGGTCGGCGTGCCATTGACGCGGCCGACGCGACCTTCCTACGTTCGACCAGGCCGGTTCGGATCATCGACTGGCGTACGACATGCCGGACGAAGGATGATGCCGTGACAACTGAAGACCCCGCCGTCCCCGTTCCCGATCGAGGCACCGCCCTTTCTGATCGGCTCACCGTCATTCCCGACCGGCTCACCGTCGACCTCGGAGTCGAGACGGGCCCCTTCCACGGTGGCGCGAGCGGCACGCTCTACGGCCTGTACGGCGACGGAGTCCCCAGTCGCGCGGTCGTCGAGGGCATGTACGTCCGCACGGTCACGACCAAGGCCCAGGACGGCATCCAGCATCCGGGTGCCGACGCGCTGGAGATCCTCCCGTCCTTCGTCGCGGCGGGCGGCCAGGACGTGTACGTCTACCTGCCCGACCACTACCGGGGCTTCCCCTACGAGTGGCCCGGCGCCACCGGCGAGGAGCGGCTGGCCGGATTCCTTGAGGTCGTCCGCCGCCAGGTCGAGCACGTCCTGACCCTCGGCGCGTACCGGTCGCATGTCGTGTACGTGCCGTTCAACGAGCCCGAGGGCAACATGTTCGGCGAGGGGGAGTGGAGTTACGACCGGACCTCCTGGCGCACCGACCCGCGGCACTACTTCGCGGCCTGGCAGCAGGCGTACCACCTCATCAAGGGCCTCGACCCCCGGGCGCGGATCGCCGGACCCAACACCAGCATCCTGTACCCCGAGGTCCGAGACTTCCTTCAGTTCGCCAAGGCACAGGACGTGCTGCCCGACGTGATCACCTGGCACGAGCTGTCCTCGCCGGCCGAGGTCCGCACGAACGTCGCCAAGTACCGCGAGCTGGAACGGGAGTTGGGCATCGGCCCGCTGCCGGTCAACCTCAACGAGTACGCGCACAACTACCACGTCTCCGTCCCCGGCCAGATGGTGCAGTGGATCTCCGCGATAGAGGAGTCGAAGGTCGACGCCGACCTGGCGTACTGGAACATAGCGGGCAACCTCAACGACTCGGCCGTCGAGGCGGGCAAGGGCAACGGCCAGTGGTGGCTGTTCAACGCCTACGGGCAGCTGACCGGCAACACCGTCCGGGTCACCGCCCCGCATCCCAACGTGCAGTACACCCTCCAGGGCCTGGCCGCACTGGACCGGGTCAAGCGGCAGGCCCGGCTGCTGTTCGGGGGAGCGGGCGGCGCGGCCGACATCGTCTTCGAGGGCGTCGACCCCGACCTCTTCGGGACAGCCGTGCACCTACGGCTCCAGGAGATACCGTGGACGGGCCAAGTGGGCGTCTGCGCCCAGCCGTCACGGCTGCGGGACGAGGAACTGCCCGTCGTGGACGGCCGGGTGACCCTGTCGGTGTCCGATCTCGACGCGATGTCCGCCTACCAGGTCATCCTGGCGCCGGGCGGCAACGGAGCCCCGATCGCGCCGCCGCCGGCGGCGGGCACACGGCGGACGTACGAGGCCGAGGACGCCACGTACACGGGCGGTGGCTACTCCCGTAACGGACCCGAGGGATCTCCCGCCGACGTCGACCGGTTCGCCACCTCCGGCGGCTATCACGTGGGCGGTCTGCGCACAGGATCCGACGGTGTGCTCGCCTTCGACGTCGAGGCCCCGCGCGACGGCACCTACGAGATCCGGGTGTTCGCCAACTCCTACAACCAGGCCGAGCTGGTGCGCGAGCACGGGCCCACCAACGTCTTCCTCCGCGTGGACGGCGAGGACCCGCGCGAACTGCTGCTGCCGCTCGGCTACAAGTGGGCGGTGTGGGGCCACACCGACACCCGCGTCGAGCTGGCCGCGGGCAGCCACCGCGTCACCCTCGCGGCACGGGACCCCGAACTCGGCGTCACCAAGGGGGACGCCGTCGTCGACAAGCTGGACCTCGTACGGTGCGACGACGACGCCACCGCGCTGTACGAGGCCGAGTACGCCGCCCTCGGCGCCGGGGCGGCCGTCAGCTACGCGCACCGCGGGGCCTCGGGGCCGGGAGCCGCCGTGCTCCCCAGGGGCGGCACCGTCACCTTCTGGGTGCACGCCGACGAGGACGGCGAGGCGAGCGTCACCGTCGACGTACTCGGCCCCGGAGAGGGCCTGCTGAGCGTCAACGGCGAGGACGTCGGACGCGTCGAGCGGGGAGCCGTCCCGCTCTTCCTCACCGGGGGCGTCAACAAGCTCACGATCACCGGGAGTTCGGAGCGCATGGTCGTGGACCGGCTGCGCGTCGGCCCGTCGCGCGGCCTGCTGCCCAGCGCCGCGTACCCGGCCGAGGAGGGCCTGGTGACCGGCACCGCGAAGGTGACCGGATACTCGTACGCCACCGGCGGCAAGGCGGTCGACGGAATCGGCGGCGGCCTGGGCAACGCCCTCACGCTCACCGTGCCGGCCGCGCGGGCCGGACGCCACGCGCTGACCCTCCGCTACGCCAACGGCGAGCAGGCGCCCGCGACCCACTACAACCCGGACCCGGTCTGCCGCCACGCGGACGTCTCCGTCAACGGGGCCGCCCCGCACCGGGTCCTGTTCCCCACCACCTTCCACTTCAACAACTTCTGGAACCTCTCGGTCCCCGTCACCCTGGAGCCGGGCGCCAACACGATCACCCTCACCGCCGACGAACTCCCAAACTTCGACGGCGCGACACACAACCCGCACGGCCAGCGCTCCGCCCACGCCCCCGTCATCGACCAGGTGACGGTGACGCGGCTGTTCTGACGCCCGGTTCCGGTCACGCCGCTCCTCGGCGGCGTGACGACCGCCCGCGTCCTCCGCCTCAGTCCTCGTCCGCCGCGCGGTACACCCCGAACACCGCGCCCTGCGGGTCCCGCAGCACCGCGATGCGAGGGCCGGCCGGGACGGAGGCGGGTTCCATGAGGACGGTGCCGCCCGCCGAGGTCGCGGTACTCGCGGTGGTGTCCACGTCGTCGACCGCGAAGTACGGCAGCCAGTGCGGTGGCACCTCGGGCGGGAACCTGTCGTCCATCGTCACCATGCCGCCGAAGTCCGCGCCGTCGATGCCCCACTGCGTGTACTGCTCCGAGGCGTTGACGCTCCAGCCGAACACCGCCGTGTAGAAGGCCTCGGCCCGCTCGGGGGCCCGGGTCAGCAGCTCCACCCAGCCCAGTGCACCGGGCGCGTTGAACAGCCCGGCGCCCGGGAAGGAGCGGGCCTGCCACAGCTGGAAGGCCGCGCCGGCCGGATCGCGGGCCACCGCGAAACGGCCCACGTCGAACACGTCCATCGGGCCGACCAGGACCGTGCCGCCCGCCTCCGTCACCTCCCGGGCGGCGGCGTCGGCGTCCCGCACGGCGAACGACACGTTCCACGCGACCGGCTGCGACTCCTGGTACAGCGGGGTCAACGCGGCCACCGCGGCGTCGCCCAGGTGCGCGATCGTGTAGCCGCCCGCCTCCTGACGTGGATCCGTCTCGGGGCGCCAGCCGAACAGCTCCGTGTAGAAGCGCTTCGCCGCCTCCATGTCCCCGGTCCCCAGT
Source organism: Streptomyces sp. NPDC050997 (assembly GCF_040660135.1). Classification (NCBI taxonomy): domain Bacteria; kingdom Bacillati; phylum Actinomycetota; class Actinomycetes; order Kitasatosporales; family Streptomycetaceae; genus Streptomyces; species Streptomyces sp. NPDC050997. The sequence goes on from NZ_JBFAGK010000007.1 coordinate 357,979, forward strand.
TCGGTCCAGCAGGGGCCGCCGGTCACCGGCTTGTCGAGCTTCATGGCGTTCCTTCCGAGTGCCTTGGGACCGCAGGGGAGGAGCTCCCTCTCAGCACGCTATGCCCCGGCACCCGCCTCGGCCATCCGACCGACAGCGCCTGCGAACCGGCGACCTCAGATACCGGGCCGGTACCGCAGCGGATGGTCCGCCGGTACCTCCACCAGCACGATCCGCGTCCCGTCCGGATCGGCGATCCACATCTCGACCAGCCCCCACGGCTCCGTCACCGGGGGCCGCACGATCTCGACGCCCTTGCCCCGCAGCTCCTTGTGAGCCGCGGCCACGTCCGCGACCTGGAGCCACAGCCGCACCGCCGGCGACGGCGGTACCTCGGAGCGCCCGGACACCTCCAGGAACCCACCGCCGAGGAAGTAGACGGTGCCGCGCTCCGGCCCGTCCCCGAACTCGCGGTAGACGGAGAGCCCCAACTGCTCGCCGTAGAAGACACGGGACCGTTCAGGATCAGTGGGCCGCAGCAATGTCCGGCCGCTCAGTACGTGCACCATGTATGGGGAGCCTAGTGGCACCGCTCCGCGGCGTAACCTCATCGATGCCCGTGCCGTGCCCTGCCCCGAGAACCGGAGATCCGAGCCATGGAGACAGCTGCCACCCGACTGAGCTTCCGTGACGCCACCGACGCCGACGTGGACGTCCTGATCGCGTTGATCGAGTCGGCGTACCGCGGGGACTCCAGCCGTACCGGCTGGACCACCGAGGCGGACATCCTCGAAGGGCAGCGGACCGACGCGCAGGGCGTGCTGGATGTCATCAAGGCGGCCGACAGCCGACTGCTCACGGTCGAGCGCGAGGGCCAGGTCGTCGCCTGCTGCCAGCTCGAACACCGCGGCGACCACGCCTACTTCGGGATGTTCGCGGTCAGCCCCGCCGCGCAGGGCGGCGGCCTCGGCAAGGCGATCATCGCGGAGGCGGAGCGGCAGGCCCGCGCGACCTGGGGCGCCACCGAGATGCACATGACCGTGATCTCCGTACGCGACGACCTCATCGCCTGGTACGAGCGCCGCGGCTACCGCCGTACGGGAAGGATGACCCCCTTCCCGTACGGCGACGAGCGTTTCGGCATTCCGCAGCGCGACGACCTGCAGTTCGAGCTGCTGGTCAAGGAGCTCGCATAATCGTTACGGCGGTGGGCTGATCGTCACGCCGTGAAGCGGCCGGTGCGCCTGATCTCCGGATAGTCGGTGGTCGCGCCGTCCAGCTCCAGGGCCCGTACCAGCCGCAGTTGGTCCTGCGTGTTCACCACCCAGCCTATGATCCGCAGGTCGGCCTTGCGGGCGTTCTCGACGACCTCGAGGGTGAGACGGCGGATGTTGAGACAGACGGTCGTGGCACCGGCCTCGACCGCGCGTTCCACGATGTCGGTGCCGTAGCGGCTGCCGATCAGCGCGGTGCGTACGCCGGGCAGCAGCCGGGAGATCTCGGCGATCGCCTCGTCGTGGAACGAGGACACCTCCACGCGGGCGGTCAGGTTCCGCCGCTCCATGACCTCGGCGAGCGCGCGGGCGGCCGCCAGGTCCTTGATCTCGGCCTGCAGCGGCAGCCCTACGGCGTCCAGCACCTCCTCGAACACCGGGATCCGCTCGCCGAGCCCGGCGTCCAGCGCGCGCAGCTCGTCGAGGGTCTGCTCGGCGATCGGGCCGGTCCCGTCGGTCGTACGGTCCACGTCGGCGTCGTGCATGACCACAAGGGCGCGGTCCTTGCTCAGATGCAGATCGAGTTCGATGACGTCGAGACCGGCCTGTTCGGCGGCGACGAAGGACCGAAGGGTGTTCTCGGGTTCGACACCCATCACTCCGCGGTGACCGATGGTGAGGAAGTTCAACGTTCGACTCGCTTCCGTCGACTGCGGACTCGGCACGCCGCGCAGTCCGGGCGGACGGCTACGCGGGCAGATCCGCAGCCTAACGTCCCTGCCCCGCGATGAACCCACGCCTGCACGCGGAGCGGGCGTGCGATGCATAAGTAGCTTCCATCAGGGTATCCGACAGGAGAATATCCTGTGATGACGGGGGCAGGCAGGATAATCTCCCGAACTCTCGCTTGCTGACCGAAGTCATCTATGTATACGGTCTTCATACGCGAGGTTCTCCCGTGGAGGGTGAGACATGACGGAAATTCTTGTGCAGACGGCTTCGGGGGAACAGGTTCCTCCCGCGACCAGGGTGGTGGATCACCCGGCGTGGCCCGTGCTCAAGGATGCCGTGGAGCAGATCCGGCCATGGCAGTCCAAGGACGGGTCGATCGACTTCCAGACCGAGGGCGCCCCGGACCCGGCCGACGTCGAACGCGCCGTACGGCGGGTCGTCGACGCCGTCGAGGAGCTGTCGCCGCTGCTGGGGCACGACGCCGCGTACCACGAGGCCCTCGTCAAGGACCTGCGCCGCTGGTCCGACGGTGGCTTCCAGGTGCCGGACTTCCTCGACTCGCTGCTGGCCTTCCAGCCCGCCGCGAGCCGCGCGGACGGCCTTCAGCACATGGTCGTCTTCCCCATGTACACGCAGAACGGCAACCCGGACCGCAACCTCGAAGCGGTCGTGCTGCGCATGGTCTGGCCCGACTGGCTCGCCGAGCTGGAGCGCACCCGCTACGACAACCCGCTGTTCTGCGGCATCAAGTTCGAGGACTTCACCTCCGGATACGACACCAACTCGGCCGTCCTCTTCCCGGAGACCATCGCCGTGCGCGAGGCCCCCGAGCGGTTCAGCTGGGGCGGCATCTTCTGCGACCGCGAGGCCGCCCGCTTCCGCCGCGTGACCGCCGCCGCCGTCGACGTCCTGGGCCTGTCGCTGCCCGAGGACATCGCCGCGATGGTCCACGACCAGAAGCGCTGCGAGGAGGCCTTCGTGCTGTGGGACATGGTCCACGACCGCACCCACAGCCATGGGGACCTGCCCTTCGACCCGTTCATGATCAAGCAGCGCCAGCCGTTCTGGATGTACGGCCTCGAAGAGCTGCGCTGCGACCTCACCGCCTTCAGGGAGGCCGTGAAGCTGGCGGCCGACGGCGTCCCGCAGGCCCGTGACGTGCAGTACGCCGTGCTGTTCGACCGCATGTTCCGCTTCCCGGTCACCGGCGAGCGGGTGCGCAACTACGACGGCCTCGGCGGCCAGCTCCTCTTCGCCTACCTGCACCAGCACGACGTGGTCCGCTGGACCGACAACAAGCTGTTCATCGACTGGCAGCGCGCGCCCCAGGTCACCAACGAGCTGTGCGCCGACATCGAGAAGCTCTACCGGGACGGCATCGACCGGCCCAAGCTCGTCCACTGGTTCGCCGGATACGAGCTGGTCTCCACCTACCTCTCCCCGCACCCGGGATCCCGCTGGGCCAAGGGCCCCGACGCCCTCGATCTGATCCAGCCGCCGCGGAAACTCGTCGATGACGTGCTTCCGGACGAGTTTCCGCTGAGCATGTTCTATGAGGCCCTCTCCAAGAAGCTGAAGAAGGTGATCGCCTCGACCCGGGGCATCACCGCGGAGAGCGCCGAGCGGATCGCCGCGTGAGCGACCGCGAGACCAGGACCACTGCTCAGGAGGCGAAGAACATGGGGAACGGGGCTCTCAGCGGTGCGGTGATCGCGGTGGCCGGCGCGGGCGGACCCGCCGGGCGTGCGACGCTGCTCAGGCTCGCCGAGGCGGGGGCGACCGTCGTCGGCGCGGACAACGATCCCGAGCGGCTGGCGGAGGCCGTGGACGCGGCCCGCTACAGCGCAGGCGGCGCCACGGTCACCGGCGAGACGGTCGACCTGCTCGACCTGGACTCGACCCGGGAGTGGGCCGCCCATACCGAGAAGGAGTTCGGCCGGGTCGACGGCGTGGTCCACCTGGTCGGCGGCTGGCGAGGCAGCGAGACCTTCGCCAAGACCAACCTGCACGACTGGGACCTGCTGGAGATGCTGCTCATTCGCACCGTGCAGCACACCTCCCTCGCCTTCCACGAGGCGCTGCAGAGCAGCGACCGCGGCCGGTACGTCCTGATCAGCGCCGCCGGCGCCAGCAGGCCCACCGCGGGCAACGCCGCCTACGCGGCCGCCAAGGCCGCCGCCGAGGCGTGGACGCTCGCGCTCGCCGACTACTTCGCCAAGGCGGGCGCCGCCCAGGGGGCGCACGGGCCCACCTCCGGCGCTGCCATCCTGGTGGTGAAGGCGTTGGTGCACGACGCGATGCGCGCCGAGCGCCCCAACGCGAAGTTCGCGGGCTTCACGGACGTCAAGGACCTGGCCGAGGAGATCGTCGGCGTCTGGGAGAAGCCCGCCGCCGAAGTGAACGGAAAGCGTCTGTGGCTGACCGAGAAGCCGTGATCCGACAAGCCGTGAACCCCCCGAAGACCGACGCTCGCCGTCATCACGACCCGGAGGTCCGCGGTTTCGCCAGCGACAACTACGCCGGCGCCCACCCGGAGGTGATGGCCGCCCTGGCCCTGGCCAACGGCGGCCACCAGGTCGCGTACGGCGAGGACGACTACACCGAGAACCTCCAGAGCGTCGTCCGGAGCCACTTCGGCCCCACGGCACAGGCGTTCCCGGTCTTCAACGGCACCGGCGCCAACGTCGTCGCGCTCCAGGCGGTAACCGACCGCTGGGGTGCCGTGATCTGTGCCGAGAGCGCGCACATCAACGTCGACGAGGGCGGCGCTCCCGAGCGCATGGGCGGCCTCAAGCTGCTCACCGTGTCCACGCCCGACGGCAAGCTCACCCCCGAGCTGGTCGACAGGCAGGCCTGGGGCTGGGAGGACGAGCACCGTGCGATGCCGCAGGTCGTCTCGATCACCCAGAGCACCGAGCTCGGCACGCTCTACACACCGGACGAGATCCGCGCGATCTGCGACCACGCCCACGCGCACGGGATGAAGGTCCACCTGGACGGCTCGCGGATAGCCAACGCGGCGGCCTCCCTGAACGTGCCGATGCGGACGTTCACCAACGCGGTCGGCGTCGACATCCTCTCCCTGGGCGGCACGAAGAACGGCGCGCTGTTCGGTGAGGCGGTCGTCGTCATCGATCCGGACGCCGTGAGCCACATGAAGCACCTGCGCAAGCTGTCCATGCAGCTCGCCTCCAAGATGCGCTTCGTGTCGGTGCAGTTGGAGGCCCTGCTGGCCAAGGACCTGTGGCTGCGCAACGCCCGCCACGCCAACGAGATGGCCCAGCGGCTGGCCGAGGGAGTCGGCGCCGTGCACGGCGTCGAGATCCTCTACCCGGTGCAGGCCAACGGCGTCTTCGCCAAGCTCCCGAACGAGGTGAGCGAGCGCCTGCAGAAGCGGTTCCGCTTCTACTTCTGGGACGAGGCGACGGGCGTCGTGCGCTGGATGTGCGCCTTCGACACGACCGAGGACGACGTGGACGCGTTCGTCGCCGCGTTGAAGGAGGAGATGGCGCACTAGTCGTGCATAGATATGCGGTCACTCGAAAAGTCATTGACTGTCGAGTGATCGCTTTCCTATGCTCTGCGGGCATGGAGCTGATCCAGGAAACCCCCGACCTGTCCGCGTACTTGGCCGCCGACGAGGTCATCGACCACCATCATCCGCTGGTGCGGGAGACCGCCGCCCGCCTGGCCAAGGAGGCGGTGGGCTCGTATGCCTATGCACGTCTGGCCTTCGAGTTCGTGCGCGACGCCATTCCCCACTCGCAGGATTCCGCAGACCCGCGCGTCACCTGGCGGGCCTCCGACGTCCTGGAACAGGGCACCGGGATCTGCTACGCGAAGGCCCACGCGTTGACGGCCCTGCTGCGGGCCGAGGACATCCCGGCGGCGCTCTGTTATCAGCGCCTGCTGCAGGACGACGGCGTCGGCCACGCCGTGCACGGTCTGGTCGCCGTGCGCTTCAACGGGGCCTGGCACCGCCAGGATCCGCGCGGCAACAAGCCCGGCGTGGACGCCCGGTTCTCGCTCGACGGCGAACGGCTGGCCTGGATCCCCGACCCGAAGTCCGGCGAGGTGGACTATCCGGTCCTGTACGCCGAACCGCACCCGGCTGTTCTGGGCCCCCTGAAGGCCGCGCCGGACCGGCCCTCCCTGTGGAAGACGCTCCCCACGGCACTGCGAGGCGAGCGATGACTCCCAGGCCGGCTGCGGAGCGCGGGGCTCAGTGTGCCTCGGCCGCGCGGACCTCTTCCGGGGTCGGGGCGGTGCCGCCGAGGTGGGCCGGCATCCACCAGGTGTCGTTCGCGTCCTTGGGGCGCACCGGGTAGGCGCGCTGGGCGGCCTCCAGGAGTTCCTGCACGCGCTCCCGCAGCTGACGGGTGATCACGCCCGCGTACTTGTCGCGCGAGGCCTCGATCGCCTCGCCCACGCGGATGGTGATCGGGGTGTGGCTGCGCTTGAAGTTGCGCGGGTGACCCTTGGTCCACAGCCGCTGGGTGCCCCACACGGCCATCGGGATCAGCGGGACGCCCGCCTCCTGCGCCATGCGGGCGGCGCCCGTCTTGAAGGACTTGAGCGTGAAGGAGGGGGAGATGGTGGCCTCCGGGAAGACGCCCACGATCTCGCCGGACCGCAGCGAGTCCAGTGCGTGCGCGTACGCCGTCTCACCCTGCTTACGGTCCACCGGGATGTGCTTCATCCCGCGCATCAACGGGCCGGAGACCTTGTGACGGAACACGGACTCCTTCGCCATGAACCGCACGAGACGTTTCTGCGGAAGCGCCGCCATCCCGTCGAAGACGAAGTCCAGGTAGCTGATGTGATTGCTCACCAGCACGGCACCGCCCGAGCGCGGGATGTTTTCCGAACCCTTGCAGTCGATCTTGAGGTCCCACGCCTTGAACAGGGCCTGGGCGAAACCAACGACGGGACGGTAGACAAGCTCTGCCATGGACGGTGTGAGCCCTTCCTTCTCTGCCTGGGAAGGCGCCTCCAGGCGGAAAGTTACGCGGCCGTAGGTTTACGGCATCTCGCAGATCGTGCCCCAAGAACGGGCGGGGAGCCAGTCCTGGTGCCCGTCGGGCGCGAGATTCTCGTCACTTCTACGAAGTGATCCACCTCGGGCTTTTAAGTCGCCTTTACTCCGCGCGTACGGTCGCCCGCCGTACAAGCAGGTACATCTCACATCCGAGGCAGTAACCGAACGCGGCATTGAGGAACGCCGCCGCCAGCGCCGCGCCGGTCGCCGCGAGCCCCAGCCAGTCCGGTCCCAGCGTGTAGCCGACGAGGCCCACGCCCGCGAACAGGAGGCCCACCGCCTGCGCGAACCGGGGCGGCTCCGGCGCCTCGAACTCGGTCGGCGGCCCGAGCCGGGGCCGCACCGCCGCGCGGAAGACCCAGCCGTACGGCGAACGCCCCACGCCACCCGCCGCCCCCAGTGCGAACGCCAGCGTCTGCCAGGCCAGCAGCCACGCGCTGCCGGTGATCAGCACGGCCGCCAGCACGACGGTGGTCACGGCCGCGCCGAAGCGCGGCCCCCTTACATCGATGTCCATGGGAATCAAGCATTCCGCATCGGCGGCAGTTCAGGGGGGCGGGAATCTTTTCAGTCTCGTGAATGCTGATGCCGTCGATGACCGGACTGGTGGTGTGTGTGGCGGTGCTCGCCGCGGCGAGCGCCTACGGAGTGCTGCATCGGCGACGGAGCGGGAGGATACGAGTGCGCGGGCGCGACGACGGAAAGCGGCTCGGCGCGGCCGAACTGGGCGGGCGGCTCGGTGAGCGCGCCACCCTCGTCCAGTTCTCGAGCGCGTTCTGCGCCCCCTGCCGGGCGACCCGCCGAGTCCTCGGTGAGGTGGCCGACCTGGTCCCGGGGGTCACCCATGTCGAACTCGACGCCGAGGACAACCTCGACCTCGTGCGCGTCCTCGACATCCTCAAGACCCCGACCGTGCTGGTCCTGGACGCCGACGGCCGGATCGTCAGGCGTGCCGCCGGCCAGCCGCGCAAGGCCGACGTGATCGCCGCGTTGGGGGAGGCGGTGTGACACCGGTGACGGGGGCGGTGAGGCATCTCCCACATGCCGGTACGCACTTGACTGCGCCTACCACCTATCGTCAGCCTGACCGTATGCCTTCGGAACTCCTTCTCTTCGAGCGGGTCCACGTCGACCTGGCCCGCACCGCGAGCGCGCGCTGTCCGAGCTGTTGAGCAGCTACGGACGCCCAAGCCACTCCTCGCAGAAGGACACTTCCATGACGGCCACGCCCGAACTCGGCACCCCTCGGCTCGCCTCGCCCGACCTCCTGCGTTCCGTCTTCCGGCGGCACGCGGCGGGAGTCGCCGTGATCACCGCGCGCGGTGACGCCGGTCCGGTCGGCTTCACCGCCACCTCCCTCACCTCGGTCTCCGCCGAACCCCCGCTGCTCTCCTTCGGTATCGGCACCGGCGCGTCCAGTTGGCCCGCGGTGTCCGAGTCCGAACATGTCGGCGTGCACATACTCGGCGAGCACCAACAGGACCTGGCCGCCACCTTCGCGCGCAGCGGAGCCGACCGCTTCGGCGCGGCGACCGTCTGGGGCGAGGGCCCCGAGGGCGTGCCGGTCCTGGACGACGTTCTGGCCTGGCTGGTGTGCCGGGTCGTCACGCGGGTGCCGGCCGGCGACCACCGCATCGTGCTGGCCGAGGTCGTCCTCGGTGACCCCACCGGCCCCGGCCGTCCGCTCCTCTATCACCAGGGCCGCTTCCACGGGCTGAGCGACTGAATGGCCCGGCCGGCCCCGTCCGGTGCTGCGAAGGCGTCGAGTTCCGATTACGCTGCGTTGCGAAGGTCACAGTTCAAAGCGCTTGCTCAGCGGGAACGAACTAGGTGTACTGACGAGTAATATTTCGTTCGGAGCATGGGTAGCCCCGACCGGAATCGGCCGCTTGTGGCGCCTATGCTGCCCGCAAGAGGCAGCCGAAAAATGACGATGCAGTAGGAGAGCCGGCGTGAGCTTGAGGATCGTTGTCACCGTGAAGTACGTGCCCGACGCCACTGGCGACCGGCACTTCGCCGATGACCTGACCGTCGACCGGGACGACGTGGACGGTCTGCTCTCCGAACTGGACGAGTACGCGGTCGAGCAGGCGCTGCAGATCTCCGAGAACTCCGACGACGACGTCGAGGTCACCATCCTGACCGTCGGCCCCGAGGACGCCAAGGACGCGCTGCGCAAGGCGCTGTCCATGGGTGCCGACAAGGCGATCCACGTCGAGGACGACGACCTGCACGGCACCGACGCGATCGGCACCTCCCTGGTGCTGGCGAAGGCGGTCGAGAAGGCCGGCTACGACCTGGTGATCTCCGGCATGGCGTCCACCGACGGCACCATGGGTGTCGTACCCGCGCTGCTCGCCGAGCGTCTGGGCGTCCCGCAGGTGACCCTGCTGTCCGAGGTCTCCGTCGAGGGTGGCGCCACCGGAACGGTCAAGGGCCGCCGGGACGGCGACGCCGCGTCCGAGCAGCTGGAGGCCTCCCTGCCGGCCGTGGTGTCGGTCACCGACCAGTCGGGCGAGGCGCGTTACCCGTCCTTCAAGGGCATCATGGCGGCCAAGAAGAAGCCGGTCGAGTCCTGGGACCTGTCCGACCTGGACCTGGAGGCCGAGGAGGTCGGCCTGGAGGGCTCCTACACGGTCGTCGACTCCGCGACTGAGCGCCCGGCCCGCACGGCCGGCACGATCGTCAAGGACGAGGGCGAGGGCGGCAAGCAGCTCGCCGAGTTCCTCGCGAGCCAGAAGTTCATCTGAAGGTGGCGGCGCGGGCCGGTTGCAACACGACCCGCGCCTCGGAGTGCTGCAGGAGAGCAATCCCGTGACTCCGCCCCCGAAGGGGCTTCTCACTCGACTGTTGAGACAGCCTCGCGACGGACAAGCCCTGTCCGGTGCCTGAAAGGCACGGGCGTGAGCCTAGCAGTCCAACAAAACTTGCCCCGGCCGAAGTTCGGGGCTTTCGCCCAGGAGTAGCAATGGCTGAAGTTCTCGTCTACGTCGACCACGTGGACGGTGCCGTCCGCAAGCCCACCCTCGAGCTGCTGACCCTCGCCCGCCGCGTGGGCGAGCCGGTTGCGGTGGCACTGGGCGCCGGTGCCGCCGACACGGCCGCCACCCTCGCCGAGCACGGTGCCACCCGCGTTCTCACCCACGAGGCCGCCGAGTACGCCGACTACCTGGTCGTCCCGAAGGTCGACGCGCTGCAGGCCGCCGTCGCCGCGGTGTCCCCGGTCGCGGTGCTGGTGCCGTCCTCCGCGGAGGCCAAGGAGATCGCCGCCCGTCTGGCGCTGCGCGTCGGCTCGGGCATCATCACCGACGCCGTCGACCTGGAGGCCGGCGAGTCGGGCCCGGTGGCGACCCAGTCGGTGTTCGCCGCGTCCTTCACCACCAAGTCCCGTATCGCCAAGGGCACCCCGGTCATCACCGTCAAGCCCAACAGCGCCGCCGTGGAGGCCGCTCCGGCCGCCGGTGCCGTCGAGGCGCTGGACGTCACCTTCTCGGCGCAGGCCACCGGTACCAAGGTCACCGCGCGCACCCCGCGTGAGTCGACCGGCCGTCCGGAGCTGACCGAGGCCGCGATCGTGGTCTCCGGCGGCCGTGGAGTCAACGGCGCGGAGAACTTCGCGATCATCGAGGCGCTCGCCGACTCCCTCGGCGCGGCCGTCGGCGCCTCGCGTGCCGCGGTGGACGCCGGCTGGTACCCGCACACCAACCAGGTCGGCCAGACCGGCAAGAGCGTCTCGCCGCAGCTCTACATCGCCAACGGCATCTCCGGCGCCATCCAGCACCGGGCCGGCATGCAGACCTCGAAGACGATCGTGGCGGTCAACAAGGACGCCGAGGCCCCGATCTTCGACCTGGTCGACTACGGCGTGGTCGGCGACCTCTTCGACGTCGTCCCCGCGCTGACCGAGGAGATCAAGACCCGCAAGGGCTGATCCCCGTCAGTCAGGCTGTACGAGGCCCCCGCGACCGTCCCTGGTCGCGGGGGCCTCGGCTCATCCCAGGGTCAGCGACGCCTGCACCGGCAGGTGGTCGCTCGGGAACTGGCCGTCGCGCTCGAAGGTGTTGACCGACGCCCGGTGGGTCGTGACACCCGGCGTGGTGAGGATCCAGTCGATGCGGTCGCCGTCCGGCGTCAGCGGCTGGTAGCCGTGGAAGGTCGCGTAGAGCCTGCCGCGCTCGGCCGCCGTGTCCCAGGTGTCGACGAGTCCGGCGCCCAGGAGAGTGTCGTAGGCCTCGTTCTTGTGGGCCGCCGCGTTGAAATCGCCGGTCACGACGAACGGTAAGGACCGGTCGAGCTCCGCGATCCGGTCGCCGATGAGCGATGCGGAACGCACGCGCGCGTACTGGCTCACGTGGTCGAAGTGGGTGTTCAGGACGTAGAACTCCCGCCCTCTGTTGTGCAGATCGCTGAACCGGATCCAGGTGACGACGCGGGGGAGGCGGGCGCCCCAGGTGTTCGAGCCGATCACCCTCGGCGTGTCGGAGAGCCAGAAGGTGTCGTGCTCGGTCGGCGCCAGGCGCCGGGTGTCGTAGAAGATCGCCACGGCCTCGTCGTGGCTGCCGCCCTCGCGGCCGGTGCCGATCCAGTCCCAGTGCGGTCCGAGGTCGGAGTGGATGTCGAGCAACTGCTGGTAGAGGCCCTCCTGGGTGCCGATCACGTCGGGTGCCTCGCGGCGCAACAGCTCGCGCATCACCGGACGGCGGGCCGCCCAGCTGTTGGGCTCGGTGGTGCTGGCGAAGCGCAGATTGAACGTCATGACCTCCAGACGGCGGGTTCTCGGTTTGGCGGCCGAGGCCGGGACCGTGCCCAACAGCGGGACGGCGAGCACGGTGGCCACCGCCGATCTCATGCCCATGCGACGCGTCATGCTGGTCGTGTTCCCCATGTGTTTCCCTCCCCAGAGGTCAGGATGAAGGTGTGAGCCGAAGTGCGAAAGGGGGCACTGAGGTTATCGGCAGCGGGAGTGAACGCAGTGGGCCAGGACATGGGCAGGGTGTTGACCGGCGGGAAGCTTCATGGATAACTTCGCTCTTGGATTTTAGATTCCGCAGAGCGGAAAACAGGAGGGTGTGGGATGGGTCAGGGGCAGCAGGAGCAGGTGGCGACAAGCCTCGCGGGAGCCGTCAGCGAGGAGATCAGCGCCTCCCTCGCGCCGGTAGACGCCGAGCTGGAGCGCCGCTACCCCGGAGACCCCGGCACCCGCCAGCCCGTCCACACGGTCTATGTCCCCGGCGACGTCTTCGCCGCCGACACCATCCGCTCCTGGGGCGACGAGGCCCTGGCCGCCCTCGACGCACACGCCCCGGACGCCGAGTCCTTCGCCGCCGTCCTCGGTCTCTCCGACGAGCTCGCCGAGCCGGTGTACTCCCGGGTCCGCGCCAAGCTGGAGCAGGAGCCGATCGAAGACCTGCGCGTCGACTTCGAGGACGGCTACGGACCCCGCCCGGACGCCGAGGAGGACGAGACGGCGGCCCGCGCGGCGCGACTGATCGCCCGGGCGTACCAGGACGGCACGGCGGCCCCGTACATGGGCATCCGCATGAAGTGCATGGAGGCACCCGTCCGCGACCGCGGCATCCGCACCCTGGACATCTTCCTCACCGGACTGACGGAGGCCGGCCCTCTGCCCGACGGGCTGGTGCTGACGCTGCCGAAGGTGACGTACCCCGAGCAGGTCACCGCCATGGTGCGGCTCCTGGAGGCCTTCGAGAAGGCGCGCGGGCTGGAGCCGGGCCGGATCGGCTTCGAGATCCAGATCGAGACCAGCCAGTCCATCCTCGCCACCGACGGAACCGCCACGGTCGCCCGCCTGATCCAGGCCGCCGAGGGCCGCGCCACCGGCCTCCACTACGGCACCTTCGACTACAGCGCCTGTCTGGGGGTGTCCGCCGCCCACCAGGCCAGCGACCACCCGGCCGCCGACCACGCCAAGGCGATCATGCAGGTCGCGGCCGCGGGGACGGGCGTACGCGTGTCGGACGGCTCGACGAACGTCCTGCCGGTCGGTCCCACCGCGAAGGTCCACGACGCCTGGCGGCTGCACTACGGCCTCACCCGACGCGCCCTGGCCCGCGCCTACTACCAGGGCTGGGACATGCACCCCGGCCATATCCCCACCCGGTACGCGGCCGTCTTCGCCTTCTACCGGGAGGGCTTCGAACAGGCCGCCGCCCGTCTCACCCGCTACGCCAACCGCACCGGCGGCGACGTCATGGACGAGCCCGCCACCGCCAAGGCCCTCAGCGGCTACCTGCTGCGCGGCCTGGACTGCGGCGCTCTCGACATCGCCGAGGTCGCCCGCCGCAGCGGCCTGACCCGCGCGGACCTCGAGGGCTTCGCGGCACCGAGACGAGCCGACCTGACGGTCTCCGCGACGTAGCGGGCCTGTCACAGCCGCAAGCGTCGGCTGGCGTTGTCACCCCCGCCCCGTAGTCTGGACGTCATTCGCGGGCGTGGTCAGAGGAACGGGGCGACGGTGTCTTCGGGGGAGTACCAACAGGCGGACGAGGCCGGGAGGTTGCTGGCCGGGCGCTATCGCGTCGTGGCACAGCTCGGGCGTGGCGGCATGGGTGTGGTCTGGCGGGCCGTCGACGAAGTGCTGGGGCGTGAGGTCGCTGTCAAGGAACTGCGCACCTACACCGACACCGACGGGCCCGAACTCGCCGGTCTGCGGCTGCGGATGCAGCGGGAGGCCCGTGCGGCGGCCCGGGTGCGCCACCCCGCAGTGGTGGCCGTGCACGATGTGGCCGAGGTCGACGGCCGTCCGCTGATCGTCATGGAACTGGTGGACGGCCCGTCGCTGGACGACGTCCTGCGCGAGCGCGGCCCCCTCGACCCCCGCGAGGCGGCCGGTATCGGCGCCAAGGTGATGGACGCCCTCGCCGCCGCCCACCGCGCGGGCGTACTGCACCGGGACGTGAAGCCCGGCAACATCCTGCTCGACCGCTCGGGCCGCGTCGTCCTGACCGACTTCGGCATCGCGAAGCTGGAGGACCCGGGCGACGGATCGGCCACCCACCTCACCCGCAGCGGCGAACTCGTGGGTTCCCTGGACTATCTGGCCCCCGAGCGCGCCCAGGGCGCGGACCCGGGCCCCGCCTCCGACATCTGGGCCCTCGGTGCCACGCTGTTCGCGGCCGTCGAGGGTTCCGCGCCGTTCCGCCGTACGTCCACGTTCTCCACGCTCACCGCGATCGTGACCGAGCCGCTCCCGGAGCCCCACCGCGCCGGCCACCTCGGCCCGGTCCTCCGGCGCCTCCTCGACAAGCGTCCCGAGTCCCGCCCCGAGGCCGAGGAAGCCGGCGAACTGCTGCAGGCGGTGGCGGACACGGCCGGTACGGACATGCCGACGACGCGGCTGCGCGGTCCGGCGGATCCGGCACCGGCGCGGACGGAGACGGAGCGGGCGGAGACGGAGCGGACTGTGCCGGCGGTCCCGCCGGGGGACCAGGGGACCAGTCTCCCCGCGCCGGGCGCACCAGCGGGTCACGGTGAGCCGACGGACCACAGCGGTCAGCCAGGGGCGGCTGGTGAACCGGCGCCCACTCGGAAGGCCGAAGGCGCCGCGCAGGCCGGTCCCTCCGGCCAGGTCGGCCACATTGGTCACGCGGGCCCCGGGAACTCGACCGCGCCGCACCCGCACGGCTTCGACGCCCCCGTCCCCGCCGGATCGGACCCGGCAGCCACCGGCCCCATGCCCCCCTCCGGCCCCTCCCGTCGCAAGGGGCGTGTCCTGCTCGCCGCCGCGGCCGTGGCCGTCGCGCTCGTGGCCGCGGGGGCCACCGTCGCCGTGCTGGACGACACGGGCGACACCGCGGCCGATACCCGGCCTACGGCGTCCGTCACGTCCGGTGCCGCCTCCGCCGCGGCCGACCGTGCCGACGCCGAGGGTTCGGACGCCCCCGAGCCCACCGAGCAGGGCGACGGCAGCAGTCCCACCGCGACGAAGCCGCCCGGGGCCAAGCCCGACACGGACCCCGCGGACCGAGCCACCGCTTCGTCCCCGGCCAAGACCTCGGGCAGCGGCACCACCTGCCACTCCATCGGCGGCGGCAGATACAACTGCGAGGTCTGGCGCACCTCCGATTCGTACACCGCCTCCGGCACCAAGGTCGGCGTCCTCAAGGCGGGCACCAGCTACTTCTACTGCCAGCAGAACCTGGGCCGCCGCGAGACGTACGGCCGGTGGACCAACGTCTGGTGGGCGAAGACCGACGACGACAGCGGCAACACGAACGTCCACTTCAGCGCCGTCTACATCAGGGGCGGCGACAACGACTCCCCGATACCCGGACTCCCGGTCTGCTGAACGAGGACCGCTACACCGCAGGCGCGACGATCTCGCCGCGCCCACGGTCCGGCCGTACAGTCGCCGCCCGCGACATCGCCCCGCCGACGGCCCCCTCAGCCCCCTGCGTACCGCTCCAGCCCCGAGGTCGTCACCAGCTTCTCGTCCTTGAACAGCCGGGCGCCCCGCTCGCACAGCCGCCGGTCGGCCCGGGCTCGGGCGCAGAACTCCTCCGGGGTGATGCCGAAGAGTTCCCTCAACCGGGCGGAACCCACGAGGAGTTCGCCGAGCAGGGTCCGCTGGCCCGGATGCGTGCGAGGCACGCCGGTGCCGTCGTGCAGGACGCCATGGCGGTTGACGTACGCGTACACGCCGGGCAGCGTCACTCCGGGCGCCGGCTCGACGCGCACCTCGGGCGCGGGCAGCCAGGCGCGGTGGAAGTTGCCGTTCGGCAGCGGCACCCCCTCGCTCGCGTCGACCACCGCGAGCTGCTCGTCGTCGAGCCAGGTGACGAACAACTCCCGTACGGCTCCCGGCGAGTCGAAGGGCGACGCGGACACGTACCCCAGGCGGCTGACGTGCGCGGAGACACCCACGCCGAGGCCGGTGACCCGGGCCCTGACCATCGGAATCGGCGATGTGATCCCGAACTCGGCCATCTTGTGCCGCAGTTGGGCCGGGCTGGCGTTGGAGCCGACGGCCAGGACGGCGGTGCGGTCCGGGTGCACGAAGACGTCGAGGGGCAGCAGCCGGTCACCGTCGAGGAGTCCGGAGTCCCTCGGCCACCCGCCCGGATAGAGCAGCGGATGATCGCGCGGCGCCTCGGCCAGGCCCAGTGCCTCCAGGGTGTGATCTTCCATGAGTCGCTCAGTCCGTCGGTGGCAGCTCGCCCGAGCCGCGGGTGATCAGCCGGGTCGGCAGCTCGATCCGCTCCGGGGCGAGCAGGGTGCCGTCCAGCTGGCGGAACAGCCGCTCGGCGGCGGTACGGCCGAGGGCGGCCGCGTCCTGGGCGACGACGGTGACCCCGGGCTGCAGCAGATCGGCCAGCTCGATGTCGTCGAAGCCGACGAGGGCGACCGGGCGCCGGTGCTCCGCCAGGACCCGGATCACGGTGACCGTCACCCGGTTGTTGCCGGCGAAGACGGCGGTGACGGGGGAGGGACCGGCGAGCATCTCCTCGGTCGCCCGGCGCACCCGCTCGGGATCGGTCACGCCCAGCGACATCCAGGAGTCCTCCACCGTTATGCCGGCGTCCTCCAGGGCGGCCCGGTAGCCGCGCAGGCGCTCGGCGGCGGTGTGGATGCGGGGCATGTCGCCGATGAACCCGATCCGCCGGTGCCCGTGGGCGATCAGGTGGGCCACACCGTCCCGGGCGCCGCCGTAGTTGTCCGAGACGACCACGTCGGCGTCGATGTGACCGGCCGGACGGTCCACGAACACCGTCGCCACGCCCGCCTGCAACTCGGGCTCCAGATAGCGGTGGTCGTCACCGGCGGGGATGACCACCAGTCCGTCCACCCGCCGTGCGCACAGCGCCAGCACCAGCTCCTGCTCACGCTGCGGGTCCTCCGCGCTGGAACCGTTGATGAGCAGGGCGCCGTGGGCCCGCGCCACCTCCTCGACCGCGCGGCTGAGCGGGCCGTAGAACGGGTCCGCGAGGTCTTCCAGGACCAGGCCGATGCTGGCGGTGCTGCCCTTGCGCAGCACGCGCGCGCTGTCGTTGCGACGGAAGCCGAGAGCGTCGATGGCCTCCTGGACACGCCGCTCGGTCTCCGTCGTGACTCCCGGCTCACCGTTGACCACGCGCGACACGGTCTTCAGCCCGACGCCGGCCCGCGCGGCCACGTCCTTCATCGTCGGACGGTTGCCGTAGCGGTTTGTGGCGAGGCGCTCGGCGCGGCGGTGGGTCTCGGGCACGGTGCGGTGTCCTGTCCTGTCGTCCACGGGGATACTGCGGTTCATGGGGGATGCGGCGCCCATGATTTTGTATGAGGATGTGGCGTCGAGCATAGAGCCTGGACAACGTTGTCAGATGCGAGAGACACTGTCCACCACAATCTCCGGCCTGCGCCCCACCGCGAGACCGGCCCGCGTCACCGCGCGGTTGCTCGCACACTCTTCATGGCTGTTCCCAAGGTTGTTCCGATGTCTGACGGGGAGATCCGACACTGATGCACACCGACCTCGTGGCCGCGCTCGATATCGGCGGCACCAAGATCGCCGGAGCGCTGGTGGACAGCCACGGCCGGATCCAGGCTCGCGCGCAGCGCGCCACGCCCGCCCGGGAAGACGGCGAGACCGTGATGCGGGCCGTCGAGGAGGTGCTCGCCGAGCTGACCGCGTCGCCTCTGTGGGGACACGCCACGGCCCTCGGGATCGGCAGCGCGGGCCCGGTGGACGCCTCCACGGGCACGGTCAGTCCGGTGAACGTGCCGGGCTGGCGCGACTATCCGCTGGTCCAGCGGGTGAAGGCGGCGGCCGGGGGGCTGCCCGTCGAGCTGATCGGGGACGGCGTGGCGATCACGGCCGCCGAGCACTGGCAGGGCGCCGCCCGTGGGCACGACAACGCGCTGTGCATGGTGGTGTCGACGGGCGTCGGTGGCGGACTGGTCCTCAACGGCCGACTGCACCCCGGCCCGACCGGCAACGCGGGCCATATCGGCCACATCAGCGTGGACCTGGACGGCGACCCGTGCCCGTGCGGTGCGCGCGGCTGCGTGGAGCGCATCGCGAGCGGCCCCAACATCGCACGCAGGGCGCTCGAGAACGGCTGGCGGCCCGGCCCGGACGGTGACACCTCCGCCGCCGCGGTGGCCGCCGCCGCCCGGGACGGTGACCCGGTCGCCGTGGCCTCCTTCGAGCGGGCCGCCCAGGCGCTGGCCGCCGGCATCGCGGCCACCGCGACCCTCGTCGAGATCGACATCGCCGTCGTCGGCGGCGGCGTGGGCAAGGCCGGCGACGTGCTGTTCGCACCCCTGCGCAAGGCCCTGCACGACTACGCGACCCTGTCCTTCGTGCGGCGCCTGCGGGTGGAGCCCGCACAGATGGGCACGGACGCGGGACTGGTCGGCGCGGCGGCGGCCGCCCTCGCCCGGCGGACGGACCCGGCTGCGGCGGGGGTCTGACGGACTTAGGGCCCTAGGCAGGATGGTTTCACTCGAATGGACCCGGTCCGCCCACGTGGGTCGGCCGGGCCTCTCGTCCGGGGCGCCCGGCGCTGTCCCGATCACCTCGAGGCGGGGCGTGACTCCGGACGGCGTTCGCCAGTTGAACCCGGCATGAAGAAGCGCAGCATGCTCGCCATCGCCTCCCTCGCCACCGGCTTCGTCGTCGCGGCCATCACCCCGTCCCACGCCCTGGGCGAGGACCTGGGGAACCTCGACGTCGACAAGACGCTCAGCACCCTCGACCACACCGTCGCCCCCGACAGCCCCGACGGGGACGAGGACGCCCTCGGGCAGAACGGCTGACGAGGCTCGATCGCAGGACGCGGCGCCGGTGCCCCCGACGGGAGGGGGCGCCGGCGTCCGTCTGTGCGCCCTCAACTGCGGCTGGTTTTCGTGGCAGGGTGGAGCGGGCAAGCCTCAGGGGGCCGGCTGAAGAGGGGGAAACGTGATCGTCTGGATCAACGGCGCGTTCGGTGCGGGGAAGACCACCACCGCACGGGAACTGATCGAACTGATCCCGAACAGCACGCTCTTCGACCCGGAGGTCATCGGCGGAGGGCTCACGCACCTGCTGCCGCCCAAGCACCTCGCCGAGGTCGGCGACTTCCAGGACCTGTCGATCTGGCGACGACTCGTGATCGACACGGCGGCCGCGATGCTCGCCGAGCTGGGCGGGACCCTGGTCATCCCGATGACCCTCCTGCGCCAGGACTACCGGGACGAGATCTTCGGTGGCCTGGCCGCACGCCGGATCGCGGTCCGGCATGTCCTCCTCGCTCCGGCGGAAACGATCCTGCGTGAGCGCATAGCCCGCCGCGAGGTCCCGCCGGACCTCCCGGACGGGGAGATACGCATACGGCAGTGGTCGTACGACCACATCGATCCGTACCGATCCGCTCTGGCCTCCTGGCTCACGGCGGACGCGCACCCGATCGACACCAGCGCCCTCACGCCGTACGAGACCGCCTCGCGGATCGCCGAGGCCGTCAGCCGCGGCACCGTGCCCGTCTGCGACATCGTGCAGACGCCCGAGCCGACCGCCGAGACGCTCGCCGCGGGTGTCCTCCTCTTCGACGAGCAGGACCGGGTGCTGCTCGTCGACCCCACCTACAAGGCCGGCTGGGAGTTCCCCGGCGGCGTCGTCGAGCCCGGTGAGGCTCCGGCCCGCGCCGGCATGCGCGAGGTCGCCGAGGAGACCGGCATCCGCCTCGACGACGTACCCCGCCTCCTGGTCGTCGACTGGGAACCGCCCGCGCCGCCCGGTTACGGCGGTCTGCGCCTCCTCTTCGACGGCGGACGCCTGGACTCCACCGAGGCGGGGCGCCTCCTGCTGCCCGGGCCCGAGCTGCGCGCCTGGTGCTTCGCCTCCGAGGAGGAAGCCGCCGACCTGCTGCCCCCGGTCCGCTACGAGCGGCTGCGCTGGGCCCTGCGGGCGCGAGAACGCGGGGCGGCGCTGTACCTCGAAGCCGGGATCCCGGTCGGCTGACCTGTCGTGAGATCCCCGCCGCACCCTGGTGCCGGCGGGGATCTCAGGTGTGCCCCCGCTCCTGCGAAGCCCCTGCGAAGCCCTGTGCGCAGGGACTTTCCGGCGCCGCCGTGCACCGCGCTCCGGCCAAGAGTCCGTCGCCATACCTCTATGCCGGAGCTAACGAAACGTCTCGCTCGCGTCAACTCTTGGCAACCTGCGCAAACAATCACTTTTCCGCCCCCGTTCCGCCTTGACCGGGCCGACGGGGCGTTGCGACAGTCCGCAGAGTCCTCACGGCGCCGACACCGGACGCCGTCCAGGCCTTTCGCCCAGGGGCCCGTCCCCTGACGCGTCCCTTCCCCCGGCGACCGTGGCCACCCCGCGGCAGCCCCAGCTCACCTCCGGGACGTCCGTACGATGACCACGCAGCATCAGCCGGTCCAGAACGCCACCGGCACCACGCCTTCGGCCGACGAACCGGCCGGAGCCTCCCCGTCCGCCGCGCCCGCCGTCGCCGGACGCTCGCCGGCCCGTATGGCCTGGAACCGGATCAGGCGGGACAAGGTCACCCTGACCGCGTTCGTGGTGACCGTCCTGTTCATCGTGATCGCGTTGCTGGCCCCGGTGCTCACCGCGTTGACCGGCTGGGGGCCCATCACCCCGGACGGTCGGGCGATCGACCCGGACACCGGCAACTTCCCCTACGGATCGCTGGGCGGCATCAGCCTCCACCATCTGCTGGGTGTCGAACCGGGCACGGGATACGACCTGTTCGCCCGGGTCGTGCACGGCCTGCGCACCTCGCTCCTCGTCGGCTTCGCCTCGGCCGTGCTGTCCACCGTCGTCGGTGTCGTGGCCGGACTCGCCGCGGGCTACTCCGGCGGCTGGGTCGACTCGGTGCTGTCACGGGTCATGGACGTGATGCTGGCGTTCCCGCAACTGCTGTTCATCATCGCGCTCACCCCGGTCATCCAGAACGCGCTGCAGACCGACCAGCACGGCGGCACCGACGAGAACCTGCGACTGCTGGTCCTGGTCCTCAACATCGCGGGGTTCGCCTGGGCCTACACCGCCCGCCTGGTACGCGGCCAGGTACTGTCCCTGCGCGAGCGGGAGTTCGTCGACGCCGCGCGGATCATGAGCGCCGGTCCGGGACACATCCTCTTCCGCCAACTGCTGCCGAACCTGTGGGCGCCGATCCTGATCTCCTTCGCGCTCGCCGTCCCGCAGAACATCACCACCGAGGCCGCCCTGTCGTACCTGGGCGTCGGCGTCATCCCGCCCAACCCGGACTGGGGGGCCCTGCTGTCGGACGCCTCCCAGTACTTCCTGCAGGACCCGATGTACCTCTTCGTCCCCGGGGTCCTGCTCCTCGTCCTCGTCCTGGCACTCAACCTCCTCGGAGACGGAGTCCGCGACGCCCTCGATCCCCGTGCGGCGCGCGGCTGACGCGTGCCCCCGAAGCACCGGCCGGACGGTTCCGTCGCGAACCGCCGTGGCCGAGCCCGTACAAGAACGGAGTGTTACCTCATGACGCGCAGAACGCGCTCGGTCGCCCTCACGGCAACCGCCGTGGCGATCGCCCTGGGGGCCGCCGCCTGCGGGGGCTCCTCCAGCACCACCGGCAGCGCCCCCGCCAAGGGCGGCACGCTGACGATCCTCGACGACGCGGACTTCGACCACCTCGACCCCCAACGGGCCTACACGACCGAGGCGTCGAGCATGGACTACGAGATCGTCCGCACCCTCACCGGATGGCAGGAGACGGGGTCCCAGCCCAAGCTGGTCGGGGACCTCGCCACCGACACCGGAACGTCCAGCGAGGGCGCCACCGTGTGGACCTTCCATCTGCGCCACGGGGTCAAGTGGCAGGACGGCACCGAGGTCACCGCGCAGGACGTCAAGTACGGCATCGAGCGGGCGTTCTCCCCGGACATCAACGGGGGCCCGCCGTACGCGAGTCAGTGGCTGGTCGGCGGCGCCTCGTACAAGGGCCCTTACAAGGGGCAGCAGTTGGACTCGATCGGGACGCCGGACAAGTACACCCTCGTCTTCCATCTCGACCAGCCGGTCGCCGACTTCGACGAGACGACGGCCATGACCGGATGGTCGGCGGTGCCCAAGGCCCACGACACCGGCTCCACGTACGACACGCACGTCTGGTCCGACGGGCCCTACATGATCAAGTCGTACACCAAGAACAAGGAACTGGTCCTGGTCAGGAACAAGAACTGGAGCCGGTCCGACGACCCGATCCGCGAACAGAACGTCGACGAGATGGACGTGAAGGTCGGGCAGGACCAGGCCGCCATCGACCAGCAGATCAAGTCCGACGCCGGTACCGCACAGACCTCGATCACGCAGACGCCGATCGCCGGATCCGACCTGACGACCATCGCGGGCGACCCCTCGCTGAAGTCGCGCTACTACAAGATCCCGGCTCCCGGCATCAACTACATGGCGATCAACACGAACCGGGTCAAGGACATCAAGGTCCGTGAGGCGATCGAGTACGCCGTCGACAAGACAACCGTGCGTGGCGCCTTCGGCGGTTCGGCCTACGGTGACTACGCCACCACGATGCTGGCCCCCGGCATCAACGGTCACAAGAACTTCGACCTCTACGCCTCCAGTCCCGCCGGTGACCTCACCAAGGCCAAGGCCCTGATGAAGCAGGCCGGCGACCCCAAGCTCACCATGTCACTGGCCGTGGAGAACATTCCCACCCACGAGCACTTCGCCGACGCCGTGAAGACCGCGCTCGCCAAGATCGGCGTCACGGTGAACATCAGCCCGATCGACAAGTCGAGCTACTTCAGCACGATCGACAACGTGAAGAACCAGTACGACCTGACCTGGGGCGACTGGATCGCGGACTGGCCGAACGCCTCCACCGTGCTGCCCACCCTGTTCGACGGACGGCAGATCAAGAAGCTGCCGCAGTCCAACCAGGACCTGTCGTACCTGAACGACCCGAAGGTCAACGCGCAGATCGACCGGATCGGCAGGATGACCGACATCGGTCGGCGCAACGCCGCCTACGGGGCCCTGGACGAGCAGATCCTGAAGGACGCCGCCGTGGTCCCGCTGATGTACATGAACTTCAGCGATCTGGGCGGCTCCAAGATCGGCGGGGTCATCGACGACACGATCATGGCCGAGCCCAGCCTTGTGCACGTCTACATCAAGCACTGACGCACATCAGGCACTGACGTACATCAAGCACTGACACATCCCTCCCAGGCCCGCCGGCGGTCCCGGCCGGCGGGCACCCCACTCACGTCAGGGTCCAGCACGACATGCTTCGCTACCTCGTCCGACGCCTGCTGGCAGCGGCCATGATCCTGCTGGTGATCACCGCGATCACCTTCGTCATCTTCTACGCGCTGCCGTCCAACCCCGCGCTCCTGGCCTGCGGGAAGACCTGTTCGCCGTCCCGGCTGACGGAGATCAGGCACTCCCTGGGCCTCGACCAGACCTTCGTCACCCAGTTCTGGGAGTTCTTCAAGGGGCTCTTCGCCGGCCGTGACTACGGCGACCAGAGCGTGCGCGTGCACTGCGGCGCGCCCTGTCTCGGCCTCTCCTTCCAGACCGACACACCCGTCCTCACCACCCTGCTGGACGACTTCCCGGCGGACCTCTCGCTCGGTCTCGGCGCCGCGCTGGTCTTCCTGGTCCTGGGCGTCGGCCTCGGCATGGTGGCCGCGGTCCGCAGGGGCCGGGCCGCCGACAAGGCGGCGGTCGGACTGGCGCTGGTCGGCGTCTCCGTGCAGATCTACTTCATCGGTCTGCTGCTGCTGTTCCTGTTCGTCGACAAGTGGCAGATCCTGCCCGCGGCCGGCTACACACCGATCACCCAGGACCCGACCGCCTGGTTCCAGGGGCTCATCCTGCCCTGGGCCACGCTGGTCATCGTCTATCTCGCGATGTACACCCGGCTCACCCGCTCCTCGATGCTGGAGGTCCTCGCCGAGGACTACATGCGCACCGCCCGGGCCAAGGGGCTGCCGGTCGGCAAGGTCGTCCTCAAGCACGGGCTGCGGGCCGCGATCACCCCGATCATCACCATCTTCGGCATGGACGTCGGTTCGCTGATCGGCGGCTCCGCGGTGATCACCGAGTCGGTGTTCGGCATCAACGGCATCGGCAAGCTGGCGGTGGACTCGGTGCAGAACTCCGACCTGCCGGTCATCCTCGGCACCACCCTCTTCGCCGCCACGTTCGTGGTGCTCGCCAACGTGGTCGTCGACGTCGTGTACGGCCTCGTCGACCCCCGTGTACGCCTCGCCTGAGACCCGACAGCCGCGTAAGGAAAGCCAGTGTCCCCGCAGACCTCTCCACAGCCCGCGGACCTCACGCCCGCCCCCGAATCCTTCCTCGATGTACGGGACCTGAGGGTGCACTTCCCCACCGAGGACGGCGTCGTCAAGTCCGTCGACGGTGTCTCCTTCACGCTGGACAAGGGCCGCACCCTCGGCATCGTCGGCGAGTCCGGCTCGGGAAAGTCGGTGACCTCGCTGGCCCTGCTGGGCCTGCACAAGGGCACCCGCGCCACGGTCTCCGGTGAGATCCGGCTGGCGGGCCGCGAGCTCGTCGCCCTCCCGGAGCACGAGATGCGCGGGTTGCGCGGCCGGACGGTCTCCATGATCTTCCAGGACCCGCTGTCCGCCCTGCACCCGTACTTCACCGTCGGCGCCCAGATCGCCGAGGCCTACCGGGTGCATCACAAGGTGACCGGGAAGGAGGCCCGGGACCGCGCCGTCGAGATGCTGAGACGGGTCGGCATCCCGCAGCCCGAGCGGCGGGCGAAGGACTATCCGCACCAGTTCTCCGGCGGCATGCGGCAACGCGCCATGATCGCCATGGCGCTGGTCTGCGACCCCGAACTGCTCGTCGCCGACGAGCCCACCACCGCCCTCGACGTCACCGTCCAGGCGCAGATCCTGGACCTGATCCGCGACCTCCAGGAGGAGTTCGGCTCCGCCGTCATCCTCATCACGCACGACCTCGGCGTGGTGGCCGACATCGCCGACGACATCCTGGTGATGTACGGCGGCCGACGCGTCGAGTACGGCACCGTTCGGGACGTACTCAAACAGCCGGAACACCCCTACACCTGGGGCCTGTTGGAGTCGATGCCGCAGATCACCGATGACGTGGACCGCCGGCTGAACCCGATCGCCGGCTCGCCTCCGAGCCTGATCAACCCGCCGGGCGGCTGCGCCTTCCACCCCCGCTGTACCTACAAGGGCTGGGTGGGCGACGGGCGTTGCTCGGTGCGGCGGCCCGAACTGCTGGCCGTCTCCGGCACCGACCGGCATCTCGCCGCCTGTCACCTCACGCCGGAGACCAAGGACGAGATCCGCGGCCGCAGGGCCGGGGCCGCGCGGTGAAGGCGGCGGACGAACAGGAGCATGCCATGAGCGCCACCCAGCCTCCCCCCGCGGAGCGGGCCGTTCCCGCCGTGGAGCCACCGGCCGGCGAGAACCTGCTCGAGGTCAGCGGTCTGCAAAAGCACTTCCCGATCCGGCACGGCATCGTGTTCCAGCGCCGGATCGGGGCCGTGCACGCCGTCGACGGCGTCGACTTCACGGTCGGGGCCGGTCGGTCGCTGGGGCTGGTCGGGGAGTCCGGTTGCGGCAAGTCGACCACGGGCCGTCTGGTCACCCGGCTGCTGGAACCGACCGCGGGTACCGTCGTGTTCGACGGCGAGGACATCACTCACACACCCGTGACCCGGATGAAGGAGGCCCGTCGCAACCTCCAGATGATTTTCCAGGACCCGTACTCCTCGCTGAACCCACGGCACACGGTCGGCACCATCGTCGAGACGCCGATGCGGCTCAACGGCATCAACCCGCCCCAGGGGCACCGGCGTCGGGTCCAGGAGCTGCTGGAGACGGTGGGTCTCAACCCCGAGCACTACAACCGCTACCCCAACGAGTTCTCCGGCGGGCAACGTCAGCGCATCGGCATCGCCCGCGCCCTCGCTCTCAGGCCCAAGCTCATCGTGGCCGACGAACCGGTGTCGGCGCTGGACGTGTCCATCCAGGCGCAGATCGTCAACCTGCTCCAGGACCTCCAGCGGGAGTTCGGTATCGCGTTCGTCTTCATCGCCCACGACCTCGCCGTCGTGCGCCACTTCTGCGAGCGCGTCGCGGTGATGTACCTCGGCAAGATCGTCGAGGTCGCCGACCGGCGGACGCTCTACACACGGCCGCGGCACCCCTACACCCACGCCCTGCTCTCCGCCGTCCCGGAGGCCGACCCGGACGGCATCCGGCGTCGTGAGCGCATCCGCCTGGCGGGGGACGTACCCTCCCCGGTCGACCCGCCCTCGGGCTGCCGCTTCCGTACCCGCTGCTGGAAGGCGCAGGAGCGGTGCGCGGCCGAGGAGCCGCCGCTGGTCCGCATCGCCGGGAACCCGGAGGGCCACCTGACGGCCTGTCACTTCCCGGAGGAGCCGCTCGTCGAGGCCCGCGCGGAGGACATCGTCCTCGACCCGGCGCTGAGGCCTTCGAGTTCCTCGTGAGGGTACGGGGTGAGCCTGCTCTCCTGCTCGAGACGCCGGTTGAAGTCGCCCACCACTGCGGCGAGTCGGGCGTATCGGGAGATGAGATCGGCGGCGGCCCGCGGGATGCCCTCGGGGCGCTTGCCGTCGGCGCAGGCGCGGATGAACTCCTCGCGCTCGTCCCTGCCGAGGCCGTACTGGTCGACGACCAGCCAGTGGACGAGGTAGGAGAAGGCGTAGGCGTGGTCGTAGGGACGGTGGCGGTCGAAGAAGTCGCTCTCGTCCTCGCCGAGTCGGAAGCGGGGCGAGAGCGACAGGCCGTAGTCGGTGAGCCAGAGCCGGTGCCCGTCGGTGAGGATGTTGCCGAAGTGGGCGTCGAGGTGCAGGAGCCGCTGCTCGTGGAGGAATTTGGTGACGGCGTCGAGGCCCTGCTCCACGAGGGCGCAGGCGGAGTCGGCCTCGTCCGTGCGGAGTTGGGCCGCGAACCAGTCGTGGAGGGTGTACGGCACGTATTCCAGAAACAGCGTCAGACTTGCGGACGCCGTGCGCCGGCCCTCGATGCTCTCCCGCAGCCCCGGTGATCCGCCCCAGTAGGCCACGGCCCGTTCCACGTCGGCGAGTTCGTCGGGCAGTGGCCCGGGTGTGTCGGGCAGGACCCTCCAGTGGTGCAGGAGGGGGAAGCCCGGGAAACGGCCGGACAGCACCCAGTTGGTCGTCATCTCGTGCACGGCGAGCTCACGCCAGGCGCCGAAGCCGGGGCTGCCGACGGCGCCGATGCCGTAGTGGCAGAAGGCCGGCAGGTCGAAGAGGTTGGCGGTGGAGCGGACGTGGTCCGGGCGGCGCTCGGTGTCGGTGAGAGGCACCCGCTTCACGAAGACCCGTGTGCCGTCGACCTCCAGGAGCGTCGACCGTCCGCCGATCCCGGCACCGGCCGGTGTGCCCGAAGCCACCAGGTCCGCCAGTTCGCGGTCGCTGTGGAAGGCGAGTGAGGTGGCGAGGTCGGCGTGGGCGGTGAGGCGTGTGGTGGACGGCATGTCCCCATGGTCAGTCCCGGGTCCCGTACGTGTCCGCCGTTTCTCGTAGCGCGGCCCCGGCCTGGCCGATCACCGGGGCGCCGTGACCGAAACAGGCCACGTCCGTATCGAGTGCGGCGAGCCGGTGGCAGGCGGCGAGGGCCTGGGAGCGGTCGAGGTTGAACACGCCCGGTATCACGCTGCCGTCGACCGGCGAGGCGGCGATCGTGGCCCCCGTGAACAGCACGCCGTGATCCGGGAGATGGAGGGCGATGCTGCCGTCCGTGTGCCCGGGGACGTGGATGACCCGAGCCCCGCCCCCGAAGTCGAGTGCGTCGCCGTCGGACAACTCGGTGACCTTCGACGGGCGCTGGTGGTCGCCGCGGGGGAGGTGCCGTACGGCCGCCGCGTGCAGGGGGCGCTCCCAGTCCTCGAACACCGGTGGCGGGCCCGGGACCTCACCCCGTACGACGGGAGCGTCCAGGTGGTGGGCCAGCATCTCGGCACCGGTCAGCGCGGCCAACTCGCCCGCGCCGCCCGCGTGGTCCTCGTGGAAGTGGGTGAGCACGATCCGGCGCAGGCGACCCTTCGCGTACGCGGAGATCGGCGCCGCGGAGCCCGCGGGCCCGGCGTCGATCAGCGTCAGTTCGCCGTCGCCGTCGCCGTCGCCGTCGCCGTCGCCGTCGCGCCAGAGATAGGCCTGGCCGACCGGGAAGCGCAGGAGATGGAGACGGGGGAGCAGCTCTACGACGTCCATGGAACGACCGTAGACAGGCCCCCGCCCGCAGGCGAGGGCCCTTGGCTGAGGGCAGAGCGGTCAGTTCGCCGCGTAGTTGCGCAGGAACAGCGCCTCCGCCACCGACAGACGCTCCAGCTCCTCGGGGGACACGCTCTCGTTCGCCGCGTGGATCCGGGCCTCCGGCTCGCTCAGCCCGATCAGGAGGATCTCCGCGCGCGGGTACAGGGCGGCGAGGGTGTTGCACAGCGGGATGGAGCCGCCCTGGCCGGCGTACTGCATCTGCTCACCCGGGTACGCGACCGCCATCGCCTCGGCCATCGCCGCGTACGCCGGGCTGGTCGTGTCCGCGCTGAACGGCTGCCCCTGCCCGACCTGTTCGGTACGCACCCGGGCGCCCCACGGGGTGTGTGTCTCCAGGTGGGCCTGGAGCAGCTTGGTCGCCTCGACCGCGTCCACGCCCGGCGGCACCCGAAGGCTGACCAGCGCGCGGGCGCTCGCCTGCACGGACGGGGTGGCGCCGACGATCGGCGGGCAGTCGATGCCGAGGACCGTGACGGCCGGCCGCGCCCAGATCCGGTCGGCGACCGTACCGGAGCCGATGAGCTCGACGCCGTCCAGCACACGGGCGTCCTGGCGGAACTGCTCCTCGTCGTACCGCAGTCCGTCCCACCGGGTGTCGGCGTTGAGCCCGTCGACCGTGGTCGAACCGTCCTCGGCGCGCAGCGAGTCCAGGACGCGGATCAGCGCGCTCAGCGCGTCGGGGGCGGCGCCGCCGAACTGGCCCGAGTGCAGGTTGCCCTCCAGGGTGTCGATCGCCACCCGGACCAGGGTCATGCCGCGCAGCGTGGAGGTGACCGTGGGCAGCCCGACCCGGAAGTTGCCCGAGTCGCCGATGACGATCGTGTCGGCCGCGAGCAGGTCGGGGTGCTCCTCGGCGTACCGCTCCAGACCGCCGGTGCCCTGTTCCTCGGAGCCCTCGGCGATGACCTTCACATGGACCGGGACGCCGCCGTTCGCCTTCAGCGCGCGCAGCGCCAGCAGGTGCATGATCACGCCGCCCTTGCAGTCGGCGGCCCCGCGCCCGTACCAGCGGCCCTCGCGCTCGGTCAGCTCGAAGGGCGGGGTGGTCCAGGCGGTCTCGTCCAGGGGCGGCTGCACGTCGTAGTGGGCGTACAGCAGGACCGTTTTCGCGCCCTCGGGGCCGGGCAGGTAGCCGTACACCGACTGTGTGCCGTCGGGGGTGTCGAGCAGGGCCACGTCCTGGAAGCCCTCGGCGTCGAGCGCGGCGGCGACCCAGCGGGCGGCGCCCTCGCTCTCGCTCCTGGGGAACTGGTCGAAGTCCGCCACCGACCTGAAGGCCACCAGTTGGGTGAGCTCCGCCTTCGCCCTCGGCATCAGCGAGGTGACGGTCTCGGCGACCGGATTCGACGACATGGGCACGCTCCTTGTGGGTGCGACGTTGTACCAGTGAGTGCCGTAGATCCTCCCACAGTGGCCTGCGGCGATGTCCGCCGTAGGATGCGGGGGACAGGTGCGGCAGCGGCTTGATCAGGAGCAGTAGACCATCGTGAGCAGCGAGAACCCTTCGGCCAACGACTCTTCGGCGGACGACGTGCAGCGGGTGTGGGACGTCGTGGTGGTGGGCGCGGGACCCGCGGGGGCCTCGGCCGCCTACGCGGCGGCGGTCGCGGGGCGGCGCGTGCTCCTGCTGGAGAAGGCCGAGCTGCCCCGGTACAAGACGTGCGGCGGTGGCATCATCGGCCCCTCACGCGACTCCCTGCCGCCCGGCTTCGAGCTGCCGTTCCGGGACCGCGTGCACGCGGTGACCTTCTCGAACAACGGCCGGTTCAGCCGGACCCGCCGCTCCCGGCAGATGCTGTTCGGGCTGATCAACCGGCCCGAGTTCGACCAGCAGTTGGTCGAGCACGCGCAGAAGGCGGGCGCGGAACTGCGTACGGGTGTCACCGTCCAGCGGGTCGAGCAGCACGGCTCGTCCGTGCCGGACCGGCGCACCGTCGCGGTCGTCCTGCAGGGCGGCGAGACGGTCCTCGCGCGGTCCGTGGTCGGCGCGGACGGCAGCGCGAGCCGCATAGGGGCGCATGTCGGCGTCAAGCTCGACCAGGTGGACCTCGGCCTGGAGGCGGAGATCCCGGTGCCGGAGACGGTCGCCGAGGACTGGAAGGGGCGGGTGCTCATCGACTGGGGCCCGATGCCCGGCAGCTACGGCTGGGTGTTCCCGAAGGGCGACACGCTGACGGTCGGGGTGATCTCGGCGCGCGGCGAAGGGGCGGCCACCAAGCGGTACTTGGAGGAGTTCATCGGGCGGCTGGGCCTGGCCGGCTTCGAACCGAGCATCTCCTCCGGCCACCTGACCCGGTGCCGTGCCGACGACTCGCCGCTGTCGCGCGGGCGGGTGCTGGTGTGCGGGGACGCCGCCGGACTGCTGGAGCCGTGGACCCGCGAGGGCATCTCGTTCGCGCTGCGCTCGGGCCGGCTCGCGGGGGAGTGGGCGGTGCGGATCTCTGAGGCGCACGACGCGGTGGACACCCGCCGCCAGGCGCTGAACTACGCGTTCGCGATCAAGGCGGGGCTCGGCGTCGAGATGAGCGTCGGCAAAACCCTGCTGACGGTCTTCGAGCGGCGTCCCGGCTTGTTCCACGCGGCCCTCACCGGCTTCCGCCCGGCCTGGAAGGCGTTCACGGACATCACGCGCGGTGCCACGTCACTGGGCGAGCTCGTCCGCGCGCATCCGCTCGCCCAGCGTGCGCTGACCGCGATGGACCGGCGGCCCGCCGATCCCTCGGGCGGCGAGGTCACTTCGTGACCGTGATCCGGAAGACCGGGTGGTCGGCGGCGGCCGCGACGAGTTCCTCGTCGGTGGACTTGGCGGTGACCCCCTTGAAGTACTGGTTGACCTCCCAGCCCCACTTCTCCAGGTAGGTCCGCAGGACCGGGAGCTTCTCCGCGTCGGGAAGCTCCACCGCGGTGAACGCGCGCACCTTGCGGCCCACCCGCAGCTCCCCACCGCCGGCCGCCCGCATGTTGCGCACCCACTGGGAGTGCCCGCGGGCCGAGACCAGGTACTGCCCGCCCTCGTAGGTGTGCGGGTTGACGGGGACGCGCTGCATCTGACCGCTCTTGCGGCCGCGGACCGACATCTCGGCCGTCCCGGCGAGGCTGAGTCCGTGCCGGGCCAGCCACCCGATGACGTTGTTGAGCCGGATGGCCATCGGGCTGCCCTGGAGGTAGTACTGCGACGACATCGACATGATGACTCCCACGTGTTCGAGAGAGCGGAGCTCTCACCAATTCCGAGAGCACTGCTCTCGCTTGAGAAGAGTCTGCACGAGAGCGGTGCTCCAAAGCAAGAGCAGTGCTCTCCTTTGTGTGCACTGCTCTGATCTCATGGGACACTGACGGGTATGAGCAGCACCCCACGCGGCGCCCGAGCCCGCGCCCGTATCGAAGTCACCGCGGCCATCAAGGACGAGGCACGCGGACAGCTCGCGGCCGAAGGCGCCGCCAGGCTCTCGCTGCGGGCCGTGGCCCGCGAACTAGGCATGGTCTCCTCCGCGCTGTACCGCTACTTCCCCAGTCGCGACGACCTGCTCACCGCTCTCATCATCGACGCCTACGACTCCGTCGGCGAGCGCGCGGAAGCGGCGTACGCCGCTTCCGCCGACGCCGGGCCCGTCCGGTGCTGGTCGGCGGTGTGCGAGGCCGTGCGCACCTGGGCGCTCGGAACCCCGCACGAGTACGCGCTGATCCACGGCTCACCGGTGCCCGGCTACACCGCGCCGGAGACAACGGTCCCGGCCGCCTCCCGGACCGGCCTCGTCCTGATCGGCATCGTCCGTGACGCGCACCAGGGCTCCGGTCTCGCCGAGCTGCCGCTGCCCGCCGAACTGCGGCCCGAGGCCGAGCGGATCGCCGCCGACTTCGCCCCCGACCTCCCGCCGGAGGCGGTGGCGGCGCTCGTCGCGGCCTGGGCCGAGCTGTACGGGCTGATCGGTTTCGAGCTCTTCGGGCAGTTCAACCGGGTCGTGGAGGACCGCGAGCCCTTCTTCCGGCACGCGGTGACCCGGCTCGCCCACAGCGTGGGACTGCCGGACACCCCACCTGGGTGAGCCGCCGAAACGGGCGGGGGCGGGCCCGGCGTACTTCGCGGGGAGTACGTGTGATCACCGCGCCCGGCGGACGCCACCTGGACCGGTGGGCGTCTAGCGTGGCCGTCATGGACGAGCACGAGGAGCCCGCGGGCCGCGGCGGTGCGCCCCAGTGGTGGCGCAACGGGCCCGCGTGGTGGAACCGCTGGGACGAGCGGGAGCGAAGCGGCCGGTGGCCCTGGCGCTCCACCCTGCTGCTCACCGTGTTCGTGCTCGCCGGCTCGAACTTCGCGGCGCACGCGCAGGAGAGCGAGCGGACGGCCCTCACCCCCTTCGGGCGGCTGCTCCTGGTGGTGGCCTCGGTGCTGCCGCTGTGGCGGCTTCGGTATCCGGTGGTCGTCGTGTTCGGCACCGCGGCGGCGGCCATGCTCTACCTGAGCGCCGGATATCCGTACGGGCCGGTGTTCCTGGCCGTCGCTCTGGCCTGCTTCAGCGCCGTCGTCGCGGGGCACCGCAGGGCCGCGTGGGCGGCGCTGGGGATGCTCTGGGCCGGGCACGTCCTGGTCGCGCACTGGCTGTACCGGTGGCTGCCGCCCTCCGGGGACCCGGCCGCCTCCTGGGGTGCGGAGATCGTGGTCGCCACCTGGGCGGTGGCGATCGTCGCGGTGTCGGAACTCGCCCGCACCCGACGTGAGCAGTGGGCCCGCGAGCGGGCCGAGCGCGCCCAGGCGACCCGTCGGCGCGCGGACGAGGAGCGGCTGCGGATCGCCCGTGAGCTGCACGACGTCCTCGCGCACAGCATCTCGGTCATCAATGTGCAGGCCGGCGTCGGCCTCGCGCTCCTCGACACCGACCCGGAACAGGCGCGCACGGCGCTCACCACCATCAAGGCGGCGAGCAAGGAGGCGCTCGGCGAGGTCCGCCAGGTCCTCGACACGCTGCGCACGCCCGGAGACGCGCCGCGTGCGCCGGCACCCGGCCTTGACCGACTGCCCGAGCTGGTGGAGCAGGCGGCGGGCGCCGGTCTCACGGTCGAGGTCGCGGGCGAGCCGCCCCGCCTCGCGCCCGGGACGGACCTCGCGGCGTTTCGGATCGTCCAGGAGGCCCTCACCAATGTCGTACGGCACTCCGGTTCACGGCAGGCGCGGGTGCGGCTCGACCACGACGGCGAGGCGCTACGGCTCCGTATCGACGACGACGGACCGGCGACCGGGGCCGAGGCGGGCGGCAGCGGCAACGGTCTGGCCGGAATGCGGGAGCGGGCCGCCGCCCTGGGTGGCACGATCGAGGCGGGCCCGCGTGCCGACGGCGGGTTCCGGGTGCTGGCGGTGCTGCCGTCGAAGGTCAAGGAGGAGGGCCGGTGATCCGTGTACTGCTCGCCGACGACCAGTCCCTGGTGCGGGCCGGCTTCCGGGCACTGCTGGGCGCCCAGCCGGACATCGAGGTGGCCGGGGAGGCCTCCGACGGCGAGGAGGCGGTGCGCGAGGTCCGCGAACTGCGCCCCGACGTCGTCCTGATGGACATCCGCATGCCGCTCCTCGACGGCTTGGCCGCGACCCGCCGGATCACCGAGGACACGGCGCTCCGGCAGGTCAAGGTGGTCATGCTGACCACCTTCGAACTCGACGAGTACGTCTTCGAGGCGATCCGTTCGGGCGCCTCCGGGTTCCTGGTCAAGGACACCGAACCGGAGGAACTCCTGCGCGCCGTACGGGCGGTGGTCGGTGGCGACGCGCTGCTCTCACCGGGCGTCACCCGACGGCTGATCGCCGAGTTCGCCGCCCGCTCCAAGGAACCGGCCGCCGCCGACGCCCTCGCCCAACTCACCGAGCGGGAACGGGAGGTGATGGCACTGGTCGGCATCGGCCTGTCCAACGATGAGATCGCCCGCCGCCTGGTCGTCAGCCCGCTCACCGCCAAGACCCACGTCAGCCGCACGATGGTCAAGCTGGCCGTCCGCGACCGGGCCCAACTCGTCGTGCTGGCCTACGAGTCGGGGCTGGTGCGGCCGGGCTGGCTGGGCTGAGGCGCGTTCCGGAAACGGACCAGCACGCTGACGACCCGGGCGAGGAAGAGGACGGGCGCGAGGATCAGCCCGGTGCGGACCAGCAACAGCTCGACGGTGTACGGCAGCGCGAACAGCAGTGCCGGACCGGCCACCGCCCCGAAGACGACCGCCGCCGCGAACGCCGCGCTGAACAGCGCGTACCCGATCTCGACGGTGATCGCGTCCCGCTCGCTCTGACCGCGCCGTCCCCCGTGGGTCTCCATCCCAGAAGTCTCACAGGCGCGCGCCCGGCGGAGCAAGCAGGCCCCGCCGGGCGCACGCCGTCGAAGACGGCCTCTCAGACCTGACCGTTGGGACAGTGCCTAGTCGCGTACGGGAACGCGCTCCGTCTCCTCCACGGTGGACTTGGCGATCACGACGGACGGCCGTGCGTGTCGCTTGGGCCGCAGGCCCGTGAGTGTGATCAGCAGCCCGGCCGCGGCGACCACCGTCACCACGACCAGCCCGGGCCGGTAGCTGTCGAGGACTGCCTGCGGGGTGGCGTTCTCGGGGGCGCCCGCGGTCACCACGGCCGTCACGATCGCGAGGAAGATCGCGCCGCCCACCTGCACCGAGGTGTTCAGCAGCCCCGAGACCATGCCCTGCTCGCGGTCCTCGACGCCGTTGGTGGCCTGGATGTTGAGCGACGGGAAGACCAGGGCGCAGGCGGCGCCGATGAGCAGCATCGACGGCAGGATGACGGCCGCGTACACGGGGTCGAGGTCGACGCGGAGGAACAGCGCGTAGCCGACGACCATCAGCGCGAAGCCCGCCGCGATCAGCCGCTGCGTGCCGTACCGGTCGACGATCGAGCCGACCTTCGTCGAGGACAGTGCCACCAGCGCGCCGGCCGGCAGGAAGGCGAGCGCCGTGTGCAGCGCCGACCAGCCGAGCAGGGTCTGCATGTACAGGGTGACCAGGAACTGGAAACCGACGTACGAGCCGAAGAAGGCCATGGCACCGAGCTGGGCCCGGATCTGGGTGCCGGACCGCAGCACGCCGAGCCGGATCAGCGGGCCGGCCGAGCGCCGCTCGACCCGGACGAACACGGTGAGCAGGACGGCGACGGCCAGGAAGGACAACAGGGTTCGGGCCGACGCCCAGCCGGCCTCCGGTGCCTGGACGACGGTGAAGACCAGCAGCAGCATCGACGCGGTGCCGAGGACGGCCCCCGGGATGTCGTACCCGTTGTGGTCCTTCTCGCGGGCGCTGCGCGGCAGCAGCTTCAGGCCGGCGGCCAGGGCGATCAGGGCGATGGGCGCGGGCAGCAGCATGGTCAGGCGCCAGCTGGCCTCGGTGAGCAGACCGGACAGCACCAGGCCCATCGAGAAGCCGGTGGCGGCGCAGGTGGTGTAGATGGAGAGGGCGCGGTTGCGCAGCGGGCCCTCCGGGAACGTCGTGGTGATGATCGAGAGGCCGGCCGGTGCGGTGAAGGCCGCGCTCAGGCCCTTGATGAAGCGGCTGGCGATCAGCAGCGGGCCCGAGTCGACGAGCCCGCCGAGCAGCGAGGCCAGCGCGAAGACACCCAGGGCGATCAGGAAGACCTGGCGTCGGCCCAGCAGGTCGGCGGTCCGTCCGCCGAGGAGCAACAGGCCGCCGTAGCCCAGGATGTAGCCGCTGACGATCCATTGCAGGGTCGAGGTCGACAGGCCGAGATCGGCACCGATCGACGGCAGGGCGACGCCGACCATCGACACGTCCAGCGCGTCCAGGAACATCGCGGCGCACAGCACGAGCAGGGTGCCCCACAGACGGGGCGTCCAGCGAACCGTCGGGGACGGGGCCGTGGGTGTGGTGAGCGGAGAGGTCATGGCGAAGAGACTACATGCGCATGCATCGAATGTAAGCGCATTTAATTCCGATGCAACAAATTCGTTTCTCTGCTACGGTGCGCCCATGGCGGCGAAGAAAGCCGAGCGGGCGCTCGCGGAACAGTGGCGGGAGATCCTGGCACTGCATGCGCGCACCCAGTGCGAACTCGACCGCGCACTGCACCAACACGGCTTGTGCGGCAGTGACTTCGAGGTACTCGACGTCCTGTCCGAGGGGCGTTCCGCGGACGGCGGGTGCGCCTTTCGCGTGCAGGAGATCTCCGAGCGCGTCCACCTCAGTCAGAGCGCGCTGTCGCGGTTGATCGCCCGGCTGGAGAAGGACGGGCTCGTCGAGCGCGCGATGTGCGCGGAGGACCGGCGGGGCGTACGGGTGGCGCTCACGGAGAAGGGGCGCGCGCTGCACGGCGACGTGTTGCCGGTACAGCGCGCGGTGCTGACAAGGATGCTGGCTTCGAGCTGAGGCGGGCTCAGGTTCAGGTCACACGGCCGACTTCGCCCGCCACAACTCCGCGACCGAGGCGTCACCGGTCACCGCGGGAAACGGCAGCCGGTTCCACAGCGCGAGATACAACTCCGCGACAGGACCGGCCACTTCACAGTCGACGTCCTCGCCGGGCCCGGCATCACCCCGCTTGGCCACCGGCGGTTCCTGCGACAGCCGTACGGTCCACACGGCGTCGTCCGCGTCCGTCGCCCGCACCCGCAGTA
This sequence comes from Streptomyces sp. NPDC050997, assembly GCF_040660135.1. Lineage (NCBI taxonomy): Bacteria > Bacillati > Actinomycetota > Actinomycetes > Kitasatosporales > Streptomycetaceae > Streptomyces > Streptomyces sp. NPDC050997. The sequence continues at coordinate 394,820 of NZ_JBFAGK010000007.1, forward strand.
CCCGGGGCTCCGGTGTGCGCACCCTGCTCCTGTCGCGGGCGTGGAAGCCGATCAGCAGTTCGTCGATGCCGTCCGCCGCGAAGGCGGGGTCGATCCCGGTCGGGGTGCCGCCCCTGGCCGACTCGGCGTCGAAGCGGTGCACGGTCGTCTCGTGCGCCTGCCGCCGGGCCCAGAACGCGAGCGGCGACGGGGCGGGCAGGAAGTGCCAGCACCGGACGTCGGGCGAGGCGCTGGTGAGGGTGCTGACGAGCTTCCCGTGTCCCTCCCGGAACCAGGTGAGCAACGCGGCGCCGTCCAGGTCGGGCGGGCCACCGACGGGGCGGGGGGAGGAGTGACCCTCGGCGACGAGCGAGGTCGCCCAACGGTGCACCTTGCCTGTGTGCCGCAGCAGGTCGTTCACCTGCCACTCCGGGCAGGTCGGCACCTTCGCGTCGGTGCCGGCCTGCTCGGCGGCGGTGGCCAGCGACCGGCCTTCCCGGTCCAGGATCGCTACGAACTCGGCAGTCTCCATGGGGTGAGTCTGCCGGATGGAGCACGCTCCAGGGGGAGCTTTGCGCGGGGCGAGGTGACGGGGAGTCCCCCACTGATGACGGGTGGCCGGTGGTCGGCTACTGGTTTCGCGCGGGGCCCGGAGCCTGCTCGGCCGGGCCCGCGGGGCGGACGGTGAGGCTGATCAGGGTGGCGACCGCAGCGAGTACGGCGACGCTGGTCAGAGCGACGGGAAGGGAGAACCAGTCGGCCATGAATCCGATGGCGGGTGGTCCGAGGAGCATGCCGCCGTAGCCGAGTGTGGAGGCGATCGCGACTCCGTCCGGGCCGGCCAGCGTGCCTGCGCGTTCCACGGCGACGGGGAAGAGGTTCGCGAGCCCGAGGCCGGTGATCACGAAGCCGACGAGCGCGACCCACAGGGAGGGAGTGAGCGCGGCGAGCAGCATGCCGACCGCGGCGGTCGCGCCGCCGACCACCAAAGTGCGTGTCTGGCCCAGACGTTCGAGCAGCTGGGTGCCGGTCAGGCGGCCGATGGTCATGGCGAGCGCGAAGCAGGAGTAGCCGACAGCCGCCACGCCCGGTGCGGCGTCGAGGTCCTGCTCCAGGTGCAGGGCGCTCCAGTCGGCCAGGGCGCCCTCGCCGTAGGCCGTGCACAGGGCGATCAGACCGAAAGTGATCACGAGGGGGCGGGTGTGGGCTCCCAGCCGGCGCGGCGCGGACGTCGACGTCGGTGCGCTCTCCGGTGGTGGCGGAGGCTGGATACGCAGCAGCGTGCGGCCCGCGAGGACGGTGACGAGCAGTCCGATCGCGGTGAGGCCGAGTAGGTGTTGCGTGGGGGACAGCACTCCGGCGACCAGCGCGCCCAGTCCGGCGCCGACCATGCCGCCGAGGCTGAAAGCGGCGTGGAAGGTGGGCATGATGGGGCGTTGCAGGGCTCGTACCAAGTCGACCGCGGCGCTGTTGAAGGCGACGTTTATCCCGCCGTACGCGCTGCCGAAAATCAGCAGCACGGCGCCCAGTGTGAGCGCCGAGTGGGTGAGTGGGGGCAGGGCGACGCTGAGGGAGAGCAGGACGGCGCAGACGACGGTGACCTGGTGGTTGCCGTAGCGGCGGCAGAGGCGGCCGGTGAGCATCATCGTGATGACGGCGCCGGCGGAGACGCCGAGGAGGGCGAGTCCGAGGGTGCTGGCGGAGGCGCCGGTCTGATGCTTGATGGCGGGGATGCGCACGACCCAGCCGGCGAAGACGAAGCCGTCGAGGGCGAAGAAGACGGTGAGGACGATACGGAGCCGGGTGAGGGTGTCGCCCGGCACGGCGTTGTGCGTTCGGGCTTTGTTTATTAGCGGCACAAAATCAGGCTATGGGGGAGCCGTAACCGGAGCAAGACCTCCCGACGTCCAGGCCAACAATGCGGGGCACCCGGCGCCGTACGAGCGCAGGACGACAGCCCCGGGGGCTTCTCGGACGTAATGGCCGTGAGCCTGGTGGCATCCTTCCCCTTGGCCCGGCTGCTGGCCGATCCACCCTCAACAGGGCGAACTCGACGGGGCGTTGCCCCATCTGCCCTCGGACGCGTCCTCGTACCGCACCGAGCGGGTGCTCACCGATCGACCTCGCGATGGCCAGGGGGCTGCTGGACGCGGCCCGCCGTCATGGGGCGGGCTGTGTTCATCGACGGCGTTTCCGGGCGGCCGGAAAGGCGGTCGGCGGGGCGGCCCATGCCTGTGGAGCGTGATCGTCGTAGGAGCGTTCCGTAACGACGACCACCCGAGAACGACTCTGGACCGAGGAACGGGCTTACGCGTTGACTAGTGGGACGGAAACGGAGACTGAGACTGAGCGGCCAGTGGCCGGCTGCTGAGGCCACTGTCGCTGGTCGGAACTACCTTGCCCTGCGTCGGTCCGTACCCCTGCCCGAGGTGGGTGCTGGCGCTTCCTCGGGCAGGAACGTGTCGTCATCCCCGAAGCCCGGTGCCTGGAAGGGGTTCGTCGCCGGAGTCGGGGATGCGACGGTGGCGGAGTGAGGCGCCGTTTCCGGCGCGGAGAACAGAGAGGGGAGGTCGATGAGAAGTCTTCCAATCGTTACCGGGACAGGGAGCGGACCTGTGTGCAGAGGCCGGGAACAGTGGCCCTACAGCTTGCTCATCTTGCTGTACGGACTCATGATTCGCTGTTGCATCGAACCGAAGTCCACGAGCACCGCGATGCCGTCCTCGACGGCGATCGCCCGGCCGAGGCCGTAGATGTCGTGTGTGACCCGGTCTCCCACGGCGAACTGCTTGGGAGCCGGCGTGGCCGGAGCCTTGAAGGGACTGGTGGGCAAATAGCGCTTAGGTGCGGCTGGCTTTGTCATCCCTTCTAGTATGCGCCTGCGCGTAGCACGGTGGGACAGAGTGGTCGGCTCAGGGGCGGAGACTTCGAGCTCGCCGGCCGCCGATCTAGCCGTGGGACCGCAGCCGTGCGCCGGCTGTCCGGGTGCCGCCCGAGGTGCGACGCTGGGAGGGCGAGAGGTATCCGCCGAGGGGACTCGGGAGGACCGATGGGACGTGACGTGCCGGCCCTGGTGTTCACGCGGGAGGACCGCCGTCGGTACCGGGACAAGATGCGCACCTGCCTCGATGTGCTGGAGCAGATGTTGCGCGAGTCGGGTTTCGAGAGCGAGCGCCCCCAGGTGGGACTGGAGATCGAGCTCAATCTGGTGGACGACCACGGGCTGCCGGTGATGCGGAACACCGAGGTCCTCGAGGCGATCGCCGACCCCGACTGGTCGAGCGAGCTGGGCCGCTTCAACTTGGAGATCAACATCCCGCCCCGACAGCTGACAGCCGGTGGCCCCGGTGCCTGGGAGCAGGCGATCCGCGACGCGCTCAACCACGCCGAGGACCGTGCCTCGGCCGTCGGCGCGCACCTGATCATGATCGGCATTCTGCCGACCCTGGCGGAGGCGGACGTCGGCGAGGCCGCCCTGTCCGGTGATCCGCGGTACCAGCTGCTCAACGAGCAGATCTTCGCGGCGCGGGGTGAGGACCTGCGGATCAGGGTGGACGGCGTGGAGCGGCTGGCGATGTACGCCGACGCCATCACCCCCGAGGCCGCCTGCACCAGCACGCAGTTCCATCTGCAGGTCGACCCGAAGCAGTTCGCGGACTACTGGAACGCGGCCCAGGCCATCGCGGGCGTGCAGATCGCCCTGGCGGCGAACTCGCCCTTCCTGTTCGGCAAGGAGTTGTGGCGTGAGACCCGCATCCCCCTGTGCGAGCAGGCCACCGACACCCGCCCCGAGGAGATCAAGACCCAGGGGGTACGACCTCGGGTGTGGTTCGGGGAGCGATGGATCACCAGCGTCTTCGACCTCTTCGAGGAGAACGTCCGGTACTACCCGGCGCTGCTGCCGCTCTGCGACGACGAGGACCCGCGGGAGGCGCTCGAACGCGGCGGCGTTCCGCAACTGGGCGAACTGACGCTGCACAACGGCACGATCTACCGGTGGAACCGCCCCGTCTACGCCGTGAGCGACGGTCGCCCGCATCTGCGCATCGAGAACCGGGTCCTGCCCGCCGGCCCCACCGTGGCCGACATCATCGCCAACGGCGCCTTCTACTACGGCCTGACCCGGACCCTGGTCGACGAGGACCGGCCGGTGTGGACGCGGATGTCCTTCTCGGTGGCCGAGGAGAACCTGCACACCGCGGCCCGCGACGGCATCGACGCCCGCCTCTACTGGCCCGGCGTGGGCGAAGTGCCCGTCACGGAACTGGTGTTGCGGCGCCTGCTGCCCCTGGCCCACCGCGGTCTGGAGCTGTCCCATATGGACGCGGCATGGCGCGAACCCCTGTTGGGCATCATCGAACAGCGCTGCGTCACCGCCCGCAACGGCGCTCTGTGGCAGGCGGAGACGGTCCACCATCTGCAGAAGACCGTCACCTCCGACCGGCAGGAGGCGCTGCGGCGGATGACCACGACATACATGGACTACATGCACATGAACGCGCCCGCGCACACGTGGCCCGTGGACTGACATCCGCGCCAGGACGGCTCTCGGCCCCGGCCACGCCCCGATGCAGGGCTTGTCGCCGTGCTCCCGGGTCTGGCACGATCGCTGCTTCCTGTCACCCACGGCAACAGTTGGCGGCCGTCAAGGAGGTCCGGTGCACAGACGATGGCTGTTCATATCGGCGGCCGTGGCGCTCATCATCGCCTCCCTGACCGTGGTGCTCCTCTCCGACGACAAGGCCGATGTCGGACACGCCGCGGCCACGCCCGCGGCCGGCGAACGGCCGAACGTCCCGCCCGCGACGGAGTCCCCGACCGCGTCAGCCCGTGCCAGCGACGCCTCGTCGAAACCGTCGGCCAAGGGCACCCCGCGGAAAGAGACCGCGCGCCCGACCGCCACGCCGGCGAAGCCTCCGGCCACGAACACCCCGCGAACGCCGTCTGCCGCCGCGCCGTTGGCGGGACGGGTACGGCCCGGTGCCACCTACCGGGGAGTCGCCACCTTCTACGACTCGGACGGCACCGGCGCCTGTCTGTACGACGCGAGTGATGACGTCATGACCGGGGCGATGAACCACACCGACTACGAGTCGGCCACGGCGTGCGGGGCGTACGTACGGGTCCGTACCGCCGACGGGGCCTCCATCACGGTCCGCATCACCAACGAATGCCCGGGGGAGTGCGCACCCGGTCAGATCGACCTCAGCGCACAGGCCTTCGCCGAACTCGCCGCCCCCTCGCTCGGTCAGATCCCGATCACCTGGCAGCTGGTGAGCCCCGGCACCGCCGGCCCGCTCTCGATCCGGTACAAGACCGGGTCCAGCCGGTACTGGTGCGGAATCCAGGTGATCGGTCACCGCAATCCGCTGGCCCGGCTGGAGGTCCGTACCGGCGGCGGCTGGAGTCGGCTGCCGCGTACCGACTACAACTACTTCATCTCCGAGGACGGCAGCGGGTGCGGCGGCGCGATCAGGATCACCGACGTCTTCGGAGAACGGCTCACGCTCGACGGGATCGCACTCCGGCCGAACGTCGTGCAGCCGACCCGGGTTCAGTTCACCAGACGCTGACCCTGCCGCCCGCCCGCCCGCTCAGCCGACCGAGTCGCCCGACGCGGCTGACGCTCGGGCGCCGACCATCCAACAGGCCGCGGTGAAGCGGACCTCCGTGCCCTGCACAAAGGTGTCGAACGCGGCGCGGACCGTTTCGACGAGCTGTGCGCGGGTCCGCTCGTCCACCTCGGGCAGGACCAGGCCGAGGGGACCGAACCGGGTGAAGTAGCCCACCAGTTCCTTCTCGGGCAGCGCGCACGTCACGTCGACCGGCCGGATGTCGATCCCGGTCCACCCGCTCTCCACCAGGATGCGGTGGATCCTGTCCGAGTCCGCGAGGGCGAACTGCCCCGGCTGGTCCGGCCGGCGGGCGGGGAGATCCGGCAGAAGCGGTGCCGCGGCGCGTTCGGCCGTCGTCATGAACGGATTCTCCGCGGGGCCACGCCACGTGATGAAGCGGAGCCGGGCTCCGTCCTTCGCGGCACGGCGCAGATTCGAGAAGGCCCGGACCGAATCCTCGAAGAACATGACGCCGAAGCGCGAAATGATCGCGTCGAAGCCGGCGGGTTCGAACGAGTGCTCCTGGGCGTCGGCCTGGATGAAGGACACCGGCACCTCCGCCTGCTCGGCGCGCTTCCGGGCGGCGGTGATCATCGGTTCCGAGATGTCGACGCCGACGCAGCTGCCCGCCGGACCGAGCCGCTCCGCGACGGCCAGCGTCGTGCCGCCGGTGCCGCAGCCGACGTCGAGCACATGGTCCCCGGCTTCGGCGGACAACGATTCGATGAGCAACTCCTCGAACGGCCTGAGCATCTCGTCCAACACCGCCTGCGCCTCGACCCAGGCATGGCCGGCGGGCCCGCTCCAACGGGCGGCCTGTCCCTCGGTGCTCCTGCGCGCGATGCCCATGATCGTCTCCTGTGCCTGAGGTCATGAGGATGACGGACCTGGACATCGCCGAGGTGGCCCGACGCGCCGGGGTTCCCGTCCCCGGCATGGTAATCGCGCCGCCCTCAGCGGTTCAGGTAGCCGAGTTCGGCGAAGTGTCGCTGATAGGCGTCCAGCAGGCGCTTGGCGACGGCGTACGAGTCGATCAGCGGGTGGATGGTCAGCGCCTTGACCGCGTGTGCGCGGTCGCCGGTGGTGGCGGCGTGGATGACCGCGCGCTCGACCGCCTTGACCGCGCACACCAGGCCGGTGCCGTGGTCGGGCAGCGGGGCTCCGGAGATGGGGCGGGCGCCGTTGGCGTCCACGTGGCAGGGGGCCTCGATGACGGCGTCGTCGTCGAGGACCGGGATCCGGCCGCGGTTACGGACGTTGAGGATGAGGGTGGCGCGTTCGTCCAGGGCGATGGCCCGCATGAGGGAGAGCGCCACCTGCTCGTATCCGCCGGATTCCAGGTCGCACGAGTCCCGTTCGCCCATGCCGACGGCCTCGCGGTTCTCGGCCATGTAGGTGGTCTCGCGCTCCAGGCGTGTGGCGTCCCAGGCGTTCCAGGCCGCGCGGGGTGCCGGCGGCTCGCCGTGGGCGACGCCCATGGAGTCGTAGAAGCGCTGCTGCTGGGAGTGGAGGAAGGCGCCGCGGGTCTGCTCGGCGGCGCGCGCGGAGTCGACCGACTCACGGTTGAAGTAGTAGTGCAGGTATTCGTTGGGCAGCGCGCCGAGTGTGCGCAGCAACTCCGCGCCGAAGAGCTTGCCCTCCTCGAACGAGGCCAGTGCGGCCTCGTTCGCGAACAGGGACGGCAGCAGGTCGCGGCCGTCGACGTGCAGGCCGCACAACCAGCCCAGGTGGTTCAGGCCCACGTAGTCCAGGCGGGCGCGGGCCGGATCGGCGCCGAGCGCCCCGGCCACCCGGCGACCGAGACCCACCGGGGAGTCGCAGATCCCGATCACGCGGTCGCCGAGGTGGGCGGTCATCGCCTCGGTGACCATGCCGGCGGGGTTGGTGAAGTTGATGACCCAGGCGTCGGGCGCCAGCGCGGCGATACGGCGGGCGATCTCGCGGGCCACCGGGACGGTGCGCAGTCCGTACGAGATGCCGCCCGCGCCGACGGTCTCCTGACCCAGTACGCCCTCCTCCAGGGCGATCCGCTCGTCCGCCGCGCGCCCGGCGAGCCCGCCGACCCGGATGGCGGAGAACACGAAGTCGGCTCCGGTGACCGCCTCGTCCAGGTCGGTGGTGACGGTGACGACGGGCGGGTCGCGATGCCCGGCGGACTGGTCGGCGAGGACCTTGCGGATGGTCGTCAGCCGGGAGGCGTCCAGGTCGTACAGGGTCACCTCGGTGACCCGTCCTTCGCCGTGGTCGCCCAGCAGCGCCCGGTAGACCAGCGGAACCCGGAAGCCACCGCCGCCCAGGATCGTGAGTCTCATACCTTGACCACCTCGACTCCCGCCTCACGCAGTCGGCCGCAGGTCTTCTCGTCCGCGGACGCGTTGGTGACCACCACGTCGAGTTCCTCCGGTCCGCACACCCGGGCCATTCCGGTGCCGGGGAACTTGCCCGCGTCCGCCAGCAGGACCACCTGGGCGCTGGCCGCGATCATCGCCCGTTTGACGGGGACCTCGACGGCGGTGGTGTCCAGCACCTGACCGTCGGGGCGGATCCCGCTGGTGCCGAGGAACAGCCGGTCGGCGTGGATCTGCCGCAGGTTGTCCTCGGTGAGGAAGCCCACCAGCGAGCGGTAGTCACGCCGGACCACACCGCCCAGCAGGATCAACTGGACGGCCTTGTCGTCCTGGAGCTCCTCGTAGACGGCCAGGTTGCTGGTGATCACCGTCAGGGACCGGCCGTGCAGGTGGCGGGCCACCCGGTGGGCCGTCGTGCCGATGTCGAGCAGTACGGTCTCGCCGTCCCTGACGAGGTTTGCGCACCATTCGGCCAACGCGTCCTTGGCCTCGACCCGGACCGCGGCCACGTCGGCGAACGGGTCGTCCTCGTCGTCGAGGGGGGCGGCACCGCCGTAGACCCGCTTGAGCAGTCCCTCGTCCTCCAACTGCGCGAGGTCGCGCCGGATGGTGGCCTGACTCGCCCCGACCGCCTCGGCCAGGGAGACGACCGTGGCGGGCCCGTCCGCACGCAGGGCGCGCAGGATCAGCTGATGTCTTCGGTCAGCGAGCATGCCGCAGACCATACTCGTCAACCCGCCAAACTCAAGCAAAGCCGCGCATGAATGTCTCGATTTGTACTTGACCCTTGTCAAACCTGCTCACCAGGTGCACTCTCTTGCGTAATTCGGAGCCAGGTCCGGGCCCCACTCCGGTCGGCCGAAGCGGATCAACGGCGCATTCCGCCGCTACGGACGCTTCGGCGCCGTCTGAGAGGACCCGGTCGAACACCCCGGGTGGCTGAAGAGGTCAACACCACGCCGATGCTCTTCAGCCACCCGGCCCCCGCCGCAGTCCCTCGACTCATGGGTCCTTGCCGGACATGCCGAGAACTAGGAGAAGATCGTGGACCTTTCCCGCAGACGATTCCTTCAGGCCGCCGTACTGACGGCCGCCACGGCCGGTGCCACCGCCGCCTGCGGTGGCGGCTCCGGGTCGACCGGCGGCAAGGACAGCAAGAACCTCACCCTCTGGTACTGGTCCGGTGGCCTGAGTGACAAGGTCGTCGCGGACTCCAAGAAGCACTTCTCCGACATCAGCCTCAAGACCTCCGTGGTCGGCGGCGACTTCAAGACCAAGCTGCTCACCGGCCTGCGGGCCGCGCAGTCCGCCCCGGACATCACCGGCGTCAAGGGCGAGGACATCGCCTCCTTCCTGCCCAACGCCAACCGCTTCATCGACCTGAAGACCGTCGGCGCGGACAAGCTGGTCCCGCAGTACCTGTCGTGGAAGCTGAAGCAGGCCACCTCGCAGGACGGCAAGCTCATCGGCTTCCCGATCGACATCGGTCCCTGCGCCACGTACTACCGCGAGGACCTCTTCGCGAAGGCGGGACTGCCCACCGACCCGGCCAAGGTCTCCTCCGAACTGTCCACCTGGGACGACTACTTCAAGGCCGGCGTCGAACTGCACAAGGCGATACCCAAGACCTACCTGATCAACAACATCGGCTCGGTGTTCTCGATGATCATCGGCCAGGGCACCCGGCGGTTCATCGACGAGGACAACAAGTTCATCGGCGACCAGGACCACATCCGTGCCGCCTGGCTCACCTCCGTGAAGCCCTACACCCTCGGCATCGACGCCAAGATCAACGACAACACCTGGAACGCCGCGATCAGCAACGGCGCCCTGGCCACCGAGATCGGCGCCGCCTGGCACGCGCTGGACATCAGCAACGCCGCCCCGGGCACCAAGGGCAACTGGCGGGTGGCGAGCCTGCCCGGCGGGCCGTCCAACCTCGGCGGGTCCTTCCTGGCCATCCCCGCGACCAGCGGAAACCCCGAAGAGGCCTTCAAGATCATCAGCTGGATCCTCAGCCCGGAGAACCAGGCCCGCGGCTTCACCGACGCGGCCCTGTTCCCGACCGCCCCGGCCGCGTACAAGCTGGCGGCGCTGACCGAGGGCGACGCCTTCTTCGGCGGCCAGAAGACCATCGAGATCTTCGGTCCCGCGGCCGAGAAGATCCACAGCGTCTACGAAGCCCCCGCCGACGCGGCGGTCTCCGCGCCCTACTTCAGCGAGCTGACCAGCATCGAGGCCAAGGGCAAGGACCCCGAGCAGGCCTGGAAGGACGCGGTCGGCCAGGCCAAGCAGATCGCCCAGCGTCAGGGAGTGAAGTGACATGTCGTCAAGCCCGGTAGCCGGGCCGGCTCCCACCGGGCCGACCCCCGGATCCGACGCCGGGCCCACCGACCGGCCGACCCCGGACCGCCGGCGCGGTCCGGGGCGGCACGGCCGCCGGGTCCGGCCGGTGTCGGCCGGGATGCCACGCGTGCCGCGGCGGCGGCCCGGCAGGTACTGGCCGCAGTACCTCGCCATCTCGCCGTACTACCTGCTGTTCTCGGTCTTCATGCTCTTCCCGGTGCTCTACACGGTGTATCTGGCCTTCCAGAAGTGGGACGGCATCGGGGACATGCACTTCGTCGGGTTCCAGCAGTTCCGTTTCCTGTGGGACGACCCGGTGTTCTGGCTGTCCGTCCGCAACACCCTCGTCATCTGGGTGCTGTCCACCGTGCCGATGCTCTGTCTCGCGCTGGTGCTCGCGGTGCTGGTGAACTCGACCCGCCGTCTCACCGCCTTCTACCGGGTCGCCCTCTTCATCCCCAGCATCACCTCGCTGGTGGCCATCGCGATCTTCTTCGGCGCGATCTTCAGCAACAACTTCGGCCTGATCAACGCCATCCTCAGGTCGCTGCATGTGTCGGCCGTGCCATGGATGAGCAACGAGTGGACGATCAAGCTGGTGATCGCGGCGCTGATGACCTGGCAGTGGACCGGTTACAACGCCATCATCTATCTGGCCGGCCTGCAGGCGATCCCCTCGGAGCTCTACGAGGCCGCCAAGATGGACGGAGCCCGCCCGGCACGGATCTTCTTCTCCATCACGATCCCGCTGCTACGGCCCATCATCCTGTTCACCGTGGTGATCTCCACCGTCACCGGCCTGCAGAGCTTCACCGAACCCCAGGTGCTGTTCGGCAGCGAGGCGGCCACCAATCCCAACTCCGGCGGGCCGGGCCAGGCGGGCCTGACCACGCTGCTGTACTTCTACCACCAGGCCTTCGACAACAACGACTTCGGCTACGGCGCCGCGATCGTCTGGGCCTTCTTCCTGGTGATCCTGCTCATCGTCCTCATCAACTGGCGCCTGGTGCAGCGAAAGGACCGACAGCCGTGAACAGCCAGAACCGCAACCGGTTCCGGGGGCTGAGCGTTCACCTCGCCCTGATGACCGGTGTCGTCATCTCCGTGTTCCCGTTCTACTGGATCGTCGTCATGGCGACGAACACCTCGCAGGACATCTACCGCTTTCCGCCGAAGCTGTGGTTCGGCGACAACCTGCTGACCAACATCCAGCACCTGTTCGGCAGGATGGACTTCTTCGGGTCGATGTTCAACACCCTGACGGTGGCGGTCTGTACGACCCTGCTGGTGCTGTTCTTCGACTCGCTGGCGGCCTTCGCCTTCGCCAAGTACGACTTCCCCGCGAAGAAGTTCCTGTTCGGTCTGCTGCTGTCGATGTACATCCTGCCGACCCAGCTGGCGATCATCCCGCAGTACGAGATCATGGTGCAGCTGGGCTGGCTGGGCACGCTCAAGGCGCTCATCGTGCCCGCCGCCGCCAACGCCTTCGGCATCTTCTGGATGCGTCAGTACACCACCAGCAGTGTCCCCGACGAACTGCTGGACGCCGCGCGGATCGAGGGCGCCGGGTTCTTCCGCCTGTACTGGCACGTGGTGCTGCCGTGCGTCCGCCCGGCCCTGGCGTTCCTCGGCATCTACACCTTCATCGCCGCCTGGAACGACTACATCCTGCCGTTGGTGATGCTGGTCAACCCGGACCACCTCACCCTCCAGGTGGCGCTGGCACAGCTGTACGCCGGCCACTCCACCGACTACAGCATGGTGATGTCCGGAGTGCTGCTGTCGGTGATCCCGCTGGTGCTGGTGTTCACCTTCTTCGCCCGCGGTTTCATCGCCGACGCCACCAAGGGTGCCCTGCGCTGAACCCGTGGTCCGCGGGGCGCCCGGCGGCCCCGCGGGCCCGCTGTCCGTGCCCGCCTCCTACCTCCGCCTCCCACCTCCGCCTCCTGCCCCGCCTCCTGTCACCGACCCGGTCTGTCGCCGTCGTCGATTACCGTCGTCATCGCCTCGACGAGGCCCCGGTCGGCCGCCACCCCGGCCGCGCCCGAGCACCGACAGGAGCTTCCCGTGACGTACGACGTAGCCGCCCTCCGCGCGCAGTTCCCCGCCCTGAGCGCCGGGATCGCCCACTTCGACGGGCCCGGCGGCACCCAGACCCCCAGGCCTGTCATCCAGGCCATCGCCGACGTGCTGGCGCAGCCGCTGTCGAACCGGGGCCACATCACGGCCGGGGAGCGCAACGCCGAGACCGTCGTCTCCGAGAGCCGCCGGGCCATGGCGGATCTGCTGGGCGCGCAGCCGTCCGGGATCGTCTTCGGCCGCAGCGCCACCCAGCTCACCTACGACTTCTCCCGCACCCTCGCCAGGACGTGGTCGCCCGGCGACGAGGTGGTCGTCACCCGCCTCGACCACGACTCCAACATCCGCCCCTGGATCCAGGCCGCCGAGCAGGCCGGCGCCGTCGTGCGGTGGGCCGACTTCGACCCCGCGACCGGTGAGCTGACCGTCGAGGACATCCGCGCCGTGCTCTCGCAGCGGACCCGGCTGGTCGCTGTCACCGCCGCCTCCAACCTGATCGGCACCCGGCCCGCGACCGCCGCGATGTCCCAGGCGGCACACGAGGTGGGCGCGCTGCTCTACGTCGACGGCGTGCACTACACCGCCCACTCCCTGGTCGACGTCGAGCAGCTCGGCGCGGACTTCTTCGTCTGCTCCCCGTACAAGTTCCTCGGCCCGCACCACGGCGTCCTCGCCGCCCGGCCGCCGTTGCTGGAGAGTCTGCACCCGGACAAACTGCTGCCCTCCACGGACGTGGTCCCGGAACGCTTCGAACTCGGCACGCTGCCCTACGAGTTCCTCGCCGGTACCCGCGCCGCGGTCGACTTCCTCGCCGGCCTCGACGCGAGCGCCGAGGGCACCCGCCGTCAGCGGCTTGTCGCCGCGTCCGCGGCGCTGGAAGAGCACGAGCGGATCCTGCGGGCGCGGATCGACAAGGGCCTGTCCGCCCTGGAGCAGGTCACGGTGCACTCCCGGGCCGCGGACCGCACCCCCACCGTGCTGATGACCTTCGAGGGGCGCGGCACGACAGACGCCTACCGCTTTCTGGCGGACCGTGGTGTCCAGGCGCCCGCCGGGACCTTCTACGCCCTCGAGGCGTCCCGCCGGCTCGGCCTCGGGGACACCGGCGGTCTCCGCGTCGGTCTCGCGCCCTACAACGACACCGAGGACGTCGACCGGCTCCTCGCGGGCCTGTCGGAGTTCCTGCGGGTGGGGCCCGGTGTGTCCGGGTGACGGGCACGTTCAGTCGGCGGAGGTGCCGCCGGTCGCCCGCGGGCGCAGGCGCAGGGTGAGGATCTGGAACGGGCGCAGCCGCAACCGGGCGGTGCCGTCCGTGACCTCATGGCTCGTGGTGTCGTCGAGTGGGCGTTCCAGCAGGTCCGTGGCCGTGACCGGCAGCCAGGTGTTGCGCGGGTTGAGCGCCTTCACCGCGGTGCCGTCGGCCCGATAGACCAGGCCCTCGGCGGAGAAGCCGGGGGAGTGGGTCGAGAAACCCAGGTCGAGGACGGCCTCGGCGGGCAGTCCCGTCCAGTCGTCCGGGATCACGCCGTCGACCCGGAACCAGCTCGTGGACCAGGCGGGGGCCCACCGGTCGCCGACCTGCGCCGGACGGTAGGGAGCCGTCAGGCCGTGTTGCGGTCATCCACCGACGCGCTGGGCGTGTTTCTCCTGCCATGGGGTGTGCTGGCCCCGTTTCTTGAGGCGAACTGAGGTTCTTGGGTCGAATGGGTGACCTTTGGTTCTGGTGCTCGTTGAGTGCTGTGTCGGGGGCCTTGGGCCGGGTGGAGGTGAACGGGGGGTGGGCTGCGGGAGTTGGCGGCACCGTTCGTGGTGCCCGGGCCCGGCTGGGGTGGCGATCCGGGACCGGCTGCGGGTGAGCGAGTCGGACACGGCGGTGCTCGCCGAGGTGGGCACGTTCCTGGGCTCGCTGGCGGCTGAAGACCTCGCAGTACGTTCCCGGCAGGGGCTCGCGCATGATGCGGCCGGGTGGGCGGTGCGTAAGCGGGAGCTGACGGGGAGGTCGTCGGCGCGCTGGGCGGGGAGTATCACCAAGGCCACCCACGACCAGTGGGCGCTGGCGAGGCGCGGGCAGGCCGCCCACCTGGGCTGGCTGCGTACTCAGATCGCTGTGGTCGAGGCGCGACTGGCCCGGCCGCTGGGCGCCAAAGCCGACAAGCGGGCGGGACTGGTGCGCGGGTACGCCTCGCGCCGTGAGTGGCATGCCAAGTCCCGCCGTCTGCAGACCCTCAAAGACCGCCTCGCGGAGGTGGAGGCCCACTGGGCAGCGGGACGGGTGCACGTGGTGCGCGGCGGCAAACGCCTCGCCAACGCCCGCCACCACTTGGAGGCGGCCGGGCTGAGTGAGCAGGCGTGGAAGGAACGCTGGCTCGCGGAGCGGATGTTCCTGGCCGCCGACGGAGAGACGGGTAAGCGGTTCGGCAACGAGACGATCCGTGTCACCGACACCGGACACCTCTCCATCAAGCTCCCGGCACCGCTGGCCCACCTGGCCAACGCCCCGCACGGCCGGTATCTGCTGGAGGCGACCGTACGGTTCCAGCACCGGGGTGAGGAGTGGCGCGACCGAATCACCGCCAACCGGGCGGTGGCCTACCGCGTCCACCACGACACGGTGCGCGGCCGATGGTATGTCACCGCCTCGTGGCAGCGCGCCGCCGCCCCCGTCCTGCCGCTGGAAGTGGCCCTGGCCCGGGGGGTGGTGGGGGTGGACATGAACGACGACCACCTCGCAGCCTGGCGCCTGGATGTGCACGGCAACCCGGTGGGCGAACCACGCCGCTACTTCTACGACCTCACCGGCACCGCCGCGCACCGGGACGCACAGATCCGGCACGCCCTGACCCGGCTGCTGCACCACACCCAACGCAGCGGCGCGGCAGCGATCGCCATCGAGAACCTCGACTTCACTGACGGCACGAGCCGGGAGAAGCACGGCCGCAACAAGCGCTTCCGCCGGCTGCTCTCCCTCTTCCCGACGGCAAAACTCCGCGTCCGGCTGGTGTCGATGGCCGCCGAGCACGGCATCATGATCGTCGCGGTCGACCCCGCCTACACCAGCCGGTGGGGTGCCCAGCACTGGCAGCAGCCGCTGACCACACCGACTCGCACAATGTCCCGGCACGATGCGGCGAGCATCGCGGTCGGGCGACGCGCCCTCGGACACTCGATCAGGCGACGGACGACACCGCCCCACGACGACCAGAGTGATCGTAGTGGGCATCGGACCGTCCAGGCCCGACCGGAGGCCCGGCGGCGTGAGGGAACCCGCCCCCACCTGCCCGGATCGCGCACCGGATGCGCGCCGCCGGGCCGTGGAGCGAAAGCGGGCGACCAACGTGCCCAACACCGTTCGGGGCACACGGCTGAGCACGGGCCCTGGCAACAGGAGTCACTCCCGCTCAGTCTTTAGGAACGGTACAACCAGGCCGTCGTCCTGGACGGCATCCGGACCAGAGGGTCGGTGAGCCGTGTCGAACTGGCCGAGCTGACCGGCCTGACCAACCAGACCGTCTCGAACGTCGTCCGCAAGCTGCTCGACGCCGGCCTGGTCACGGAGACCGGCTACGCGCCCTCCAGCGGGGGCAAACGCCGCACTCTGCTGGCGGCCCGTCCCGAGGGGGCCTACGCGCTAGGTGTCCATCTCGACCCCGACACGGCCGTCATCGTCCTGGTCGACCTGGCCGGTGAGGCGATCGCCACCCGTCGGCTCAGGCTCACCGTCCCGAGCGAGCCGACCGACGTCGTGCGACGGGTGTCCCGCGCGGCCCTTCGGCTCGTCGACCGGTCCGCCGTGGACCCCGCCCGACTGCTCGGCCTGGGCATCGCCGCTCCCGGGCCCATCGAGGGCTCCACCGGTACGGTGATCTCCCCGCCGAACCTGCCCGGTTGGGACCGCGTCGGCCTGCTGGAGATGTTCGCCGAGGCCACCGGCATGCCCGTGGCCCTGGACAACGACGCCACCGCCGCGGCCATAGGCGAACGGTGGATCGGTGGCGAGGCCAGGGCGGGCAGCTTCCTGTTCCTCTACCTCGGCACCGGTATCGGCGCCGGCATCGTCCTCAACAACACCGTCCTGCACGGCGATTCGGGCAACGCCGGGGAGTTCGGCCATATGGCCGTCGAACCGGGGGACCGCGTCTGCCACTGCGGCGGCACCGGCTGCCTCGGCCCCTACTGCAGCCCGGCCGCGATCATCGACGACCTGCTGCGGCGCCACGGGCAGGCCGCCGCCGACCGCATCGGCCTGGCCGTCGGCCCCGACTCCCTGCACGGCGACTGGAAGTTGCTCCGCCGGGCCGCCCGCACGGGCGACCCGGCCGCCTGCGATGTCGTACGCCACGCCGCCCGTCGCATCGGACAGGCCGCCCGGGGTGCCGTCAGCCTGCTGGACGTCAGCCGCGTCATCCTCGGCGGTGAGGCGCTGCGCGGCATCGAACCCATCGTGCGGGAGGAGATCGACACGGCCGTCAACAGCACGTCGGTCGCGCGCGCCATCCGCCCCATCGCGGTCGAGCAGAGCGTGATGGGCGACACCGTCGGCGCGGTCGGTGCCGCGTCCCTCGTGCTTCACGGCAACTACACCCCGGGCTGGCGCATGCTCACCGAGGCTTCCGGCTGACCACGAAGGAGGTCTCGGGAACTCACCTCCGGCAACCGCGTGTGCGGAGCGTGGACCTTGGCGTCCTGGCTCCCGCCCCGGCCGCCCCCGCGGCTCCGGGGCCACATGCGCGGTCCGCTGGCTCGGGGCATGCCGCCCCAGGGCCCTCGGGCGAGGGCGGCCAGGGTCGCCCCGCCTTGAGCGTAGGGGGGTCGAGCCCGTAGGGCGGCGATGGCGCCGAGCTGATCGGCGACCGCACGTCGAGCTCCGCACGTCCCGGCCGTGGTCACACCTCCCGGTGGTCGATGCCGAGCAGACTCGCGGCGGCGCGGAAGTCGGCGGTGTGGTGGCCGACCGCGAGGGACCAGTGGTGGCCGACGCCCGTGGCGCTCCACGCGTCGACCCACTCGCCCGGATCACGGCCGAAGTCGACGCGGCTGGTGGTGTTGCCGATCTCCAGCAGCGGTCCCGGTACGACAGTGCCCTCGGAGGTGATGAAGGAGAGGCTGCCGTCGGCGTCCTGGCCGAGGCCGAGGAGGGTGACGGGCCCGTGCTGGACGTCGAACTCCACGCTGACGCCCCAGCCGCGCTTGCCGTGAAAGACACCCAGACCCCGCAGCAGCGGATCGCGGGCGCTGACGGCGAGGTGGGCAGGCCCGTCATGCCCCATCTCCACGACCTCGTCCTCGAAGTCGAGGGCCTGGATCTCGGTGAAGGAGCCCCCGGCACCGATGCACTGCGTGGCCAACTGGGCGACACTGGTGCGCAGTTCGTACTCACCGGCCGCGGGCACACCCCGGGCGGTGAGCAGCGAGGCGCCCAGGATCAGGCCGGCGCCGAGCCGCTCGTGCAGTTCGCCGTCGAGGCCGCGGTGGTAGTACGCGAGTGTGTCGAGGCCGAAGTCCTCGACGAGCCGGTCCAGGGCGACCGACACGGTCGCCCCCCACGCGAAGTCCTCGTCCGCCACGCTGTCGTCGACGGCGAAGACCCGCCGGGCGAGGGCCATGCGCTCACGGGTCTCCTCCTCGGTCACCTTCTCCACTCGATGCCGCAGGTCGTCGAACTCCAGCACCTCGACATGAGAGCCGAACGTCGCCGGAAGCAGCGTCAGATCGGTCGACACGTCGAGCATGCCGGGATACAGATGCCCCATCAGACCGTGCCGGCCGTGCCGAAGCGCGGCGCGGACGTGCGCGGCCCGGATCCACTGCTCGATGCGCCGCCAGGCCGACTCCTGGCGCAGCCAGCCCGACACCGACCGGAAGGGGATGCCGGCGCGGCGGAAGACGTTGCCGACCTCGGGCACCGGGCACTGTCCGCAGTACGCCAGCCAGGCGCCCGTGTCGAAGGAGGCGTGGTCCATCCGTTCGGACGGCTGGAGGTCGATGACCAGGACGGGGGTGTGTGAACGCCGGGCGATCGGCAGCACCATCGACGAGGTCAGGTAGGTCGTCAGAAACAGCACGATCAGATCGCAGTCCGCCCGCCGGAGCTCCTCGGCGGCGACTGCCCCTTCCTCGGCGTCGGAGATGAAGCCGACGTCGGTCACCTCCGCGTCCAGTCGCCGCAACCGCTCGGTGACGTACCGGGCCGACTCCCTCAACTGCGGGAGAA
Source organism: Streptomyces sp. NPDC050997 (assembly GCF_040660135.1). NCBI lineage: Bacteria > Bacillati > Actinomycetota > Actinomycetes > Kitasatosporales > Streptomycetaceae > Streptomyces > Streptomyces sp. NPDC050997. The sequence continues at coordinate 413,398 of NZ_JBFAGK010000007.1, forward strand.
GATCCGGGAACTGCGGCCAGTAGGTGCCGAGCCCGCCGGCGACCAGTCCGATCCGGGTACGGCGGCGGGGCACCGGGGGCAGCAGATCGCGCAGGGCGGCGGCGCGGTCCGCGGCCAGGGTGGTGGGTTCGGTCGTTGCCATGGGCGGTGCTCCTTCGGAGGTCCGGTTCGGATTCAGGCCCGGGACACTCCCAGACCCGCCGGGGCGGCAGCGGCATCAGGGGAACGCCGGATGAGGACACGGACGATGTAGACCCCGGCGACACCCGACGCCGCCATGCAGAGGGTGATCGACCAGAGCAGCAGGGACACGCTGTACTCCATCAGGGCGGGCGTGACGAACGCGACGCCCGCGAAGACGCCTCGCGACAGGGCGTAGGTCAGGCCCTGGGTGGTGCCGCGGGTGTCCGGGGGCAGCGTGAGCTGCGACCACACCTTGTAACTGGCTTCCCCCGCAAAGGGGTTGGAGATCTGGTAGAGCACGAAGAAGACGAGCATGCCGACGAGGGCGCCTGCCGTGAGGGAGGCGATGCAGAAGGCGATGACCTGCACGATCGTGAACACGTAGAACAGCCGGTCGCGCCAGGGGGTGTCGGCGAGCCGGACGAAGACGAAGGTCAGCACCAGCGCGATCGGGAGGAAGGCCAGGTTGATCCCGGTGGCCAGGCTCTGCGAGGCGCCGCTGACCGTGACCAGCAGATAGGTGCCGAACTGGCCGAAGGTGTTGGCGCCGACGCCCCAGGTGACGTAATAGAGGAAGGTCGCGGCCATCGGCAGTAACGCGGCACGGTTCCACACGTTCTTGAGCGCGGTTCCGCGCGGGGCGGCAGGCGCGGTCGCCCCGGCCTCCACCGCGTCGGCCTCCACCGTCTCGGCCTCCACCGCGTCGTCCGACGGCTCGTCGGCGAGCTTCAGACGGGCGCGGAGCTGCCAGGTGAGCAGCGCGGCGACGGCCAGATGACCGGTGATGATCCGCGCCCCGGTCATGCCCGTGTCCGACAGGACGTAGCCGAGGAAGATGACGACGACGATGCCCAACACCCACATGACCTGTGTGAAGGACACGAGCCGGGCGCGGCCGTCGGCGGGCGCGGCGTCGGAGACCACGGCCAGGGATGTCGGCAGATCGGCTCCTGCCGCCAGGCCCGCCACGAGCACGCCGACCAGGAGCACGATGTCGTTCGGCGCCAGGGTGATGACGATCGCGCCCAGCGCGAAGCAGAGGATGTCCAGGTTGTAGACACGGCGGCGCCCGAACATGTCGGCCAGCCGTCCGCCGACGAGGGAGCCGACGGCGATGCAGCCGGTGACGATCGCACTGATCGCGCCGGCCATCCACACGCCCATGTCGTAGTGGTCCCGGTAGATGGCCAGGTTGACGGCGATGCTGACGATGAGAGCGGCGTCCAGGTACGAGGCCATGCCTGACAGGGCCGCGACCTTCCACAGGCGCTTGGGGATGGGCTGTTCCGGGTGATCCGGGGCAGTCGAAGTTCGGGCCATGATGCGACTCCGTCGTCGTCCGGGGATTGGCCTTGGTGATCTTCGATCGACGAGACCCGGCGGAGGAACACGCGGAAGGAGCGGCGGAGGGGGACGTCGCGGCTCTCGGCCGGGCAGGTCGCAGTGACTATAAGGTTCGAAAAACGTTGCAACAAGCCCCCGCGCCCACATCCGCGCAGAGAAGGGGCAGATCCTTCTCGGAGTTTCGTATCTGGTGCGAACGCCGCAGGTCGCCTACGGTGGACGTGATGTAAAACGTTTTCAGATCCGCGAGGTTGCCCGGGCCGCACTCGGAAGGACCGCATTCGTGATCTCTCCTGGACTGCGACAGCTGTTCGACGATCCGCCCCGGGACTTCGGCCCCACCCCGCTGTGGTGGTGGTCGGGTGCGAAGGTCACCAGGGAGCGCCTCGCATGGCAGATGCGCAGATTCGCGGACGGCGGCGTCCACAACCTCGTGGTGATCAACCTGGCCCCCGCCGGGCCGACCTTCGGCGCCCGGACCGACGATCCGGTGTGGTTCGGCGAGGAGTGGTGGGCCCGCTTCACCGACGCCTGCGGGATCGCCGGGGAACTCGGCACCCGCCTGTGGTTCTACGACCAGATCGGGTTCTCCGGCGCCAACGTCCAGGGCGGTGTCACCCGTCGGCACCCGCGGGCCACCGGCCGGGCGCTGCGCTCCCGCACGACGACCGTCTCCGGGGGCGCGGTCACGCTGCGGGGTTCCGAAACCCCGGTCGGGGTGTACGACCTGACGGGGCGTCGCCTGCCCATGGCCGTGGGCGCCGGCCCCGGTGCCGCCCGGGTCGAGGCCGGGGACGGGACTGAGGTGCGGTTGGTCGTCGCCGTCCCCACGGCGTTCGACTATCTGGACCCGCACGCCGTCGGCCTGCTGCTGGACGCCGTCCACCACGAGTTCGACCGGCGTGTCCCGGAGTACCTGGGCAATGTCGTCGCGGGGAGCTTCCAGGACGAGCTGCCCGGCACCAACTCCTGGAGCCACCGTTTCCCCGAGGAGTTCCGCGCCCGACGCGGTTACGACCTGCTCGACCATCTGCCGGCCCTGTTCGCCCCGGCGACAACCCCGGCGACCGCCTCGGCGGCGAAGACCCACGCCGACCACCGCGCGACTGAGGTCGACCCCCGCGCGGTCCGCGCCGACTACTACGCGGTCCGCGCCGAACTCACCGAAGAGGCCCTGTTCAGGCCGCTCGCCGCCTGGCACGAAGAACGCGGCATGCTCATCGGAGCCGACCAGAGCAACCCCGCGCGAGCGGGCTTCCCGGCCCAGTCCACGCAGATCTACACGGACTACTTCCGCACCCATCGCTGGTACGGCGCCGTCGGCAGCGACCACCACGGCGACGCCAAGGTCCACTCCTCCATGGCCCACCTCCACGGCCACGAGCGCGTCTGGATCGAGGCGTTCCACTCCTCCGGCTGGGGCGGCACCCTGGAGGACACCTACGACTGGCTGCTGCCGTTCCTGCGCAGTGGCGCCAACCTGTACAACCCGCACGCCAGTTACTTCGGCACCGCGGGAGGCTGGTTCGAGTGGGCGCCGCCGTCCACCGACTGGCGGCAGCCCTACTGGCAGCAGTACCCGGCGTTCTCCCGGGCGGTCGCCCGGATCTGCTCGATCATGTCCTGGGGCACCTACAGCGCCGACGTCGCGGTCCTGCACCCCACCGCCACGATGCAGTCCCTCATCCCGCTGGACGTGCCCGTCCAGCACTTCGGCGACGGCCGCCTCGGCGACGCTCACGCCGACGTCGACGAGACTCAGCGGCACTACCTGGACCTGTGCGGCACGAACAACTGGCTGCGACCCCGGATCGGCGAACTGGACCGGAGGGGCGTCTCCTTCGACGTCCTGGACGACGCCTCGGTGCGGTGTGCCAAGGCCGCCGACGGCGCCCTGCGCGTCAGGGACCTGGCGTACACCGCGGTCCTGCTGCCCTCGGCGAGCGTCCTGGAGGAGGAGACGGCACGCCGGTTGACGGAACTGCTCGATGCCGGCGGCCGGGTGGTGGTCGTGGGCCGGCCGCCCGCGACGGCGGCCGGGGCGGGCGGCGACGACGCCGTCGTCGCGGCGTTGGCGGCCCACCCGAGGCTGGAGTGGGCGAGTGACGCCGCGGCGGGTGCGGCGGCGGTGGCCGACGCCGCGGGCCACGTGACGGGCGATGTACCGCTGCTCGTCAGAAGGCGGGGCGACACGGCGGTCGCCCTGGTCACGGGGGCCTTCCCGGACGCCCGCACGGATCCGCCGAACGGCCTCCACGAGGTCGACCCCGCGCGCTACGCCCGCGGTTCGTCCATCACCGTACGCGCCGCGATCGCGGAGGCCGAGATCTGGAATCCGGCGACCGGCGCCCGAAGTCCGGCGCGTGTCACCGTCTTTGACGGCCTCTCGACCATCGAGGTGCCGCTGGAAGGCGCCCCCGCCGCTCTCGTCGTATGGCGCGAAGGCACACCGCCGGCCCGGACGGCGGCGCCGCACCCCGAGCCGGCGGAGACGATCGACGTCTCGGGCGGTTGGGAGGGCCGGCTGGTCCCCACCATGGACAACACCTGGGGCGACCTGGCGCTGCCCGCGGGCACGTCCGTCGACGAGCCGCAGATCTGGACCATGCGATGGACCGAGACCGACCGGACCGACGCGTACGGGGAGCTGTCGCGGGCGACATACGGCAACCGGGTGTGTGTCCTGCCTCCGGTGCCCTCCGCCCAGGCCCCCGACCCGTTGGACGCCGCCGGTGTCGAGCGGGTGCTGGCCGGGGCGGCGCCCCTGGTGCCCCCGGACGGCGGCTGGCGTGTCTCGTTGTACTCGTCGAGCCGGGGGATGCCGGACCAGGACGGTCTGCTCGGCAACAAGGGGATGGTGTCCGAGGAGTTCGTGCGCGTCCCCGTGCCCGGGTTCGGAACCGTCGCCCGGATCCGGTCGATCGTGGTGACGGACCACCGGGGTCCCGCCGATCTGCACATCGGTGCGGCGGCGGCCAAGCGGGTCTGGTGGAACGGCGAGCGGCTGGACATCGGGAGGGGCTTTCTCGCCTTCGCCCCGGTGCGGGTCACACGGTCCCGCAACGTGCTCGAGTACGAACTGGGGGACGCCGAGGACCGGCCGCTGCTGATCTCGGGTGCCGCCGGCACACCGCTGGGCAGCTACTTCTGCCTGTCCCGTCCGGACGGGTTCTCGCCGCGTCCGCAGTTCATGTGTCTGCCCGACGACGTACGACCCGACGGCGGCGTGACCTACCGCGGCCGGCTGCGCGTTGCCTCCGGCGGCGCGGCGGTGCTGGTCGTGGGCGCCGCGGTGGGCGTCACGGTCCTGCTCGACGGCTCGGTCGTAGCACGTCAGGAGAAGGTGGAGTACTACGAGTCGGACTGGGGCGCGGTGCCGATGTTCTTCCGCCACCGACTGACACTCGGGGCGGGCGAGCACGTCCTCGACGTGGTGGCCGACAGCGTCCACGCACGAGAAGCGGTCTACGTCGACTGCGTGGCCGGCGCGGAGTCCATCGCGACCGCTCTGGTCAGTGGTGCCGGATGGGAGGCCCGGACCGGCCAGTGGCGCGGACGTACGGTCGAACACGAGGGCCGGTGGGGGGAGTTGCAGCACTGCCATGCCGCGGTACGGCCGCACCCGCTGCCGGACACCGAGTGGCTCACCGGCGCACCGGAGCTCGGCACCGCCGTACTGCCGCTGCGGTCCACCGACGACATCCGCGAGCGCGCGCAGCGCTTCCGTTTCACCGTGCCCGCGGGCACCGTGTCGATGGATCTGCCGCTGGAGCTTCCGGCTCGGGTACGGGTCGGGAACGGCACCGAGAAGACGCTCGACGGGCAGGTGCTGACACTGGATCAGCCGTTGTCGGAGCCCACGGAGATCGAGTCCGTCACCGCACCCACGGCGGTGCTGCGGGGCGGCTCCGCCTGGCGCGGGCCGGTGCGTGTGCGTACCGTGCCTGCGCCGCTGCCGCTGGGGGACTGGGGCGCGCTGGGACTGGGCGGTTGGAGCGGCGGCGTGACCTACTCGCGGACCCTGGAGGTACCGGCCGGGCCTGGCCCGGTGCTGGACCTCGGGCGGGTGCGCGGCAGCGTCTCGGTCCTTGTCGACGGCGAACCCATGGGCGAGGCGTTCTGCGCGCCGTACCGCTTCGAACTCCGCGGTGCCGCCGGGCGTACCGTCCGCGTCGACGTGACCGTCCACAACACCCTGGCCCCGTATCTCGCCGAAGCCACGCCGACCGCCTGGGCCTTCCCGTCCCAGCTCGCGTCGGGGCTGCTGGGGCCCGTGACGCTCCGGATCCCCGGGTCCGCCTGACGGCGGCCGGGTTCAGGTGTCGGAAGGCGGCCGGGTCGACTCCCGTAGGACGAGGTCGGGCGCGAACACCCGGGTCCCGTGGGCGTGTTCCGCGCGGGCCTCCACCTCGTCGAGCAGCATCTCGACGGCCGCCCTGCCGAGTTCCTCGACCGGCTGCCGCACCGTCGTCAGGGTCGTCCCCACGAAGCTCGCGATGTCGAGGTCGCCGTAGCCGACCACCTGCACCTCCTCGGGAATCCGCACGCCCCGCTCACCCAGTCCACGGCACAGTCCCGCGGCGAGGAAGTCGTTGGTGCAGAAGACCCCGTCGGGCAACTCGTCGAGGCCGCTCGCGATCTCCCTGCCGTACGCCACCGTCATCTCCTCGGCGACGACCTGGCCCAGCCCCGCCGCCCGCCGACTGCGCACGGCCTGCCGGGCACCCTGGTACCGGTCGGCGCACTGCCGGATCCCGCGCTCCCCGTTCACCACGAGGATGTCCCGCGCACCGCGGTCCAGCAGATGCGATACGGCGATACGGCCTCCGGCGATGTCGTCGACGGAGACGGAGCAGCCGTCCTGGGCCGGCATCGCACGGTCCGCAAGCACCAGCGGGATGCCGCGCTCGCGCAGCCGCGTCAGCCGGGTGGGATCGGCGCTGAGCGGAACCACCACGGCCCCGACGGCCCGCTGCTCTATCAGCATGGTGAAGTAGCCCTGCTCCCGCTCGGGCGCGTCCCCGCTGTCGCAGAGCACGAGGCTGTAGCCGTGCTCGTACGCCGCGTCCGCCGCGCCCCGTGCGATACGTGAGTAGAACGAGTTGGCGACGTCGGGCAGCACCAGACCGATCGAGGAGGAGTGCCCGGTCCGCAGGCCGGCGGCTCCCGGGTGGGGAACGTAGTCGAGCGCGGCGACCACGTCCCGGACCCGCTCGGCGGTGCGGGCGTTGACGCGCTCGGGCCGGTTGAGGACGTTCGACACCGTCGACACCGAGACCCCCGCGGCGGCGGCGACGTCCTGGATACGGGCGGGGCGAACCGGAACGGCGTCCACCCCCCTCGCTGCGGCAGCCGTGCGACCAGGCACGACGCGGTCTCTCATGGGCGGCGCCAGTCTACCCCGACCATCCGTAAATCGTTTTACGGGAGGTGGTGGTCGCCGCGGTGCGAACCGATCAGGCCTCCGCGCGGCCGCGTGTCCCGAGCCGCTTCAGCAGAGGCCAGGCCAGCAGCACCGCGACCACCGCGTACACGGTCACCGCGAAAGGCGTGTCGACCAGACCGGACACACTGCCGTCGCTGATCTGTAGAGCCCGCCGCAGCTGTTGTTCGGCGTTCGGGCCGAGGATGACGCCGATGACGGCGGGCAGGATCGGCAGGCCGTAGCGCCGCATGCCGAAGCCGATCAGGCCGATGACCAGGAGGATCACCAGGTCGACGACCTCGCCGCCGACCGCGTACGCGCCGACCGCCGCGAAGAACATGATCCCGGCGTACAGGTACGGTCGCGGGATCCGCAGCAGCTTGGCCCACACCGGAGCCAGCGGCAGGTTGAGCGCGAGCAGCAGCACCATGCCGACGAAGAGCGACGCGATCAGACCCCACACCAGGTCCGGTTCACGTTCGAAGAGGAGCGGACCCGGCTGGATGCCGTACTGCTGGAAGGCGGCCAGCATGACCGCCGCGACCGCCGTGGTGGGCAGGCCGAGGGTCAGCATGGACACCAGCGTGCCCGCGGCCGACGCGGACGCGGCCGACTCCGGTCCGGCCACGCCCTCGATGGCGCCCTTGCGGCCCCAGTCGTCCGGGTGCTTCGACAGGCGTTTCTCCGTGACGTAGGACAGGAAGGTGGGGATCTCGGCGCCGCCCGCCGGAATCGCGCCGAACGGGAAGCCGATGAACGGGCCGCGCAGCCACGACTTCCAGGTCCGCCGCACATCCTCCCGGCCGAGCCACGGGCGTCCCACCGGGATCGGCTCGGCCGGCAGGCGCCGCAGATGGGCGGCGACCCACAGGGCCTCGCCGATCGCGAACAGGCCGACCGCGACGATCACCACGTCGATGCCGTCGGCGAGTTGGAGGGAACCGAAGGTCAGCCGTTGCTGGCCGGTCATCTGGTCCAGGCCCACCAGACCCAGCGTGAGACCGATGAGCAGGGACGCGAGACCGCGGACGCGGGACGAACCCAGCACGGACGTCACGGCGATGAACGCCAGCACCATGATGGCGAAGTAGTCCGGCGCGCCGATGTCCACCGCCAGGTCGGCGACCGTCGGGGCGAGCGCGACCAGCAGGGTCGTGCCGATCAGCCCGCCCGCGAAGTGGCCGATGGCTGCGGCCGCGAGCGCCTGCGCGCCACGACCCGACTTGGCCATCGGATTGCCCTCCATGGCGGCGACCACGGCGGCACTCTCACCTGGGGTGTTGAGCAGGATCGAGGTCGTCGAGCCGCCGAACATCGCCCCGTAGTAGATGCCCGCGAACATGATGAACGCGCCGGTCGGATCGAGTCCGTACGTCACGGGCAGCAGCAGCGCGACCGCCATCGCGGGCCCGATGCCGGGCAGTACACCGATCGCGGTGCCCAGCAGCACACCGATGGCGGCCCACAGCAGGTTGATCGGTGTCAGGGCCGTACCGAAGCCGTCCATCAGGGAGTTGAAGGCGTTCATGTCACAGCGCTCCCATCAGCGGGCCGCCGGGCAGCGGTACTCCGAGAAGGTTGTTGAAGAGGGCGTAGGTGACGAGGGAGAGGACGGCCGCGATGAGCGGGTCCCGGTCGAGGCGGCGGCTGCCGAGCGCGAACGCGGCTCCCCAGAAGAGCAGCGCGCCCGCGACGGGAAAACCGACGGGTTCGATGAGGACGGCCGCGCCGAGGAACACGCCGGTGAGCAGCAACACCGTGCGCCAGTCCGCGGGTTCGGAGAGGTCGATGTCCTCGCCGGTCTCGGCCTGGCCACGGCCGCCGCGCAGTACGTCGACGGCGAGCAGGGCGGCGATGACGAGCAGCCCGATACCGACGACGACCGGTACCGTCTTCGGTCCGACGGGCCCGCGCTGGGTGATGTCGACGTCCATGGTGAGCGCGTCCGTCAGGACCAGCACGCCGAGCGCCAACAGCAGGACGCAGACGCCGAGTTCGGAGTGCTCGTGCAACCAGGAGCGGCGCTGCGCCGGCTCGCTCCGGGGGATGTCCGTCTGTGTCGTCACAGTCCAAGCTCCTTCAGCACCGAAACCACGCGCTTGTCCTGGGCGTCCAGGAAGTCGCTGAACTTCTCGCCGGTCAGGAACGCGTCGTCCCAGCCGTTCTGCTGAAGGGACTTCTTCCACTCGGGGGAGTCGTGCAACTTCTCCACGAGGCGTACGAGCTTGTCGCGCTCGGCGCCGGAGAGGCCGGGCGGGGCCACGATGCCGCGCCAGTTGGTGAAGTCGACGTCGTAGCCGGACTCCTTGAGCGTGGGCGCGTCGTCGAGTTCGTCGACGCGTTCGGGGCCGGTGACCGCGAGCACCCGCAGCTCGCCCGCCTTGATCTGGTCGAGGTACTCGCCGACGCCGGACACCCCGAAGGCGACCTTGTCGCCGAGGATCGAGGCGAGCAACTCGCCGCCGCCGTCGAAGGGGATGTAGTTGACGTCCTTCGGCGCGATGTCGGCGGCCTGCGCCATCAGCATCGGCGCGAGATGGTCCGGCCCGCCGGGCGAGGAGCCGCCGCCCACCGGGAGCTTGCCGGGTTTCGCCTGCCAGGCGTCGATCAGCTCGTCGATGTTTCGGTACGGGGAGTCCTTGGCGACCACGACGACGTCCTGCTCCTCGGTGAGCCGGGCGATCGGGGTGGTGTCGTCGAGTGTCTTGGGAGCGTGGTTGGAGCGGGCGGCGCCCACCACGCCGAGACCCATCGACATGGCGAGCTTGCCGTTGCCGTGCTCGCTCACCAGTCGGCTGAGCCCTACGGTGCCGCCGGCGCCGGGCAGGTTGAACACCTCGATGTTGTGCGTGAGTCCGGCGTCCTCGGCGTTCTTGGCGGCCGTCCGGGCCGTGATGTCGTAGCCGCCGCCGGGCGTGTTGGGGACCATGAGGCGCAGGCCCGGGATCTGGGTGCCCGTCGCGGCGTCGCTGCCTGCCGTGAGCAGCGGAGGCCCGACGAGTACGAGCACGGCGGCTCCGAGCAGGGCGAAGGGGGTGCGCAGGCGCACGAGTGCCACCACCTGTCGGTACGTCTTTGAGGAACGGGGGAAGCCCTGTGGGGAGGGTGACGTGGGCCACATGTTGCCCGCGCGTCGAGGGCCTGTCTCTCTTCCGGAACCAACGGAGCTTGTGGTCTTTGCGGTCACCGCGCGTCAGGTGGGGGTGTGCCGCTCTGGGGCCGCTCTGCGTGCCGCTCTCTTCGTCCGTCCCATCGCCGGTCTCTTCGCCGGTCTCTTTCCTTGGCCACAGGTGAGCGACATGATGGGCGCCCCGGCCCCATGAGCCGCCGCCGTCGTGTCGTCACGAGAGATTGAGTCCGTCGTGGTCGCCTCCTTCCGTCGCCAGACCCTCGCGGGGGAGATGCTGGTCCTCCAGCTCGCCATCGTCGTGGTGGTGCTGCTGGCGGTCGCCGCCGTCTCGCTGGCCCAGTCGGAGGCCACGTTCAACCGCGTCGAGGGCCGCCGGGTCGGCGCGCTGGCCGAGCAGCTCGCCGCCACCCCCCTCGTACGCAGCCAGCTGGTGGGGCCCGCGCCGCAGGAGGCCCTGGCTCCGCTGGTGAACTCCACGCAGACACAGTCCGGGGTCACCTCGGTGACGGTGGCGGACGCCGACGGCCGGATCGTCAGCTCCACGAACCCCACGGCGATCGGCGACCGGCTGCCGCTGGGCGGGGGCGCCGCCGAGGGCCGGGGCTGGTCCGGCTCACTGACCCTGGACGACAGCCGCGAACTCGTCGCCCAGGTGCCGGTACTCGGCGCGACCAGGGAGAACCTCGGACAGCACCTGGGCACCGTGATGATCGGCGAAGCCGACCCGACGGTGTGGCAGCGCCTCAGCGGAGCGTCCTCGTACCTGCTCGCCTATCTCGGCATCGCCAGCGGCCTCGGCCTGGTCGGCTCCTGGCTGCTGGCCCGGCGCGTCAAACGGCAGACCCTCGGCCTGGAACCACGCGAGATCGCCGGCCTCGCCGAGCATCGCGAGGCGATGCTGTACGGACTCGCCGAGGGAGTGATCGCCCTGGACCCGCAGCACCGGCTCACCCTCGTCAACGACATGGGCCGGCGCCTGCTCGACCTGCCCGAGGACTGCGAGGGCCACAGCCTGGCCGAACTCGACATCGAGGGACGGCTGCGGGACGTCCTGGTGGGTGACCGGGAGGGCGCGACCGGTCGGCGCGACGAGGTCGTCGTCCGCCACGGCCGGGTGCTGGTGATGAACCGGATGACGGTCACCAAGGACGGCCGCCCGCTCGGCTCGGTCACCACTCTGCGGGACCGCACCGAACTCGCCCGGCTGGAGCGGGAGATCGGATCGTTCCGCAGCTCCTCCGAGCTTCTGCGCGCCCAGGCCCACGAGTTCGCCAATCAGCTGCACACCATCTCGGGACTGATCCAGATCGGTGAACAGGACGAAGTCGTGTGCTACATCCGCGCGTTGAACCAGCGTCGGCAGTCCCTGGACGTCACCCTCAGCCGCCGGGTCCGTGACACCGCGGTCGCCGCCCTCCTCATGGCGAAGTCGTCCCTGGCCGCCGAACGGAAGGTCAGCCTGCGGATCTCGGAGAGCACAGCCCTCGACCGGCTCGCCCCGGAGGACGCCGCCGATGTGGCGACCGTGGTGGGAAACCTCGTCGACAACGCCGTGGACGCCGCGTCCGTCGCCGCCGCCCTGCGTGAACCCGACGACCGCGAGGCCTGGGTCGAGGTCGAACTGCGGCAGGACGCGTCCAGCGTGGAGATCGTGGTCCGTGACTCCGGGCCCGGCGTCGCACCGGAACTCGCCCGGGAGGTGTTCTCGCACGGCTTCACCACCAAGGCCGCCCAGGAGGGCGAACGCGGCATCGGTCTGGCGCTCACCCGTCTGGTCTGCGAGCGTCACGGGGGTGAGATCTCGGTGACCAACACCCCGGACGGGGCCATGTTCACCGCACGCATGACCGTCGGCCACCTCACCGACGTGGTGGCGGAAGGAGCGAGAGGATGAACGGGGCGCCCGGTGGGTCCGACACGTCTGCCACGTCCGACGCGATCGGCGTTCTCGTGGTCGACGACGACTTCATGGTGGCCAGGGTCCACCGCACCTTCGTGGAGCGCGTCGAGCGGTTCCGGGTCATGGGTGTCGCCCACACCGGCGAACAGGCCGCCCGGGCCGTCGACGAACTACGCCCCGACCTCGTCCTGCTCGACCTGTATCTGCCGGACGTCTTCGGCCTGGACCTCATTCCCCGGCTGCGCGCCGCCGGGCACGACTGCGACGTCATGGTCATCAGCGCCGCACGGGAAGCCGACACGGTCCGAGGCGCCGTTCGGCACGGCGTCGTCGACTATCTCCTCAAGCCGTTCGAGTTCGAGGAACTGCGTGCCCGGCTGGAGCGCTACGCCCAGCAGCGCGGCCGTCTGCTCGCCGCCGTCGTACGCGGCCAGGCCGACGTGGACCGGGTGCTGGCCGGAGCGAGCGGGCCGGCGTCGACGGCCGGTGTGCTGCCCAAGGGCATGAGCGTGGAGACCGCCGAGCTGGTCGATCGCGCGCTGCGCGGCACGGAGGGCACCCTGTCCGCCGCCGAGTGCGCGACCTCGGTCGGTATCTCCCGGGTCAGTGCCCGCCGCTACCTGGAGTACTTCCACACCATCGGCAGCGCCGAGGTGTCCCTGCGCTACGGGGTCACGGGCCGGCCGGAACGCCGCTACCGGTTCTGCGGACAGCCCGCGCGTCTGCGCCCGGCCCAGCCGTGACATGTGGGACGGCTGCCGGGATCCGCTGAGCCTGGGTGGCCTGGGTGGCCTGGGTGGCCTGAGTGACCCGGGTGATCCGGGTGACCTCTGAGATGGCGACCGCGGTCTCCTAGCCATGGCCGGCGCCGGCCTTCCACCCGCGCAGGACGGGTGTGCCGACCGCTCCCCGGGGCGTAGCGTCCTCGTAGGGGTGTACCACCCCGGTGAGGCTGGAGGTGCCTCGTGGCCAGCGCGGGTGATCCGGCCACCGGCAGCGGTGAGCTGGATGCCGAGTTCGCGGAGACGGTGCGCGGGACCGGCGCGTCCGTCGGCGCTCTCTACCTGCTCGCTCCGGACGAGCGGTTGTTGTGTCTGGACGTGCTGTGCGGGGCGCCGGCGGAGTTCGCGGCACCGTGGGCGACCATATCGATGGCCGCTCCGGCACCGGTCGCTGTCGCGGTCCGTGAGCAACGTGTGGTCTGGGTGGGCAGCCAGGAGGAGATGGCCCGCTCCTATCCGCGCACCGCGATGGTGCTTCCCTACCCGTTGGCCTTGGTCGCCGCGCCGGTCACCGGCGCCCGGCGATGGGGTGCGCTGCTGCTGATGTGGCCGGCCACCCGCCCGCCGTACATGACCGGACGGGAGCGGGGACACATCGCGTCCAGATGCGGGCGCCTGGCCCGGCTGCTGGAGGAAGCCGTCGAGCACGGCAGGTCACCGGCCGACGACGACAGGCCTCGCGTCGTCCCCGCCACCACCGGCCGCCGGCCCGCGAGTCCCGTGATGGCCGCCGCCGACTTCGCGGAGCGCCTGCCCGGCGGAAGCTGCGCCGTGGACCTGGAGGGGCGCTTCACCTACCTCAGCTCCGGTGCCTGCGACCTCCTGGGCCGCGAGGCCGGTCGGCTGCTGGGCACCTTGCCGTGGCAGTCCCTGCGCTGGCTCGACGAACCCACCTACGAGGACCGCTACCGTGCCGCGGTGATCAGCCGTGAGCCCGTTTCGTTCACCGCGTGCCGCCCGCCGGACCGATGGCTGGAGTTCCACCTCTACCCGGACGCCAGCGGCATCAGTGTCCGTATCGTGCCCAGAGGCGCACAGCCCCCTCCCGTACCGGGGTCCCGCCGGTCCGCGAGCACCGTCGCACCGGCCCGCGCGGGACAGCTCTACCAGCTCACCCACCTGGCCGCCGCACTGACCGAGGTCGTCGGCGTCCAGGACGTCATCGCCCTGGTCGCCGACCAGATCATGCCCGCCTTCGGCGCCCAGGGCCTGGTCCTGTCCACCGCCGACGCCGGCCGGCTGCGGATCACCGGCTACCGCGGCTACGCCCCCCACACCATCGAGCGTCTCGACGGCCTGCCCCTCGACACCGACTTCACGCCGGCCGGTCACGTCCTGGACAGCGGCATCCCCACGTTCTTCTCCGACCCCGAGGAGATGCGCCGCGTCTATCCCGAGGCGTCGCAGACCAGCGGCAAGCAGGCCTGGGCGTTCCTGCCGCTGATCGTCTCCGGCCGGCCTGTCGGCTGCTGCGTCCTGTCCTACGGCGCCCCCCATGTGTTCCCGTCCGAGGAACGCGCCGTCATGACGTCGCTCGCCGGGCTCATCGCCCAGGCCCTCGACCGCGCCCGCCTGTACGACACCAAGCACGAGCTCGCCCACGGCCTCCAACAGGCACTGCTGCCGCGCACCCTTCCCCAGATCAACGGTCTGCGAGTGGCCGCCCGCTACCTGCCCGCCACCCGCGGCATGGACATCGGAGGGGACTTCTACGACCTGATCCGGCTCGGTGACGCCGCCGCCGCGGCCGTCATCGGCGACGTGCAGGGCCACAACGTGGCCGCCGCCGCGCTGATGGGGCAGGTCCGTACCGGTGTCCACGCCCACGCGACCCTCGGCACGGCTCCCGACCAGGTCCTCTACGGAACCAACCGGCTCCTGACCGACCTCGGCCCCGACCTGTTCACCAGCTGCCTCTACGCCCACCTCGACTTCGCCCGCCGAAGCGTGACCCTGGCCAGCGCCGGCCACCCGCCGCCCCTGCTGCGCCTCCCCGACGGCGACACCCGGCCCGTCGACGTCCCGCCCGGCCCGCTCCTGGGAATCGACAACGACGCGGTCTTCCCCCTGACCGAGATCCCGCTCACCCCGGGGCTGATGCTCGCCTTCTACACCGACGGCCTCGTGGAGGCACCGGGCGTCGACCTCGACGACTCCATCGCCCACCTCGCCCACCATCTGGCCGGCGCCGACGACCGGGACCTGGACGTGCTCGTCGACGACCTGCTGAGGAAGGCCAGTGCGACCGAGCAGCGCAGGGACGACATCGCACTCCTCGTGCTGCACCACGAGCCGGGCCGCTGAGAGCGGAGGCGACCCGGCGGTCCGGGCGTCGGGTCAGGAAGGTCCCCGAGGGCGTGCACCGGGCGTCGGGTCAGGAGGATGTCCGGGGGCCTTCGTCGCCTTCGGCCGTGTCCGGGGTGTCGGTCGGCTGGAAGGTCTGCGTGATCTGTCGCTGGCGCAGCCGCTCCAGCGTGTCCCGCTGCCGTTGGGCGCGTTCGAGCAGGTTGTCGAGCCGCCGGGGATCGAGGCGGTGGTCGGCGTCGGCCAGCCGACGCAGCGTGCGCCAGCCGGCGGCCTTCCCCTCCACGCCCAGACGCAGCAGCTCCAGCTCCAGCATGGGGGCGAGCGGTGATCGGCGGACGATCCGGCCGTTGGCCTTGAGGCGCCCCGCCCGCTCGGCCAGATGACCGGCGGCGATCTTGTAGCGGCGTACGGGGACATCCAGCCCCCGCATGATCTCCAACAGGCCCGCCCGGTCCTCGGCGATCTCGTCGGCGATCGGGCGCAGGGCGTCGGCGAGCGCCGGGTCCCGTTCGGACTCGGCCTTGGTCAGCGTCCGCGCCCGGTCCACGCCGAGCGCGGCTCCGGCGAGGTGATCGTTGAGGTAGATACCGAGCAGGTCGTTGTCGGTCCGGTTCGGGCGGTCGTCCATGTGTCTCTCCCATCGCGATCGGCGGCGCGGCGGAGACGTCCGACACGCTGCCGAGTACCCCGAGACGTGGTGCCGAGTACCCCGAAAGGCCTGGTCACACTCCGTGGCGGTGGTGCCGGCCGTATGCCGGGTCCGGCCGGGTCCGTGAGCGGAAGGTGCGGCGGTAGGTGTCCGGGGGGACGCCGACCGTGCGGTTGAAGTGTCGGCGCAGCGTCGTGGCGGTGCCCATGCCGGTGGCTGACGCGATGGCGTCGACACCTTCGTCGGTGGTCTCCAGCAGCTCCTGGGCACGCCGGATCCGCTGGGTGAGCAGCCACTGCAGCGGGGTGGTCCCGGTCGCCGCCCTGAAGTGGCGGCCCAGATTGCGCGAGCTCATCCGCGCCTGACGGGCCAGGTCCTCCACGGTCAGCGGCTGGTCGAGGCGGTCGATCACCCACGGCAACAGCGCGGCCAGCGGATGGTCGTCCCGGGTGGGCACCGGGGCGGCGACGAACTGGGCCTGGCCGCCGGCCCGGTGCGGCGGCACGACCAGACGGCGGGCGACGGCGTTGGCGACCGACGAACCGTGGTCGAGGCGGACGAGGTGCAGGCACAGATCCAGCGCGGCGGCCTTGCCGGCGGAGGTGAGCACGCTGCCGTTGTCCACGTAGAGCACGTCCGGGTCGACCTCCACCCGGGGATGGCGGGTGGCCAGGACCTCGGTGTGCGCCCAGTGCGTGGTCGCGCGTCTCCCGTCCAGCAGACCGGCGGCCGCCAGCACGAACGCGCCCGTGCACAGGGAGGCCACGCGCGCTCCCGCCTCGTGGGCCGCCCGCACCGCGTCGATCAGGTCGGCGGGCGGGTCCTCGTCGACATCCGCCCAGCCAGGAACGATCACGGTGTCGGCGCGCGCCAGCCGGTCGAGCCCGTGGTCGGGTTCCAGCCGGAACCGGCCGACCCGCACGGCGTCCGACCCGCAGACGGCGAGGTCGTACCAGGGAACGGCCACGCCGGCCGGAGCGGCGTCGAACACCTCGTACGCCACGGAGAGTTCGAAGTGCAGCATCCCGTCCGTGACGGCCAGCGCGACAGTGTTCATGTCCGGAACTGTACGGGGCATGGCGTTCCAGACACTCACCGCGAGGCCTCGGCCCGCGTCAGGATGTCCGCAGTGGATCAAGCGGTCGACCAGGTCGGCCGGAAGATCCACCAGCTGAAGCAGTTCAGGCAGCTCAAGCGGATCATTCGAGTACGGGGAGAACCCATGGGATCGGGACAGACCATCGCGGTGTACGGCGCGTACGGACACACGGGGCGGTTCGTGGTGGCACAGCTGCGGGATCGCGGGTTCGTCCCGCTGCTCTCCGGCCGGGACACCGACAAGCTGCGCGCGCTTGCGGCGTCCCATCCCGGAGCCGAGGTCCGCGCGGCGTCGGTCGACGATCCGGCCTCGCTCGACCGCGCGCTGGCCGGCGCGGCGGCTGTGATCAACTGCGCCGGGCCCTTCGCCACGACGGCCGCGCCCGTGATCGAGGCGGCACTGCGCGCCGGGATCCCGTACGTCGACGTGGGGGCCGAGATCGAGGCCAACGCCGACACGTTCACGCGGTTCACGGATCGCGCCCGGGCCGAGGGAGCGGTGATCGTCCCCGCGATGGCCTTCTACGGCGGTCTCGGCGATCTGTTGGTCACCGCGGCGATGGGGGACTGGACGGAGGCCGACGAGGCGCACATCGCGTACGGGCTGAGCGGCTGGCATCCCACCGCCGGGACACGCACCGCGGGCAAGGTCTCCCATGCGCGGCGCGACGGTCGACGTGTCCGCTACACGAAGGGGCGACTGGAGTACCACACCGACGCCCTGCCGATCCTGGAGTGGCCCTTTCCCGACCCGATGGGCCCCCGCAGCGTCATCGGGGAGTTCACGATGGCCGACGTCGTCACGGTCCCCAGCCACCTCTCCATCCCCGAGGTGCGCACCTACATGAGCAGCGAGGCGGCCAAGAACCTGGCGGAACCGGACACACCGTCGCCGACCTCGGTCGACGAGCAGGGACGCTCCGCGCAGACCTTCCTCGTCGACGTCCTGGTGCGCGCCGGCGGCACCGAACGGCGTGCGGTGGCGACGGGCCGGGACATCTACGCCGTCACCGCGCCGCTCGCGGTGGAGGCGGTGCACCGCATCCTCACGGGGCGGACCAGGACCGTCGGTGTCGCCTCGGCCGGCGAACTCTTCGACGCTCCCGACTTCCTCCGCGCACTGTCCGCGCACATCTCGCTCGACCCGCGTCCCTACTCGAACCGCGTCGGTAGCGGACGAGGTCAGTGATCCGGCAGCCAGGTGCTGAGGTCGTCGATGAGGCGGTCGAGAGCGGGCTGGGCGGAGGAGCGGTCCGTGATGACCGTACGGCCGTTGAACTGCAGGGCGTACTGGAACTTGTCGGCCGCCCCCTTGTCGATCGTGAACGCGGGGACTTCGGCGAGCGCCGGATCTCCGAGCAGCGTGCGCAGCTTCGTGAACTGGGCCGCGCCGGTGCGGTGCACCACGCGGCTGCCCTTGTCGTCGGCGCTTACGGTGCCGTCGCCGCGGAGGATCACCTCCTGACGGACACCGGCGAAGCCGCCGCTGACCGTCATCGTCACCAGCTTCTGCTCCGGACCGGTGACGGGCACCGGCGACGGGCGGCTCCCCGAGGCGGAAGCGGAAGCGGAGACCGAGGCCGAGGCCGAGGCTGAAGTCGACGTCGACGCGGAGACCGTGGGCGAGGCGGTGGAAGCCGTCGACGTGCCGCTCGCCGTCTCCGTCGGCTCCGCCGCACGCCCGTCACCTCCGGAGGAACAGCCGACCAGCCCCAGCACACACGCCGCGAACACGGCGGCCGCCACCGCACCAGTCGTACCTGTGCCGCGACCGTCACCGCGACCGCTGCCACTGCGTATGCCCCTGCCGAGCACCCCATCGCCCCCGCCCGTAGTTCGCCTCAACTGGACTGTCTGTACCACGAAATGGCGCGTTCAGTCCTCCGGACGTCGCCGTGCGCGGCACGTGCCTGGGAGCGGCGCCGCCCACCGGCCGCCCAAAACGCTCAGCCGCCGATCCGTGCCGCGATGATCGGCGCGAGCCGGTCGGCGATGACCCGGTGCCCCTGGTCGTTGGGATGGACCGAGTCGGAGAGATCGCCGGAGCCCAGCCAACCGGTGGTGTCGACGAAGGAGACCCGGGAGTCCCCGCCGGCGACGGCAGCCTGCACGGCCGCCTCCGTCTGCGGGACGAACCGTCCGCGGAAGGTCTCCAGCGCGAAGATCCAGGCCTGCGGATACGCGGCACGCACCTTGCGCAGCAGACTGCTGTACGCCGACTGGAACTGGGTTGAACTCACCCCGTGGCCGACGTCGTTGGTGCCGAGGTTGATGACGACCGCGTCCGCGCGATACCGGGAGAAGTCCCAGTCGGGCGTGGCCGCGTTCGGGTTGAGCCGGCCGAACTGCTGTTCCAGCCCCACGCATCCGTCGGCCGTGGCGACCAGACAGGCACCGCCCTGGGCGATCTGGGTGTGCTCGGCGCCGAGCCGTTCCCCTATCAACCAGCCATACGCGCTACGGGCGTTGAGCGAGGTCGTCGTCCCCACCGTGATCGAGTCGCCGACGAACTCGACCAGTTCGGCCGGGGCGGCCGGTGCGAACGTCGTCGCGCCGCTGTCGAGGACCAGGCCCTGGAACACGGCGTCGCCGTGGTAAGAACCCGCGACCACCTGGTAGTTGACCTGGAGGGTGTGCCGACCGGCGGGCAGCGCCGACGGCGTCAGGTTCACCGTTCCCTTGACGTCGTTGTAGAAGGTCACGGGCCCGTCGTCGATCCGCGCCCAGAGGTCGATCGTGTTCCGTTGCTTGAGCTGCACGGTCCGGCCGGTGAAACCGACGCGGTAGTACGCGCCCGCCCAGTACGGGGTGTACACGGTGCCGGAGCTCGTGGTGTCCCAGCGGCCGACGAACTTGATGTTCGGGTCACCGGGCTGTCCCGGCGCGGCCGCCGCGACGGACCTGGCGGCGGTGCCGGTGAGCCGGGCGCTGATCACGGGGGCGAGCCGGCTCGCGAACTTGGTGTGGCCGGCCTCGTTGGGATGGCCGTCGCCGTCCTCGTAGTCGGTGCCGTCGGTGAGCCAGCCCGTGGTGTCGACGTAGTACACCTTGCTGTCACCGGCGCCGGTGCGGGCGCTGACGGCGGCCCTGGTCTCGGTGACGTAGCGCTTCTTGAGGGTCTGCACCGCGAAGAGGTGCGCGTTCGGGTAGGCGGCGCGCAGATCACGCAGGAACGTGGTGTACGCCGACTGGAAGGCGGCCCCGGACACGCCGTGGCCGATGTCGTTGGTGCCGAGGTTGATGACGACCGCGTTCGCCTGGTAGCGGGAGAAGTCCCAGCCCTGGCTGCCCGTGCTGGCGGTCCTGAAGAACTGCGTGCTCAGGCCCGTACAGCCGGACTGGGCGACCAGGCAGTAGCCGGAGCGGGCTATCTGGGTGTGCCGCAGCCCCAGGCTTTCGCCGGTCTTCCAGGCGTACGAGTCGAGCGCCAGCCGGTCGGTGAGGGCACCCGCGGTGATGGAGTCGCCGACGAACTCGACCAGCCCGGACGGTGTGTTCGCGGGCACCGTGCGGGCCCCGGAGTCCAGCACCAGGCCCTGGAAGACCGTGTCGCCCGAGCGGTAGGAGATACGCAGGGTGTGGGTGCCGGCGGACAGCGGCCGGGGCGTGAGGTTCACCGTTCCCCGTACGCCCGCGTAGAAGGTGTCGGGTCCGCCGTCGATGGCGGCGTAGAAGTTGACGGCGTCCCGGGCTATGACCTTCACCGTGGTGCCGGTGAAGCCGGTCTGCAGATACGCGCCGGTCCAGCCGGGCACGGCGGCCGTGCCCGAGCCGGTGTCCCAGCGGCCGACATAGGCGATGTTGGGGTCGGACACCGAGCCGTCGCCCGGGGCGGCCTGGGCCGGAGAACCGCCCGCCCAGGACAGCAGGCAGGCGACGAGTACGGCGGTGAGGACGGCCGGTAACGCGCGTCTTGCGCGGCGCACGAGGGTGTCGTGGGGAGTGGTGGTCTGCATGGGGATCCCTTTCACGTGAGGGGTGGGAGCGCTCCCATAGGCAGCCTTTCGAGAGAAGCAACGAAACGGGTGAGCGTCAAGGGATCTCGCGGGGGTGGCTGGACATGGTCCAGCCACCCGGGATACGGCGAGCCGCAGCCGCAGCCGCAGCCGCAGCCGCAGCCGCAGCCGCAGCAGTCAGCCGCGAGCCGTTCAGTCAGTCAGCCGTCAGCCGTCAGCGGTCAGCCGTCAGGACGACGCGGCGTTCGCGCGACGCCGCCGTCCCGCCACGACCAGAAGGCCGCCGAGCGCCGCGGCGGCCACCGCGCCCCCGGCGAGGAGCGAGGTGCCGCCGGTGCCCGTGCTGGCCAGGTCGCCGCTGACGGCGTCGTCTCCGGTGCCGCCGGTGCCGCCGGTGCCGCCAGTTCCGCCGGTGGAGTCGTCGGTGGAGCCGCCGGTCGACGCACCCGCCGAGGTGGACCCCGTCGTGCCCGAGCCGCCCGCGGCCTGGCCCTGCGGGTCGTTGCCGTCCCCGCCCGAACCGGAGCCCCCGTCCGTCGCACCGCCGGTGCCGGTGGCGGCGCCCGAGGAGGAGCCCTCGTCGGGCTCGCCGGGCAGGTCGACGCCGAGGTACGCCGTGTCGTTGGCGGGGTTCTTGTCGTACTCGGGGTGGATGTCGTAGACGGAGGTCGCCTTCACCTCGCCCTTGGTGTCCCGCGCGTCGTCGTCGACCTTCAGCACGAAGGTGTAGCTGAACGACTGGCCGACATCGAGGGTGCCGCCGTCGGACCAGCAGACATACCGGGGCTTGCCGGGCGCCGACGGTCCGCTCGGGCCGTCGATACCGAACGGCGCGCACTCCTTGGGTACGTCGACGGCCACGGTACCGGCCGGGATCTTCACCAGCAGTGCCGCGAGGTCGTCGCTCTCCTGGTTCTGGACCCAGCCGGGGCCGTCGTTGCGCAGAGTCGCCCTGACGGTGACCTCACTGCCGGGGCGAGCCTTCGCCCGGTCGCCGGTGGCGGCCAGGTCGGCCGTGCTGTCCGCGGTCAGGGTCAGGCGCCGGTAGCTGTCGTCGTACCCCTCGCCCGGGGCCTCGCCGGTGGCGGAGGTGCCGTACTCGACGGACTCCATCAGGGCGTTGGGCAGCGCCTTGAACCGTACGGGCACGGTGACGGAGGCGCCGGGGGCGACGACCGTGTCGAGCTCGCACAGCGCCTGCCTGACCTTGTTCTCCCCGGTCGAGTAGACGCAGCCCTCGACGGGCGCCGGGAAGTCGAGCCCACGGGTCAGCCGGATCCGGAAGGCGACGCCGTCCGCGGCCGTCGTGCCGTTGTTGGTGACGGTGACCTGCTCGTCGTACACCTCGCCGGGCTTGGGCGAGGCGCTCGGCAGAGTCGAGATCACCAGGGCGGGCCCGCCCTCAGCCGCCTGCGCTGCGGGAACGGCGACTGCGGGAAGGGCGGCGGCGATCGCGGCGGTCGCGACAACCGCTGCCGAGGGGTGGAAACGGCGGAGCACGGTGGTTCTCCTCGGTGGGGCGGGAAGGACGCGGCCGGGCGGTTCACCGTCCGGCCATGTCCTGGACACGCGAAGGGCCCCGAGGGTTGTAGCGATCATGCGAGGCGTGCTCCCGTGCGCGTGCTCCCGGGCCGGTGGCGCCGTTCGTGGCGCCGCTCACCGACCGGCGACCGGGAACGTCACCGACCGGGAGCGGTGCGGGTTCCGCCGCGGACCCCGGACGGTTTCGTGGCAGCGGTCCGCCGGAACGCCCACTCCGTCCCCGGCTCCACCACGAACCGGAAGACCCGCCGGACGGGCGGGGTGCACAGCACGGTCACCACGGTGACGGCCACCGCCGTGACAATGATCTCGCCGAGCGGCCGGTGGACCCAGGCGGGCTCGTACCAGCCCCAGAACTTGGCTCCCTGGGCGACGAAGCCGTGCAGCAGATAGCCGTAGAGGGTGCCCGCGCCCAGGGCGGTGAACCAGGTGCGCCGACCGGGTATCCAGGCGAGGAAACAGGCGACCAGGAGCAGGGAACATCCGAAGAGCACCAGAGTCATCACCGGGCCGTACCAGCCGGGCGCGCCCAGTTCCACGGCGCTGTCGTCGTGGAGGAACCAGGCGGTGGTCATCCGCGGCACCGCCCAGTACGCCACGGCGAGCCCGCCCGCGAACACCAGGAGCGCCGGCAGGCGTACCCACCGGCGGCGGACCAGTTGGAAGTGCTCCGGCTTCAGACACAGGCCCAGCACGAAGTACGGCAGGAACTGCAGGGTGCGCTGCAGGGCGAGGTCGTCGCCGATGGGTGCCACGGTGGCCAGCGCCGCGATGGTGAGGGCCAGGGGGAGCGGCCACCGCACGGTCCGCCACAGGGGAGTGGTCAGACGCCAGACGAACAGCGCCGCCAGGAACCAGGTCAGATACAGCGGATCCAGCAGGCTGATCGGGCGGTCGGGCGCCTGGTCGGTCCACCGGGTGTACAGGGTGTAGGCCGTCTCGAAGACGACGTAGGGCACGACCAGTTGGGTCACCAGCCGTTTGATCCGCTCCGGACTGGCGTCGAAGCTCCGGGAGAAGTAGCCGGAGATGACGATGAACGCCGGCATGTGGAAGGTGTACACCAGCATGTAGAGCGCGGCGGCGGCTCTGCTGCCGTCTCGCAGCGGCTCCCACGCGTGCCCGGCCGCGACCAGCACGATCGTCAGGTACTTGGCGTTGTCGAAGAACGCGTCGCGCTGCTTGGCCGGCCCGGGCACGACCTGGGTCGAAGCCGTCGCCCTGTGCTGCGACGGCGGACTTCCCGCAGGGGCGGTGCCGGTGCCGGCCGGAGTGACGGTCGTGGTGTCACGGTGAGACATCCCGAGCGTTTGTCCGACTCGGGATGTCGTAAACCTCTCCGACCTCTATCTCTGGTGTCGGTACGAAGGCTCCTTCGGCACACACTGTGGCCATGCTTGCGCGGGCGATGGGACACGATCCGGGCCCCTTGCTCACGTTGCGGCGAGAGGCCCGGGCACCGAACCGCTGGTCCGAGGACGACAACTCCCCCTTGTCATTACATGGAGTAGCCTGGCGCGATGCGCGTCCCTGCATCGCTACTGCCGGCCTTTCGGCCCAAGGTTCAAGAGCGTCTCTACGACTTCTACGAAGAGCTCAGGAGCGCCGACGAACTGTTCTGGGACCGCCACCTGGGCGCGTGGATTGCGACCGGGTACGCGGTGGTCAGCAGCGCGGCAGGTGACCCGGGGCTGTCCTCGGTGCGCTATCCCGACATCGAGGCCGTCCCCGAGGAACTGCGGCCGCTGGCCGAGGTCCTGAGCCGGCAGATGCTCTACAACGACGCTCCCGACCACCCCCGGTTGCGGGCCCTGATCAGCAAGGCCTTCACTCCCCGGGCAGTAGCGACACTCCGCGCCCGGATCTTCGAAGCCGTCGACCGGATCATCACCCACGCGGCGCCGACCGGGCGGATGGACATCGTCGCGGACCTTGCCCGCCCCCTGCCTCTCACCATCATCTGCGACCTGCTCGACGTACCGGAGCAGGACCGCCCCGCCGTCGCCGCCTGGTCCGAGCCGATCGCCGAGGCTATCGGCAACTCCCGGCTCGACGCCGACCGCAACCGGGAGGCCTCGCAGAGCATGGCGCACATGCTCGCCTACCTCCGTGAACTCCTCGCCCGCCAGGACACTCCGCCGGCCCCCCACACCCTGCGCGCGCTCGTAACCACGCAGGCGGAGAACACCGACCAGGACTTCGACGAACTCCTGGCCAACTGCGCCCTGTTGCTGATCGCCGGTCACGAGACCACCACCCACTTCATCGGCAACGCCACGCTGGCCCTGCTCCGCCATCCGGACGCGGCCGACCAACTGCGCCGGCGGCCCGATCTGATGCCCGCCGCGGTCGAGGAACTCCTGCGCTACGACGCTCCGGTCCAGCTCATGCTGCGCCGGGCGCGGCACGACCTGGACCTGGCGGGCCGCACCATCGCTGAGGGGCAGACCGTGCTCCTGGTGTGCGGCGCCGCCAACCGGGATCCGGCCGTGTTTCCCGATCCCCATGTGCTGGACTTCGAGCGGCCCGGCGGGCGGCACATGGCGTTCGGGCACGGTCCGCACTTCTGCCTCGGCGCGGCGCTGGCCAGGCTGGAAGGCGCGATCGTCCTGGAAGCACTTCTCAACCGGCTCCCCGGCCTGCGGATGGAAAACACCGCACCGCCGCAGTGGCAGCGCAGCCTCAACTTCCGTGGGCTCACACGTCTGGACGTCGCCTTCGCCCCGCCCTCGGACGATCACGACAGTGGCAGGCAGGCCATTCCGACCGCCGGTTCCCCGAGCGGCCTCGGCCACGCGACCCTTGGCGGCGCGTGCCCCGTGCGGCCGGGGCCCGGCGCCGTCGCGGGCGCCTGACCGGGGCCCGGCGCGCCGCCCTTGTCGCAGTGCCGGCGGGGGACATCGCGTTTCGAAGGCCCTGGCGTCCCGCCGCTGCCGGAAACGTTTGTGCACTGGCGGGCATGCGCCGAACTCCTGCGGCACTCCCGCTGCTGGCCGCCCGTCCGAAACCGCCAGATCACGCTCTCGAACTGCTGCCGCGGCCGCTCGGGGTGCGAGCCGTACCCGCCGACCGGCAGATACGGCCCGATGAACTCCCGCTCCATATCCGCGCCGTTGCCCGTACAGACCCCGCCCTTGGACGCGGCACGGAGCGTTGTGTCGATTCATTCGACATGTCGACCCGTTCGACATAGCATCGTCGGTGTGACGGAATCGAACGAAGTAGTACGCATCGCTGCCCTGTCCGAGCTCATCGCCTGGGCCGCGCGCCGGGAACGGCTCAGCGAGGACCGCGCCGACGCTGTGGCCGCCGCTTGGCGCACCGGCACCCGCAACGTTGCCGAGCTGGCCCGCCTCGCCCGTGTCAGCCGCGACACCGTCTACGCCGATCTGGCCGCCCGGGCCATCGACATCGGCTCCCGCGAGCAAGTGATCTCAGGCCCCCAGAAGGGCCGCGGAATTCCCCTCACAGGTGACGCGGTGCGCACCGTCGCCAGGATCGCCGACGCTGTCGCCCTGCCCGCGTTCACCCATGACCCCGACGACCCGCTTGTGCGCGCGACGCTGGCCGCGTCGCGCGCCCTGGAGACCGTGGCCGACGTGCTGGAACCACCGTCGGACCAGGGGCCTGGCTGGACACCCCGAGAGACGCTGCCCAGCCTGGCGGACGAGGGTGAGAAGCTCGCGCACCACAGCCGCCGGGCCTTGGCCGCCCTCGCCGAACCAGCCGAACTCGCGGCAAGCTCCGACAGCTACCGACAAGCCGTCCTGCACACCGGCCGACACGCGGTGGCCGACGGAGCGAGCATCACTCTCACTCTGCCGACGGGCGAGCCCATCACGCTCCAGGTGGGACGCGACGAGACCGGCTGGACCCGACTGACGAGCGACAGCCCCCTCGTGGTCGACGGTGCCGACAGCCTCGACCATCTCGAGGCGCAAGCGGCCCTGCAGACCTTGGCCCGCATCGCCACCCGCCACCTCACGGAGGCCGCCCTTGCTGAACACCGCAAGGACGCGCAGCCCGGAACCTGCCCGCGTACCCGCACCCTTGACGCCGGGTGAACTCGTGGCGCAGCCGCCGGTGAGCAAGCGCTACGGCCCACCGGCCTGGCTCGGAGCGAGACCGGGGGCCAGCCAGTCCGAAGCCTGTAGGCCGGTAGTTCCGGTGCAACCCGTTCATGCCGAACACAGGGGATTCGAATGACGATGAGTGGGCTTTCGGACGGGGAACTCGCCCGTGCTGCCCAGTCCGGTGACGCTGGGGCGCTCGGGGCCTTGATCGTTCGACACCAGGCCGGGATGCGGGCGGTGGCGTTGAGTCTGCTCGGCCCCGGCCCGGACGGGGAGGACGCGGTGCAGGACGCCGCACTGGTGGCGCTCCGGCGTATCGGCGACGTAAGAAGCCCGGAAGCAGTCGGCGCATGG
The DNA here is from genome assembly GCF_040660135.1 of Streptomyces sp. NPDC050997. Lineage (NCBI taxonomy): Bacteria > Bacillati > Actinomycetota > Actinomycetes > Kitasatosporales > Streptomycetaceae > Streptomyces > Streptomyces sp. NPDC050997. The sequence continues at coordinate 440,141 of NZ_JBFAGK010000007.1, forward strand.
CTGCGGATGATCGTGAGGAACGCGTGCCGCGACCGGCTGCGGTCCGTACCGGAGACGAGCCGCGTCGAGGACCTGGACCTGCTCTCCAGCGACGAAAGCCCCGAGCGCGTACTCGAACGGCACGCGTTTCGGGACTGGATTTGGCAAGCGGTTGAGGGTCTTTCCCCTGTTCTTCGCATGACCGTCATGCTCAGGCACTTCAACAGCAGAGCCATGTCCTACGAGGAGATCGGGGCCGTGTGCGGGGTTCCCGTGGGCACCGTGTGCAGTCGGCTCAGCCAGGCGAGGGCCAGGCTCGCCGAGGCGATGGCGGCAACCGCGAGCGCCGCGCACGCCGACGCGGCGGCACGTACCGACGCGAGCCGCAGAGAGGCCCTGGAGACGTTGAACGCCGCGGAGCGGGGGCACTTCGCCAAACTCCTGACCGAGCGGTGGTCGCCCGACGTCACACTGTTCGACGGCCGGCAGCCGGTCGGAGGACGCGAGTTCCTGGTACGGGGTATGGAGTGCGACCTGGAAGCAGGAGTGCGCCAGCGTTTCGTGGACGCGGTCGCCAGCAGCGACACGATCATCTGGGAGATGGACCTGGTCAACCCGCCCGAGGACCCCGAACACTGCCCGCCCGCGGTGACCTGGCTGATGTCTCTGGCGGACAGCCGTGTGAGCCAACTACGCCTGTTCCACTCTCGGGTTGTCTGAGGCGTATGGTGTCGCGCCGTATGTGCGTGCCGGTCGGTGGCACTCCGGTTGACTGTGATGACCGTCACATGGCAGTGATCGAATATCCGCCCGCTCTTCTCGTCTTGTCGATGTCCGTCACCCCATACTCCATCGGAGATCGCGATGAACGAGAACGCTGCGCCATTGTCCCCGGGCGTCCACACCATCGATCTGGACGGGATCACCCAGCGCTACCACATCCACGGCACGGGCCCCGTCTGTCTGGCTCATCCGGGCGGGCCGGGAGTGTTCTGGGAGTACTTGCGCATGCCGGCTGTGGAGCGGCATCTGACCATGGTGTACATGGAGCCGATCGGTACGGGAGGCTCGGGCCGTCTCGCCTCGCACCCGAACGGATACACGCGCGAGCGCTACACGAAGGCCCTCATAGGTCTGCTCGACTATCTCAACCTGCCCCAGGCTTACCTCCTGGGGCACTCGCACGGTGGATTCGTCGTGCAGCACTGCGCCCTGAGGCACCCCGACCGCGTCGCAGGCGTCGTCCTGTACGAGAGCTCGCCGCTGACCGGGCCCGAGTTCATGGCCGAAGCCATGGCCAACGTGCAGGAGTTCAGCCATAGGCATGCGGACAACCCCGACCTCCCCGAGGTCGTCCAGGCGTTCCAGGCGACGGCGGCCATCTCGAACGACGCGGAGTTCACGGCCGCCGTCCGCGGCTTGCTCCCCGCTTACTTCGCCGACTACTGGGGACGCGAGCAGGAGTTCGCGCCCATGCGAGCGACAGTCAGCGGCTGCCACATCTCCGGCTTCGACGAGGACCAGGGGCCCGAGACCATCGACGACAGGGAAACCTTGGCCTCGATGACCGTCCCAGCCATGGTGGTTGTCGGCCGGTACGACGTCATCTGCGGGATGCGCTGGGCGCGCGAACTCAGCAAGCTCATCCCCGACTCCCGGCTGATCGTGCTGAACGACAGTGGCCACTTCGGACACATCGAAGAACCCGAAACCTTCGCGGAAGCAGTCGCCGGCTTCGTCGCGTCGTACCCCGGCGCGCCGGGATCCCAATCCAGTATGCGCAGCTAAAACCTGACTGGAGACAGCCGCCTGCGCAAGGATCTACGTGGTTGGCTGGCCTGCTGAGGGTCGGCCGCCACGCTGATGGCGCCGTCGGCGGGAGTCGACCTTCTGCGCAAGCGGATACTGCGCAGGCACTGAACCCCCGACCGCTGAGTCGGTCGGGTGCGGTGCCGGTGTCGCCACCGGTCCGCTTCTCCGTCCCGCTCGCCGGCGAGGCGGTCTTGCCGATGAGGACGATGTGCGGTCGCGCCAGTTCGCGCACCGACGATCTCGTGCAGGAGCGCGACCTATGGGCGCACTCGCCGCTGGCGCAACCCCGTCATGCCCTGCTACGGCTGCCGCACAAGGCCCATGCCACCCGCCATGAAGAAGCGGATCTGTTCCGGCTGCTCAGGGACGGTAGACCATCCCCGGCCGGGGTTTGGCAGGGGCGAGCATCTGCGACACCGTGACGATGGTGTAGCCACGCTGTTGGAGCGCGTTGATGATCCCCGGGACCGCGGGCACGGTCCCCTTGTGCAGGTCGTGCAGCAGGATGATGCCGTCGCGGTGGGTCTGTTCGAGCACCCGCTTGGTGATCAGGGCCGAGTCGGTTGTCTCGTAGTCCTTGGCCGTGACGCTCCACAACACCTGCGCCAGGCCCAACTCCCGACAGATCTTGGCCACATTGCGGTTGGTGCGGCCCTGCGGCGGGCGCATCAGGACGGGTTCGGCGCCGGTGATCCTCTCGATGGCGTCCTGCGTGCGGACCAGCTCCTGGCGGGCGTCGACCGCGTCGATCCGCGTCAGCACCTTGTGATTCCAGGTGTGGTTGCCGATTTCGTTCCCCTCGTCCGCGATACGACGGATGATCTCGGGGTATTTGGCGATGTGACCCTTGCCCTGCAGGAAGAACGTCGCGTGCAGATGGTCCCGCTCGAGGATGTCCAGCAGCCCGGGGGTTGTCGGACTGGGGCCGCCGTCGAAGGTGAGGGCCACACACTTCGCCTTACGGCAGTCGACGGCCCCGGTGACCGATCCCGATGCCTTGCCCCGGGCGGCGCGCGGCGACGTGTGATCGTACGTCGTGACCGTAAAGGCCAGCGTCAGCGTCACGGCCAGGATGGTGGTCACGGCTGTCGCGAGGGCGATGACTGTGCGCGGCCGTCGTATTCGCCGGTACATGGGCATGCGGAACCTGTCTCTGGATCGGGTGATGTCTTCGGGTGACGGCTGTCGTTGGTCACCGGTGATCGCCGGCGCTGTTGACCGACGGCTTGACCGAACGACGGTTCAGACCGGGCGGCGGCGGATCCGCCAACGCACAGCCCGGCGAGCGCGGCCGCCAGCGGCAGGCACACGTCGGCTCCTGCCGTTCTGGACGAGGCACTTGGTGCAGTCGGCCGCGAGGCCGGCACTTCCGACACCCGGTGCCCGGCCGCGTCGGGCGCATCAGATGCCGGCCGACTCGAGCAGATGCAGCGCTCCCGCGCTCACGGCCACGGTCGCGCCCATCGCCAGGACGGTACGGCGCGGGTGCCACCACCGGTACCAGTCCGCCAGACACGCGCGGTGGGCGTGATCAGCGGCGCCACGTCGTCCGTCCGCAGGTGAGCCAGCAGCCGGTCCTCCAGGCTCGGCAGGACCGGCTCGGTATCCGCCGGCAGCGGACCCCGCGGGCGGATCAGCTGTAGCGCCTGCCGTGTCCCACCGCCTCCAACGCCGGGCTCTCTCGCGGATCGGTCGCATCGGTCGGATCAGTCATGGTGCGGCTGCCCCGCCTTGGAACGGGGAGCGCGCCAGGGGGAACCGGACACGCGCGTCGCGAGGACCAGTGCCGCGGTACCGACGAGCACCAGGGCCAGCTTGATCAACGACGACCCGTAGGCGGGCACGCCGAATCCCCAGAGCGTGAGACGGTCGTAGAGCCGCTGTGCCAGCGGCAGCCCGCCGGAGAGCGCGAGCAGTGCTCCCGACAGGAGCAGAACGTATTTCTTCAAGGCCGGGCCCTTCGTAGAAGACCTGAGGTGGGACTCCCGGAACGCTAGGAGTGCGGGCCTACGGGCGGCTTCGGCTGAAAGTCGGTGTTGGCGGGCGTTCGACCTAGACCAAAGTCTGTGGTTTCCCCGGCGGACTCCTCGGCGCTGGGCCCCCGCCGGCGGCCGCTCTACCTTTGCCCTTGTGAGTGGTGACCGGCGTGAGAAGATCGTCGACCTCGGCGTTGTCGTACTGACGGCCGTGCTGTCGGCCGCTCTCTCCTATGTCCAGACCAGGGGGAACCTGGCGCTGAGCCCGGCATTGGGTTCCGGCTCCTGGCCGTTCGGCACACTGAGTTTCTCGTCGCCGCTGCTGCTCGGTTTCACCTGGGTGGTGAACCCGATCTCGCTGGTGTCCACCGGGATGCTGTGGTGGCGCAGGCGGTGGCCGACCGCTGTCGGCGTCGTCGCCCTGGCGGCCGCTGCCGTCACCCCGGCCGTGGTGCCCCTGGTCGTGGCGCTCTTCACGGTCGCCGTCCTCAGGCCACCGCGCACCATCGTGACCGTCGCCCTGCTGGGGCTGCTGCCGATCCCCGTCTACTTCCTGACGTACTCCTATGTCTCCGGGGCGCTGCTCGCGAACGCGGTGATCCTTGCGGTTCTGATCGCCGCCGCTATCGGCTGGGGGCTGTTCGTCCGGTCCCTGAACGACCGCACCGAACGGGCCGAGGCGGAGGCCGTGCTCCGTGCTCGGCGTGCCCAGCGTGAGGCCAGGGAGGACATCGCCCGGGAGATGCACGATGTCCTGGCCCACCGGCTCTCCCTGCTGAGCGTCCACGCGGGTGCTCTGGAGTTCAACTCCGGCGCGTCCGCGCGGGAAACCACCCGTGCCGCCGCCGTGATCAGGGAGAGCGCACACCAGGCACTCGAGGATCTGCAGGTGGTGCTGCAGGTGCTTCGTTCGCCGACGGAGGATCCCGCCATCGATGGCACCAGGCCCCCGCAGACCGGCCTTGCCGAGGTGCCCGACCTGGTCAAGGAGTCACAGGACGCCGGCCTGCGGGTCGACCTCGACATGCGCTGCGCCGAGCCGGACGGTCCAGCGGGTATCGCCGGACTCACGGCCTACCGGATCGTCCAGGAAGGACTGACGAACGCCAGAAAGCACGCCCCCGGTGCGCCGGTCAGGATCACGGTGGATGGCGGCCCCGGCGACGGGCTCAGCCTGCAGATGACCAACCCTGCCGGACGCGGTGCCACGCGCGACGGCATCCCGGGTGCCGGCCAGGGGCTGATCGGCCTTGAGGAACGCGTCACGCTGGCCGGCGGCAGGATCAGCCACGGCATGGCCGGGCCGGACCATGTGCTGCGGGCGTGGCTACCCTGGCCCGCATGATCCGTGTGCTGCTCGTCGACGACGACCCGCTGGTCCGCTCTGGGCTCCGCCTGATGCTCAGCGGCGCCGGCGACATCGAGGTCGTCGCCGAGGCGGGGGACGGCGGCGAGGTCTCCGCACTGGTCGACGAGCACGCCCCCGACCTGGTGCTGATGGACATCCGGATGCCCGAGGTGGACGGCCTGGAAGCAACCCGGCTGCTCCGAGCCCGCCCCCATCCGCCGGCCGTCGTGATGCTGACGACCTTCAAGGCCGACGAGCAGGTCCTCAGCGCCCTGTCCGCCGGCGCGGCCGGTTTCCTGCTCAAGCACTCCTCACCGGCCGAGATCGTCGCGGCGGTGCGCCGGGTGAAGGCGGGTGAGCCGGTGCTCTCACCCGCGGTGACCGAGCAGCTCATCGCCCGTGTCACCCAGGACCACAGGACGGACCGGCGACCGGAGACCACCGAGGCACGCACCCGGCTCAACCGGCTGGGCGAGCGGGAAAGGGAAGTCGCGGTCGCCGTGGGACAGGGCAAGACCAACGCGGAGATCGCAGCGGAGCTGTACATGAGCCTGGCCACCGTCAAGGCCCATGTCTCGCACATCCTCACCAAGCTGGAACTGACCAACCGGGTACAGATCGCCCTGACCGTCCACCACGCGGGTCTGGTCTGACCGCCGCAGGGCCAGTCCCTTCCGGATCTCCGGAGTGTGCGAGGCACAGCGGTCCTGTGCCGTGGACGTGATACCGCCGGGCGGCGCCCTCCACCTCGATGCTGCGGGTCCCGACCTCCGCACACAGATCACCGAACTGCAGAGACAGCTGTGGGAAGCCGAGACCCACCTCGAACTCCTGGCGATCACCCGGAAGACCGACACCGCGCTCGGTGAACGGCTCCCCACCCACCCGTTCTCGCCCGCATGCCCGAACATCCGGACTACCCCCGCATCCCCGCCGTCTCCAACGAGGTCACGGGCCCCCTCCGGGCCCGTGACGTCTGCGACGCCCTCGACCAAGAACTGCTGCCGAAGAACTTCGAAGGCAACCGCGCCAAGCTGAAACGCCTCGTCAAACTCGATGTCCTCACCGAAGTCGACACCGGTAGCTTCACCAGGAAGCAGCAATCACCCCGCAACCGGCAACCCTGCCCCAGCCTCACCCGGAAAGGAACACCAACTCACGGACTGTCCTCTGATGGCTCCTGCGGCGCCTGACCTGCCGAATCTGTTCGTGCCAATGCTGTTGGGGGCGGGCGACGTCGCCTGCGCACGCGCCGCCGACGCCACGGTGCTCCGAAGCCGGCAGGCGTTCGTGGCTCAGCGCCGTGCGGACGCCAGCGCCGCGCCGATCTCGGCGGCAGAGGCGGGAGCGGCCGGCTGGTTCAGGTACTGGTCGTTCTTGGTCGCCGCGTAGGGCGCGCAGAAGACCGGAGTGCCCACGTGTGAGCGCCAGCTTCCGGTGAGCGGTCCCATGTCGACGGAGTCGTACCCGAGCAGCGAGAGCAACTCGGCGGCGTGCTTCTTTGCGTCCGGGTCGTTGCCGGCGATCGGCAGGGTGGTGCGGTCGGCCGCGTCCACTGGCCGCGGCAGTGCCGCCAGGTGTTTGTAGTTGATGTTGTTGAACGCCTTCACGACGTGCGCCTCGTCCAGGTGTCGCTGGAGCAGTTCGCTATCGGTGAGTTCATGCGTTTCGAGTTCCGGGATGATGCCGTCACGCGGGGCCCAGTAGTTGCCGGTGTCGATGACCGTTTTGCCGGCGAGGGGCTTCCGGGGAACCTTCCCGACAGCGCCGACTGGGATCGTCACGACGACCCAGTCACCGGCGGTTGCCGCCTGCGTGGGAGTGGCCGCACGGGCCCGCGGCCCCAGTTCGTCCACGAGGTCGAAAAGGGTCTGCGGCCCCCGCGAGTTGCTGAGCACGACGTCCAGGCCGGCGTCGACCGCCAGACGGGCGAGCGTGCTTCCGATCTGTCCACTGCCGATGAGTCCAAGTGTCGCCATGCCTGGGACGACCTCCCGGTTGAGTGCCGATCCGCACGAGTGCCTGTCGTCGGTCCCCGAAGTGGGAGTCGTGCGATCAGCAGTGACTGTTGAAATACATCAAGAACCGCGGCCCCGCTCCGCCCCGGCGAGCGGGGTCTTCGCCTGACCGGGGCCGCGAGAGGGCGGAACGTGCCGTGCGTGGCTGCGGAAGAGGCCGCCGTGAGCCCGTACCGCCGCCGGCGTGTGACGGATGTGTCCCGGTCACGCGGTCGGCCGGTGTTCACACCGGCCGGCCGCGGAGCGGCTCATGTCCGGTTCGGCAGCTCTCCTCCGCAGCCCGCTGTGCGGGCGTGGGGAACGGGCCGCAGCGTGATCAGTAGACGTAGGGGATGTCGTGCAAGACGCCCAGGTGACGGATCCGCCAGACACCGTCGGTCCGGCGGAAGCTGAAGCGGTAGTACCCGGACTCGATGGGCTTGATGGTGCCCTGGGCGCCGAAGGTGCCCTCGGGCCACCCGCCCTCGGGCTTCCTGATTCCGACGACGTCGAAGGTGATGAACTGGGTTTCGATGCTCGCCTCGTCGCCGTCGACGGAGACCAGGTGGTCGTAGGTGGTGTGGTGGCTCCAGCCCAGGGGCGGGTGCGGCGCCATCGACGTGGACATGGCCTCTGCGATCTGCGCTCCTCCGGAGAGGGTTCCCAGCAACTCATCCCCATCGGGCCCGCGGTGGTAGTGGACCGAGACGTCTGCGTCGGCCTCGAAGAGCTCTGCCAGCGCCTTGCCGTCGCGCTGGTCCGCGGCCCGGGTGTATCGGGAAACGATCTCCCTGATCTCGTTCTCGGTGCTCATGACGTTCTCCGGTTCTCTCTGTGATGCCCGGCGGTGCCGGGGCTTGTAGGGCAGACGGGCGACCGGTCGCTTGTGCGCTGCAGGCGGGCCCCGCTGTGCGCTGCAGGCGGGCCCCGCGAACGCAATCTGCATGTGTAAAAAATACATATCCTTGGGCTGAAGCGCAACTGTAAGAGTTGCTAATATGGCGGCGCCGGGAGCCACCCGGACCGAGCGGCGGATGAGAGGGGTACGAGCATGCTGGACGTGAGGTTCTCCAGCGCGCTGAAGGCCATGCTCCTGCTGGGCCATGCCGAGGAGGAGGGGAGTCCCGTACTCAGCTCCACCCAGCTCGCCAGGAGTCTGGACACGAACCCGAGCCTGGTGCGCAAGCTGATGGTCCCGCTGGTGCAGGACGGTCTCGTCGCGTCCATCAAGGGCCGCAGCGGGGGTGTCCGCCTCGGTCGGCCCGCGGACCAGATCACATTGGGAGAGATCTACCGCTCATCCATCGGCGACAAGCCGCTGTTTGCCCCCCGGCGGGAGGGGCCTCTGGAGTGCCTGGTCACCAACCACTCCGCTGAGTACTTCGCCAGGCTCACCGCCGAGACCGAGGCAGCCGTCCTCGGCGCATTGGCAGGTCGCACCCTCGCCGACAGCCTCGACGAGTTGCGCGCCATCGACCGGGCCGGCGGTGCTCCCGCTTCGGAACTGCCGCTCGCCGCGGCCCGTCATTAGCCGGGCTGGTTGGTTCAGGGGCCCGCCACCTGGGATCGGCGTCGTCCCGGCACGCCGGTCCCTGCCGGGTGGGGGCAGGTCCGGGGCGGGGTTGGACGTTTTCCGCGCCAGTGGCGGAGGAAGTCCAGCGCCGGCGCCGCGAAGGACTGGTTCGAGCCGGCCATCGTGACGGATCGTCGCTGCCGGGCCTGCCCTGTACTGCTGCCGACCCGGGCAGGAGTGTCGGCGGCAGAAGAGCGTCTCTTCCCACAACTCGCCAGGCCGCGACGCCGTCCGCGCGTCTCACCAGCCCGTCCACTCGTACGACCTGCTGCGGATGATGACCAGCGGCGACCGCATGACCGGTCTCGGCGACGCCTTCGCCCACTACGGCCGTATCTTCAAGACCCTGAACCTGCTGCAGTCATCGACTCCGAGGCAAACCGGCGCATGATTGGCGTGCAGCTCAACATCGGCGAGGGACGCCATGCCCTGGCGCGGAGCATCTTCTTCGGACGGCTCGGTGAACTGAGGCACGCCCAGCGGGAAGGGATGGAGGATCAGTCGGGGGCGCTGGGCATGGCGCTGAACGCCAATTTCCACGGCCGTTACCCGATTGTCCGCTCCCATGGCGACGGTGCCCTGCGCGCACTGCGCGATCCGAACACGGAACAGGAATGGGAGTGTCGTCCACAATTGGAAATCGGCTGATATTTCACACCCATGCGTCCGAGGACCTCATTCACGCGCCATCAGTCGTTCAGGATCGCCTTGGCGACCTCGTCGGGGTGGGTCAGCATGCCCTCGTGGGTCCCAGGAACCATGACGGGTTCGAGTCCCAGCCGGGCCGCGAACTCGGTGCCGGGTCGGGGAAGCGCGTGATCGTCCTCGCCGAGGATGTACAGCGCAGGAATTCCAAGCTCGCTCACATCGGGCACGTCGAGTGAGTCCAGGAAATAGTCGCCGGGCTGCGGCGTCAGCAGATCTGCCACCAGACGCTGGGTCCCCTCGTCGACGTCCTGCATGAAGATGCCCTGGACGAACTGCAGCGTGGGCGGGATCGCACGCGTCGGGGATGCGTCGATCAGCCCCCGCAGCATCGCCGCCGCTTCCGGAGGATTGTCCTCCACCATCGACCTACCCCGCACGGGAACCTGCGCAGCGTAGTAGACAACCTTGGAGACCCTGCCCGGCAGACGGTGCGCTGCGCCGGTCAGCGGATACCCACCCCAGCTGTGACCCACCAGAGTCACATCGGACAGACCCAGCCCCTCCACCTCGGACACCACATGGTCCACCGCATCCTTGAGTCCAAGACCCGTGGGATCGTCACCATCACCCAGGCCGGGCAGAGTAAGGCAGATCGCACGATGCCCCGCGGCACGCAGCCGTTCGGCAACCGGACGCCAGGACCACCCCCCATGCCAGGCACCTGGGATCAGTACATACGTAGAGCCTTTGCCACTCATTTTGATCCTTTCCCAATTGAAGGTTTGTCCTCAGCGAAAAACAACGGAACAACGGAAGGCAGTCGTTGTCCGAATCAGGTGATTCGCCTTCACCTGTGATGTGGCCGACCGGCGTTACCGGTCTTCGAACTTGATGGGTGCGGCCGCGCAGACGCCCCTCCGCGCGGCCGCCGCCCCTCAACTTCGAAGACCCGCGTCACCCGGCCGGGCGGCGATAGGCGCCGTACCACCAGATTCTGCCGAGCTCACGGGCCAGTGCGGCATCGCCGCTCCCGTCGTCCACGCTGATGTGCCGGGCGATGGCCTGGGCTCCGCCCCAGACGATGACCCTGCTCGCGGCCACGGCATCAAGGTCGGACGGCGTCGCCCCGGCTTGCTGCTGCTCCACGAGCGTCGCGAGCACGGCCTCGTCGAATCCCTCCAGGCCGGCCGTGTAGAAGTCCCGTACCTCCGGGTCGTAGGAAGCGACCTCTCGGACCGCGGAAAGCACCGGGTGGTATGCCCGGTGGAGGGCGAGCACGTCCTCGAAGAACGTCGTGTACCTGGCCGCGCCGTCCTCGCCCGCCCCCGGGTCCCACTGCCTGGCCAAGGTCAGAGAAGCGTCCCTGACTTTCTGTGCGAGCCGCTTGAGGATGTCCGGCTTTCCCTGGAAGTACGCGTAAAACGTAGCCCGTGACACGCCGGCTTCTTCGATGATGCGCTGAACGCTGATCTCCGTGAAGGATTCACCGGCGTCGAGGAGCCTTTCCACCGACGAGAGCAGCTTCGCCTCTGTTGCCGCGGACCGCCGCTCGTGATCATGGGTTCGGCGTCGCGTGACCGACGACATGGTCGCCTCCCGGAATGTCGCGAACGGTGCTCGACTGGCGTGGTGCCGGTCTGTCCGGCCGACCAAGAGCAGCATACGGGGTGTTCATACAGTCTGTTCAGATGACACCGGATTCGTGAAGAGGGGCGCCACCTCCGCCGGGGTGCAGCGCCAGTACTCCGGCACCGGCGGGCGCACGGAGAACTGCCAGATCGGCGTTTTCGCCGCCCACACGACACCCGCGGGCCGCGCGCTGGTGGACCGGGAGCTGTATCTGCCCAAGTCCTGGACGGGTGATCCCGACCGATGCCGTGCCGCCCGGGTGCCGGCCGAGCGCGAGTCCGCCACCAAGGGCGCCCTGGCCAAGGCCATCGTGCCGCGGGCTCTCGTCTCCCCACTGCCGATCTCCTGGGTGACCGCGGATGCCGCTTACGATCAGGAAGGGCGCTTCCGCCGGATGCTTGAGGTGGCCGGCGTCGGCTATGTGCTCGCGATGCCCAAGACCGGGTTTCCCGGGGCTGGCGCCGAGCCCCAGGCCGCCGCGCTCGCGGAGCGGTTGGAGCGTCTCCCGCTGCTGCTCCATCAAGCGGGCCTCTACGTGTAGCGGGCCCACCGCAATCCCCCGTGGCCGGACAAGCCTCGATGCTTGCTCTCGCCGACCACCGTCGGCGTCGCGTACGTCGAGAACTCGACACCGCGCTCTGGGCCGAAGCGGTCGACCGACTTGATCAGCCGGGTGGGCACTGACATACCACTTCATCAGGTGTGACCTCGGCGTAGCCGTCGCGGCTCTCCCCGCCGCACCGCCGTGCCACTACACCGCGGTGAATCCGCCGTCGACGGTGAGGGTGGCGCCGTGAACCTGGGACGCCTCGTCGCTCGCGAGGAAGACGACGGCGGCGGCCACCTCCGCCGGGGTACCGGCGCGGCGGGAGGGCGTGCCCGCGATGATCGGGGCCAGGTGCTCCTCCATCGCCGCCACCTTCTCCGTCAGCGTGGGGCCGGGAGCGACGGTGTTGACCCGGACGCCGTGCGGCCCGTACTCCGCGGCCCACGACGCGGTGAGCGAGTGCACGGCCGCCTTGGTCATGCCGTAGAGCGCCGAATGCGCCATGCCCCGCATGGCGTTGATGGACCCCAGGTTGACCACGGCGCCGTGGCCGCGCTCGGCCATGGGCGGTACCAGCAGGCCGGTGAGGAGGAACATCGACCGCACACTCACGGCCAGCGCCTCGTCGATGGTCTCCTGCGCAACCTCGGCGGTAGGGGTCGGCGCGAGCAGGAGCGCCGCGTTGTTGACGAGCACGTCGATCCGCCCGTCGGCCGCGGCGACCGCGTCGGTGGCGAAGCGGCCGATCACATCGGCGCCCGCGGACAGATCCGCCTTGACGAAGGCCGCCGCACCGCCGTCCTTCTCGATGTGCGCCACCACCTCTGCGCCGCGGCGCTCGTCACGTCCGCTGACGACGACGAACGCGCCTTCGGCAGCCAGGGCTGCCGCGATGGCGGCGCCGATACCCGTGGTGGAGCCGGTGACCAGGGCCGTCCGCCCGGTGAGTCGCTGGATCATGATGCCGTGCCTTTCTGTATTGAACCGGTCTGTACCGACCCGGCTGGGAACAGCAAATCTGCCACCCAAAAAATGGACCTTCAAGTCCAGAAAGTGCCAGGATGGCGGCATGGCACCACGACTGACCCCCAAGGGCGCGGCCACCAGGCAACGCATCATCGAAGGAGCCGCGGAGGAGATCCGCGAGCGCGGCGTGACCGAGACGACCCTGGACGACATCCGCGCCCGCACGGCCACCAGCAAGAGCCAGCTCTTCCACTACTTCCCCAGCGGCAAGGAGGAGCTCCTGCTCGCCGTGGCCCGGCACGAGGCCGGCCGCGTCCTGTCCGACCAGCAACCCCACCTCGGTGAGCTCACCTCTTGGCAGGCCTGGCGCAACTGGCGGGACGCTGTCGTCGACCGCTACCGCAGGCAGGGGCAGCAGTGCCCGGTCAGCGCGCTCATGTCGCAGCTGACACCCGCCACGCCCGGCACGCAGGCCGTCACCAGACAACTGATCTCCTCGTGGCAGGCCCAGATCGCGGCCGGTATCCGGGCCATGCAGGACCAGCGCGAGATCCCGCTCAGCGTCGACGCCGACCGCGCCGCGGCCGCCCTGCTGGCCGGTATCCAAGGCGGCGTCTTGATCATGATGTCCACCGGCTCCCTCACACACCTCGAAGCGGCCCTCGATCTGGGCATCCACCAGCTCCTGGCCCCGCCCGTGCCGGTACGCGCGACGCCGAGGGGCTGACCGGCCCGCGGGCGCACGCGCAGGCATTCTTCCTTTCGTGTGATTCGAACGCCACGAACGCCAAGTTGGTTACGATCGATTGGTAAGTAGGCACTTTGAAGTGCGTTGCACTCCTGACGGGAGAGATGGATGGCCACCACGACGAAGTTGGCGCGCCGAATCGAGCCGGGCACGTATGAGGCGTACATGCATGACTGTCCCGCGGTGGCGTTGCTCTCGACGATCAGCAACCGGTGGGTGAGCCTGACGATGTGCACCCTCGGGTCCTACGGCGATCCGATGCGTTACAGCCACGTCAGCCGCGAGATACCGGGCGTCAGCCAGAAGATGCTCACCCAGACCCTGCGCATGCTCGAGCGCGACGGCATGGTGAAGCGGACGGTCACACCATCTGTGCCGGTACGTGTCGACTACGAGTTGACCCCGCTCGGGCAGGGCCTGTACGGCCTGCTGTCCCAGGTACGCGACTGGGCCGCCGACAAAACCGATGAGGTCGACGCGGCGCGGACCCGCTACGACACCCGGCAGACCGACCAGTAAAGACAACACAAGCCCCCCGCGGGCTGTGCTCCTGCGCCCGAACGGGATGACCGGCCTCATCGTCAGCGACTGCCGCGGGGCCCCGAACATCATCACTGCAGGTCAGGGGCCCATATCAAGACTCGTGCATGACGCGGCTGAGCACATGATCGGACTGCGGCCCTCCACGTCGTGCACGGCGGCGGGGACTCTGGTGGGCTGTGGACGGCAGCTGGTCGCAGTCCGGCGGGGACGATGCCCGTCGTCGTGCCCGAACTCGGCGACGGACCTGCCAGGGCGTGGATCGCCGCAGGAGCCGTTCCGGGAGCGTGCTCAGGTGGGTGGGGAATGCCTCGTTCTACTCCACGGCGGATCCCGGGTCGTTCCAGGTGAACGCAAGGTCCGGGTGAGCCTCTTCTGGCCGGGGGCAGTCATCCGTGCACGCCTCGTACGTTCCGGGCCCGACCCGGCGCGCCGACTTCACCTTGGTGGCCGTCTGCCCGACCAGGGGCGTAACGCACTTTAAAGTGCCTACTTACGAATCGATCGTAACTTGCCTAGCGTTCGTAGCGTTCCTGACGTTCGAATATGCAAAGGGAAGAGCGAAGATCATGCGCGCTGCAGTCGTGAAGAAGGTCGGTGGACCCGAGGCCGTCGAGGTCCTGGAGGTCCCCCTCCCGGAACCAGGTCCCCTGGAAGTCCGCATAAAGGTCGCGGCCGCCGCGCTCAATCCCGCCGACGCCGCTGTGTGGGCCGGGGTCTTCGCGCAGCCGGAGGGCATGGAGTACGCCGGTCTGGGGCTGGACGCCGCCGGGACGATCGACGCGGTCGGTCCAGGCGTCCTGCTGTCCGTCGGAACCCCGGTGATCGCGTTCGACGCCACGGTGCTGCGCCCGACGAAGGCCCAGGCCGAGTACCTCGTGACCGACCTGGGTTCCATCGCACCCGCCCCACAGGGCATGGACCTGACGCTCGCGGCGACGATCCCCCTCAACGCGATGACCGCCTCACTGGCCCTGGACCACCTCCCGCTACGCCCCCGCGACACTTTGCTGGTCACGGGCGCCGCCGGGGCCGTTGGCGGCTACGCCGTCGAGTTGGCCAGGACGCGAGGCGTGCGGGTCGTCGCGCAGGGCCGGCCCGATGACGAGGATTTTCTCCGCGGTCGTGGCGCCACCTGGTTCGTGTCGCGCGAGGAGGAACTGAGTGAGGCGGTGCGCCGGTTCGTGCCTGAAGGCGTGGACGGCGTGCTCGACGCGGCGGCGCTGGGCGCCCCTGCGCTGGCGGCTGTCCGCGACGGCGGCATCCTCGTGAGCGTGAGGGGCGACGTGCTGCCGGCGCCGCAGCGGGGCGTGGTGGTACGACACACGACCGCCGGCCCCGAAGCGACCCGCCTCTCGTACCTCTCCGCGCTCGCCGAGGTGGGCGTGCTGACGCCGCGCGTGGCGCAGACCTACCCCCTGTCACAGGCCGCCGAAGCCCACGCCCAGCTCGCCCGGGGCAGCCGGCGCGGCCGGATCGTGCTGGTGCCGTGACCGACACCGACGGCACCGGAAGGGACCCGATCGTGAAGAAGGCCCCCACTGTCACCGCGGTGACCAGGATCTCCGCTCCGGTGGAGGACGTGTGGCGCGTGCTCGTGGCGTTCGACCGGTACGCGCAGTGGCACCCGGTTCTGTCCCTCGACGCGAAGCCCGAACAGGTCGTGGTCGGGGCGGACATTCCGGGCCGCCGCTCGGGCGGCGACACCGGTCAGCAGGACGTCACTTTGAGGATCATCGACGTGCGGGCCCCCCACCGGCTGGTCTGGGAAGGCGGTTCGCTCGACGCGATCCTCGGCAGGCACTCGTTCGTGCTCACCCCACAGCCGGACGGCACCACCGAGCTCACCGACTCCGAGGAGTTCTTCGGCGCTGCCGCCGCCGAACTCATCCCGGCACTCGACCAGTTCACGCAGGAGTACTCCCGATACGGCGCCGCCCTGCGCGCACGCGTGGAGGGTATGTCCGGCTGACGAGGTCGGCGAGCTGCAGTAGGACGTCAAGGAAATGTATGCCGGACTGTCCGGCGACCACGGAGCAGGTCGCATGGTGGAGTTGCCGCGGCCCGCAATCGCCCGCGTCGACCTCGGCCTGACCGACCCACAACCGCACCGCGGTCTCGGTCGGATCGAAGTCTTGGCGACCCGGCCGACCGAGCGGCGAGGTCCGCCAAAAACGGATCAAGCCCGGCCGGTGGCTCAGCCGATCTCGAGGACGACGCGCGCTCGGCCCGCGCGGCCGAGGCGCGGCGGTCGCTTGACGCGAATGGTAGAGGCGCGGCGGGTCTTGAGGCTGCCTGGCGGTCAGTGCCGGGGCGCGGTTGCCATCACCTTGGCTCCACGGCCCAGCGGCCCGACAGGACCTGAATCCAGGGCCGGACATGCTGCGATCCAGTGTGAAAGCCTGGCAACTTCCCCGGCCAGCCCTGATCCCCGACGTGCGCATCGTGCGCCTGACAACCCCTCGGATACTGGTAAGGCATGTGCGGGAAACCGCTACTCGCCCTACGTGCCTGACCGTCCTCCAGAACCAGAGATAACGGGTGAAGTCATGGCATACGTCACAGTCGGGCGGCGTCACCGCTCGGCGGTCGGGGATTGGGTCCGCTCGGAGTCGGTCCGGCTCGACGAACGCAACGTGCCGACCGTCCGCAGCAGCCGGTCGGCCGGATCGCGCAACGCGGGATGGGCCAGGACCGTGTTCCGCAGGCCCCGTACCGGCCTGCGCCACAGCCGGTGGGCCGCCGCCACCGGGTGGCGGCGGCTCGCGAACCCCTCGCCCACCCGCAGTTCGCGGGTCTTGAGCCAGTCCTTGTACTCCTTCTCGCCGCGCCCCATGTCCATGAGCCGCACACCGTGCCGGGCCGCCGCCTCGGCCAGCCGAAGGTGCATGATCAGGCCGGGCGAGTAGTAACGGAGATCGGGGTCGTACGCGGTGAACCAGGCCGCGAACACCGTGCTCGACGTCGGCCCGAAGTGCGCGGCCACCGGCCGGTCACCGGCGTACAGCACGGACAGCACACCGGTGAAGTGCTCCTCACGCACATGGAACAGATGGTTCGTCAGATCGACTATCCACGGCCGGGCGAAGCGGTCCATCCGTCCCGTCCTGCGGTACTGGGCGGACTTCCACCCCATCAGCGTCCGCAGTGCCCGCGGGTCGCGTTCGTCGTAGACGAACCGCACCTCGCCCACGTCACGGGCCAGCCGGCGCTCCTTCTTCAACGTCGTCTTGGCCAGCCCGGGGTACGCGCCCCGCAGCCACGCCGGGTAGTCGCCGTCGCCGGGCTTCAGGTCGACCACCGGTGACGCGAACGTCCCTGTGACATGTCTGCCGAACGGTTTCTGCTCCTCGACGAGATGGTCGAACTCGAAGATGGACAGCCCACATGCCCGCAGGAGTTCGTCGGAGTCCCAGGTGACCCCCGGACGGTGCACCAGGGCCTGGCAGTCGGAGAGACCCAGACCGATGGCCCGGCCCACCCCGAGGGCGTTGCGCTCGAACGGCAGGAAGCCCACGGGCTCGCCGCCCTCCCGCAGGACCGCCACCCGGGCCCCGCCTCGATGTCTGCCTACCCCGATCGCGAACTCCGGCGCGAGGAACGGGTTGGCGTACTCCGGCGACTCGTCCATCGCCCGGTGCCAGGCGCCACGCAGCGACGCGTCCAGTTCACCGGTTCTGTGGACGGTGATGTCCAGTCTGGTCATGGTTCGCATGCGCGACCGCTCCCCCCGGAAAGCCGAACTGTTCGGCGAGGATCAAACGTCGCGAAACAGCACGCACGCTGTCAAGGTGTCTGCCGCAACGGGTGATTCGAGCTTGCTGTGAGCCTCGTCGATCACGCCACGCGCGGACAGCGCCGTGGCTACACTCGCGCCCCATGCGCAACATGAGCCCGATCAGGCAGTGCCACAAGGCGTCCCCCCTCCTCCCGCGCTCCGGCGCCCCGGAGGGAAGAAGAAACGCCTTGCTGTTGCACAGCACCCGGGCCCTGCACGGGGCATCTCCCGGGAAGGGGGCCGATGTTCCGTGAGGGGCCGGCACAAGCAGTCCCGCGACCCGCGCGCCCACTGGCTGTTACTGATCCTCGTCCTCCCCGCGATGTTCGCGGCCCTGCTCTTCGAGGGCTGGACCGACCACGAGGTCGACGCCGCGAAGACACGCTCCCCCTGCACCTCACCCGCACCGGACGCGGTCGCCGCCGGAAACGGCCCGGTGATCGGGATCAACGGTGACGGGATACAGACCGCGTCCATGCCCGCCCGCACCGTCGCCCTCACCTTCGACGGCGGCCCCGACCCGGTGTGGACCCCACGCCTGCTCGACCTGCTGCGCCGCCATCGCGCGCACGCCACCTTCTTCCTCTACGGCGCCCAGGCCGCCCGCCACCCGGATCTCGTCCGCCGAATCCGCGCCGAGGGCCACGAGATCGGCTCGAACACCTACACCGGCGCCGTCCTCGGCGAGGCGTCGTCCGCCCGCTTCACCACCGAACTCGACCTGACCCAGGCCGCGTTGGCGGGCACCGCGAACGTGCACACCACGCTGCTGCGGATGCCGCGCACCACCTCCCCGGACACCCTGTGCGGCCGGGAATGGCAGGCGGCCCGACAGGCCACCGCCCGTGGCTATGTCCTGGTCGCCGCCGACAAGGCCGCCCGCAAGCCGGCACAGGGAATGGTCCGGCAGCTCAGCCAGACCGAGACCGCCTACCGGGAGACCCGAAAACTCCTCGACGACCGGAGCGTCGACCGCTTCATCACCGTGACCGACGGACTCGACCTCACCCCGTACACCCCGGTGTCGACCGTCGCCCGCTGGCAGGGCACCGCCCTGATCTGGGGCACCGGCCTCGGGCGCGCCTTCTCGCAGGCGATGACGTGGGTCCTCGGGGTCGCGGGCGCGCTCGGCGTCCTGCGTCTGGCCCTGCTCGTCCTCTTCGCCCGCGCCCACGTCCGCCGGCTGGAGCGCTTCAGGCCCGGCGCGCCCTGGCTGCGGGAGGTGATCGAACCGGTGACGGTGCTCGTCCCCGCGTACAACGAGGAGGCGGGCATCGCGTCCACGCTGCACTCGCTTCTCGGATCCACCCACCGCGACCTGCAGATCGTCGTGATCGACGACGGCTCGACGGACCGTACGGCCGAGATCGCCGCGGGGATCGACGACCCGCGGGTGGAGGTGATCCGCACGCCCAACGGGGGCAAGGCCGCGGCCCTCAACACCGGTCTGGCGCACACCCGGCACGACATCGTGGTCATGGTCGACGCCGACACCGTCTTCGAGCCCGAGGCCGTGCACCGGCTCGTGCAGCCGCTGGCCCATCCCGCCGTCGGCGCGGTCAGCGGGAACACCAAGGTCGGCAACCGGCGGGGGCTGCTCGCGAAGTGGCAGCACCTGGAGTACTGCTTCGGCTTCAACCTCGACCGGCGGATGTTCGAGGTGCTGGAGTGCATGACGACCGTTCCCGGCGCCATCGGGGCCTTCCGCAGGGACGCGCTGCTGGGTGTCGGCGGGATCAGCGAGGACACCCTCGCCGAGGACACCGACCTCACGATGGCCCTGTGGCGGGCGGGCTGGCGGGTGCTCTACGAGGAGTCCGCCGTCGCCTGGACCGAAGTCCCCACCTCGCTGGGGCAGTTGTGGCGCCAGCGCTACCGCTGGTGCTACGGGACCATCCAGGCCATGGGCAAGCACCGGGGCGCCGTCCTCGGCGTGGGCACGGCCGGACGCTTCGGCCGCCGCGGTCTGAGCTACCTCGCGCTCTTCCAGGTCGTCCTGCCGCTGCTCGCACCGGTCATCGACGTCTACGCCCTGTACGGCGTCCTGTTCCTCGACCCGCTGCGGTCGGCCGGGGTCTGGTTCGCCTTCCTCGGTGTCCAACTGCTCTGCGCCGGTTACGCGTTGGGACTGGACGGCGAGCGCAGGCGGACGCTGTGGTCGATGCCGCTCCAGATCTTCGTCTACCGCCAGCTGATGTATCTGGTCGTCATCCAGTCCGTGGTCGCCCTGCTCCTCGGCAGTCGGCTGAAGTGGCAGCGGATGAAGCGTTCCGGCACGGCGGCTGAACAGATCGGCGGCCCCGCGCCGTACAAGAGCGTGCCGACGAGGTGATCCCGACGCTCCGAGGGAGACGAGGTGATCCGACGCTCCGAATGACTGGACAGGCCGATGGACGACTGGACCGACCACCGCGCGGGTGACGACGACCCGCTCGATGGCGCGACCGCCGGCATGACCGGGCCGGTACACGTCAGCACGGGCCGGGTGCTGCCGTACGCGCCTCCGCCCTCGACGCGTACCGCACCGCTGCCCGGCATGCCCTCGCCCGCCCCGCCGGGCCGAACCGGCGGGGAGGGCCCTCGCGGTCACCCGGACCGGGGGAGCAGAGTGCCCAGGGCCCGCCGCTCCGGGCGCCGCCGGGCGGTGCGGGCGGCGGTCGTCCTGCTCTGCGGTCTGCTCGCCGCCTGCGCCGGAACGTACCTGTGGGCCGACACCCGGCTCGACCAGGAGGTGGACCTCGGCGCGCTCACCGACCGCGCGGCCTCCGGCAAGGGGACCAACTACCTCGTCGTGGGCTCCGACAGTCGCGAGGGCCTGTCCCAGCGGGACCGCGAGGACCTGAACACCGGCTCGGCCGAGGGCCGCCGCACCGACTCCATGATCCTGCTGCACACCGGCACGAGCGGCACCACGATGATGAGCCTCCCGCGCGACTCGTGGGTGACCCTCCCGCCGTACGTCGATCCCGGCACCGGCAGAAGCTACCGCGCCGCGCCGAACAAGCTGAACGCGGCGTTCTCGCTGGGCGGACCCGAATTGCTCGTCCGGACCGTGGAGCGCAACACCGGACTGCACGTCGACCACTACGCCGAGATCGGTTTCGCGGGGTTCGTCGGCGTGGTGGACGCGGTCGGCGGCGTGGACATGTGTCTCGACCGGCCCGTCAAGGACAAGTCCTCGGGGGCGAACCTGCCCCGGGGCTGCCAGACCCTCGACGGCGCCGAGGCGCTGGCGTTCGTCCGGCAGCGCAAGCAGGAGGCCCAGGGCGATCTGGGGCGTACCCGGAACCAGCAGAAGTTCCTGACCGCGCTCGCCGCCAAGGCGACCACCACGGGCACGCTCCTGGACCCGGCCAAGTCGGTCCCGGCCGTCACCGCGGGCCTCGACACGCTCGTCGTGGACAAGAGCACCGACCTGCCGCGGCTCATGTCGCTGTTCCAGGCCATGCGGGGCGTCGCCGGCGGAGGTGGCCGCCAGCTCAACGTGCCCGTCTCCGACCCGAGCGTCACCACCTCCAAGGGCAGTGCCGTGCTGTGGGACACGGCCCGCGCCCGGAAGCTCTTCGGCGAGTTGAAGCAGGACCTGCCGGTGACCGGCCCACGCCAGAAGTGACCTGGAGCAGACGCGGAATTGGCCTGGCACGGAGGCTGCGGTGACCTAGATGAAGGGTGTCCCCGCGTCCAACCCGGACAGGACCCGGCCGTACAGCTCCAGGTTGGTGGCCGGGTTGACGAAGGAGTGCAGGCTCAGCGCGTGCAGATCGCGCACGGCACGCTGGACCGGCACCTCCCGGCGTAGCGAGGACGCACCGGAGGCGGACGCGATCAGGTCGACGGCCTCCTTGCACAGCCGTGTCGCATAGCCGCTCTGCGCCCGGATCCTGGCCCGTTCCGGCAGGGTGTACGGCTCGCCGCTCTGTGCCCGGGACTCGATCAACGCGACGAACTCGGCGGTCAACGCCTCGGCGCAGGAGATCCGCATCGCGGCCTCGGCCGCCTGCAGATGGGTGACGGCAGCCTCGTGCTGGCGCTCGTGGAAGGTGTAGGTGATGCCCCGCCGGTGGATCCGCTCGGTGAACTCCGCCAGCGCCGACCGGGCAAGACCGAGGGCGGTCGGCACGGTCCAGGCACAGAAGAGCAGCAGGACGGGCATCCCGTAGAAGGGGTCGTCGGCGTTGGCCTTCGAGGGGAAACGGCCGCCCAGCAGGGGCCCGACCGGCAGGACCCGGTGCGCGGGTACGACGACGTCCCGCGCGACGACGCTGTTGCTGCCACTGCCGGCCAGACCCGAGACATGCCAGTCGTCGAGGACATCCAGCTCGGCCATGGGGACGGCGGTCCACAGCACCTCGGGCGGTCCGTCACCGGAGGGGAGGCGGGCCGTCAGGAGATGCCAGTCGGCGTCCTGGCAGCCGGTGGCGAAGGCCGAGGTCCCGTTGACGACATAGCCGTCGTCCGTCGCGACGGCCGTGGCATCCGGGATGAGGGTGCCGCTCACCCGTACGTCCGGGCCGGTGAAGATCTCGTCCTGCGCCTCGTCCGGGAAGAGTGCCGCGATGAAGGCGCAGCCGGCCTGGATCGACGCCATGAAGGCGGTCGAACCGCAGGCGGCGGCGATCTCGGCCAGCGCGTCGACCTGGGTCCGTAACCGGGTCTGGTACCCGCCGTAGCGCCGGGGGACGTTCATCCGGTGGATCCCGGCGTCCGACAGGGCCGCGACGACCTCGCCCGGCACCCGCCGCAACTGTTCGGCGCGTAGCGCGTGCTCGCGGACGAGGGGGCGGATCGCCCGTACCCGCTCCACCAGGTCGGCGTCGGAACGAGGCGCTGAGGACGGAGCCATGGAGGACCTCCGGGCACGACGGGGCCCTCACCGTGACGCGGATCGCCCGGGGTGTCAACGGATCCTGTCGTAGGGGGAGTTATCCGGCCAGCAGCCGCTTCTCCTTGGCGACCGCCACCGCGCCAGCGCGGGTCTCCACGCCCAACTTGCCGTAGATGCGGCCGAGATGGGTCTTCACCGTCGCCTCGCTGATGAACAGGGCTCGGGCGATCTCGCGGTTGCCCAGTCCGCGGGCGAGTTGTTCGAGGATCTCCCGTTCACGCGGGGACAGGGTGGGGCGCGGGCTGCGCAGGCGGGTCAGCAGCCGGTCGGCGACGGGGGACGAGAGCGTGGTACGGCCGGAGGCGGCGTCACGGATCGCCGTGAACAGTTCCTCGGGTTGTTCGGCCTTGAGCAGATAGCCGGTGGCTCCGGCCTCGATGGCGCGGGTGACGTCCGCGTCGGTGTCGAACATGGTGAGCACCAGGACCCGGGGGCCCGTCGTGCCGTCGTGGGTCAGACGCCGGGTGGCCGTCACACCGTCCATGCCGCCGTCGAGCTGAAGGTCCATCAGAACGACGTCGGGGCGCAGCCGGGCGGCCATGGCGAGCGCCTCCTCACCGGTGGCCGCCTCACCGACCACGTCGATGCCCTCGGCACTGGACAACAGGGCGCGCAGTCCGGCGCGTACGACGGCGTGGTCGTCGCACAGCAGCAGCCGGACAGACGGTGCGGGCACCGGCGTACTCACAGGACGGGCTCCTTGCGTGGGGCGGAGGGGGGCGCGGAGGCCAAGGGTGCCAGGGGGACGGCCACCGACACGACCGTGCCCTCGCCGGGGGCGGACTCCACGGTGAGCGTGCCGCCCGCCTGCCGGGCCCGGATGCGCATGGCCGGCAACCCGTGCCCCCGCTCCCGGTCCGTCTCCGGGGCGGACGAAGCGCGCGGTCCGTCCACCTCGAAACCGCGGCCGTTGTCCGCGATGTCGAGGGAGATCTGGTCGTCCAGGCAGGTCAGGGTCACCGCGGCCCGGGTCGCGGCCGCGTGCTCGCGTACGTTCGCGAGCGCCCCCTGGGCGATGCGCAGGAGCGCCGCCTCGACCCGTTCCGGTAGTCGGCCCGGGTCGCCGTCGAGTCGGAACTCCACGGCCAGGCCCGGGGCGCTGTCCCGTTCCGCCAGCACGGCGAGCGCGCCCGGGAGCGCGTGCTCGGCGAGGTCGGCCGGTGCCAGGTCGTGCACGAACCGGCGGGCCTCCGCCAGACCGCGGGAGGTGATCTCGGCCGCGTCGCGAAGGTGTGCGTGGGCCGTGTCCGGGTCCGTCCGCCAGACCCGCTCGGCTGCTTGGAGCAGCATCCGCTGGCTGGACAGGCCCTGCGCGACCGTGTCGTGGATCTCCGTGGCCAGCCGCTGGCGCTCCGCCAGCACACCTGCCCGCCGCTCGGTGGCCGCGAGGTCGTGGCGGGTGCGGACCAGATCCTCGATCAGCACGCGCTGCCGGGTTCCCTGGCGCTGCAGATGGACCAGTACGGCGGTGGCGACCGCGGCGACGGCCGGGGGCGCCACGACCATGTTCGGGTTGAGCGCGCCGTCCGCCACGCGTATCTCGGAGACGACGACCAGCACGGTGAGCACGCCGGCGAGCGGCAGTGCCAGCCGTGGCGGCAGCGCGTGCAGACCGGCGAACAGCAGCGGCATCGCACACCAGGTGGCACTGGGCGCGAGGACCAGCAGAGCGACCCAGACCGCAGTCACCGAGCCCAGCCAGACCAGATGGCGGGTGGTGGGCGCGGAGCCGGGGCGGGGCGCCGGGGCCAGGAAACGCCCGAGGACGTAGAGCAGACCGAAGCCCGCGAACAGCGCCACCACCCACCCGGTGCCCGACCCGCCCTGGTCGCGGTTCAGGAAGCGGGCGAACGAGGATCCGAGCAGCAGCAGGAACGCGACATCCACGGTCGTGGCCAGCCAGCGCTCGTCCGGATCATCCGAATTGCCCGAATCATCTGGGTCGGTAAGACTTGTCGAATCTGAGAGGTCGGTCGCACCGATCGGCTCCATCAGATTCATCGGGTCGGAGTGGTTCATCCTCCGTGTCTAGCCCGCCGTGCGCGGCACCGCATCAACCGATCGGCTGACATGGGTGCCGTCCGAACCGCTCCCGGAGCGAAGCCTGTTGACCGAGCCGGACACCCCGCTCACGCACCGAGGCTGGTGGCACGGCCCGCACCACTCCAGAACTCGGAAGCAGGGAGCCCCCTATGTCCGGCAAGAACCTCACCGTCAACCGCGCCGCACTCGGCCACCGCATCGGCTACGCCCTGCGTCATCCCGACCGCGTCCCCCGCCATCTGGCCCGCGCCACCCGGGACATATGGCTGCGCCGCCGCCACACCGACCACGTCTCCTACTACCGGGCCGTGATGCGCTCCGACACCCGGACCGACCCCGACGCGGCGGTCGGCAGCCGCAACCGGGAGCGGTGGCTCGCACTCGGAGCGATGCAGTTCGACTACCTGGTCGGCCACGGTCTGCGCCCCGAGCACCGCATGCTGGAGATCGGATGCGGCAACCTGCGGGGAGGCTGGCGGTTCATCCGGCACCTGGAGGTCGGCCACTATTTCGGCATCGACATCTCGCCGGACATCCTGGTCTCCGCGCAGGACACCATCGTCGAGATGGGCCTGCAACAGCGACTCCCCACCCTGACCCCGGTGCGCGACCTGACACTGCGCTTCCTGCCCGACGCCCACTTCGACGTCGTGCACGCGCACAGTGTCTTCTCGCACTCGCCGCTTCCGGTGATCGAGGAGTGTCTGGCCCACGTCGGCCGGGTGCTCGCACCGGGCGGCTGGTTCGACTTCACCTTCGACCGCACCGAGGGCGAGGAACACCACGTGCTGCGTGAGGACTTCTACTACCGCACCGAGACGCTCCTCGCCCTGGCCGAACGACACGGCCTGCGAGCGCGTTTCATGGACGACTGGGAGGCCCTCCCGCACGGCCAGTCCAAGATCCGCGTCACCCACGCCGACCCGGAGTGACCGGTCGCCGCCGCGCACCTGTCGGGTCCGTGCGTGACCTGGTCCGTCCGCTCCGCGTGTGACCCGGCGCGTCCTCGCGGACCGTCGTACACCACAGCGCCGCCCCCTCCTGGGAGGCGGCGATCCGTGGGTTCGGGGCGCCGCCGTGGGTGAAAGGCGTTCCAACATCACCGCAGGGGGGTTGTTCGGACATTCTCCGGCCCCTAGGCTCCCTCGGAGCAAGCGCTTTCTGCGTCTGCCCGCAAGCTGTCCGAGGAGTACCGCATGTCCCCGCTCCCAGCCCGTCGCCGCGTCGCCGTGGTCGGTACTGGTGCCATCGTCAGCGGCAGCCACCTGCCCGCGCTCAGAGCCCACTCGGACCGGACGGAACTGGTGGCCGCCGTCGACGTGGACCAGGACCGCCTCGACCTGTTCCGGGAACTGGCGGGCGGCGAGGTGGCCGGATACACCACGATGGACGCGATGCTGGAGGCCGTGCGCCCCGACCTGGTCCTCATCGGCACGCCGCCGTCCCTGCACCGGGAGCAGACCATCGCCGCGCTGAAGTCGGGCGCCTGGGTGCTGTGCGAGAAGCCGCTGACCCTGTCGCTCGCGGAGTACGACGAGATCGCGGCGGCCGAGGAGGCGTCGGGCGCGTACGCGTCCGTGGTCTTCCAGCACCGCTACGGCTCGGGCGCCGCGCACGCCCGCGAACTGATCACCAGCGGTGAGCTGGGCGCCCCCCGGGTCGCGCACTGCCAGACCACCTGGCACCGGGACGCCGCCTACTACGCGGTGCCGTGGCGCGGCAAGTGGTCCACCGAGGGCGGCGGCCCCACGATGGGACACGGCATCCACCAGTACGACCTGCTGCTGCACCTGCTCGGCCCCTGGACGGAGATCCGGGCCATGGCCGCACGCCTGGTGCACGACACCGAGAGCGAGGACGTCTCCACGGCCCTGGTCCGGTTCGAGAACGGCGCCCTCGCCACCGTCGTCAACAGCGTGCTCTCCCCGGACGAGGTCAGCCGCATCCGCATCGACTGCGCGGACGCGACGGTCGAGCTCACGCATCTCTACGGGCACCGCAACGAGGACTGGGTCTACACCCCGGCCCCGCAGGTCGCCGCCGAGCGCGCCGAGGCCTGGCGCACCCCCGCGGCGGACGTGCCCAGCTCCCACACCGCTCAGCTCGGCGCCCTCCTCGACGCGTACGACAACGGTGTCAGGCCGCCGAACAGCGGCTCCGAGGCCCGTGCCACCCTTGAGTTCGCCGCCGCCCTCTACAAGGCGGCGTTCACCGGCAGCCCGGTGCACGCGGGCGAGATCGGACCAGGCGACCCGTTCTACCCGGCCATGCACGGAGACCACCCCAACTGGGCCCCCAAGGAGCGCGCATGAGCATCCGCGTCAGCCACGTCCACGGCGAGCACATCGCGGTCCAGGCCCCGGACGGCACCGAGATCTTCCGCTACGTCTACCGCCCCGACCCCGAGGCCTTCGAGGCCCGCAAGCCCTACGCCCACCCGGTGCGCACCCTCGCCGGGCGCACGGTGACCGGCTACCGCCCCAACGACCACCGCTGGCACAAGGGCCTGCAGATGACCGCGAGTCATCTGTCCGGACAGAACTTCTGGGGCGGCAACTGCTACGTCCACGGACAGGGCTATCTCCCCCTCCCCGAGCGCATCGGCTCGATGCGCCACGACGGTTTCCCCGCGTTCACGGTCGACGGCGACCGGCTCGCCTTCACCGAGGCACTCACCTGGGTGGAGAACGGCGGCGCGCAGTGGGCGCGCGAGGAGCGCGGTCTCGCCGTCCACTCGGTGGACGAGGAGGCCGGTGCCTGGGCGCTGGACTGGTCGATCCGGCTGACGAACCTGCGCGACGAACCGCTGGCCTTCGGCTCCCCGACCACCGCCGGCCGGGAGATGGCCGGTTACACGGGTCTGCAGTGGCGCGGACCGCGCGACTTCACCGGCGGCACGGTCTTCGCCCCGGACACCGACGCGGACGCGGACAAGCTGATGGGCTCCCAGGGCCCGTGGCTCGGCTTCACCACCGAGCACGACGACACCGACGGACACTCCACCCTCGTCTTCGCACACGCCCCGGAGAACCTCGACGAGACCTCGGCCGTCCACGCGTCGCACTGGTTCGTGCGCTCGGAGCCCTTCCCGACGGTCGCGTTCTCCTGGGCGTTCTTCGAGGAGTTCGAGCTGCCGCCCGGCGAGTCCTTCGCCTACCGCTACCGGGTGATCGTCGCGGACGGCGCCTGGGACGGCGACCGCGTCGGCACGTACCTGGCAGGTCTGCCGTGGTGAGCGGGCCCGCAGCGGCGAAACCGGCCCTTGCGCACCCGCTGCCCGGCGCCGTGGGGCTGTCCCACCTGAGTGCCTACGACTGGGAGGCGGCCGACGGGGTGTGCGGCGGCAGCCCGCATCTGCACCTGGTGTGCACGGAGGCGTACGTCGTCACCGGCGGCCGGGGCGCGGTGCAGACCCTGAGCCCCGACGGCTACCGGGACATCCCCCTGGAGGCGGGCTCGGTCGCCTGGTTCACCCCGGGCACCGTGCACCGCATGGTGCAGGGCGGCGACCTGCGGATCACCGTACTGATGCAGAACAGCGGCCTGCCGGAGGCGGGGGACGCCGTCTTCACCTTCCCGCCCGAGGTGCTCGCAGACCCGGAGAAGTACGCGGCGGCGGCCACGCTTCCGCCCGGCACCGGACCGGATACCGCCGCGGCGGCCAGGCGCCGCCGGGACCTCGCCGTCGAGGGCTACCTCGGTCTGCGGGAGTCCCTCGTCGCCGGCGACAACGGCCCCTACACCGAGTTCCAGCGCACCGCCGCCCGGCTGGTGCGCGCCAAGGTGCCGGCCTGGCGCGAGCTGTGGCGGGCCGGCGCGCTGGCCACCGCCGAACGCACCGGCGCCCAGCTCGACGCGCTGGCCGACGACGCGCCGGGGTATCTCGGCGAGGCGACCGCGTACGAGGCCGCGCCCACCCGGCTGGGGGGCTTCGGGATGTGCGGCCGGCGGGACGAGTACGCGCTGCCGGGAACCATGCTGCCGTATCGGGGCGAACAGGGATGAACAACGGCGACGACCAGGCCGAACGGGGGCGAGTGGCAGGGGGCGTCGCAGGGGGCTGAGGGGGGCCACAAGAAGTCCGAGGAAGGAATGAGGTGACCTCGGCATGCCCGGACACAGGACAAAGGGGTTCTGCGCATCGGCCGCCGCACTCGCGCTCTGTGCGGTGCTGGCCGGATGCGGGGGCTCCGGGGAATCGGTCGGCGGCGGCAAGGTCGCGCTGCGGTACACGTGGTGGGGCAACCCCGACCGCGCGGAACGCACCGAGCAGGCCGTCGCCCTGTTCGAGAAGCGCCATCCGAACGTGCGGGTGCAGACGTCGTTCTCGGGTTACGACGCCTACAAACAGAAGCTCGCCGTGCAGGCCACAGGCGGTGACGCGCCCGACGTGATGCAGCTGGACTACCGCCAGATCGACCAGTACGCCTCCGGTGGCGTGCTGCTCGACCTGGCGAAACAGAAGTCCGTCCTGCACACGTCCGAGATCGACCCGGGTCTGCTGGCCACCGGCCGGGTGGACGGCACCCAGTACGCCGTCCCGCAGGGCCGCGGCACCGAGACCGTCGTCTACGACGTCGGGACGTGGAAGAAGGCGGGTGTGCCGCTCCCGCGCCAGGGCTGGACCTGGGACGACTGGGCGGCGGCCGTACGCGAGCTGGCGAAGCGGACGGGCAAGCCGGGCGCCACCGACCCGGGCCAGAGCGAGGACGCCTTCGAGGTCTGGCTGCGCGGCCGGGGCAAGGCCCTCTACACCAAGGACGGCGGGCTCGGCTTCACCACCGACGACCTGGCCGAGTGGTGGACCTTCACCGACAGGCTCCGGCGCGAAGGCGCCGTCTCGCCCGCCGAGCAGACCACCCAGCTGGACGGGTCCGTCGAGAACACCCCGCTCGGACGTGGCAAGGCGATCGCCGACACCAACTGGGACGCCCCGTCCAGCGGTTACCTCGCCCTCATCCCGACCGGGATCGCCCTCGCGCCCATGCCGGCCGGCGAGAACGGCACGCCCGGCCAGTACTTCAAGCCGTCGATGTTCCTCGGCGTCTCCGCCAACACCGGCCACGCGAAGGAGTCGGCGCAGCTAGTCGACTTCCTCCTCAACGACCAGGACGCCGCCGAGATCCTCGGCGCCACCCGCGGTATCGCCGTCAACGAGACCATCCGCGAGGAGACCGCGTCCCAGCTGAAGGACTTCGACAAGACCGTCGCCGACTTCCAGTCGTCCCTCGAAGGCACTCTCAAGGATCCGCCGCAGGCCCCGCCCTCCGGCGACAACGCCCTGCAGAGCACCTTCCAGCGCGACTACGACCAGGTGTCGTACCAGCGCATGTCGCCCCACGAGGCGGCCGAGAACTACGTCACCGAGGCGAAGGCGGAGCTGAGGTCATGACCACCACCGACATACCCGCTCCCCCCGCACGACCGAAGCGGGCCGTCACCGCCCCGAAGCGCCGCCCGAAACGCGAACGCGAGGGCGCCGCCTGGGTGTTCCTGTCCCCGTGGGTCCTCGGCGCGAGCGTCCTGACTCTGCTGCCGATGGCCGTGTCGCTGTACCTGTCGTTCACCGACTACAACCTGTTCGACCCCCCGCGATGGGTGGGCCTGCGCAACTACACGCAGATGTTCACCGAGGACCCGCGCTACTGGCGGTCGGTCATGACGACCCTGACGTACGTCGTCGTCGCCGTGCCCCTCCAACTCGCGCTCGCCCTCGTCGTAGCCCTCGCCCTGAAGTCCCTGAATCGCGGCAAGGGCTTCTACCGGTCCGCGTTCTACGCCCCCTCGCTGCTCGGCGCCTCGATGTCCATCGCCCTCGTCTGGCGGGCGGTCTTCAACGACGGCGGCACGGTGGACAACCTGCTCGGCACCGGCGGCTGGGTGAACAAGCCCGGCTGGGCGCTGCTGGCCGTAGCGCTGCTGACGGTGTGGCAGTTCGGCGCGCCGATGGTCATCTTCCTCGCGGGACTCCAGCAGATACCCGCCGAGCTCTACGAGGCGGCGGCCGTCGACGGGGCCGGAAAATGGCGTCAGTTCGTGTCCGTCACCGTGCCGATGCTGTCCCCGGTGCTCTTCTTCAACCTGGTGCTGCAGACCATCCAGGCCTTCCAGGTCTTCACCCCCGCCTTCGCGGTCAGCGCCGGCAAGGGCGGCCCCGCCGACTCGACCCTCGTCTACACCATGTACCTCTACGACCGTGGCTTCGTCGCCTCCCACATGGGCTACGCCTCCGCCATGGCCTGGGTGCTGCTGCTCGTCATCGGTGCCGTCACGGCGGTGCTGTTCCGCACCTCGCGCTCCTGGGTCTTCTACGCGTCCGAGGGGGACCGATGACCTCAACCGCCGTTGTCCGCAAGCCCGTTCGCTGGGGCCGTATCGTTCTGCACCTGGGCTGCCTGGCCGCCCTGCTGGTCATGCTCTACCCGCTGGCCTGGCTGCTCGCCACCTCGCTCAAGCCCGCCGACGAGGTCATCTCCAGTCTCGACCTGCTGCCCAGCCATCTGGAGTGGTCGAACTACAAGACGGCCATGGACGGCGTGAACGACGTGTCCATCTGGCGGCTGCTGTCCAACTCGCTGCTGATCGCGGGCGGTGCGGTCCTCGGCAACGTGATCAGCTGCTCGCTGGCCGCCTACGCCTTCGCCCGGCTGCGCTTCCGCTTCCGCGGCCCGCTGTTCGCCTTCATGATCGCGACGATCATGCTCCCGCATCACGCGGTGCTGATCCCGCAGTACATCATCTTCAACCAGCTCGGCCTGGTGAACACCTACTGGCCGCTGATCCTGCCGAAGTTCCTCGCCACCGAGGCGTTCTTCGTCTTCCTCATCGTGCAGTTCATGCGTGGTCTGCCGCGCGAGCTGGAGGAGGCGGCCCGTATCGACGGGTGCGGCCCGTTCCGCAGCTTCTTCCAGGTCGTGCTGCCGCTCACCCGGCCCGCGTTGATCACCACGGCGATCTTCACCTTCATCTGGACCTGGAACGACTTCTTCACCCAGCTGATCTATCTCTTCGACCCGGACAAGTTCACGCTCACGCTCGCCCTCAGGTCGTTCGTGGACGCCTCCAGCCAGTCGTCGTTCGGCCCGATGTTCGCGATGTCGGTGATCGCGCTGCTGCCGATCGTGCTGTTCTTCCTAGCCTTCCAGCGGTTCCTGGTGGAGGGCATGGCCAGCTCCGGAGTCAAGGGATGAGCTCATTGCGGACACGTGAGCCGGGTGAGCTGTTCGGGCCCCGGATGACCCTGTTCGCCGACGTGCTGAGTGTCGGCCTGGCCACAGCGGTGGCCTGTCTGCCGCTGGTGACCGCCCCGGCCGCTCTGTCGAGCGCGTGCGCGGTGCTGCGGGGCGTGGGGCAGGGGCAACCCGCCACCGCGGGGCGGTACTTCGCTCTCCTGCGGCGACGGCTGCGGGTGGGCGATCTGGCGGCCGGTGCCGTCGCTCTGGCGGGTGCGCTGCTGTGTGTCGCGGACCTGGCTTTGGCCGGGGCAGGGCTGCCGGGGGCGACGCTGTTCGCGGTGGTGGCCGCCGCGATCGGCACCGGCGCCCTGGTGGTGGGCCTCAGGGCCTGCGCCCGCCCCGAGTCGCTCACCGACTGGCCGGCCGCCGTGCGCGCGGCGGCGAAAGACACCGTACGGGATCCGGGCGGCTGTGGTCTGGTGCTGCTCGCGCTGGCGACCGCTGCCCTGTGCGCGTGGATGCTGGTCCCGCTCGCGTTTCTCGCGCCGGGGCCGCTGGCGTTGGCGCTCACCGCTGTCGACGTCCGATTGGCAGGCATATCGGAGAGTTGACGGTTCGTCAGAAGGCTGGCGGTGTGAAAGCCGGTCCAGGTGTGAATCCTCTTGTCATGAACCTGCGGCCCGACGGACGGGTCGCAGTTCTCATGGAGGTGTGGGATGCACCGCAGACTCACCACCGCGATGGCCGCCTCGACTCTGGCCCTGATCACCGTCGTCGGCACCGCCGCAGCCGCCGACGCCGCCCCCGCCGACAGGTCCCAGGTCCTCGCGAGCTGGACCCAGACCACCGCGTCGAGCTACAACTCCTGGGCCGCCGCCCGCGCGAACCAGTCCACCTGGAGCGCGTACGCGTTCGACTGGACCACGGACTACTGCTCCTCCTCGCCGGACAACCCGTTCGGCTTCCCCTTCCAGAAGTCCTGCGCCCGGCACGACTTCGGCTACCGCAACTACAAGGCGGCGGGAGCCTTCAGCGCCAACAAGACCCGACTGGACAGCGCCTTCTACGAGGACCTCAAACGGGTGTGCGCGGCCTACACCAGCGGTACGAAGGCCGCCTGCAACAGCACGGCGTGGACGTACTACCAGGCTGTGAAAGCCTTCGGCTGAGGTGCCTGTCCGGTCGGGGGTGCCCCGACCGGACAGTTCGGTCCGTCGTCCCGTCGTCCCGTCATCCTGTCGTTCCGGCGAGAGTTCTCCCGGTGGGTCAGCCGAGAGCGCGATCCAGGTTGAAGGCCGCGCTGATCAGGGCGAGGTGGGTGAACGCCTGCGGGAAGTTGCCCTGTTGCTCGCCGGTGTGGCTGATCTCCTCGGCGTACAGCCCGAGATGGTTGGCGTAGGTGAGCATCTTCTCGAAGGCCAGCCGTGCCTCGTCGATCCGCCCGGCGTGCACCATGGCCTCGACGTACCAGAACGAACAGATGGAGAACGTGCCCTCGTCGCCGCGCAGTCCGTCGGGGCTCTCCAGCGGGTCGTAGCGGTAGACCAGCGAGTCCGACACCAGGTCGTGGGTGAGGGCGTCCAGCGTGGACAGCCACTTGGGGTCGGTGGGCGCGATGAACTTCGTCAGCGGCATCATCAGTACCGCCGCGTCGAGCACGTCGCCGTCCTCGTGCTGCACGAAGGCCTGGCGGGTCTCGGACCAGCCCCGGCTCATGATCCGCCGGTAGATCGCGTCGCGGGACTCCCGCCAGCGGTTCAGGTCGGCGGGCAGACCCCGCCGGTTGGCCATGCGGATGCCCCGCTCGATCGCCACCCAGCACATCAGCCGCGAGTACAGGAAGTTCTTGCGGCCGCCGCGGGTCTCCCAGATGCCCTCGTCCGGCTGGTCCCAGTTCCCGCACACCCAGTCCACCAGCGCGCACACGTCGTCCCACTGACCGCTGGAGATCGGCTTGGCCCACTTGTCGTAGAGGTAGATCGAGTCGATCAGCGCGCCGTAGATGTCCAGTTGGAGCTGCTCGGCGGCGGCGTTGCCGATCCGCACCGGCGCGGAGGTCTTGTGCCCCTCCAGGTGGTCGAGTTCACGCTCCGTCAGATCCGTACGGCCGTCGATGCCGTACATGATCTGCAGCGGGCCGGAGGGTTTGCCGTCGCCCGGACTGATGTGGCGGGTCACGAAGTTCATGAACGCCTCGGCCTCGCCGGTGAAGCCCAGCCGAAGCAGCGCGTACACGCAGAACGCGGCGTCCCGTACCCACACGTACCGGTAGTCCCAGTTGCGCTCCCCGCCGATCTGTTCCGGCAGACTCGTCGTCGGCGCCGCCACGATCGCGCCCGTCGGCGCGTACGTCAGCAGTTTCAGCGTGAGGGCCGAGCGGTGCACCATCTCCCGCCAGCGGCCACGGTACTTGGACGCGGACAGCCAGTGCCGCCAGTACGCCACCGTGGTGGTGAACTGTTCCTCGGCCTCCGTCCGCGCGCACCGGCGCGGCGCCACCTCGCCGCCCACCTGGTCCAGAGCGAACACCGCCGACTCGCCCTCGGCCAGCTTGAAGTCGGCGCGCGCGTCCAGGCCGTCGACCTCCAGCGGCACGGTCGCGGTCAGCCCGAGGGAGAGCTTCGCGGACTCGAACACCGCGACGTCACCGGCCATCCGCACGGTGTGCGGCTCGGCGCCGTAGTCGAAGCGCGGTGCCACCCGGGTACGGAACGGGATGGACCCGCGCACGCACAGCACCCGCCGGATCAGCCGGTGGCGCTCGGTCTCCACCGAGCCGCCGTCGACCGGCATGAAGTCCTGCACCTCGCCGACGCCGTCCTCGGTGAAGAACCGAGTGATCAGCACGTTGGTGTCGGGGAAGTAGAACTGCTTCGTCGTGGCCGGCACGGTGGCCGCCAGCTCGAAACAGCCGCCCTTGTCCGAGTCCAGGATCGACGCGAAGACGCTCGGAGCGTCGAAGGAGGGGCAGCAGTACCAGTCGATCGTCCCGTCGGTGCCCACCAGGGCCACACTGCGCAGATCGCCGATCAGACCGTGCTCGGCGATCGGCAGATACCGTCCGCCCCCGGACACATGCTGTGCGGTCGGTTGTCCATCCATCGCAGCCTCCATGCCCGGCACGCCCCTCGGCCTCAGCCTCAGCTTAGGCGTCCAGAGACAGCGCCGGGCCGGTAACACCGCTGGACCGCGACCACCCGCGGCCCACGTTCCTCGAACGGGCGCACCCCCGTCCGGAGCCGATAGTGCGTCCCTATGTCCGAATGCTTGATTGTGCTCGAAACATCGCTATATCTTGCAAGAAAAATCAAAGCTGAGGATCTACGTCGGGGCTCGAAGCCGACGCTCGAAGACGGCGCTCGAAGCCGACGCTCGAAGACGACGCTCGAAGACGGTGCTCGAAGACGACGCTCGAAGACGGTGCTCGAAGCGGAGGAGAGGTACGGCATGACCCATGTCGAGGACGAGTTGACGAGCCAGCCCGAGTGCTGGACCCGGGCCGCGGCGCAGGCGCCTGAACACGGCGGGGCGCTCCCGGCGCCGGGGGAGCGGGTCGCGCTCGTCGGGTGCGGCACCTCGTACTTCATGGCGCAGTCCGTCGCGGCGCTGCGCGAGGCGTCCGGGCAGGGCGAGACGGACGCCTTCGCCGCGTCCGAGTTCCCGCACGGCCGCTCCTACGACCGGGTGGTCGCCCTCACCCGGTCCGGCACCACCACCGAAGTACTCGAACTACTGGGGGAGTTGAAGGGGCGCTCGCGAACGACCGCGATCACCGCGGACCCGCACACCCCCGTCATGACGGCCGCCGACGATCTCGTCGTCCTCGACTTCGCCGACGAACGCTCCGTCGTCCAGACCCGGTTCGCCACCACCGCCCTGACCCTGCTCCGCGCCCACCTCGGCCTGCACAGCGACGCCGTCGTCACCGACGCTCGCACCGCACTCACGACCCCGCTTCCGGAAGGGCTCGTCGACCGCACTCAGTTCACCTTCCTGGGGCGCGGCTGGACCGTGGGCCTCGCGAACGAGGCGGGACTGAAGATGCGCGAGGCCTGCCTCGCCTGGACCGAGGCCTACCCGGCGATGGAGTACCGGCACGGCCCCATCAGCGTCACCACCCACGGCACCGCCACCTGGATGCTCGGCGAGGCGCCGGACGGGCTGGCGGAACAGGTACGGGCGACCGGCGGATCATGGGTGGCGGGCGGCCTGGACCCGCTCGCCGAACTGGTCCGCGTCCAGCGTCTCGCGGTGGCGGTCGCCGCGGCCCGCGGCCTGGACCCCGACCTGCCGCGCCACCTCACCCGCTCGGTGATCCTCGCCCCCTGAGCCCCTTGAGCCCCTGAAGCCACGGAAGGACCAGCCGTGCCCCTCGCGACCACCGGCGAGCTCGTCACCCGCGCCGCCGCGGCCCACTCCGCCGTCGCCGCCTTCAACATCATCACCCTCGAACACGTCGAGGCGGTCATCGCCGGCGCCGAGTCGGTAGGCGCCCCCGTTGTCCTCCAAGTCAGCGAGAACGCGGTCAAGTTCCGTTACGGACGCCTGCTTCCGCTCGCCCGCGCCGCCGTCGCCGCGGCCGAACGCGCTGCCGTACCCGTCGCGTTGCACCTCGACCACGTACAGAGCGACGACCTGCTGCGCCAGGCCCCAGCCGCCGGATTCAGCTCCGTCATGTACGACGGCTCCCGGCTGCCCTACGCCGAGAACCTCACCGCGACCAGATCCGCCGCCGACTGGGCACACACACAAGGGCTCTGGATCGAGGCCGAGTTGGGGCGGGTGGGCGGCAAGGCCGGACCGGACGGCCGGGCGGATCCCGGCGAGGGCCCGTCGGACGCCCACGCGCCCGGTGCCCGTACCGACCCCGTCGAGGCCCGCGCCTTCGTCGCGGACTCCGGCGTGGACGCGCTCGCCGTCGCCGTCGGCAGCTCGCACGCCATGACCACACGCACCGCCGCCCTCGACCGCACCCTCCTCGAGCGGCTGGCCGCGACACTGGACGTGCCCCTCGTACTGCACGGCTCGTCCGGGCTGCCGGACGACGAACTGGCCGCGGCCGCCGCGGGCGGCATCGCCAAGGTGAACGTCGGCACCGCCCTCAACATCGCCATGACCGGCGCGATCCGGACCTTCCTCGCCGCCCACCCCGAGGCGGTGGACTCACGCTCCTACCTCGCCGTCGGACGGGAGGCGATGGTGCGCACGGTCGCGGAGATCATCCGGGCGCTGGACTGACGTCCGCCTCGCGCGCTGGGCAAGGACCCGGTCGGCGTCCGGCCCGCACTGGTAATTTCCGGCCATGCAGGAGACCGAGCTCCACCTCGGCGAACCCCCCGTCGTGGCGAACGCCGGCGTCGGTGTGCACGGCGTCGCCGGCCGCACCGACGTGTTCCGGCTGCCCGAGCTGTGGCAGCTGCACCTGTACCAGTACGACGCCGAGCTCCTGGTCGACGGCACGGCGCACATCGTCCGCCCGGGCCGGGTCAGCCTGATCCCGCCGGGCGCCACGGTCCGCTACCGCTACCGGGGCCGCTCCGAGCACCTCTACGCCCACTTGCGCATCGCGGCCACCGGACCCGTCCGCACGCTCCCCGTGGTCCAGGATGCCGGGCCCGAACTCCCCATCCTCAGCTCTCTGTTGTGGCAGGCGGTCACCGCGGTGCCCCGGGACCCCGAGCGCACCCGCGCCGAGATCTGGACCGCGCTGTGGCGTATCGCCCAACTGGCCCCGGCGGCCTCGCTGCCCGGCCCGCATCCGGTGGTCAACACAGCCATCGGCTATATCGAGGCCCACCTGGCGGCCCCGCTGACCGTGCCGGAGGTCGCGCGGGCGGTCGGCGTCTCGCACAACCACCTCACCCGGCTCCTGCACGAGGCCACCGGAACCACGGTCGTCGGCTACATCCGCCGCCGCAGACTCGCCCGCGCCCACCATCTGCTGCGGGCCTCGACCCTGTCCATCCCCGCCGTCGCCGCGTCCGTCGGCATCCCCGACCTCCAGGCGTTCAACAAGGCGTGCCGCCGGGAACTGGGCGCGTCACCACGGGCGCTCAGGGGAACGGCCGAGCCCTGACGGGCGCGCCCTTCCCGACGGTGGACCGGCTGTCTCGTGACGCCGCCCGAAATGTCCCCTGACCAGTGCCGGCTACCGCTTGACGGCCTTGAGCACCACGAACTTCGGATCACTGGCGACAAGCCGACTGTTGCCGAACAGGCGCCGCAGCTTCACGTGATACCCGAGGTGCCGATTGCCGATCACCCACAGTTCGCCGCCGGAACGCAGCGCCCGCTCGGCGTCGGTGAACATCCGCCGCGCCGTCGCGTCCGTCGTCGCCTGGTGCGAGTGGAACGGGGGATTGTTGAGCACGAGGTCGACGCTCCCGGCCGGTACCCCCGCCAGCCCGTCCCCGACCAGGAACTCCGCGTGCCCGGGCGCGCCGTTCGCCTGGTACGTCGCCTCCGCCGAGGCCACCGCCTGGAAGGACTCGTCCGCGAACAACACCTCCGCCTCGGGATCGGCCAGTGCCACCGCCGTACCGACGACACCGTTGCCGCATCCCAGGTCCACGACCCGGCGCAGGCCCTTCGTGGCCGGCATATGGCGGAGCAGGAACCGGGTGCCGATGTCGAGCCGGTCGGCGCAGAAGACGCCCGCGTGATTGACGACGGTGCGCCCCGACACCGGGCCGATGCCGTCGGGAAGGACATAGCTGTACGGCCAGGGGGTGCCGGCCCGTGCCCGCGTCGGATCCGGCGTACAGAAGATGAGCCGCGCCTTCTTCTCGGCGAGCGAGGTCCGGGTCGGTCCGAGGATCCGCTCGAACAACCGGAGCGTCGAGGTGTGGATCTCCTTCACCATGCCGGTGCCGACGACGACCGTGCCCTCGTGCACGGCGGGCGCCAGCCGCAGCAGCTGGTCCTCGAGAAGCGCCAGGCTCTTCGGCACGCGCACCAGCAGGACGTCGACCCGGGAGGGCGGGGTGTCCCGAGTGGTCAGCAGCCCCACCGAGTCCTCATCGACACCGCCCCGGGCGAGGTTGGCCCGGGTCGCCTCCCGGGTGAGGAAAGAGTCGGTGATCTGCACCGGGCGGTGCGCCGAGAGTGCCGTGACCAGCGCGCCCCAGCGGTCACCGACCACCACGACCGTGCCGGACAGGGGGACCCCCTCGTCCGCGAGATGCTGGAGCAGGTACTCGTCGGAGGCGTCCCAGGCACGCAGCCGGTCACGCGGGTTCTCGGGGAAGCGGGACAGCTCGAACTCGCCCCAGGGCGTCTTCATACGGTCGTTCATCGTGCGACCAGGCTAGCCGAGCCGCAGCTCAGGGCTCGTCGGGAAGGATGGAGACCATGGACACGGAGCTGTTCCCCAGATCCCGTACGCGGATCGCGCCCGGCGCGGTGCACGTACCGGACTGGCTGGACCCGGCCCGGCAGCGGAAGCTGCTGGCGGCCTGCCGGGAGTGGGCCCGCCCACCGGCCGGCCTGCGCACGGTCCGCACCCCCGGCGGCGGCACGATGACCGCGCGCCAGGTCTGCCTGGGCTGGCATTGGCATCCGTACGCCTACTCCCGCACCGTCGTCGACGGCGACGGCGCCCCGGTGAAGCCGTTCCCCGACTGGCTGGGGGAGCTCGGCCGCCGCGCGGTGACCGACACGCTCGGCGGCGAGGAGGCCGCGACCGCCGCGTACGACATCGCGCTGATCAACTTCTACGACGGGGACGCCCGCATGGGCATGCACCGCGACAGCGACGAGAAGTCGCACGCCCCGGTGGTGTCCCTGAGCCTCGGCGACACCTGCGTCTTCCGCTTCGGCAACACCGAGACCCGCACCCGCCCGTACAGCGACGTCGAACTACGCAGCGGCGACCTGTTCGTCTTCGGCGGCCCCTCCCGGCTCGCCCATCACGGAGTGCCCCGGGTGCACGCGGACACCGCGCCGCCCGAGTTGGGACTGACAGGACGGCTGAACATCACGCTCCGGGTCAGCGGTCTGTAAACCCCCGCACCTGCGGATCATGGGAGACTCGCCCTCATGAGCGGGAAGGCGGACCCCCGGACGCCGGGGGAAGGAACCACCTCGAGGACGCGGTTGGACCGGGGGCGCGGTGCGCTCGGGCCCGCCCTGGAGCTGGTGCACACCGGACGCGCGCCGACCCGCGCCGTGCTCACCGCCGAACTCGGGGTGACCCGGGCCACGGCCGGTGCGGTCGCCGCCGAACTGGAGGCGCTCGGGCTGATCCGGGTGGACGCCAGGCCCGGCGCCGCGGCCGGTTCGCAGGGGCGGCCCTCGCACCGGCTCGCGGTCGCCGAGGACGGGCCCGTGGTCCTCGCCGCGCAGGTGCACGCCGACGGGTTCCGGGCGGCCCTGGTCGGCCTCGGCGGCCGTATCGTCGCCACCGCGCCCGGCTGCGAGACCGTGGACGCCGATCCCGCGAAGGTACTCGGAACCGTCGTCGAGGCCGGGGCCGAACTGCTGCGCACCACCGGACGCAGCTGCGTCGGCGCCGGCCTCGCCGTGCCGTCCGCCGTCGCCGAGCCGGACGGCCTGGCACTCAACCCCCTGCACCTGGCCTGGCCCGTCGGCGCGCCCGTGCGCCGGATCTTCGAGGAGTGCGTGCGCGCTGCCGGCATCACCGGCCCGGCGTTCGCGGGCAACGACGTCAACCTCGCCGCGCTCGCCGAACACCGGCACGGCGCGGGCCGCGGCGCCCGGGACCTGCTGTGCGTGGCCACCGGGCACCGCGGCGTGGGCGGC
Source organism: Streptomyces sp. NPDC050997 (assembly GCF_040660135.1). Classification (NCBI taxonomy): domain Bacteria; kingdom Bacillati; phylum Actinomycetota; class Actinomycetes; order Kitasatosporales; family Streptomycetaceae; genus Streptomyces; species Streptomyces sp. NPDC050997. The sequence goes on from NZ_JBFAGK010000007.1 coordinate 480,545, forward strand.
GCGCTGGTCCTCGACGGGCGTCTGCACACCGGGAGTTCGGGTCTGGCGCTGGAGGTCGGCCACCTCACTGTCCATCCCGAGGGCCGCCCCTGCCACTGCGGCAGCCGCGGCTGCCTCGACGTCGAGGCCGACCCGCTGGCCTTCTTCACCGCCGCCGGGCGCGACCCGGGACCCGAGGTCTCCCTGCTCCAGCACGCCAACGACCTGATCCGCGACCACTACGACGACCCGTCCATCCGCACCGCCGCCGAGGCGCTCATCGACCGGCTCGGCCTCGGCCTCGCGGGACTGGTGAACATCCTCAACCCGGACCGCATCATCCTCGGCGGCCTCCACCGCACCCTTCTCGACGCCGACCCGGACCGACTGCGGGCGGTCGTCGCCGACCGCAGCCTGTGGGGGCAGAGCGGCGGCGTCCCCATCCTGGCCTGCACCCTCGACCACAACAGCCTGGTCGGCGCGGCGGAGCTGGCCTGGCAGCCGGTACTGGACGATCCGCTGGGCGCGCTGACCTGACCGCCCGCTCAGGTCTCCTCGGCGGTCCCAAGGATCCGGGTCCGCGGCGATCCGGCCGGCGCCGGCGCACTCTCGCTCGCCGAGGGAGCCGACAGCCACACCGTCGCCTGCCGCGGGTACGTCACCGAACCCACCGTCCAGGACCACCTGAGGTCGGCGTTCGCCAGGACGGGCACGCACAACCGCCGGGACCCGCTCACCCGCGCACTGAGGGCGTGCGCCGCCCCGAGTAGGCTCGGGGCATGCGGATCTCCGTCTCCTCGGACATGGACGAACCTGTCGCGCGCAGCCTCGTGACGCAGCTGCGCACCCGCGGCCACGACGTGGTCACGTACGGCGCGCTGAACCCCGGTGACGATCCCCGGTGGTCCGTCTGCTCGGCGACCGCGGCCCGCGAGGTCGCCGCCGGCACGGCCGACCAGGCGGTCGTGTGCTGCTGGACCGGCACCGGTGCCTCGATCGCCGCGAACAAGGTGCCCGGCGTACGCGCGGCCCTGTGCACGGACGCCTACACGGCCGGCGGAGCCCGTCGCTGGAACGACGCCAACGTCCTCGCCCTCAGCCTCCGGATCACCTCCGAGCCCCTCCTCAAGGAGATCCTCGACGCCTGGTTCGCCGCCGAAGCCGGCCAGGACGCGGACGACCGGGAGAACCTGGCGCACATCGAGCACCTGGACCTCGGCGGGGCCCGCCCGGCCGGGGATCACTGACGGTCGCGCGGACCGTCCGCGTACCGCGGCCGGTCACGCCCCGCGCCGACATGTGGAGCACCCGGAACACGTCTCCCTCGGCTTTTCCTCCCCGGCCGGCCGGTCTCCCGTACGGCGTCGTCCGTCACGGCCGCCGGCAGCCCGCGGAACAGCCCAAGGAACAGTCTGAGGAGCAGCGGATACGTCCACGCGTACTCCCCGCGAGGTACGCGCACTGCCGCTGGCCGTACGACGACCCGGCCCCCTCCGCGGCGGGAGTCTCGAGACATCAGCGAAAGCCTCACCGAGGAGATGACTCGAGATGCAGACCCTGGCGAACTGGGACGGCGGACCCGGCCCGTGGATCCTGTTCTTCCCGCTGATCTGGGCGGCCGTCGTGATCGGCGTCGTCACCGTCCTGCGCCGCACCGTCTGGCGCGGCCGTCGCGGACCGTGGCGCGCGATGACCGACACCGGCCCCTCCGGTCCGTCCGGCGACTCCCCGATCGCGATGCTCGGCCGCCGCTTCGCCTCCGGCGAGATCGACGAGGACGAGTACTGGCGCAGGCTGTCCGTCCTGGACGAGCAGTTCGGCCGTAGCGGCAAGGGCGGTGCGGCATGACCGCCACGACCATCACGACCGGCACCCTGCCGGCCGCCCGGGTCGTCGACGCCGTGAAGGTGTACGGCGGCGGCGACACCAGCGTGAGGGCCCTGGACGGGGTGAGCGTCGACTTCCCGGCCGGCCGCTTCACCGCGATCATGGGGCCCTCGGGCTCCGGCAAGTCCACCCTGATGCACTGCGCGGCCGGCCTCGACACCCTCACCTCGGGCGTCGCCCACATCGGCGACACCGAGCTGGGCACCCTCGACGACCGCCGTCTCACCCTGCTGCGGCGCGACCGCGTCGGCTTCGTGTTCCAGGCGTTCAACCTGGTGCCGACGCTGACCGTCGCCGAGAACATCACCCTGCCCCTGGACCTCGCGGGCGGCAGGGGCGACCCGGAGTGGATCGACGCGCTCGTCGACGTCGTCGGCCTGCGCGACCGGCTCCACCACCGGCCCTCCGAGCTCTCCGGCGGCCAGCAGCAACGCGTCGCCGTGGCCCGGGCGTTCGCCGGCCGGCCGGACGTGGTCTTCGCCGACGAACCGACCGGCAACCTCGACTCCCGCTCCGGCGAGGAGGTCCTCGGCCTCCTCGGCCGTGCCGTGCGGCAGACGTCCCGCACGGTCGTCATGGTCACCCATGACCCGGTCGCCGCCGCCCACGCCGACGAGGTCGTCTTCCTCGCCGACGGACGCCTGGTCGACCGCATGGAATCCCCGACCGCCGACAAGGTCCTGGACCGCCTGAAAGCCTTCGAGGTGCCCTCATGAACGCCTCCGTACGTCTGAGCGTGTCCTCCCTGCGCAGCCACAGGCGGCGCTTCGCCGGGACGTTCCTCGCGGTGTTCCTCGGCGTGGCCTTCCTCGCCGGAACGCTCGTCATGGGCGACACGCTGCGCGCCGGCTTCGACACCATGTTCGGCGACGCGACCAGCGGTACCGACGCCGTCGTCCGCAGCGCCGACGACATCACCGCACCCGGCGAGAGCCAGGGCGTACGACAGCCGGTCGCCACGGACCTCGTCGACACCGTCGAAAAGGTCCCGGGCGTCGCGGCCGCCGCGCCCGACATCCAGGGCGCCGGCCAACTCGTGGGAGCGAACGGCAAGCCCATCGGCGGTCAGGGCCCGCCCACCCTCGCCGGCAACTGGATCGCCGACCCGGAGCTCAACCCGTACCGGCTCGCCGAGGGCCGCGCCCCGGAGCGGTCCGGCGAGGTGGTCGTCAACCGGGGCACCGCGGACAAGGGCGACCTGAGGATCGGCGACACGACGACCCTGCGTACCCCCGACCCCGTCAAGGTGACGATCGTCGGCCTCGCGACCTTCGGCGGCGAGGACGGCATGGCCCAGGTGACCTTCACCGGCATGACCCAGGCCGACGCGGAGAGGTACCTCACGGCCAGGCCCGGGGAGGCGGCGAGCATCCAGGTGCGCGCCGGACCCGGCGTCAGCCAGCGGGCACTCGTCGACCGGCTGACCTCCGTGCTGCCCAAGGGAGTCGAGGCCATCACGGGTCAGGAGTCGGCCGAGGAGAACACGGACATGATCTCCAGCCAGTTCCTGTCTGTCTTCACCACCCTCCTGCTCGTGTTCTCCGGTGTCGCCCTGCTGGTCGCGACCTTCTCCATCCACAACACCTTCGCGATCGTCGTCGCCCAACGCACCCGGGAGAACGCCCTGTTGCGTGCCCTCGGCGCCTCACGACGTCAGGTCACCGCGTTCACCCTCGTCGAGGCGAGCGTCGTGGCCGTGATCGCGTCGGCCGCGGGTCTGGCGGGCGGCATCGGTGTCGCGGCCGGGCTGCAGGCGCTGTTCCCGGCCATCGGATTCGCCTTCCCCGAGGGGGACTTGGTGATCAGCTCCCTGTCGATGGTGCTGCCGCTCGCGGTCGGCATCGTGGTCTGCCTGGGCTCCGCCCTGCTGCCCGCCGTACGAGCCGGCCGCACCGCGCCGCTGGCCGCCCTGCGCGAGACCGCGGTCGACACCTCCGGCGCCTCCCGCGCCCGTGCTGTCACCGGCATGGCCCTGGCCGCCCTGGCGCTCGCGGTGACCCTCACCGGCGTCTTCATCTCGCCGTCCCTCTGGCTGGCGGGAACCGGAGCCGTCCTGGCCCTGGCCTCCTTCGTGGTCCTCGGCCCGGTCGCCTCCACGACGGCCGTACGCGTCCTCGGCGGCCCCCTCGACAAGCTGCGCGGCGTCACCGGCGGGCTCGCCCGGCGCAACGCCCTCCGCAGCCCCAAGCGGACGGCGGCCACCGCCGGAGCGCTGATGATCGGCGTGGCCGTGGTGTCGCTGTTCACGGTGTTCGGCGCCTCACTGAAGGCGACCATGGACCAGACCGTGTCCCGGTCCTTCGCCGGCGACGTCGCCGTCAGTACCCCGTCGTTCGGCGCGGGCGGCAGCGGTCTCAGCCCCCGGCTCGCCGGAGCGGTCCAGCGGTTGCCCGAGGTGGACACGGCCGTCGGACTCGGCCGCGGGGTCGCCGAAGTCGACGGCAAGGGGCGGGCGTTGACCGTCACCGACCCGGTCGCGCTGGAGCGCACCTTCGACCTCGGCAAGGTTGACGGCTCCCTGCACGCCCTCGGCACCGACGGCATCGCCCTCACCGGGAGCGAGGCCGACAAGCAGGGCCTGAAGACCGGCGACAAGGCCGACCTCACCTTCACGGACGGCAAGAAGGAGACCTTCACCGTCCGCGCCGTCTACGGCCGGTCCGAACTCGCCGGCGACTACGTCATCACCCGCGCCGCGTGGGCCCCGCACCGCACCCAGGACTCGGACACCGTCGTCGCCGTCGACTTCAAGGACGGCGTGAGCGTCGACGCGGGCAAGGCCGCGGTGGAGAAGGTCGCCGACCGGTACGGCAACCCCGACGTGCAGACCCGCGACGAGTACGCGCAGTCCTCGGCCGGGGGCATCGACATGATGCTCACGCTCGTCTACGCGCTGCTCGCCCTCGCCGTGCTCATCGCGCTCCTCGGTATCGCCAACACCCTGACGCTGGCGATCCACGAGCGCACCCGTGAACTGGGCCTCCTGCGGGCCGTCGGCCAGACCCGGTCCCAACTGCGGGCCATGGTCCGCTGGGAGTCGGTCCTTGTCGCCGCCTTCGGCACGGTCGGCGGACTCGCCCTCGGCGCCTTCCTCGGCTGGGTGCTGGTGAAGGCCTCGGACGGTGCGAGCGACAGCGCCTTCGCCTTCGCGATGCCGCCGCTGCGACTCGGCGTGGTGGCGCTGGTGGGCCTCACGGCCGGCGCCCTCGCGGGCCTGCGCCCGGCCCGGCGCGCGGCCCGCCTGGACGTGCTGCGAGCCATCGCCACGGAGTGAAGCCCCGCCGGGCGAACAGCCCGGCGCCGCCCACGAACAATTCGGTATAGCCACCCGGGCCCTGGCGTGGTCGCCGGGGGCCGACGGCTCGGTGTGGCGTCCGGGCCTGATGGTTTGGTGGGGTGGCCCGGGCTCAACGACGGTGCGGCCGCCCGAGACCGTCGGCTCGGTGTGGCGTCCGGGCCTGATGGTTTGGTGGGGTGGCCCGGGCTCAACGACGGTGCGGCCGCCCGAGACCGTCGGCTCGGTGTGGCGTCCGGGCCTGATGGTTTGGTGGGGTGGCCCGGGCTCAACGACGGTGCGGCCGCCCGAGACCGTCGGCTCGGTGTGGCGTC